>NZ_MRWE01000048.1 GCF_002093665.1 Rouxiella badensis | reverse complement strand
TTTCTGCACGGCGTCCATGCTGAGTGCGCGGATAGCGTTCGCAAGCTCTTTACGAGAGGACATGTTCTACTCCAGGTCGGATTAAAAAAGCAGTCGAAAAAATCATTTTCTCAGACTACGTATTAAAACGGCAATCTCTATTACTGCACGGGACACACTTCAGAAAACAAGCGCTTTGGGCAGAGAGTGTTTAGTCTACCCAACTATATCGCCCCCGCTGTTAAAAACCAATCACGGCACACGGCTTATAAGGAGATGTTGTTTTCGCTGCGGTTTTATAAATATCGGTGCGGGATCGAGACAGAAAGAAACAAAAAGACCCGGCAATGCCGGGTCTCGTGTACGTGTTAGTCAGAAGGTTAAAACGCTTACGCGCCTTTTTTATCCGCCTGCACGTGAAGCATTTCCAGGGCCAGCGTCGCCGCGGCCAGCGCAGTGATGTCAGACTGGTCGTAGGCTGGGGCAACTTCAACGATGTCCATACCCACGATGTCGAGGTCCAGATTCTTCAGGCCGCGAACCAGCTTCAGCGCACGGTCAGAGGTCAGGCCGCCGATCACTGGCGTACCGGTGCCAGGCGCGTGCGCCGGGTCCAGACAGTCGATGTCGAAGCTCAGATACACCGGCAGGTCACCAACAATCTGCTTAACCTGCGCCAAAATATCGTCAACGGTGCGGTCATTGACCTGAGCGGCGTCGAGAACGGTGAAACCGAGATCTTTGTCGAACTCGGTACGGATACCAATCTGCACCGAGTTCTCGGCAGAGATTAGCCCTTCTTTCGGCGCATGATAGAACATGGTGCCGTGGTCGAATTTGCTGCCGTTGGAGTAGGTATCGGTGTGCGCATCGAAGTGAACCAGCGCCATCTTGCCGAATTTCTTGAAGTGCGAGCGCAGCAGCGGCAGCGTCACAAAGTGGTCACCGCCGAAGGACAGCATGCGTTTGCCGGAGGCCAGCAGCTTGTCGGCGTGCTCTTCAAGATTGTTGACCAAGCTCTGTGCATCACCGAACTCGTAAACTACGTCGCCGCAGTCAACCACATTCAGGCGCTCACGCAGGTCGAAATCCCACGGCCAGCGCTTGCCTTCCCACGCAAGATTGACGGATACCTGACGGATAGCCGCCGGGCCCAGACGCGAACCTGAACGACCAGAAGTCGCCATGTCGAAAGGAATACCGGTGATCACCCACTCGGCATCGCTGTCGTACGGTTCGAAATTAACCGGGAAACGCAGAAAACCAAACGCGTTGGAAACCAGCGAGTTATCAAACTTATGTCCCAAAGTGCTCATGACTTATCCTTATATAAAGCCTCGCACGAGCGATGTTCGGCGAGGCTGTTCTTAACTTATTCGTCTTCTAAGTAGGTATAACCGTAGAGACCGCTCTCGAACTCTTCGATGAACTGCAGCTGCAGGTCGGCGTCGAGATCGGTTTCTTTAACCTGATCGCGGAAGCGGGCCAGCAGTACGTTCGGGTCCAACTGTACGTATTCGAGCATGTCGGCCACGGTGTCGCCTTCGTCAGACTGCTGGACTTCGATGGTGCCGTCAGGGAAGACAAACACGTCTACCGCAGCAGTATCACCGAACAGGTTGTGCATGTTGCCAAGGATTTCCTGGTAAGCACCAACCATAAAGAAGCCCAACGCCGGAGGATTTTCCGGATCATAAGGCGGCATCGGCATGGTCGTTGCTACGCCGTCGCCGTCAACATAGTGGTCGATAATCCCGTCGGAGTCACAGGTAATGTCGAGCAGCACGGCGCGGCCAACCGGTGGCTTGTCGAGGCCTTCCAACGGCAGCACCGGGAACAGCTGATCGATACCCCACGCGTCCGGCATTGACTGGAACAGCGAGAAGTTAACGTACAGCTTATCGGCCATGCGCTCCTGTAGCTCGTCAATGATTGGACGGTGCGCACGGTTGCTCGGGTCAAGCTGCTGCTGAATCATGTTGCAGATATTCAGGTAGATCTCTTCCGCCCAGGCGCGCTGAGTCAGGTCCAGAATACCGTGCGCGTACTGCGAGTGAACGTCGTGCAGGTCCATCTGGCAGTCGTGCAGCCACTCACGCAGCGAACGACGGTTTTCAGGATCGTGCATCTCGTTCCAGGTATCCCACATGCTCAGCAGCGCGCGCGGCGCATCGGCAGCAGGGGCAACTGGCGGAGTAAACTCGTTGCGCTCAACGCCGATAACGTTGGACACCAGCACGGTGTGGTGCGCGGTAACCGCACGGCCAGACTCGGTGATGACCGTAGGGTGCGGCAGGCCGTGTTCGTTACAGGCATCACCAATACCCCAGATAACGTTGTTGGCGTATTCGTTCAGGCCATAGTTGACCGAGCAATCAGACTGGGAACGAGTCCCTTCGTAGTCGACGCCCAAGCCGCCGCCGACGTCGAAGCACTGAATGTTCACGCCAAGCTTGTGCAGTTCAACGTAGAAACGCGCCGACTCACGGACGCCAGTGGCGATGTCGCGGATGTTGGCCAACTGCGAACCCAAGTGGAAGTGCAGCAGTTGCAGACTTTCAAGACGCCCCGCTTCGCGCAGCATCTCGACCAGTTGCAGCACCTGTGCCGCCGCCAGACCGAACTTAGATTTCTCGCCGCCGCTCGACTGCCACTTGCCGGAACCCTGAGAAGACAGACGTGCACGTACGCCCAGACGCGGGATAACGTTCAGACGCTCGGCTTCTTCCAGCACCAGCTTAATCTCGCTCATCTTCTCGATGACCAGATAAACCTTGTGACCCAGCTTCTCGCCAATCAGCGCCAGACGGATGTATTCACGGTCTTTATAGCCGTTACAGACAATCACCGAACGGGTCATACCGGCGTGCGCCAGTACGGCCATCAGCTCGGCTTTAGAACCGGCCTCAAGGCCCAGCGGCTCACCGGATTCAACCAGTGATTCGATGACGCGACGGTGCTGGTTTACCTTGATGGGATAAACCAGGAAATAGTCACCCTCATAGCCAAATGATTCGCGCGCGCGTTTAAACGCGGCGTTAATCGAGCGCAGACGGTGTTGCAGAATTTGTGGGAAACAGAACAACGCGGGAAGACGTTGGCCGTCCTGTTCACGCATGTCTTTAACCAGCTGGGCCAGGTCTACGCGGGCCGCAGGCACGTCCGGATCCGGACATACGCTAATGTGGCCAAGCTCATTGACGTCGTAGTAATTGTTACCCCAATAGGCAACATTGTAAGTGCGCAGCATTTTGCTGGCATCACGGTCGTTCACGGCAACCTCCTGCATGGAGCGCAAAGAAACACTGTCGCCCGCATGAGACGGACGGTGGGACTGCATGTCATCAGACATAGTTAATACCCTTTTCTACACTGACAGCATGGCCAGCCACTATCGCAGTAACAACAGGTGAGAACAACCCAGACAAAGCCGAGAAACGCCGAACAAAATTCGGTGCCTCAACCCTATAGCAAAGTTGATCACTCATATAATTGTAAATCACGTTGTCAGACTCCGTGAAACGAGTCGGGGAAACCATGGGACACACGCCCCAAAAGTCGCAGGCTACATCAAAATTTTTTCAGGAAAGGGCGGTTAACCGGCCCTGGAATCTTGAGTAGCGCCAAAATGTCTGTCGCTGACCTGTCTATATACATGCGGTGTAGAGACACGCTGTTTATAGCATCGGATAGATGACAGAATTTTTTCACAGTGGTGGGACGCAGAAATTAAATGCGTCTGCTGAGGATGCTGTTGAAATGTAACAAGCGGTAAAAAGTGGGTCATTAACCTAACCACCTCCACAGGTGCCACGCAAATCATGCGGACATCCGGCCATATAGGGCATAAAGAGAACAGTAATTACTGGAATACGCTGCGTAAATCGCTTCTGAATGAAACATGCCAGCGCGGGGGCGTTTATACCGAGAACCCTGTAAAAATGCAAAATGAAAATAAGGTGAAAGCTGTTTCGAACAGTGAATATCACGCAAATCCGGCACAATATGAATACGGGTGCAGTAAAAAAGGGCTGGCAATCACCTGACAAGCTAGCCTAAAATAGCCATCCAGATGTTAATCCGTCTACTCTGACCCACCGTCAAACGGCTTCAGGGATGGGCTCAAAATCTGTCCTATTTTCAAGCTGCCTGTTTGGCAGCAGTCTCTAACCGTCGTATGAAAGGTAAAGAAGATAATGGCTAAACACCTCTTTACGTCCGAATCTGTTTCAGAAGGACATCCAGACAAAATCGCTGACCAAATCTCTGATGCCGTTCTCGACGCGATTTTAGAACAAGATCCAAAAGCGCGCGTGGCGTGTGAGACCTACGTTAAAACCGGTATGGTTTTAGTGGGTGGCGAAGTGACTACCAGTGCGTGGGTTGATATCGAAGAAATCACCCGTAATACCGTGCGTGAAATCGGCTACATCAACTCCGAGATGGGCTTCGACGCGAACTCTTGTGCCGTGTTGAGCGCTATTGGTAAACAATCTCCTGATATTAATCAGGGTGTTGACCGCAGCGATCCGCTGGAGCAAGGTGCGGGCGACCAGGGTCTGATGTTTGGTTATGCAACCAACGAAACCGACGTGCTGATGCCAGCACCAGTTACTTACGCTCACCGTCTGGTGCAGCAGCAGGCCGCCGTACGTAAATCAGGTTCACTGCCTTGGCTGCGTCCAGATGCGAAAAGCCAGATCACCTTCCAATATGACGACGGTAAAATTGTCGGTATTGACGCGGTCGTTCTGTCGACTCAGCACTCTGAAGACGTGAATCTGAAAGACCTGCAAGAAGCGGTGATGGAAGAGATAATCAAGCCAGTTCTGCCGAGCGAATGGCTGAATGCTTCGACCAAATACCACATTAACCCGACTGGCCGTTTCGTTATCGGTGGCCCAATGGGTGACTGTGGTCTGACCGGTCGTAAAATCATCGTTGATACCTACGGCGGTATGGCGCGCCACGGTGGCGGTGCATTCTCTGGTAAAGACCCTTCGAAGGTTGACCGTTCTGCGGCCTATGCAGCTCGCTACGTTGCGAAAAACATCGTTGCTGCTGGTCTGGCTGACCGTTGTGAAATTCAGGTTTCTTACGCTATCGGCGTTGCAGAACCGACTTCCATCATGGTTGAAACCTTCGGTACCGAGAAAGTGCCTACCGAGCAACTGACCCTGCTGGTACGCGAGTTCTTTGACCTGCGTCCCTATGGCCTGATTCAGATGCTTGACCTACTGCACCCAATCTATAAAGAGACGGCTGCATACGGTCACTTCGGTCGCGAACATTTCCCATGGGAAAAAACCGACAAAGCCGCTCAGCTGCGTGAAGCTGCCGGTCTGAAATAAGTTTGGGCTAATCGCCTGAATGAGAAAGAACCCTGCCCTGGTGGCGGGGTTTTTTTATATTTGAAGGTCTTTCGGAATCGCCTCAAAATGAAAGCGGTTACAGATTATAAGTTCTTACGAATTAGATAATTACAGCAATAGTAAATAACAGTTAAACAACAATTGATTGCTTTAAATCATTGGATATACTAAAACCTTTAACCGCTAACGCGCCCACCTAAACAAAGTATTACAAAAGCTCGCCAATATACGTTTCTCCACCTCGGAATAAGTGTAAGCGATTACAACACTGTGATCTGGCGCACTTTTTGGGGCTTTAAGGGCAAATAACATATCAGGCTAAGCATTATTGTCATTTTGGAGGCAGGATGAGTATCTCAACGTCATATAAGGCAGAGAAGCGCTCTAATAAGAGTGTGACTTTTTTTGTCTGTTTTCTCGCCGCATTGGCTGGGCTGCTATTCGGTCTGGACATCGGCGTAATCGCAGGCGCATTACCCTTTATTAGTCACGATTTTCAGATTTCCAGCCACGAGCAGGAGTGGGTGGTAAGTTCCATGATGTTCGGTGCAGCCGTGGGTGCCGTAGGCAGTGGCTGGATGAACTTCCGTATTGGCCGTAAGTATAGCCTGATGATCGGTGCGGTACTGTTCGTGCTCGGCTCGCTGGCTTCTGCATTGGCGCCCAATACCGAAGTTTTGATTATCGCTCGCGTGCTGCTGGGTCTGGCGGTTGGCGTGGCATCTTACACTGCGCCTTTGTATCTTTCTGAAATTGCTCCAGAAAAAATTCGTGGCAGCATGATCTCCATGTACCAGTTGATGATTACCATCGGTATTCTGGCGGCCTACCTTTCCGACACCGGCCTGAGCTACACCGGCTCATGGCGCTGGATGCTGGGCGTGATCACCATCCCTGCCCTGCTGCTGCTGATTGGCGTATTCTTCCTGCCAGACAGCCCACGTTGGCTGGCGGCTCGCGGTAACGACGAGAAAGCGCGTCGCGTACTCGAAAAACTGCGTGATACCAGCGAGCAGGCTAAAAACGAACTGAACGAAATCCGCGAAAGTCTGAAGGTAAAACAAAGCGGCTGGGCACTGTTCACCAACAACAAAAACTTCCGCCGCGCGGTTTATCTCGGCATTCTGCTTCAGGTTATGCAGCAGTTCACCGGTATGAACGTCATCATGTACTACGCACCGAAAATCTTCGGTCTGGCCGGGTTCGCAAGCAACGCCGAGCAGATGTGGGGCACGGTAATCGTCGGTCTGGTCAACGTTCTGGCGACCTTTATCGCCATCGGTCTGGTTGACCGTTGGGGCCGTAAACCGACCCTGATTCTGGGCTTCTTGGTTATGGCCGTCGGTATGGGCGTGTTGGGCACAATGCTGCACGTTGGCGTCGAATCCATGGGCGCGAAATACTTCTCCATTGCGATGCTGCTGATGTTTATCGTTGGCTTTGCGATGAGTGCGGGTCCGCTGATTTGGGTCCTGTGTTCTGAAATCCAGCCGCTTAAGGGCCGCGATTTTGGTATCACCGTATCAACCGCGACCAACTGGATTGCCAACATGATTGTCGGTGCAACCTTCCTGACCATGCTTGATAGCCTGGGCAATGCCAACACCTTCTGGGTGTACGGCGGTCTGAACCTGGTGTTTATCTTCATCACCCTGGCGTTGATTCCGGAAACTAAAAACGTTTCTCTGGAACACATCGAGCGCAACCTGATGAGCGGTAAACCGCTGAAAAACATTGGCGACTAGTCTTCCCGCTGATTAATCTGCAAAGGCGCTCATTGAGCGCCTTTGCTATTTACGGCCCAATCCGCTTGCACAAACCTCGGCGTCAGATTTATGCTTTAATGATGAAAAGCACCAGAATCCCGATTGCCCTGCAACAAGCCGTAATGCGCTGCCTGCGTGAGAAATTACAGCTTGCCAACCAGAAACTCAAAACCGCGTATCCTGAACCTGAACTCAACTATCAGCAACGAGGTACCAGCGCGGGTACCGCGTACCTGCAATACTGGCAAATTCGCCTCAATCCCGTCTTGTTGCTCGAAAACCAACAGGCGTTCGTAGACGAAGTTGTGCCGCACGAGCTCGCGCACCTGCTGGTCTATAAACATTTTGGCCGCGCGGCGGCCCCGCACGGTAAGGAGTGGCGCTGGATGATGGAATCCGTGCTTGAGGTCTCAGCCAGCCGCACGCACCAATTCACCGTGACCTCGGTACAGAGCAAAACCTATCCCTATGTCTGCCAGTGCCGTGACCATCAACTCACCGTGCGTCGCCACAATAAAGTCCTGCGTCAAGAGGCTGAATATCGCTGTAGCCACTGTGGAACATTACTGCGCTTCAAGGCCGCCCACCCTCATTAAAGACGCGACTAAGCCAATCGTTTAACTCATTAAAATATATCAGTTATCTCATTGATAGCCTGTTTGACATCCGCTACCCTGCCCGCTTTGAATATCAGGCTGCTCTGGAATATGTCTCGTAAAATTTTGCTGTTGTTGCCCCTCTTTGCACTCTCGTCTTTTAACGCATTTAGCCGCTCCACCGAGGGCGTTACTATTAATAACTTCAGCCAGGCGAAGGCTGCAGCGGTTAAAGTTAATCACGATGCACCGACCTTTTACTGCGGCTGTAGGGTGAGCTGGAGCGGCAAAAAAGGGACGCCTGACCTCCAGTCGTGCGGCTACAGTGTGCGTAAAAATGCCCAGCGCGCCGACAGGATCGAGTGGGAGCACGTGGTCCCGGCATGGGAATTTGGACACCAGCGCCAGTGCTGGCAGAACGGCGGGCGTAAGGACTGCGCCAAAGACGCGGGCTATCGCCAGATTGAAACCGACCTGCATAATTTGCAACCCGCGATAGGTGAGGTTAACGGCGACCGCAATAACTTCCAGTACGGCCAATGGAATGGAACTGCGACCCAATACGGACGCTGTGAGATGAAGATCGATTTTAAAAACAAGGTTGCAGAACCCCCTGCTCGCGCCCGTGGTGCTATTGCACGCACCTATTTCTACATGCGTGACCGTTACCATCTGAACCTGTCGCGTCAACAAACGCAGCTGTTTACCGCCTGGGATAAGCTGTATCCCGTGACGCCATGGGAGTGTGAGCGCGATAATCGCATCGCCGCGATTCAGGGGAATCACAACAACTATGTTCAGCAGGCTTGCCAGCGGGGAAACAGCTAACCTACTATATCTCCCTATAATGCCTGTCATGCACGTTCCGCCCCGCACTCTGGTCGAACGTGCTGCCTAATAGCGCCTCGGCGCTGTTTTTTTATCAAAGGATCACAGCCTCACATGCGAATACCCCGCATTTTTCATCCTGAGCTTCTGAGCGCGCATAGCGAAGTTGTCCTCAGCGAAGACGCCGCAAATCACGTCGGCCGTGTACTGCGCATGCAACCGGGGCAGCTTATCCAGCTGTTCGACGGATCCAATCAGGTCTTTGAAGCCAGCCTGACTCAGGTCGACAAAAAGAGCGTGCGTGTGCAGCTCGGTGACGCTGAGTGGGTTAATAACGAATCGCCGCTTAATCTGCATCTGGGCCAGGTTATTTCGCGCGGCGAGAAGATGGAATTTACCATTCAGAAATCCATCGAACTGGGCGTTAATACCATTACGCCTCTGTTTTCGGAGCGCTGCGGGGTGAAGCTTGACGGTGAACGTCTGGCGAAAAAGCTGCAACAGTGGCAAAAAATCGCGATTGCCGCCTGTGAACAGTGTGGACGCAACCGCGTGCCAGAGATACGTGAAGCGATGCCTCTGGAGCAATGGTGCGCCGAGCAGGACAACAGTCTTAAGCTTAATTTGCATCCTCGTGCCAGCCACAGCATCAATACGCTGCCGCTACCGGTAGAACATGTGCGATTATTGATTGGTCCTGAAGGCGGACTGACCGCCGATGAGATTGCGATGACCACGGGCTACGGATTTACTGATATCCTGTTAGGACCGCGCGTTTTACGCACAGAAACAACAGCGCTCACCGCCATCACCGCCCTGCAGGTGCGTTTTGGCGACCTGGGCTAGAAGCAGGCTCTAAAGGAGAGATGATGATTAAGCTTGGCATCGTGATGGACCCGATTTCGTCCATCAACATCAAGAAAGACACCAGCTTCGCCATGTTGCTGGAAGCCCAGCGTCGCGGCTATGAACTGCACTACATGGAGATGAACTCGCTTTATCTTCGCGGCGGCGAAGGCCGTGCGCAGACCCGTAAGCTGCTGGTCAAACAAGATTACGAAAGCTGGTATCAGTTTGGCGACGAGCAGGACATCGCCCTGCAAGACCTCGACGTTGTGCTGATGCGTAAAGATCCCCCGTTCGATACCGAGTTCATCTACGCAACCTACATTCTTGAGCGCGCAGAAGAAAAAGGCACGCTTATCGTCAACAAGCCGCAGAGCCTGCGCGACTGTAATGAGAAGCTGTTCACCGCCTGGTTCCCTGAACTGACGCCGGACACGCTGGTTACCCGCAACGCCTCGCAGCTGAAGACATTCTATAAAGAACATAGCGACGTCATCCTTAAGCCGCTCGACGGCATGGGCGGCGCGTCTATTTTCCGCCTGAAGCCTGAAGATGCCAACGTCTCGGTCATTATCGAGACCCTGACCGAACACGGCAGCCGCTACTGCATGGCGCAAAACTATCTGCCAGCCATTAAAGACGGCGACAAACGTGTACTGGTGGTCGACGGCGAACCGGTGCCTTATTGCCTGGCTCGTATCCCGTCCCAGGGCGAAACCCGTGGCAATCTGGCCGCCGGTGGACGTGGTGAAGCGCGCCCCCTGAGCGAAAGCGATTGGGCGATTGCACGCACCGTGGCACCTACGCTGAAGAAAAAAGGCCTGATCTTTGTCGGTCTCGATATCATCGGCGATCGTCTGACCGAGATTAACGTCACCAGCCCAACCTGCGTTCGTGAAATCGAAGCTGCGTTCCCGGATATCTCTATCACCGGAATGTTGATGGACGCTATCGAAGCCCGCCTCGCCGCTCGTTAATTTGCCATCTGTGGCGGCAAGACGCTTTGCCGCCTGCTATTATTTTTATAGCCTACCGAAAAAGCATATAAAATTTATGAACCTACAGCATCACTTTCTTATTGCCATGCCCGGACTGGATGAACCCCTGTTCAAACGTTCGGTTATCTACGTGTGCGAGCACAATGAAGACGGCGCAATGGGTCTGGTGATCAATAAACTGGTCGAGGACTTCACGGTTAAAAACGTGCTCGACAAGTTAGACATCGACCCGACGCCGCGCGATCCTTCTATTAATCTCGACAGGCCGGTGTTCTCTGGCGGCCCGCTGGCGGACGATCGTGGATTCATTCTCCACACGCCGTGCAACAATTTTGGCTCCAGCATTCAGATTTCCGATCAAACAATGATTACCACGTCAAAAGACGTGCTCGAAACGCTGGGTACGCCAGATCAACCTAAAGACGTGTTGGTTGCTCTGGGCTACGCTGCCTGGGAGCAGGGCCAGCTCGAACAGGAACTGCTGAACAACAGCTGGCTGACCATAGAAGCCAACAGCGACATCATTTTCAGAACGCCTATCGCTGAACGCTGGCGTGAAGCGGCCAAAATGATCGGCATCGAAGTCAGCCAACTCGCGACCCACGCAGGCCACGCATAATGGGCAATCGCACGCTGTTTGCCTTCGACTTCGGCACCAAAAGCATCGGTCTGGCTATCGGCCAGGAGGTCACCGGTACCGCGCGTCCGTTGACCTCTTTCAAAGCTCAGGACGGCACACCCGACTGGCAGAAAATCGAGAAGCTGCTCAAGGAGTGGCAACCCGATCTGGTTATCGTCGGGCTTCCTCTCAATATGGACGGCACCGAACAACCTTTAACCGCCAGAGCCCGCAAGTTTGCCAACCGCCTGCACGGCCGCTTTGGCGTGCAGGTGGAGCTGCACGATGAGCGTCTAAGTACCGTAGAGGCGCGTGCCGACCTGTTTGAGCGAGGCGGTTTCCGCGCCCTGGATAAAGGCAGCGTTGACGCGGCGTCTGCGGTTATCATCCTCGAAAGTTGGTTCGAGAATCAGTGGAACAAACCCTGAGGCCGTTAATGCCCCATTAGTCTGCAAGCAACCCCGCGCTCACGCGCTGCTGCCTGCACTGCTCAAAGGTCTGCATGCCGGCTTCACCGCCGGTTTGCAGGCTGTCCTGCAACTGATGCGTCTTTCCCTCACGAATCAAATTACGGACCGCCGGTGTCGAGGTCAGCATCTCATATAACGCAACCCTGCCGCCCTGCTTAGCGGTCAGCAGTTTTTGCGCCAATATGCCACGCAGGCTTCCGGCAAGCTGTGCGCGGACGAAGGCCTTTTCGTCGGCGGGAAAGACGTCAATTAGCCGGTCAACGGCCTGTGCGGCATGGCGAGCATGAAGCGTGGCCAGCACCAGATGCCCCGTTTCGGCGGCGGTTAACGCCAGTCGAATACTGTCGCTGTCGCGAAGTTCGCCGAGCAGCAGTACATCAGGATCCTCTCGCAGCGCAGCGCGTATGGCCTGTACAAATGAAGGCGTATGAGTGCCCAGCTCACGCTGTTGAATTAAACAACGGTCGCTGGTGTGCAAGAATTCAATCGGGTCTTCCAAGGTGATAATGTGCCGTGTGCGGGTCTGATTGAGGTGGCCAATCATCGCCGCCAGCGTGGTCGATTTACCGCTGCCGGTGGCACCGGTAATCAGAATCAGGCCATCTTCGTGTTCACTGAGCCGGCGCAGAATATCGGGGGCATTCAAGTCTGCAAGACTCGGGCAACGCTGCGGCAGCGGTCGCAGCGCCGCCGAGAGCCCGGAGAATTGGCGAAAGAAGTTAACCCTGATACGCCTGCCGCTTGCCAGCGTAACCGCCGCGTCGGCCTGCCCAAGCTGTTTTAACTCAATTTGCTGGGCGTCGCCGAGCCACTCCTCACTGAGCGCCACCATCTGCGCAGGGGTGAGACGTTCGGAATATTGGCCGCCGATCAGTTCTCCGTCAATGCGTAACATAGGCAACTGACCGGTACAAAGGTGCAGATCCGAGGCGTTTTGCTTTACACTAAGCTCCACAAAATTACTGATATCCATTTGAAACACTCCTGAGCCAATATGAATCAACGTCAGCATTCAGCTATTGCGGAAAATCTACAGCAAGTCAGAGAGCGTATCGCCTCTTCTGCCGCCCTTTGCGAGCGGTCTCCAGAAGAAATTACGCTGCTTGCAGTCAGTAAAACCAAACCTGCGAGCGCTATCGAAGAAGCAATCACCGCCGGGCAACTGGCCTTTGGTGAAAACTATGTTCAGGAAGGGGTAGAGAAAGTCGCCGCCTTCAGCAACCACCAGCCCCCGCTGGTCTGGCACTTTATTGGCCCACTACAGTCTAATAAAAGCCGTCTGGTCGCCGAGAATTTCGACTGGTGCCACACCCTCGATCGCCTGAAAATCGCGCAGCGCCTCAACGAACAGCGTCCCAAAGACAAAGCGCCTTTGCAGGTGCTGATTCAGGTCAACATCAGCGATGAGCAGAGCAAATCAGGGATTTCTCTTGCAGAAGTGCCGCAGCTGGCCGCCGATATCGCAGCGATGCCTCATCTCATGCTGCGCGGCCTGATGGCTATTCCCGCGGCAGAAACCGATTACGACAGCCAACTGGCCGTTTTCCGCCAGATGACCGAAGCTTTTAACAGCCTCAAACTCAGTTATCCTCAGATTGATACGCTGTCGATGGGAATGACCGACGACATGCCCGCCGCCATCGCCGCAGGCAGCACGATGGTTCGCATCGGTACGGCAATTTTCGGCGCACGCGATTATTCCGCGTAAGCCTGAAATCTGCATCAGGCAAAAACGAGCGCAGTGCACTCCGCTGCGACCAGATACGACGTGTAGTTAGGGAGAGTTATGCAACATCGTAAACTATGTTTCATCGGCGCCGGTAACATGGCTGGAGCCATCATCGCAGGTCTGGTTACCAGCGGTTATCCAGCCAGTCTGATCAGCGTCTGCGCGCCTTCAAACAAAAACCGTGATGCGTTGGCCGAGAAATATGGCATCCACAGCAGCAGCGATAATATCGCCTGCGCAGGCGATGCCGAGGTGGTGGTGCTGGCGGTAAAACCGCAGCTCATGGCCGACGTCTGCAAGGATTTGCATCAGCACATCGACTTCAGCAACAAGCTGGTTCTGTCGATTGCCGCCGGTGTCAGCGTTGAGCGCTTCTATGCACTGCTGGGCAAAGATCTGAATATCGTACGCATTATGCCAAATACCCCGTCTCTGGTCGGCAAAGGCATGAGCGGGCTTTATGCCCCGTCGCAGGTGAGCGAACAAGACCGCGAATACAGCAGCGAGCTGATGACCGCCGTCGGCAAAATCTGTTGGGTTGATAGCGAAGAAGGCATCAATCAAGTGATCGCCGCCGCAGGCAGCGCACCGGCCTATTTCTTCCTATTTATGGAAGCGATGCAGCAAGAGGCCCAGCGTCAGGGTCTGAGTGCCAACAGTGCGCGCCTGCTGGTTCAGCAGGCCGCAAGCGGTGCCGCGGCGCTGGTTGAAGCCAACCCGGAGACGCCGCTGTCTACGCTTCGGGAGAATGTGACTTCCAAAGGTGGCACAACCTTCGAAGCACTAAAAGTATTTAATGAGCGTGAACTGACCGCTATCGTAGCAGAGGCAATGCAGGCGGCAGTTCACCGCGCTCAGGAAATGGAAAAACTTTTCTAGTTTTCAGGCCGTACGCTTCAGATATGGCCTGCTGCGGCAGGCCGATATCCTCTAGGGACAAAATCCAATTAATTCAAAGCATCACTTTGAATTGTTCATCACAAGAATAAGGTTATTTATGCTCACGCTGACTTTTCTGGTCAAAACACTGATTGACCTCTATGTCATGGTTTTACTTTTACGCATCTGGATGCAGTGGGCGAGAACCGATTTTTATAATCCCTTCTCGCAATTTGTTGTTAAAATAACCCAACCGATTATTGGGCCGCTGCGCCGAATTATTCCCCCACTGGGTCCCATCGACAGCGCATCGTTGCTACTGGCTTTCCTGCTGATGACGATTAAGTATCCTCTGCTGCTGTTGATTCAGGGCGGTGGCATCTCACTCAGCCCGTATAACCTGCTGTTTGGGCTAATAGCGCTGGTCAAGTCCGCCGGCTATCTGGTGTTCTGGCTTATCATTATTCGTTCTCTGATGAGCTGGGTGAGTCAGGGCCGTGGCGCGATGGATTACGTACTGATGCAGCTGACCGAACCCCTGATGGCGCCAATCCGTCGTATTATTCCGGCGATGGGCGGCATCGATTTCTCGGCGATGGTGGTTATCCTTATTCTGTATATGCTGAACTACCTCGGCATGGATCTGTTGGGCGAGCTCTGGTTCCTGCTTTAATCCAGGGTCGCTAAAACGCGGCGGCCAGAGACGCTCTGCTCGCCGCGTAAAATTTTTTAATTCAGGAAGTAGAAATGCAAAAAGTAGTGCTGGCCACCGGTAATCCCGGAAAAGTTCGCGAACTCGCGCACCTCCTCGCCAACTTCGGTCTCGAAGTCGTGGCGCAAACCGAGCTGGGCGTTGATGACGCAGATGAAACCGGCCTGACCTTTATTGAAAACGCCATCATCAAGGCGCGTCATGCGGCACAAATCACTGGCCTGCCGGCAGTCGCCGACGACTCAGGTCTGGCGGTCGATTTTCTCGGCGGTGCGCCGGGGATTTACTCCGCGCGCTATTCTGGTGAAGGTGCCACCGATCGTAAGAACCTTGAAAAGCTGCTCGACGCGCTGAAAGACGTGCCGGAAGGCCAGCGTCAGGCGCAGTTCCACTGCGTGCTGGTCTATATGCGCCACGCAGAAGATCCAACGCCGCTGGTATGTCACGGCAGCTGGGCCGGTGAAATCATTCACGCACCGGCCGGTGAAGGCGGTTTTGGTTACGACCCTATTTTCTATGTTCCGGCGCTGGGCAAGACCGCCGCAGAGCTGACCCGCGAAGAAAAAAGCGCGGTTTCTCATCGTGGTCTGGCGTTGGCTCAGTTACTGCAAGCCATGTCCGGGGCTGCCGAAAAGAATGCGTAAGCTGCCCCCTTTAAGTCTGTATCTGCATATTCCCTGGTGTGTTCAAAAATGCCCTTACTGCGATTTCAACTCGCATGCCTTGAAGGGCGAGGTGCCGCATGATGATTATGTGGCGCACCTGCTGGCGGATTTGGATGCCGATCTGCCTCTGACCGCAGGCCGAACTGTAGAAACCATTTTTATCGGCGGTGGCACGCCGAGCCTGCTCAGCAGCGAAGCAATGCAAAATCTGCTCGACGGCGTTCGCGCGCGCCTGCCGCTCTCAGCAGATGCCGAGATAACGATGGAAGCGAACCCAGGCACCGTTGAGGCAGACCGTTTCAGCGGCTATCAACGGGCGGGCGTCAACCGTATCTCTATCGGTGTACAAAGTTTTAGCGCAGAGAAACTGGAACGCTTAGGCCGGATCCACGGCCCGGACGAAGCCAAGCGGGCGGCCCATCTCGCCACCGGACTCGGTCTGCGTAGCTTTAACCTCGACCTGATGCACGGCCTGCCGAATCAGACGCTGGAACAGGCGCTGGACGACCTGCGTCAGGCAATCACCCTCAATCCTCCGCACCTGTCGTGGTATCAGCTCACCATCGAGCCTAACACGCTGTTTGCCTCACGCACGCCCGTGCTGCCTGACGACGATGCGCTGTGGGACATCTTCGAGCAGGGCGACAAATTGCTCACCGCCGCCGGTTATCAGCAGTACGAAACCTCGGCCTATGCCAAGCCGGGATACCAGTGTCAGCACAACCTGAACTACTGGCGCTTCGGGGACTACCTGGGCGTAGGCTGTGGCGCCCACGGCAAGCTCACTCAGCCAGACGGCACTATTTTGCGTACGGTCAAAACCAAGCATCCTCGCGGCTATATGCAGGGTCGCTACATGGACAAACAGCACGAGGTCGACGGCAAAGAGCTGCCGTTCGAGTTCTTTATGAATCGATTCCGACTGCTGGAGGCCGCACCGCGCGAAGAGTTTGGAATTTACACCGGGCTGGAAGAGTCGAGCATTCGTGCGCAGCTTGATGAAGCCATCGCCAGCGAATATCTGGTCGAGACGGCGACGCAC
Source organism: Rouxiella badensis (assembly GCF_002093665.1). Taxonomy (GTDB): domain Bacteria; phylum Pseudomonadota; class Gammaproteobacteria; order Enterobacterales; family Enterobacteriaceae; genus Rouxiella; species Rouxiella badensis. The sequence goes on along the minus strand of NZ_MRWE01000048.1, from coordinate 16,407 downwards.
TGGCAGATAACCGAGAAAGGCAAACTGTTCCTGAACTCACTGCTGGAACTGTTTTTAGCCGATTAAGCGGTGGCTCCCCCACCAGGCGATGGGGGAGCCATTTATGACTACGGCTTGATGTCCGCCAACAGCTCACGACGCTGCTGCTCGAGAGAGGTCACGCGATTACATACGCTGTGCCCGAAGCCCTCAAACTCGCCCTGCTGTTTCTTCCATTCAGCCTGCACCGCTTGCTGTAGCCCGCCGAGGTTGCTCATCATGGCCTGCAACGGATTGCCACCGCTCGCCATCTGACGCGTCCCCATTTCATTCATGCTGTCCTGCATCACGCCGCCCATGGTTTGTTCAACCAGATGCTGGCCGTCCTGCTGCACTTTATCAATCGCCTGATGATGGAAGGTCAGGCCGTCAGGACGATGCTCAATGACGCGATTCATCTGCGCTTTCAGCTGGCCGTCAAGTTTGGTCAGGCGATTACGCACATTGCTGTCTGGACCCAGTTGCTGAACGATGATGCCGTCCATCGCTACGCGGGCTTTCTCAAGATGCGCTCGAGCCCCCTGGTCAATCCACGGCAGGTCTCGACGCAAGGCCGCCTGGTAGTCCACGGCTTCCTGGCGCTGCCTGGCGGTCAGAGAAATATCTTTGCCATTGTCACTCAACGAACCGTTCTGGGTAATCAGCAGATTGCCGCTGGCACCTACCACCTGCACGGTATCTGGCTTGATGACAATGTCGTCTTTCGGTTTAGCGCTGCACTGAAACTCGGCGTGAGCCTGCAACGCAGTCAAGGCGAGAAGACCGATCAGGCCGTGTTTCAATCCTGTTTTTGCTAACATTTTTACTCCCTTTGGCTCGCAAGCCGGCAGGCTATGCCTTTCGTCTGCGAACGCGCGATTAAAATATTGAACGGCCAATTCTTTGCGCCAGTAACTCTAAGGCAGCGGTTCCGGCTAAAGAGTTCCCGGCGGCATCCAGCTCCGGTGACCACACGGCGATACACATCTCTTCAGGCACCACCGCGATAATCCCGCCGCCAACGCCTGATTTACCGGGCATGCCGACGCGATAGGCAAACTCACCCGCGCCGTCATACATGCCGCTGGTCACCATGAGGGCGTTGATATGTCGTGCCTGACTCGGCTCGATAATCGGCTCTTCTGCGCCCGGCATCAGCCCTTTGTTCACCAGATACAGGAAGGTCCGCGCCAGCTCGCAACAGCTCATCTTCAGCGAGCAGTAGTTGAAATAGGTTTGCAGCACTGTGATAACGTCATTTTCAAAATTACCAAATGACTTCATCAGGTAGGCTATCGCAGCATTGCGATCGGAGTGTTCGAATTCGGAACGAGCCACCAGTGTGTCGTAGTGAATATCCTGCTCGCCAGAAAGCTGGCGCACGACCTCAAGCATACGCTGCTTCGGCGCTGCGAGACGACTTTGCAGCATGTCACAGATAACCAACGCACCCGGGTTGATAAACGGGTTGCGCGGCTTGCCCTTCTCCAGCTCGAGCTGGACCAGCGAGTTAAACGGCTGACCCGAAGGCTCTTTGCCGACGCGCTGCCAGATTTCATGCTCTTCGTAACGGCTCAGGGCAAGCGTCAGGCTTAATACTTTGGAAATAGACTGGATAGAAAAACGCGTGTTTGCATCACCGGCATAAAACTGCTGGCCGTCCACGGTACACACCGCGATCCCGAGATTATTAGGATCGACGGTCGCCAGCGCCGGAATATAGTCCGCCACTTTTCCCTGACCAATCAAAGGCCGAACCTGAGCGAGGATCTCTTCCAGCAGGCCGTTATCTAATTCAGTCGACAAGGTATTTCCCTTTAAAAATAATTAAAGCGCCATGAAGGCGCTTTAGATAACTGATTCAGGGGAGGTAAATCAATCCCACCAGATATCGAACAGTTCGCTAACTTCAACGTCCTGCATTTTATGGTCTTCCAACCATTTTTTCACTAGTTGGCGATGCTCATCGGTGCAACGACCGATTTCCTGTAGGCAAACCAGGCCTTCCCAAACAAGATAGCCGCTGCCGTCAAAGGCCAGCTTATTAGGTTCAATCACGCCGTCAATGAAAGCGTCCAGGAATTCGTCGATCGTCTCGACGCTCGTTCCTTCAGCGAAGTGCCATTTTACGGAGAAACCCAGCTCTTGAAACTCTTCAATGTGTAACTTCTTACGTAAACGACGACTGCGATTCTTGGCCATTATTGCTTCCTCTCAAACATCAGATCCCATACGCCGTGGCCTAAACGCTGACCACGCATTTCGAACTTGGTTACCGGGCGCGATTCTGGACGAGGAACATAGTTGCCCTCGGCCGACAGATTGCCATAAGCCTCCACGCCGCTCATCACTTCGAGCATGTGTTCTGCATAAGGTTCCCAATCTGTTGCCATGTGGAACACGCCACCCAGCTTCAATTTACGGCGCACCAGCTCAACGAACGGAGTTTGCACGATGCGACGTTTGTTGTGACGGGCCTTATGCCACGGGTCTGGAAAGAATAGCTGCACCATATCAAGTGAGCCATCTGGAATCATGGTTTCCAGTACTTCAACGGCATCGTGGCACATCACGCGAAGGTTGCTGACGCCTTCTTCTTGCGCCGTCGCGAGGCACGCACCCACGCCCGGTGAGTGCACTTCAATGCCGATAAAGTTTTGTTCCGGGTGCTGCTGGGCCATCGTCACCAGCGAGGTTCCCATCCCGAAACCGATTTCGAGAACGGTGTGCGCTTCGCGACCAAACAGCGAGGCAATCTCGACAGGCTGCGACTGATATTCAACGCCCATCACCGACCAGTAATTGTCCAGCGCATACTGCTGACCCTTGGTCAGACGGCCCTGACGGCGCACAAAACTGCGGATACGGCGCATAGCGCGACCGTTTTCATCAAACTCCGGTGAAATGACGTCATTTTTCATAGTGCTTTCTATCTGTCTGGCGATAATTTTAGGGAATGGCGCATTATCCAAAGATACCCGCCTTTAGCAAGCTCTCGTTTAAAATCGGACACTTTAGCCGGTACATTTTTCACCCTCTCAATATTTCGCCAGGCTGGCAGGCGGCAACTGCGCAAATCCCCCATCGCTGACTTAATTTAGAGACTGGGGTGAGTAAAGGCAGCCAACCCCCCAGCATTGCGAAGAATGAAGGGGATAAGAGAAAGTTCCGGTTTACAGCTCAAAGACTCTATGCTGCAATCCTTAGCTGAATTTTAACCCTCGACGGGATTTGTAATACGCCTATGATGGAAGCGCATCGCTTCGCGCCTGCGGTACTCGATTGGTATCAACGCTATGGTCGCAAGACCCTACCGTGGCAGCTCGAAAAAACTCCCTATAAAGTCTGGCTCTCCGAGGTGATGCTACAGCAAACTCAAGTTGCGACAGTTATCCCCTACTTCCAGCGCTTTATGGAAAACTTCCCAACCGTCACCGCGTTAGCGGCCGCTCCGCTTGACGAGGTTCTGCACCTTTGGACCGGACTCGGTTACTACGCCCGTGCCCGCAATCTGCACAAAGCCGCGCAGACTATTGTGGCACAACATAACGGCGAATTCCCAACCACCTTCGAAGAAGTTAATGCGCTATCCGGCGTAGGGCGCTCGACCGCAGGTGCCATCCTGTCGCTCTCCCTGGGGCAGCATTACCCTATTCTCGACGGCAACGTAAAACGCGTGCTTGCACGTTGCTATGCCGTCGACGGCTGGCCGGGTGAGAAAAAGGTCGAAAACCGGCTGTGGCAGATAACCGAAGAGGTGACGCCGGCCAAGGGCGTGGAACAGTTTAATCAGGCAATGATGGACCTTGGTGCGATGGTCTGCACCCGCTCGCGTCCAAAGTGCGAGCTTTGCCCGCTGAGCTTCGGCTGCGTTGCTTACGCCAACCATAGCTGGCAGAACTATCCGGGAAAAAAACCTAAAAAAACGTTGCCGGAGAAAACCGCCTACATGCTGATGATTCAGCGGGGTGACAAGGTTTGGCTCGAACAGCGTCCGCCTGTCGGTCTGTGGGGAGGGCTGTTCTGCTTCCCGCAGTTTGCCAGCGAAGACGAGCTAATAACCGGCGGCAAAAAATATGCGATAGCGCGTAGCGCAATGCAGCAAATGGTCTCTTTCCGCCATACTTTCAGCCATTTTCATCTCGATATCGTGCCGATGTTGATAAATATCGACTCGGTAGCGGGTTGCATGGATGAAGGCTCAGGTCTCTGGTATAACTTAGCGCAGCCGCAGTCTGTCGGGCTGGCAGCCCCGGTTGAACGTCTGTTGGGTCAACTGGCAAAAGCGCTGCCACGATAGCAATATTAATAACCTAACTCGTTGATTTTAAGCCATTAAAATGGAACCCCCCAGCGCGAGTTGTGGTCACCGGGCCATAGATGAGGAATTAAGTATGAGCAGGACAATTTTTTGTACGTTCTTGAATAAAGAAGCCGAAGGCCAGGATTTTCAGCTATATCCGGGCGAAGTGGGTAAACGTATCTACAACGAAATCTCTAAAGAAGCTTGGGCGCAGTGGCTGAAGAAACAAACCATGCTCATCAACGAAAAAAAATTAAGCATGATGAATCTCGATGACCGCAAACTGCTGGAACAAGAGATGATCAATTTCCTGTTCGAAGGCCATGATGTGCATATCGAAGGCTACACACCGCCTTCCGAGTAACACCCATACCCATTTGGGGCCAATGTCCGCAAGGATAATGGCCCTATTTTTCATCACGATACGGCTATTAAGATGAAGAAAATTTTAGCGTTACTGGTTATCGCGCCTTTGTTGATTTCCTGTTCGAGCAATAAAAACAATCAATTCAACGAAGCTTACATCAAAGATACCAATGGCTTTGACATTTTGATGGGCCAATTTGCCCACAACATCGAGAACATCTGGGGCATTAATGAAGTCCTGATCGCCGGACCAAAAGACTACGTAAAATATAGCGATCAGTATGAGACCCGCAGCCACATCAACTTTGAAGCGGGTACCATTACCATCGAAACCATCTCGGGGATCGATCCTACCGATAAGCTGCGTCAGGCCATCGTGAAAACCCTGTTGGTCGGCGAAGATGCTACCGGCGTTGACCTCTATTCCGACGCCAATGACATCCAGATCAGTAAAGAGCCCATGCTTTATGGTCAGGTGCTAGACAATACCGGGCAGCCTATCCGCTGGCAGGGTCGTGCGACCAACTTTGCCAACTATTTGCTGCAATACAAGCTGCAAGAACGTCAGTCCGGCCTGCATATCATCTATTCCGTGACGATTCAGATGGTGCCGAACCACCTGGACAAACGGGCGCATAAATATCTGCCGTTGGTGCGCGAAGCCGCCGCAAGATACGGCGTCGATCAGTCACTGATCCTGGCTATCATGCAGACCGAGTCCGCCTTTAACCCGTATGCGGTGAGTAACGCCGACGCGCTGGGTCTGATGCAGGTTGTGCAGCACACCGCCGGTGCCGACGTATTTAAAGCGGAAGGACGCTGGGGCACGCCGAGCCGTAGTTATCTGTTTGATCCAGCGAACAATATCAACACCGGCACGGCCTATCTGGCAATGCTACAAAACGTCTATCTGGCAGGGATAACCAACCCGACCTCGAGACGCTATGCTGTGATTACGGCTTATAACGGCGGTGCGGGCAGCGTGCTGAGGGTCTTCTCGAGCGATAAGACTACGGCGTTTAATATGATAAACGATATGGCGCCGGGAGACGTTTACGATACGCTGATAAGCCGACATCCTTCGGGTGAGTCCCGCCGTTACCTGTATAAAGTGAACAATACGCAGAGAAGCTACCGCCGTACCGACTAGTCGAGACGGAGGCAGTGCAAGCAAAACGGAGACCCAAAAGGTCTCCGTTTTTTTGTTTTGAGCGAAATATAAAAATACGGATTAAAAAGTCGTCTTATAGTTTATCACTGCATCATCCACTAACTCATTCACGTTATTCGTCTTCCTTCTCGCCAATCGATTAAATCACAGTCTTAACGGTAGACATATAGAGATATATCATGCGCATAATTTCAGATTCGACGCTGGCTCTTCAGCGCTGTTTTTCAGCTCAGAATATTACCCGGCTTCCAGCGAATAATAGCGCCATCAGTCGGCTGAATTACCTCGACTTAGCGGTGGATTGCACTCCGTTAACAGATAAACTTATTGCGGCGATGCACGTACCGTCTGATAGAGAGATTGCGAATACGCTACGTGCGCTGGACGATATATTGCTAACTGCGGAGCAGGCCGCTGCTGAATCAGCAACTGAAATCAGTGTCGATGACCTTCAGTTGCAAACATCGCTTTCTGATTATATTTTTGAAAATGCTGTCCCAATCGATTATGAATTATGTCGTTCTCTGAGCATCATCAGCGAAAGCAGCTCATCCTGCTCCTCGCTAACCAGCCAATCCATGCAGAACGGCGGCTGGAGCCGACTTAGAAATATATTAAGCCTTGCGCAGGACGACAATCTTTGCCGTTATTTCCAGAACACTAAAAATATCGTATTACGCAGTGCTATCTGTGTCGCGCTACCGACTTTCCTGCGTCAGTTAATTGCCTATTATACCGAGGCAAGCCTTGAGAGCTATTCTGCCAGCAAAGCCACACGCCTGTCGTTGGCATTATTTTCCAGCACCGTGCCACTGCTGCTAAATTTTATCGGCGGCTTACGCGATTATTTTCACGGCACGGCCAACGTTGTGACTCAGAGTTCTCGCGCATTTAATATGTTGGTGTGCAGCGGCGCACTCATTGCCGCTGCGACCACCGACGTATTACCCGGTATTGCTTCAACGCTGGTTTCTTTTCTCTTTTATAGCTTACTTCGAGAAGGCACACAGACTCTTGTTCGTCTAAGCAGCGAGGCGAAAATAGGCGTCACACAAACTTTACTCGCCGCAGGGTTGTATATTCCCAATCAGGTGGCAGTCTCTTTCACCATGTCACAAACAGCTTCACCGTCTGGCGCTGCGTCGGCCGCGCAGCACTGCATCTATGGCGATACAGTGGTCAACGATCTACTGCGGGCGGGAATTAACACGGCGGGAGAACTGGCAGACAGCCTGGTGTTTCGCGGGCTAAATGCCCTGCATAGCGAGATTCCGCTCAGGAATCGGCTGGAGATAAGCTGGCCCGAGAGTGAACTGCCTGGAGATGTCATGTTTAACTCAATCGCGGCTAGAACAGCGCTAATGACCACTCCGCTGATGGCGTCCGCCGCTTTACAAACTGCCCTCGCGCAGTACTTTGATGAACAAACCCTGGAACAGATTGACGATGCCTTTAATGCGGTCTTACTGGGAATGATCTATCCGAGTTTTGTGGCGGCTATCACCGGGTATCCTGCACCTTCCATGACAGATTCCAAGTGCTGACCATCAGAATGAAAAAACGGAGCCATTGCTCCGTTTTTTAAGGTCTTTTAAGGCATTCTTAGAGAAAAATCAGATTACTCGGCGATGACATAACCCATCACGCGCTTCCAACCGACCGTTTTCTCAACGTACACACCCTGCAATTCCGGTGAGAAGCCCGGCAGAATATTTATGCCCTCTTCCAGCGCCATGAAATAACGCTGAACTGCGCCCCCCCACAGTTCGCCCGGCACCACACAGAGCACGCCCGGAGGATAAGGCAGTGCGCCTTCCGCCGCGATGCGCCCTTCGGCCTGGCTAATGGGAACCAGCTCGACGTTGTCGCGAATGAATTCACTATGCGCGTCCTGCGGGTTCATCACCACCTGCGGGAAGCCCTTCTCGCGGAACATCTCTTTTTGCAGCTCTTTTACGTCGAAGCTGACGTAAAGGTTATGCATCTCCTGACAGAGTTGACGAATAGTGTAGTCGCGGTAGCGCTCTTCATTCTTGCGATACACGGTCGGCAGTACTTCGCTCAGCAGCGCATCTTCTGCGATATAGCGTTCAAAACGGGCGATCTCTTGCACCAGGTGCTGCATCTTGGCCGGTGTTTCAGCCGGAGTCAGCAGGAACAGGATCGAGTTCAGGTCGCACTTCTCTGGCACGATGCCGTTCTCACGCAGGTAGTTAGCGAGAATGGTGGCCGGGATCCCGAACTCGGTGTATTTCCCGCTGCTTGCATCGATGCCCGGCGTGGTCAGCAACAGTTTGCAAGGGTCGACAAAGTACTGCTTCTCGGCATAGCCCGCGAAGGCGTGCCAGCGCTCGCCCGGCACGAAGTCGAAGAAGCGCACGTCGCTCGCCATCTGTTCGGTGTCGTGATCCTGCCACGGCTTACCGTCAATCAGCGGCGGCACGAACGGCTGGATCATCGAGCACTGATTTAGCAGCATCTTGCGAGTGTCAATGCCAAGCTTCACGCACTCCATCCACATATGCTTGCCGCTGCCGCCCGCATGCATACGCGCGTTGACGTCCAGCGCGGCAAACAGCGGGTAAAACGGACTGGTCGAGGCGTGCATCATAAAGGCGTTATTGAGCTTTTTATGGCTGCAATGGCGTTTCTGGCCTTTGATATGATTATCTTTTTTATGAATTTGCGAAGTTTGGGAGAAACCGGCCTGCTGTTTGTGCACCGACTGAGTGACGATAATTCCCGGATCGTTTTCGTTCAGCTCAAGCAGCAGCGGCGAACACTCTTTCATCATCGGGATGAACTGCTCATAGCCGACCCACGCCGAGTCAAACAGGATGTAGTCACACAGATGACCAATCTTCTCCACCACCTGACGGGCGTTGTAAACAGTGCCGTCGTAAGTGCCTAGCTGGATAATCGCCAGACGGAACGGGCGTTTTTCATTGGCGCGCTCAGGCGCAACCTCTTGAATTTGCTTACGCAGATAGCGCTCGTCGAAGCAGGCCGCGTCGATACCGCCGATGAAGCCAAACGGGTTACGCGCCGTTTCGAGATATACCGGCGTAGCGCCCGCCTGCAGCAGCGCGCCATGGTGGTTCGACTTGTGGTTATTGCGGTCGAACAGCACCAGATCGCCACGGGTCAGCAACGCGTTGGTCACCACCTTGTTGGCCGCCGAGGTGCCGTTAAGCACAAAATAGGTCTTGTCTGCGCTGAAGACTTTCGCCGCGTGTTTCTGCGCGTCTTTGGCCGATCCTTCGTGGATAAGCAGATCGCCCAGCTTCACGTCCGCGTTGCACATGTCCGAACGGAAGATGTTTTCGCCGAAAAACTCGAAGAACTGACGTCCGGCCGGATGACGACGGAAAAATTCCCCGCCCTGATGTCCCGGACAGGCAAAAGTGGAATTTTCCATCTCGACGTATTTCTTCAGCGTGTCGAAGAACGGCGGAAATAGCCCCTGCTCGTACTCGTCGGCAGCAGCTTCAAGCTGAGCGGCATAGAACGCCTGATTGGCATCGGCCAGGGCAAAAACGCCCTTGAGCGCAGACAAATAATTTGGAGAAACCTGCTCCGCTCCCTGTACTGCAACAAACGCAGGGATACTGAATCCCAGGGCTTCAACTGCCGCCAGCCTGCCGTTATTAAGGTCATCCACGGAAATTACTATCGCCGCAACGTCGGTGTAGTCCGCACTTTCAAGGCTTACTACGCCACGCGGTGTATCAAGATGGGATGCCACGGAGGCGCTTGCTGCTATTTTTAACTGTTTCATATTACAGGGCTCTCAAACGGTTAAGTAAGAGGGTGTGCCAGAGTGGCACGGCAATGAGCAGGTTTGTTCAACGCAGGGGACGCTTTTTACGTGGTCCATACGTGGAGACCGGCCCGACAAAGTGACGTTAGCTAAGGGGTGATGTCGAGATTAGGTAAGACGTTGCTCTATTTTTAAGCATAGTCGTTACGATACGATTAACCGGTCTCAGCCACGTCTGATAGACATCAGTAAAATCAGAGAACGGCTCTGTTTTTAATAATGCCTAACCGCGAGCAAAGGCTAGCCTTACCGCATGAAAGGATTTACAACGGGAGAAAAACAGGAAATGTCGAGGTCGCTGCACCCTGGCGTCATCATCAATGTTCTTTGGCACTGGCGTGCAGTGCAGTCTGATAAACCGGTCATGAGCCGCAACCCTCTTGAGCTGTCGCGTAGAAAAGAAAGTGTATTTTCTTGCCTAAGAAAACGGCGCAATAATCGCACCTTTTACCCTCAGGTTCAAGCCTGAAACATTGTCAAAAAATGAAAGAGTTTATGATACAAACGGCGATGTTTTTTTCAGGTCTCGCGAAGCGTTTTCGCACGCCAGAAACCTCGGCTCTCTGGGGGGAAAAGGGCGAATGACCGCATAGATTGCTCCTTTGTCGTGACGCCATCATCTACGCTTAAGTAAACCTCAACCAACCTCAGGCAGGCTGCGCGAGTCTCTGTCCTGAGATGCGGAGATGAAAAGATGAAGATTGGAATAATAGGTGCAGGAATGGTGGGCAGAGCCTTTGCGGCGGCGGCTATCAAACAGGGCCACGAGGTCATGATTGCCAACTCGCGCCAACCGGATACCCTTTACTCGCTAACAAAATCGCTCGGCGCCAAGGCCGGACTGGCAAAAGAGGCGGCCGAATTTGCCGACGTGGTATTGCTCGCCATCCCGTTTAAATATTACGAGCAGATCCCGGCAGAATGGTTAGTGGGCAAGGTTCTCATCGACGCCAATAACTATTACCCCGAACGCGATGGGCAAATCGCCCTGCTCGATAACAAAGAATCGACCACCAGCGAAATGATCGCCAGCCACTTTTCGGGGGCCAGAGTGGTCAAAGCATTCAACGCGATTTTAGCCGAGGAGATCCTCGGAGGCGGTAAGCTTGCGGGGTCGGAAAAGCACCGTGCGCACCCTATCGCCGGTGATGATCAGCAGGCAAAAAAAAGCGTTGAGCATCTGCTGGAGCAGTTTGGTTTTGAGGTCATAGATGTGGGTAATTTGAGCGAGGGATACCGCTTTGAACGTGGGTCACCCGCTTATTGCATTCCGATGGACGGGGCAATGCTGCGACAAACGCTGGAAGAGGTACAGAGCAATAATTAAGGCTGCGCTCGGGGGCTTTTGTCCCCCGGCGCATGGCCCATTACAGCTCTTGTCGAGTGGGGCGGAAAAGAATTTCGTTAATATCGACGTCTTCCGGCTGACTGATGGCAAAGGCTACTACGCTGGCGAATGACTCGGCCGAAATCGCCGTATCCTCATAGAATTGTTTGATATTTTTCGCCACGTCCGGCTCGGTGATGCTGTCAGCCAGCTCGCTGGTCACGGCCCCTGGAGAGATAATCGTCGTGCGAATATTGTAGGGCTTCACTTCCTGGCGCAGCCCCTCAGAGATGACGCGAACGGCAGTTTTCGTTGCCGCATAGACCGCGCTACCCGGGCGAACCTTGTGACCGGCAACCGATGAGGTATTGATAATATGCCCGCTTTTCTGCTCTTTCATGTACGGCAATGCTGCCGCAATGCCGTACAGCACGCCTTTGAGGTTAACGTCAATCATTGCGTTCCAGTCGTCGAACTTACGGCGTTCGAGCAGTGAATGCGGCATCAAACCGGCGTTGTTAACAATCACGTCAATGCGCCCATAGTGGCTCACTGCTCGGTCCACCAGCGCCTGAACCTGCTGCGGGTCGGTCACGTCGGTTTTCAGAATAGCGTCTTTACTCAGCGAAAGTTCTTCGGCAATTTTGACCAGCCTGTCGAGGCGGCGTGCACCCAGCACCAGTTTTGCTCCGTCCTTGTGCAAACGACGCGCCAGTGCTTCGCCCAAACCGCTGCTGGCGCCCACGATAACTACCACTTTATTTTCGATACCTTGCGACATAGTGCCTCCGCATTTTTTCAAAATAGCTCTGATAAGACGCTGATATTTGTCTGATAACGGCTTAAAGGGTGCGACTACTTCTGATATTGCTCGTCAGTAACCTTTTCCAGCCATTCGATTGAGCTGCCGTTCAGTGATTCGGCGATAGCGATATGGGTCATGGCATTCTCTGGCGTGGCGCCATGCCAATGCTTTATGCCTTCCGGGATCCAGACGATATCACCTTGATGAATATCCTGAATTTCAGCCCCCCACTCCTGTAACCATCCACGCCCTTGCGTCACAATCAGCGTCTGACCAAGAGGATGAGTATGCCAGGCGTTGCGGGCTCCCGGCTCAAAAGTGACAATCGCGCCACTGATGTTCGCAGATTCCGTCCCTTTAAACGGCGAGTCGATTCGCACCTTGCCGGTAAAATAGGCTTCGGGAGCGGCCTGACTTGGCTGAGAACCTGCGCGGGTAATTTTTATGCTCATTGTTTCTCCGTGTCGGCAGAACTGCCGTCATTATTTTAGTGTTTATAAAATAGGGCTGTTTTAGAAAGTAACAAATAGGCAGAGCCAAGAGTAGATAGAATAATGCGCTAGAACATATGAGCTAAACTCATAAATGGGAGGGCCTGTCTGTGTTACAAAGAGCCAAGCGTCTTAAAGATTAGCCCAAAAAGTGATGCTCAGGCGAGAAATTGCAGACTGAGTCACGTTATTACCGACAAGGTATTTACATGCTAAAAGAAAACTTCAATGACTTAATGTCATTTCTGGTGGTGGCAAGAGAGCGCAGTTTTACCCGCGCCGCGGCCAAACTGGGCGTATCCCAGTCGGCGTTAAGCCACGCAATACGCGGGCTGGAAGAGCGTCTTGAGGTGCGTCTTCTGACCCGTACCACGCGCAGCGTTGCCCCCACCGAAGCCGGTGAAAACCTGGTCAGTAGTATAGGTCCGCACTTTGAAGAAATTGAAAATCACCTCGATGCGCTGAGCGAAATTCGCGACAGGCCGAGCGGTAATATTCGCCTGACCGCAGGTGAACATGCGCTCGATTCGGCGCTGTGGCCGGTAATGAAAAATTTTCTGGCGGATTATCCTGATATTAACGTTGAGGTTATCGTCGATAACGCACTGATGGATATCGTCAGCGACAGATTCGATGCCGGCATCCGCCTGGGTGAACAAGTAGCGAAAGACATGGTTGCCGTCAGAATCGGGCCTGAAATGCGCATGGCGGTCGTCGGCACCCCGACATACTTCGAAAAATATGGCACGCCCTCTACCCCTCAAGATCTGCAAAATCATCGTTGTATCAATATGCGCTTACCGACACTCGGCGGGATCTATGCCTGGGAGTTCGAAAAAGAGGGCAAAGAGCTAAAAATAAGGGTCGATGGACAGCTGACCTTCAACAGCCTGCGTCAACGGCTAGAGGCGGCCCACCTGGGTTTCGGTCTAGTCTATTTACCTGAAGACGTGGTGAAGGACGACCTCACACAGGGCCGATTAATACGCGTACTCGAAGATTGGTGTGCACCATTCCCCGGCTATTATCTCTATTATCCCAGCCGCAAACAGCACACCAAAGCCTTCTCCCTATTGGTTGAGGCGCTGCGCTATCAACGGTAACCCTTCATATTTCGCAGGCCTCGATTATCAGGAAAACGGCGTAAGAGGTTCAATCTTGGCGAGTATTTCATAGGTCAACCGCACCGATTGGCAATCAATTTCCGCTTTCCATCAGCATGATTGCGGCATTCCTCAACTCATTTCGAGATCTGATATGTCCGGATTATTCTCTCCGTTTATCCTTAAAGACGTCACGCTGCGTAACCGCATCGCCATCCCCCCTATGTGCCAATACAGCGCGGTCGATGGCCTGACAAACGACTGGCATCGCGTGCATTACGCAAGCCTCGCGCGCGGTGGAGCGGGTCTGGTTATTGTCGAGGCGACCGCCGTGTCTCCCGAAGGTCGTATCACCCCCGGATGCCTGGGTTTATGGAACGATGTGCAGGCAGAAAGACTGGCGCAGATAGCCAAAGAGATTAAAGCTGCCGGTGCCGTGCCGGGGATTCAGATTGGTCACGCAGGCCGTAAAGCCAGCGCCAACCTGCCGTGGGAAGGTGATGATCATATCGCGGCGGGCGACAGTCGTGGCTGGGAGACAATCTCTCCCTCCGCCGTGGCGTTTGGTCACCACTTGCCCAAAGTACCTCACGAAATGACGCTGGCCGATATCGCTCGCGTTAAAGCCGATTTTGTTGCCGCGACTCGCCGCGCGCGTGATGCAGGTTTCGAATGGATTGAGCTGCACTTCGCTCACGGCTACCTGGCACAGAGCTTCTTCTCCGTGCACGCTAATCAGCGTCAGGACGCCTACGGCGGTAATGTCGAAGGGCGCAGCCGTTTCCTGCTCGAGACACTGGAAGCCGTGCGCAGTGAATGGCCTGAAAACCTGCCGTTGACTGCACGTTTCGGCGTGATTGAGTATGACGGACGCGATGAAGAAACGCTGGAAGAGGCTATCGGCCTCACCAAAAAATTCCGTGCGGGCGGGCTGGACCTGCTGAGCGTCAGCATCGGTTTCTCAACCGCCGACTCCAACATTCCCTGGGGTGCCGGATTCCTGGCACCTGTCGCCGAGCGCGTGCGTAATGAAGCGGGGATCCCGGTAGCTTCTGCATGGGGTATCGACTCACCGGTTATCGCCAGTCAGACCATCGAGCAGAATCAGCTGGATCTGGTGATGGTAGGCCGTGCGCACCTCGCTAACCCTAACTGGCCTTATCAGGCGGCCAAGGCACTGAGTAAAGAAGAGCCGTCATGGGTGCTGCCAGCGCCTTATGCACACTGGCTTGAACGCTATTCAACGGCTGAATAACGCACTTTGATACTGACGTTTCCCGCCTGATAACGGGCGGGAAATATTTAAAATAAGCTGCAAATTTTACTTTTTATTGAGTTCGCTAAACGGCACGCCACCGCGAGACTTGTTAACAGCCTTGGTCTCAACAATAGATACCACAACACGTTCGGCATCCACCTCTAAAGACTCCACCACGGCTTCGGTAATCTTCTTCATTAGCTTGGTTTTTTGCTCAACCGAGCGCCCTTCTACCGCGTAAACCACGATCTCTGGCATGTTCTCTTCCCTCGTCTAACGCTATTTGTGTAGGAAAAATAATACACTAGCATTTAACAACTACATTAATTTTAGTAACAATAATTGAACACTTTAACCCAAGGTTATGAAGGGATATTATGAGCGTACTAGAGAATGATTGCGCAAACATTCCCCCTTTCCAACGTAAGTTGGCGTGAGTTAACCAGTGGAAAATGCATTGAATAACGAAAAAACTGCTAACAAAAATCAATCCCGATCCCCCACGTTAGAGGACGTCGCCAGAGCCGCCGGGTTGTCACCGATGACGGTCAGCCGGGCTCTGAATAACCCAAAAGTTGTGCGTCCTGCGACGATTGCCCGCGTGATGGAGGCAGTCAACGTGACCGGGTACATTCCCAACATGCTGGCCGGGGGTTTGGCAACCAAACGTACCAAGCTGATTGCCGTGGTCGTGCCGCAAATCAATAACAATATGTTCGTTGATACCGTGCAGGCAATCGGGGATGAGCTGGCCCTGCGTGGCTACCATATGCTGCTGTGCATCGTCGGTTATACCCCCGAATCCGAGACCGATATTGTCGCCACGTTGCTTTCAAGACGGCCGGACGGCATCGTGCTGACCGGCATTCATCATTCGTCAGACCTTAAAAGGATCATCCTCAACGCCAATATTCCGGTCGTCGAAATCTGGGACATGACGCCGACTCCGCTGGACATGCTGATTGGCTTCTCACACGACAAAATCGGTCATGCGATCGGCCACTATTTCCTTGAGCAAGGCTTTACCCGCTTTGGTCTGATTTGCGCCTCCGACCGCCGCGCACAGGTTCGTAAAAAGGGTGCGATCGATGTCCTGCGTACCGCACCGGGCAGCTTTATCCGCGAGATAACCGTACCGGCTCCGGCAAATATGCAGGTCGGGCGCAGCGGTCTGGGCCAACTGATGCAAAACGGTGAAGAGTATGACGCGATTATCTGCACCTCAGACACGCTAGCACAGGGCGCAATTATGGAGGCCGAGGCGAGAGGCATGCAGGTTCCGCGCGATCTTAAGGTCATTGGCTTCGCGGATTTAAACTTTGCAGCCTATAACCGCCCGGCGATCACCACCATCTGCATCGATAAGGTCAAAATGGGCCAGCAGGCGGCCAACATGTTAGCCGATAAAATTGAAGGCTATCCGATTGCCGAAAGCGTCGTCGATATGGGCTTCTCGCTGGTTATACGTGAATCGGCCTAACACCCTGAGTTTCCCCGCACGCTTTTCTGTCTAGGCGTGCGGAAAATTTCCGCAGTATTTAATTTTTGCGTCATTCTTACTCTGTTTAAAACTGAACTTTACTCAGTTTTATTACCCTCTCCTCAAGCCTAAATTCCATATCATTAAATGAAACAAACTCTTATTTGTTTATTTTGTTATAAATGTTAGCTAACAAAACCAACATTTAATATCACAAACTTTCAGCATGAAATTATATTTTCCAGAGAGGGGCGCAATATAAAAA
>NZ_MRWE01000047.1 GCF_002093665.1 Rouxiella badensis | reverse complement strand
GAATCGCGGCGATCGGTGAAAATCAGCCAGCATAAATCCTGCCAGGACCCCCAATGCGGTCTTTTTTTTAAATAAAAAAATTTTTTTTAGAGAACTTGAAATTTACTCTTTCAACGCCATTTTTATCATACGACGCTGCAAAAGAATACGCCGTTAGGGTATTTATGCGTTATCGATCTGTCCAAATGGAAGGTCTTTATTTTCCTCGCTGCAATATTAGGAGGCAGTTTTAATGCGTAATTTCGATCTCTCTCCACTGTACCGTTCTGCGATTGGTTTCGACCGACTGTTTAATCTGATCGAATCTGGTCAAAATCAGGGTGGGGGATACCCTCCATACAACGTTGAATTAGTTGACGAAAATAATTATCGCATCGCGATTGCCGTGGCAGGCTTCGCCGAGTCTGAATTAGATATCACCGCACAGGACAATTTGCTGGTGGTAAAAGGCGCACATACTCAAGCTCCCGCCGAGCGGACCTATTTATATCAGGGGATTGCCGAACGTAATTTCGAACGAAAATTTCAATTAGCGGAACATATTCACGTTAAATCGGCCAATTTGAGTAACGGTTTACTTTATATAGATTTGCAACGTGTCGTGCCGGAAGCCTCAAAGCCACGACGTATTGAAATTATCTAATTTTTTAAGCGTTTAATTAAAAAACAAACTTCTGTTTAGCCTGCCGTAAGGAGGCTGTGCCGCGGCATTGCGCCGGCGCACCGCAGAAGAATGTCATCATCTCGCTTCACTGAAGGAGTTAATATGCGTAACCACGATCTTTCACCACTTCTGCGTCAATGGATTGGCTTTGATAAATTAGCCAGCTCGCTGCAGGGTGGAGACCTCAATTTCCCCCCTTACAATATTGAGAAGTCAGACGATAATCACTATCGCATCTCCCTCGCGCTTGCCGGTTTTAAACAAAGCGAGCTTAATATCGAGGTTGAAGGTCCAAGGTTGACCGTCAGTGGTACACCGGCCGCGCCTGACAGCAAAGTGGAATATCTGCATCAGGGTCTGGTCTGTAAGGCATTTACCCTGAGCTTTACGCTGGCCGAGCATATGCAGGTATCGTCCGCCGAGTTCGTGAACGGTCTGCTGCACATCAGCCTGGTGCGCGATGTCCCACCGGCACTCCAGCCACAGCGTATCGCTATCGCGACCGATAATACCCCACCTGAAAATCGGGCGCTGGAAAATACGCCGCAGTAAGCCTTAACCGAGATTATTGGGCCGAATAGGCCAAAAAAAAACCGGAAGTGCCGCACAGGCCTTCCGGTTTTTTATTTACTAACATCATGAACCTGA
Source organism: Rouxiella badensis (assembly GCF_002093665.1). GTDB lineage: Bacteria > Pseudomonadota > Gammaproteobacteria > Enterobacterales > Enterobacteriaceae > Rouxiella > Rouxiella badensis. Next base: position 32,081 of record NZ_MRWE01000047.1, on the reverse strand, counting down.
GACGTCATTACCTCAGGCGATGCGATGTTCCTGATGTGCTCGCTCAATCTCTTCGGCGAGAATAGCCACACCGCGCTCAATCTGGCTCGCTTCTGGAACATAGTTCATGCGCATACACTGCTGGGTATGCGCCCATGGCTGCTCGAGTCCTGGGAAGAAGTAGTCGCCCGGTACCATTAGCACACCGCGCTGCTTAAGACGCTGGTAAAGTACCTCAGTGGTAATCGGCAAATCCTTGAACCACAGCCACAAAAAAATGGCGCCTTCCGGCTTGTGGATAAGGCAGCGTTCTTCCGGCAGATAACGACGCAGCGTGGCAATGGTTTCCTGCACGCGCTGATAGTAGAACGGCCTGATGACTTCCTGAGACAGTCGCAACAAATCGCCACGGGCAATCATTTCGCTGGCCATTGCAGGCCCCACGCTGCCCGGAGACAGGCTGATGATCCCATTCATATTACTGATTGCCTTGATGATTTTCTCATCGGCTACCACTATCCCACAGCGTGAACCTGGCAGGCCAAGCTTGGACAAGCTCATGCACAGGATAATGTTCGGGTTCCAAAGTGGCGTTGCATCGGTGAAGACAATCCCCGGGAAAGGCACGCCGTAGGCATTGTCGATGAGCAGCGGAATGTCGTGCTGCTGCGCCAGCGCGTCGAGGCGGAAAAGCTCTTCGTCGGTCAGCACGTTACCGGTCGGGTTGGTCGGACGCGATACGCAGATGAGGCCGATATCGTTACCGATATTCAAATGATCGAAATCGACGTGATATTTAAACTGACCTTCCGGTAACAGCTCAATGTTCGGCTTCGCCGAAACAAACAGGTCTTCTTCTACGCCTGCGTCCGCATAGCCCAGATATTCAGGTGCCAGCGGGAACAGAACCTTGCTCAGCGATCCGTCGCTGCGACGACCGGCGAACAGGTTAAACAGATAGAAGAACGCACTCTGGCTGCCGTTGGTGAGCGCGATATTGTCTGCGGTCAGTTCCCAGCCCTGTTCTTCATTGAGCATTTTAGCCAGCGCATGACGCAAAACGTCTTTGCCCTGTGGGCCATCATAGTTGCACAGCGCTTCGGCGAGTTTGCCCTCGGCCAGCATATCGCCCAGTAATTCCTGGAAATAGGCCTGCATCTCAGGAATTTGAGCCGGATTTCCACCGCCGAGCATCACTGCACCGGGGGTACGTAAACCGTCATTCATGTCGCCCATTAGGCGGGTAATGCCAGAAAAACGGGTAAATTTTTCGCCGAAAACAGAAAACGTCATAGCAAGCTTGTAGTGTTATCAGAAAGTGATGCCCACCTTAACGCCTGCGTCAAAGCAGTGCAATCGGATGAAGCACCAAGATGCAGATTCATGAAAAGAGAGGGCGAGAGACACTGGGGCGCGCCTCTGTCCCGTTGGGGTAACAGAGGTCGCGCCTTCAGCACTGGCGTACAAAAAAATCAGGATTTTTTCAGGTCTTTCGCGTTGACCACGAACTCGTTGGTCTCGCCTGACAGTGCGGTAATCAAGTTTTCTACCGCCAGTGCATCCATGTCATAACGGGTTTGTGCGGTCGCAGAGCCGATATGTGGCAGGGTGACCACGTTATCCAGCTTCAGCAGGCCAGAGTCTTTCGCCATGGGCTCTTTTTCATAAACGTCCAGACCGGCGGCGTAGATAGTGCCGTCTTTCAGCGCTTCAATCAGTGCCTGCTCGTCGATAACCGGACCGCGTCCTGCGCTTATCAGGATGCCGGTAGATTTCATCTTGGCGAACTGTTCTTTGCCGATGATGTGGAAAGTCTGATCGCTCAGCGGCAGGATAACGACAACGAAATCCGACTCAGCCAGCAGGGTGTCGAGCGAACATTTACGCGCGCCAAAACGTTCTTCGGCTTCGGCATGCTGGCTGCGTGCGTTGTAGAGAATCGGCATGTCGAAGCCGAGGTTGGCGCGCTGCGCCACCGCCAGACCGATGCGGCCCATGCCGACGATACCGAGCGTCTTATGGTGCACGTCCAGACCGAACCAGTCGGCTGGCGCGTTGCCATCCCATTCGCCGGCCTTGGTGCGGTTAGACAACTCAACCACGCGACGCGACGCGGCCAGCACCAGTGAGAACACCAGGTCGGCAACGGTATCGGTCAGGGCTGCTGGTGCGTTCAACAGCGGAATACCGCGACGGCTGAGTTCGGCGACGTCGAAACTGTCGAATCCGGCAGAGGCGGTTGAAACGGCGCGCAGGCGAGGCGCGTGGTCGATCAGTTCTTTGTTGATTGGGCCGCCGGACCCGATTAAACCTTCAGCCTGTTCCAGGGCTTCATAAACCTGCGTGCGGTTTTCGGCTGTAATTCCATTAAATTGAACGACTGAGTAGTGCTGTTCCAGGCGTTTAAGCAGATCGGCTGAGATTTTTTTGTAGAGGACAATAGACGGCTTCATTACTTACTCCATCAAGCTAGCGATTAGGTAGACTCTGCGTTTAGTAAAGCTGTTCGTTTAGAAATACAACTATCTGATTAAAATAAAGACTATTTTAGTGCGCCTCAAGCGGTTCCGACGTTTTTTCCGGTTTGACCATCAGGGTCAGGATGACGGAGACCAGCAAGGAGCTCGCCATAAAGATAAACGAGGCATTCGGACCCCCGGTGCTGCCGTTAAGGTAGCCAACGAACCAGGAACCGAAAAAGGAGCCGAGCGCGCCGAGGCTGTTGATTAACGCCATCGCGCCGCCCGACACGTTCTTGGGCAACATTTCAGGGATAATGGCGAAAAACGGACCATAAGGCGCATACATTGCTGCCCCCGCGATGACCAGCAGGCCGTAAGATATCCAGAAATTATGCTGACCGACGGCCCATGAGCCCAAGAAGGCTACGGCACCAATCAGTAATAACGGCCAGATGAACAGTTTGCGGTTACGCAGTTTATCGGAGGCCCATGACACCAGAATCATGGCAATTGTTGCGGCCAGATACGGGGCCGAAGAGAGCCAACCGGCCTCCACCATGCCCATCGATTTTCCGGCGCGCAGGATAGAAGGCAGCCATAAAACGAAGCCGTAAACCCCGATACTCCAGGTAAAATACTGAATACAGAGCAGAACGACATTGCGCGACCGGAACGCTTCACCGTAGTTAGCGACGGCCTTGATATTGTCCTGTTCCTCGGCCAGTGCATCGGCCAATGCCTGCTTCTCGTTCTTGCTCAACCAACTGACTTCTGAAGGTTTATCCTTGACCAGGAACCACCAGAAGAAAGCCCAGATCACCGCAGGTATCCCTTCAAAAATAAACATCTCACGCCAGCCAAAGGCGTGGATGAGGTAGCCCGAGAGCACCGACATCCACAGCACCGTGACTGGATTTCCCAAAATCAGAAAGGTATTGGCGCGCGATCGTTCCGACTGGGTAAACCAGTTGCTGATATACACCAGCAGGGCGGGCATGACCGCAGCCTCGACAATGCCGAGCATAAAACGGATGATCAACAGAGCCGGAACGCTGTTGACGATGCCGGTTAAAGACGCAAAAGCGCCCCACAGCACCAGACACCAGAAAACCAGTTTCTTGACGCTGCGTCTCTCGGCGTAAATCGTTCCCGGGATCTGAAAGAAGAAATAGCCGAGAAAAAACAGGGCGCCCAGCAGTGATGACATCCCTTTGGTCATGCCGAGATCTTCATTAATCCCGGCGGCGGCGGCAAAGCTGAAGTTAGAACGATCGACGTAGGCCAGACTGTAGGAGATAAAAATGATGGGCATTATGAACCACCAACGTTTGGCGGCTAATTTAACCTTGCTCATCTTTAGGCTCCTTTCCCTCAGAAAATTGGCAATATCGACACTTTTGGCTGCATTTATTGAAGATTTGACTCATCTTGCCACCTGATTATCGCTACGCTTCTTTCGCTTCCTTACGCAGTAATTCAACGTAATGGCGGGTCACGGCGGTGAGGTCATCGCCTTCTAAAGGAAATTCAATGCCGCGTGGGGCATGGCGTGGCAGGGCGTCCAACACAGGTTTCCAGCTGCCGTCGCTGTCGTCGAGCGCCACGGCATGGTATTTGCCATTGCGTTGTTCGGCGGCTTTCACATGCACATAGCTGACGTGTTCACGGAGTGTATTAGCGGCTTCCAGCGCGTCTTGTCCCACCCATAGCCAGTTAGCCATGTCAAAGGTCATCGCGACAGGAAGGTGCAAAGACTCTGCGGCAAAGAAGAAGGCATTCATCGGATGCAGGACACCGTTTTTGGTCTGGTCATTCTCTACCACCAGTTCAACGGCGTGCTGTTGGAGCAGAACTTTTAGCGGCGTAAGATCTTCACCCGGAACGAAAGCCCCCAGGGCAATCTTCAGCTTTCGTGCATCGAGGCTGTCGGCCTCAATAAGGAAGCTTTCCAGAGAAGGGTTAACCTTGCCGTCCTCCAGAAACAGCGATTCAGGGACCGAATAAAATGCAAACAGCCCGTGCTGGCGGATTTTTTCGCCGAGTACCTTGAGGTCGTTAACTTCTCCATCAGTAAACAGTTCACGGCGGATCTCGACGCCGTCGGCGCCGGCCTCGGCTATATGCTTGAGCAAAGGCGTTTGCCCGCCTAAATCTTTGACTGCCTGGTAGCCATAAGCAGCGGTAACAATAACGATTTCAGCCCCGTTCTCTGGTGTTTTCATGCCAATATCCTTAAAGCGACGTCGCGTTGTTTAAAATTTGAAAGATGGTCTGAGACCAGCGGATAGAAAATTCAAATAGCGCAGTAGACCCGATATTAAAGGTAGGCCAATTTTAATCACAGGCGTAGTTTCTGTTAACATTACGTTAACTGGAACCGGTACCAAGTGGAAGTTGCTTATCAGGAAAATAGGTTCTTGTGGGTCAAGAACGAGACAGCCGTCACGATTTTAGGCTGTCGTGTCGAGTGTGACTTAAATCGGTTGGGTTGAACCTCTAACGATCAGTTCACCCGAAAATGCATGTTCCTGGATAGGTTCGTCGCTTCCCTGAATGCGTTTCACCAGTTGCCCCAGGGCCGCGTATCCCATGTCGTAGGTGGGCTGTTTTAACGTGGTTATCCCGACACCGGCCAGTTCTGCCCATTCGAGATCGTCAAATCCCAGCAGACCCATATCCTTACCCCAGACTATGCCGATTTTTCGCATAGTGCGAGCGATGACCAGCGTCAGCGCACCGTTCACCGAGATGACCGCCCGTCGTTTGTCCGGATAGCGCTCGGTAAAATTCAGCAACAGTTTTTCCAGGCCGGCGCTGTCATTCAGCTCCACCTCACCCTGCTCGGCGAATTTTTGCGGCTCTTTCTGCATCTGTTTGAGGAAAGTATGCAGGCGCACGAGACGGGTATTGATGGTCACGGGCTCGCTGAGGAACAGAATGGCCTCAAAACCCTGATCCAAAAGATGCTGGGTCACTTCGGTCGTTGCCTCGGCATTGTTGAGGCCGATAACGTCGCAGGAGAAATTGGCCACTTTGCGGTCGATGAGCACCATCGGCAGCTGAGACTGTTGCAACGACGAGATGGCGTCTTCACGCATGCCGACCGCATTGACCACGATGCCGTCTACGCGATAGCTGCTGAGCAATTGCAGGTAATGTTTTTCCTGATTGAATTCGTTGTTAGTGTTACATACCAACAGCGTCAGACCCTGCTGGCGACAGGCGGCTTCAACGCCACGCATGACTTCGACAGAGTAGGGATTGGTAATATCGGCAATGATCAGGCCAATCAGGCGTGTTTCGCCACTTTTGAGGCTACGCGCCATCTGGCTAGGCTGATAGTCCAACAGGGCAATGGCCCGTTCGATACGTTCTTTCAACGCATCGGAAAGGAGATGCTGTTCCCCGTTCAAATAACGCGAAACGCTGGTTTTACCCGTTTTGGCGGCGCTGGCCACGTCCCTGATGGTTGCTCTGGGAGCTGGTGTCTGCGTTGTCTTAGCCCTGCTCACGCTGGATCTCCTGTGATGGTCGCCAGATAACCTGTTGCGATAATAGAGAAAAAGGGGTTTTCTGATAATTATCGAGACTAGCACAGTGCGGGGAGACAAAGGAGAAAACACCGGCATTTCTTGCCGGTGTTTAAGTAAAAACTTTTGTATTTGTCGATTACTGCATCGGGCTGAGCGTAATTTCTACGCGACGGTTCTGGGCCTTGCCTTCTGCCGTGCTGTTGGAGGCGATAGGGTTCGCCGGACCCGCGCCGGAGGTGTGTACGCGGCTGCCGGCAACGCCCTGAGTGATAAGCGCGCTGCCTACACCGTCTGCACGCTGCTGTGACAGTCGCATGTTGAGGTCGTGGCCGCCGGTGCTGTCGGTATAGCCGACGATGTTAACCGCGGTCTTGGGATACTCTTTTAATACCATCGCTACGCCGGTCAGCGTGTTGGCGCCCGCCGGTTTCAGCGTGCTGCTGTTGCTGTCGAAGGTGACGTTGTTTGGCATGTTCAGCACGATGTTATCGCCCTGGCGGGTAACGCTAACGCCGGTGCCTTTCATTTTGTCGCGCAGCTTGGCTTCCTGCACGTCCATGTAATAGCCTGCGCCGCCGCCGAGCGCCGCGCCTGCTGCTGCGCCAATCAGAGCGCCTTTGCCGCGGTCATGTTTAGATGAAGAAAGCATCCCCACACCGGCACCTAATACGGCACCAATCCCTGCGCCAATGCCGGATTTACCTGCTTCCTGCTCGCCGGTGTAAGGGTTGGTGGTACAGGCCGAGAGTCCCAGCGTAAGGCACAGACCGCTGGCAATAACGAGAATACGTTTATTCATTTTTATTTTTCCTTCAAGATAAATTCGGCTTGTTGATAACCGTCCGCGCTCTTTATGCGAGAAAAGCCAAAATTTATCACTCAGATAAATCCGCTTTGAGTGATATAGGAAAAACATTTAACTTTATTTACGTTACTCCGATTTATTTAATTAAATAGAAACATAGCGGGAGCATAAAAGATAAACCGCTTAATGCGTTGTGAATAATAAATATCATTAAAATAAGAGGGTGTTATTATTAAGTTAATATTAATAATTTGCTTCACTACAAGCTTTGCCAGCTCATCACCCACGTCGGCAGGCCGGTGCCGGGATGATGTGTATCGGTAATAACGCCAAATCCCTCCTTACGATAAAAAGCCACGGCACGATCGTTTTGTTGATAAACCTCAAGCAGCAGCTTTGAATAATAATTTTTTACTACCGACATTAATTCCTGCGCCAACCCGCTACCGTAAAATTCCTCAATGATAAATAACGCCCCAATAAACTGCTGATTTAGTACGCTGATGAAACCGACTATTTCTTTATTTTCTGCCCGGCAGGCAACCCAGGTACGGGCCTGAGGTAAAAAGGTTTCTTTGACCATCGCCGCACTTTCAAGCCAGTAACTTTCGCTGATAAAAGGGTGTGCTTTTATCGTGCTGCGTAGCCAGAGCAGCACTAATGCGTTGATATCTTGAGAGTCCGCGCGGCGGATCACGCAGTCATGCGTTGTGGATGGCATAGGCAGTTTGTCTGGTGATCGTTCACCAGGCCGCTGGCCTGCATAAACGCATAGCAGATTGTCGACCCAATAAACTTGAACCCGCGTTTTTTCAAGGCCTTGGACATGGCATCGGAAATCTCGGTTTTTGCCAACACCTCACCCGGACCCTGTGGGCTGTTAACGATGGGCTGGTGGTCAACGAACTGCCAGACAAAGGTTGAGAAGTCTTCGCCGCTGGCCTGCATCTCGAGCCAGGCTTTGGCATTGGTGATGATGGCCTGAATTTTACCGCGGTGACGGATAATCCCGCTTTCAAGCACCAGCGTCTCGACGTCCTGCTCGGTCATTTCGGCGATACGCTCAGGCACAAACTGGTGAAAGCAGCGGCGATAATTTTCACGTTTCCGTAGCACGGTAATCCATGAAAGTCCGGCCTGCTGACCCTCCAGACACAGCATTTCGAACAGCACGCGGCCGTCTTTTATCGGCACACCCCACTCTTTATCGTGATATTCAATATAAAGTGGATCGTTCGAGACCCAACTGCATCGTGTCATCGTCTTGCTCCCAAGATTGCGGAAAATGGCCTCCGCAATCTTGGTCTTAATGCTATTTTTCTGCAAGCGCTACCTGTTTACCCTGCGGCATAGGTTCCCGTTTTTTCATCCGTTTCTCAGGCTGTAGCAGGGTCATGCACAGCATGCTGCAAAAAGACACGGCCGCCGTCGCGGTGAACATCGCACCATAGCCGTGGTACTGCGCCAGATAGCCGCTTAACGTCGGCGCGAGTATCGACGCCACGTTGGCTATCGCCAGCGTCATGCCGCTGTAGGTGCCAACCGACGCCTTCGGCGAGACGTCAATCACCACCGACCAGTACAGGTTATTTACCAGAGCATTCAAGGCGTTGCCCAGAGTCATCAGCAGAATTATCTCGAACGGTGAGCTGGCGTAGGGAATAAGTACGAAACAGGTGGCGGTCAGCAGCAGCGTGACGGCGGCAAAAACGTTGCGCGCCAGACGCAGGTTGCCGGTTTTACGCAGCAGCGTATCGGCTATCTTGCCGCCGAGCAGCACGGTGAAGCAGGCGCCGGTCCAGGGGATCATCGCGACGTACCACAGGGAATGCAGGTCATAGTGGAAGGTATCCTGCAAATATTTAGGGCTCCAGGTGACCAGCACAAAGGTGACGTACAGGAACGAGAAATAGCCCAGTGCATTCAGCACCAGCGTACGGCTGGTAAAAAACGCCCACCACGGCTGGCGAGAGCCGGTATCCTGTACCTCTGCGTCTTGCGCGATAGCGGCCAGTTCTGCTGGCGTCACCTTAGGATGCTGCGCGGGGGTATCGGTAAACCCACGGGCAAACACGGCGATTGCCAGCAGCGAAAAGACGCCCAGTACAATAAACATCGTGCGCCAGTCGTGGGTAAGCAGCAGTAAACCTACCGCCAGGGGCGCGGTCAGCAGCGCACCAACCTGGGTGCTTAGCAGCCCAATGCCCAGTGAGAAGCCGCGCTCTCTGCGTGGTGCCCAATGGGCAATAGTCTTGTTCATCAACGCGTAGGCCGGCCCTTCCGAGAAGCCAAACAGAATACGCAATACCGCAAAGCCCATGATTGCCGAGCCGCCGAACAGTGCGACCCCAAGCTCACCGGCCCACGCGGTGCCAATTTCCAGCAACGACCACAGGCCGCCGGCGATAAGCCAAACTTTTTTGGTCCCGATTCTGTCGGCCAGCAATCCCCCGCAGAGAGAACCAAACAGGTAACCAAAGCCGAAATATCCGAGCACTGCGCCGAGCTGGAGTTTAGTGAAGTGGTATTCGGCCGAAATATCATTGGCCGCAAAGGAGAGCGCGCCGCGATCGATGTAGTTGATCAAGGCGATAAAAAAGACCATCGCGAAAATGCGATAGCGGTAATGGCTCTGATTGTGTTCGGTTGACATAGGCTTGCCTCCTTAGCGTTCGCGTTATAAGGAGGCTAGCAATGTTGATGCCAGTCAGGCACGGCGGGGCAAATAAACGCCTGCGCGACCGGATTACGGGCACTCGTCGTCCCGACGCCGGGCTATGCCTGGTTGCCTTGCGCCTTAATGTGGCAAACGGCGGACCATTTGGTCTGTTTTATGCCTTTTTGTGAGGCAGAGAAAGTCGGAAGCGGTAGCTGATTATCTTCCGTGCAGCGGGTATACTGTCCGACTCTTTATAAACTCACTTGTCTCGCGTGCGAAACCAACATGCAAAAGTTTGATACCAAGACCTTTCAGGGCCTGATCCTGACGCTTCAGGATTACTGGGCACAACAGGGCTGTACTATCGTTCAGCCATTGGATATGGAAGTCGGCGCGGGAACTTCCCACCCGATGACTAGCCTGCGCGCGCTAGGCCCGGAGCCGTTTGCTGCCGCCTACGTTCAGCCTTCCCGTCGTCCTACCGACGGCCGTTATGGCGAAAACCCTAACCGCCTGCAGCACTATTATCAGTTCCAGGTGATGATCAAACCTTCGCCTGAAAACATTCAGGAGCTCTACCTCGGCTCGCTGAAAGAGCTGGGTCTGGATCCTACCGTTCACGATATCCGCTTCGTAGAAGACAACTGGGAAAACCCGACGCTTGGCGCCTGGGGTCTCGGCTGGGAAGTGTGGCTGAACGGGATGGAAGTGACGCAGTTTACCTATTTCCAGCAGGTCGGCGGCCTTGAGTGCAAGCCGGTTACCGGTGAAATCACCTACGGTCTCGAGCGTTTGGCGATGTACATTCAGGGCGTAGACAGCGTTTACGACCTGACGTGGAGCGATGGCCCGCTGGGTAAAACCACTTACGGCGACGTGTTCCATCAGAACGAAGTGGAGCAATCCACCTATAACTTCGAATACGCCGACGTAGACTTCCTGTTCCACAGCTTTGAACAGCACGAGAAAGAAGCGCAAAAGCTGCTGGCTCTCGAGAATCCGCTGGCTCTGCCTGCCTACGAGCGTATTTTGAAAGCGGCGCACTGCTTCAACCTGCTGGACGCGCGCAAGGCCATCTCCGTGACCGAGCGTCAGCGCTATATTCTGCGCATCCGTACCCTGACCAAGATGGTGGCCGAAGCCTACTACGCTTCCCGCGAGGCGCTGGGCTTCCCGATGTGCAAAAAGAACGAGAAGTGAGAAACAGTGATGACTGAAAAAACATTTCTGGTGGAAATCGGCACGGAAGAGCTGCCACCAAAGGCGCTGCGTAGCCTTGCCGAATCTTTCGCGGCCAATCTGACCGCTGAGCTGGACGCGGCCAATCTGGCACACGGCGCGGTTGAGTGGTTTGCTGCACCGCGTCGTCTGGCGGTAAAAGTTGCCAACCTCAGCGCGGCGCAGGCCGATCGCGAAGTCGAGAAACGCGGTCCTGCGATTGCTCAGGCGTTTGACGCCGAAGGTAACGCCACCAAAGCGGCCGAAGGCTGGGCGCGCGGCTGTGGAATCACCGTCGAACAGGCCGATCGTCTGGTGGGCGACAAAGGCGAGTGGCTGGTTTATCGTGCACACGTTAAGGGCGAGAGCGCTCAGGCGCTGCTGCCAGCGATGATAGCGACTTCCCTGCAAAAACTGCCTATTCCAAAACTGATGCGTTGGGGCGACTCCGACGTGCAGTTCGTGCGTCCGGTTCACACCGTGACCCTGCTGCTGGGTGACGAGCTTATTGCCGGTACTATTCTGGGCATCGACTCTGCGCGCACCGTTCGTGGTCACCGCTTTATGGGCGAGTCCGAATTCACTATCGACAACGCCGACCAGTATCCGCAAATTCTGCTCGAGCGCGGCAAGGTGATTGCCGACTACGAGCAGCGTAAAGCCGTCATCAAGCAGGGCGCTGAAGCGGCTGCCGCCGAGATTGGCGGTATCGCCGACCTGAGCGACAGCCTGCTGGAAGAAGTGACCTCACTGGTTGAATGGCCGGTCGTGCTGACCGCGAAATTCGAAGAAAAATTCCTGGCCGTCCCTGCGGAAGCGCTGGTTTACACCATGAAGGGTGACCAGAAGTATTTCCCGGTGTACGACGCCGCCGGAAAACTGCTGCCGAACTTCATCTTCGTTGCCAACGTCGAGTCGAAAGACCCGCAGCAGATAATCTCCGGTAACGAGAAAGTGGTTCGTCCGCGTCTGGCCGATGCCGAGTTCTTCTTCAACACAGACCGTAAAAAGCGTCTTGAAGACAATCTGCCGCGCCTTGAGACCGTGCTGTTCCAGAAACAGCTGGGCACGCTGCGTGACAAGACCGACCGTATTCAGGCGCTGTCTGGGTGGATAGCCGATAAAATCGGTGCCAATGTCGAGAACGCCAGGCGCGCAGGTTTGCTGTCTAAATGCGACCTGATGACCAACATGGTATTCGAGTTCACCGACACGCAGGGCGTGATGGGCATGCACTATGCCCGTCACGACGGCGAAGCGGAAGAAGTTGCCGTTGCGTTGAACGAACAGTATCAGCCGCGTTTTGCCGGTGATCAGCTGCCTGAATCGCTGGTGGCCTGTGCGCTGGCGATCGCTGACAAGATGGACACCCTGGCCGGTATCTTCGGCATCGGGCAACATCCGAAGGGCGACAAAGACCCGTTTGCGCTGCGTCGTGCCGCGCTAGGCGTGCTGCGTATCATCGTTGAAAAGAACCTGCCTCTGGATCTGCAAACGCTGACCGAAGAAGCGGTACGTCTGTATGGCGACAAGCTGACCAACGAGAAAGTCGTCGATGACGTTGTCGATTTCATGCTGGGTCGTTTCCGTGCCTGGTATCAGGAAGAAGGCCACGCGGTTGACACCATTCAGGCCGTGCTGGCTCGTCGTCCGACCAAACCGGCCGACTTTGACGCTCGCGTTAAGGCCGTGACCTACTTCCGCACCCTGGACGAAGCGGCAACGCTGGCTGCGGCCAACAAGCGCGTGTCTAACATTCTGGCAAAATCGAACGAGGCCCTTTACGACCAGGTTCACGCGTCGGTATTGAAAGAGCCGTCTGAGGTGAAGCTGGCAACCCACCTGGTGGTCCTGCGCGACAAGCTCGAGCCACTGTTTGTTGCGGGTCAGTATCAGCAAGCGCTGGTTGAACTGGCTGCTCTGCGCGAGCCGGTCGACGCCTTCTTTGACGGCGTGATGGTGATGGCTGAAGACGAAGCGGTGCGTATCAATCGTCTGACGCTGTTGAGCAAACTGCGCGAGCTGTTCCTGCAGGTGGCGGATATCTCTGTCCTGCAATAAGCTCGCCGATTATTGAAAAACCCGGTTCCGGCCTTGTGTCCGAATCGGGTTTTTTTTGCCTGCTGTTTATGATTTGGACGTACGGATTTCTAGCCGCCCCGCACTTAATCTTCTTATTGATATTCATATCGAATATAAGAGCTGTACTACTTATTCACGGCCTTACATCCTGCTACCATAATTCTTAATTGGCCAAATTTAATAAACAGGATGCCCTATGAAAAAGTCAGGTAATCACGCGTCACTCGGTATGCGCACGCTGGCCGTTCACGGCGGACAACACCCGGACGCGCAAAGCGGGGCGATCACCACCCCTATCACGGCCACCTCTTCCTTCTCTTACGGCGACTTCGACAGCGGTGAACGTCGTTTTAGCGGTGAAGAGCCGGGTTATATGTACAGCCGTTTTGGCAATCCCACGGTCACGGCCTTTGAGGAGCGAATGGCGGTGCTTGAGGACGCCGAGTCGGCGGTGGCGTGCGCCAGTGGTATGGCAGCGGTGAGTGCGACCCTGTTTGCGCTGCTCAAAAGCGGCGACGAGATTATTCATATTGGCGCGCTGTATGGCGGAACCGAAGGGCTGATTCGCAATCTGCTGCCGCGCTACGGCATCAAACCTGTGTTTGTGCCCGATCTCGACGCATTGAAAGCGGCCTTCACCGAAAAAACCAAAATGGTGTTCGTTGAAACGCCTGCCAATCCGGTGATGGGTATCCTCTCGCTGGAAGAGGTCGCGCGTTTATGCCGTGAGGCCGGGGCGGTCAGCGTGGTCGATAACACCTTTGCTACGCCTTATCTTACCCGTCCACTGCAGTTGGGCATCGACGTGGTGCTGCACTCGGCGACCAAATATATCAGCGGTCACGGCGATGCGACCGGCGGTGTTGTCGCTGGGCGACGCGAGCTTATCGATCCTATCCGAACGCTGTGCCTGAAGCAGTTTGGTGGTTGTCTAAGCCCGTTCGAGGCGGCGCTGATGACCCGTGGATTAAAAACCTTGCCGCTGCGCGTAGAAGCCAGCTCCCACAGCGCGCAAAAAATTGCCGAATACCTCAATGAGCATCCGGCGATTGCCGCCGTATTTTATCCGGGCCTGAAGACTCATGCCGGCTATGAGGTCGCACGCAAACAGATGAAGCTGTTCGGCGGTATTATGGCGGTAGAATTGAAGGGAGGACGCGGCGCTGCACGGCAGTTCCTCGACAAGCTGACGTTGGTCACACAGGCCGTGTCACTGGGGGACACCGACTCGCTGGCCTGTCACCCTGCCAGCACAACGCACAGCGCGGTTCCTGAGAAAATTCGTCTCGAGAGTGGTATCACCGAAGGACTGGTGAGGATCAGTATCGGCATCGAGGACACCGAAGACCTGATTGCCGATTTTGAGCAAGCGTTGGAAGGACTCTAACCGCGCTGTGCCAGCCGTCTCAATCCCTGTGGCGGCTGGCCGGTAAGGCGTATAAACGCCCGCCGCATTCTTTCGGGATCAACGAATCCCACCTGACGGGCGACAACCTCTAGCGTCTCGTGGCCGCATTCGATGCGTTCGCGGGCGGCTTCGACGCGCAGCTGTTCGATGATTTTGGCCGGAGTTTGCCCGGTTTCGCTGCGAAAAAGTCGTCCAAACTGACGCAGGCTCAGGCAGGCTGCATCGGCCAAATCACCCACCGACAAGGGGGCTGCAAGATGTTCACGCGCATAGCTCAGGGCCATGCGTATGCGATCCGAACTTGGGTCTAACGCTTGTAAAACCGAAAACTGCGACTGGCCGCCCGCACGGCGTTGGTAAACCACCAGCTGGCGTGCCGTACTCGCCGCGACCTCGCGACCTTCATCCTGTTCAATCAGCGCCAACGCCAGATCGATACCGGCAGAGATCCCCGCCGACGTCCAGAGTCTGCCTTGCTGGATAAAAATCTTGTCCTGATCGACTCGAATTGCCGGAAAACACCGTTGCAGCCTCTGCGCCTTTGACCAGTGTGTCGTCACGCGTTTGTCGTCAAGCAGACCGGTGGCCGCAAGGATAAACGCTCCCGAGCAGACGCTAGTCACGCGCCGCCCGAGGCGATACTGATGGCGCAAAAAATCCTGTATTTGGGCATTGTTCATGGCTGCCATGACCCCGCGCCCCCCGGCTATGACCAGCGTGTCGAAATGCCTTTGGTTATCCAGCGGTTCACTCATTACCTCGATTCCCGGCGTACTTTTCACTAATCCGCCGTCGACGGAGAGAGCGTGACACTGGTAAAGCGGGGAGGGCAGATCGCGGGAGACGGTATCAAACGCCGTCAGTGGGCCGGCAAAATCGAGCAGGTTGAAGTCGGGAAAGATAATAAAGCCGAGCTGTCGCATGAGCCTATACCTCAGGTAAATGGCGCTTTTTGAGGGAACTATGACCTTTAGGTCAAATGTAGATCGGTTAGGTTAAGTAGAACAACCTAATTAACAGGAGTCGATGATGAATAAACCTTTAACCGTGGTGTTTCCGCTGTATCCCGGCGTGACGCAGCTGGACTTCACCGGTCCCTGGCAGGTGCTGATGCATTTGCCGGGTGCGCGGTTGATTGCCGCCTCGCTCGGCGGTGAAAGCATTGTCTCGGAGGGCCTGAATTTTGCCAGCCTCCAGCCACTGGAAAGTCTGACCGAGTGCGACGTGCTTTGTGTACCGGGCGGGGGAGGCTGCACCGACGCGATGAAAAATCCCGATTTTATCAGCCATATCCAAAGGCTTGCGGACAACGCGACCTATGTAACTTCAGTCTGTACCGGCTCACTGATTCTGGCGGCAGCGGGAATACTCAGGGGAAAACGCGCCGCCTGCCATTGGATGTATCTCGATACGCTGGCGTGGTTTGGTGCTATTCCCGTGTCGGAGCGGGTGGTGCGCGACGGCAATATCTTCAGCGGAGGCGGCGTAACGGCGGGGATTGATTTTGCGCTGACCCTGGTTGCGGAGCTTGCCGGTGAGGAACGGGCGCAGCGCATTCAGCTGGGGCTGGAGTACGCCCCCGCGCCGCCTTTCAACGCCGGACATCCTGACGTGGCTCCGGCGGCGCTGGTAGCGCAGCAGCTGGCTTCAACGGCGGCGCTGCGTGAACGCCGCCGGCAAATCATCCAGGAAATCAGCCTACAGTAGGCGTTTGTTGGTTATCCGTTGCAGCGTGCGCAGGGGGGACGCGTCCGGATTGTGCATGTCTTTCACCGACAGCAGGAAGGTCTGCTCCAGCATAAACTGGCCCGACATCGCAGCGTGCGGCGTCTGGTCAGAGAAACATATCCAGCTGCTGCCCGGCGGGAAGCGCTGGGTAATCTGCTGGCCATTTTTCTGGTAGTTGTCGTCCGACTTCATCTTGTCGTGCATCTGCAACATCAGATGGTCGTAGTGGCTGCGCGGCGTTTTGGTGATATGCAACTTATGCTGTAGCCAGCTTTTGAACGGAGAGAAACCGGCCAGCTTCGGTAAATATCTTTCTGCGAGCTGCGGGAACGGTTCCCCAATGCGCCAAACCCGGTCTTCACCGTGGGGATTGATGTTGGTGAAAATGCGCAGGATACGTTCGCCGTAATTCGGGCGCGAAGGAAAAGCGTCAACGTGCAGACGGCTGTCATCTTTTCGCCAGGAACTCTTGTTGCGCCATTCACTGACCGGGTGCAAACGTAAACTATTGACCGGTCTGCGCAAAACACTCTGATATTCAGGCAGAACAGTGTCTATCAACGCACTACAGGCCTGATAGTAGTCTTCCAGCAGTTTTCTTACCTGTGGCTCTTTCTCCGAATTGGCAACGCCCTTAATCTGGTGTCTGCCCACGTCATAGCTGATGTTTTTTCTTTTTGGATCAACCAGAGCGGGGTCCAGCAGGCTTTGTTGCTGTGTATTCAATGGATAGCCAAGATGAGGGAAAAATAAAATCTTACCCTGCTCAAGCTCCTCTACGGCTGAAGAAATTGCTCCAGTTTTGGCTCTCCAGTCATCATTTGGGAAGGTAATGATGGATTGCGTGTCCAATTGATTCTTTTCGGCCATCTTTCTCTAAGTCGCCACTCAAATTATTGTTTATGAATACAAGCATAGTTAAATAAATCACATTGCACGAAAAGAGCGATAAATAGCATGAAAAAATGTGATGTGCGCCGCCCAGTGGGCATGGGCGGCCTTATTCTACTCTTCTACGATCAACAGCGTTTGTCCGGCCTGAACCTGCGAGCCGGGCTGACGAGTCAGACTCTTCACCGTACCGCTGACCGGCGAAGAAATCGGGATCTCCATTTTCATCGACTCCAGGATCCCGAGCGTTTGACCCAATGATACTTTATCGCCTGGTTTCACGAGCCATTGCCACACGTTGCCGGCGACATGGCTGTCAATGCCGTGGCAGCCCTCGGGGATCGCCTGTTCAGGCTCCAACGACGCTTCCTGCAAACTGCTGTCAAAGGTGAACTGTCCGTCTGCACGCCAGCGCGCCAGCTCTTGGTCGAATGCCTGCTGTCGCTTAAGCTGAAACGCGGTAATTTCCGACTGCTGCGTCGCCAAAGCGGCCTGATACTCGTCGAGGCGGAATTTGCCCTCCTCGGTGCGCAGCGGATAATCGCCATACGGGAAGTTCTGGCGAATCGTCTTCAGCTCCTCGGCGCTCACCGGATAAAAACGAATCTGATCGAAAAACCGCAGCAGCCAGGGTTGTACAAAGGCCTCGGTCTGCCGGTCACGGTTCCACATTTGCAGCGTACGGCCCACGAACTGATAGCCACCGGGGCCTTCCATGCCGTAGACGCACAGGTAGGCACCGCCGATGCCGACCGAGTTTTCTGCCGTCCAGGTGCGTGCCGGGTTGTATTTGGTGGTGACCAAGCGATGGCGCGGATCCAACGGCGTAGCGACCGGCGCACCCAGATAAACGTCGCCGAGCCCCATGACCAGATAGCGGGCGTTAAACAGAGTTTCCCGCACCTCTTCAACACTGCTTAGACCGTTGATTCGGCGTATAAATTCGATATTGCTCGGGCACCAGGGTGCTCCGGGGCGAACGGACTGAGTGTATTTCTCGATAGCTTCACGGCAGGCGTCGTCGTCCCAGCTGAGCGGCAGCCAGACGGTGCGTGAAGGCACCTCGGCCTGCTGTAAATCGCCAAGTGAGGCTTCTGCCTGCTGTAGATGGCTGATCAAGGCGTCGCGCGGGCAAAGCAGGCTATCAAAATGAATTTGCAGCGATCGAATGCCGGGCGTCAGTTCCAGCACGCCCGCCAATCGGTTGTTTTCCAACCACTGCATCAGGGCATGAGCGCGAAATCTCAGGGCAATATCCAAAATCGGATCGCCATATTCCACCAAAATAAATCGATCGCCTGCGGCGAGATAGCTCACCGACGGCAGCGCATCCTGCGCTGCGCGGTGCCATAACAGTGGATTTTGTAAAATTGTCGCGATCCCAGCCTTCGGCTGGGAGTGCAGCGTTGAGAGTTCCACCTCAGCATCGCGCGCCAACCGGTCGGCATCCTCAAGCGACACGGGCACAAACCTTATCCTGTCGCCGGATTTTAATTGCCCGAGCTGCCACAGATCTGCCTGAATCACCGTGGCCGGGCAGACAAAGCCGCCGAGCGAAGGACCGTCGGGGCCGAGGATTACCGGCATATCACCGGTAAAATCCACGGTTCCAAAGGCATAGGCGTTGTCGTGGATATTGGACGGGTGCATACCCGCTTCGCCGCCGTCACTGCGCGCCCATTCGGGTTTAGGGCCGATCAGGCGAATGCCAGTGCGGCTGGAGTTGTAATGCACCTGCCAGACGGCGTCGAAAAATGCCGCAATATCTTGCTCGGTGAAAAATTTCGGCGCACCCTGCGGGCCATAAATGACCCGCTGGGTGCGCACCTCGTGCCACTCTGGCAGCAAGCTGATCGGTAGGGACTTTCGCTCTGTTAAACGCGGCGCGGCGAGGTGCAGCACGTCACCGCTGCGCAGTTGTCTGCCTGCATGACCGCCGAACTTGCCGAGCGTGAAAGTACTGCGACTGCCGAGATAGCGTGGGCAGTCGATGCCACCCGCCAGCAGCAAATAGCTGCGGCAGCCCTCACCCTCGACCGGACCTAGCGCCAGCGTTTGCCCGGCGTGCACGGTACAGACTTGCCACATCGACAGTTTCTCGCCGTCGAGACGGGCGTCGATCTCTGCTCCGCTGATGACAATAGCGCAGTCGCGATTAAAGCGCAGCGTCGGGCCCCGTAAGGTGATTTCCAGTCCCGCTGCCTGCTCGTCGTTGCCGAGCAGGCGGTTGCCCAAACGAAATGAGCGGCTGTCGAACGGACCCGAAGGCGGTACTCCTACGTGCCAATAACCGCAGCGGCCTGGTGCATCCTGAATACTGGTCAATGTGCCGGGCGTGAGTACGTCAAAGGTGGCCGGGCGATAGTCTACGCCCGCCAGCGTCGCCGTGATCACCTCCCCCTTGATAACGGCGGGCTGTGCGAGCAGATGACGCAGATAATCAAGATTGGTTTCAATGCCATAGAGTTCAGTATCGCGTAGCGTTTGGTTCAATGCCGCCAGCGCCAGTGGCCGATTTTCGGCATGAATGATGACTTTGGCGAGCATCGGGTCATAGAAAGGAGAAACCTCACAACCGCTGTCAATCCAGCCGTCGATGCGCAGCTGAGCGCCGTCGGGTGCGAGCGGAAAACTGACGTGGCTTAACAACCCCGCGCAGGGTTGGAAATGTTTGGCCGGGTCTTCGGCATAGAGGCGTACCTGGACAGCGTGGCCCTGCGGCGTCAGGTTGGCGAACGCTGAGAGCGGCGGCAGGCAGTCAGCGCCGAGCTGTACCATCCAGCTGACAATATCCACGCCATAAATCTGCTCGGTAACGCCGTGCTCTACCTGTAAACGGGTGTTCACCTCGAGAAAATAAAACTGCTCACTGCCGACGTCGTAAACGTATTCTACCGTGCCAGCGCTGCGATAGTTGACCGCTTTACCCAGACGCACCGCGGTCTGTTGCAGCGCCTCACGCACTGGCTGCGGCAGGTTCGGGGCAGGCGTTTCTTCGATGACCTTCTGATTTCGGCGCTGAGCGGAGCAGTCCCTTTCACCGAGCGCAATAACGTTTCCTGCGCCGTCACCAAAGATTTGCACCTCGATATGTCGAGCTTTGGCGACAAATTTCTCTAAAAATACGCCATCATCGGCGAAATTATTGCCTGCGAGGCGTTTAACGCGAGTGAATGCCTCACTGAGGCTGGCGGCGTCGTCGCAGCGCTGCATGCCTATACCGCCGCCCCCTGCGGTGCTCTTGAGCATGACCGGATAACCAATCTCGTCGGCGCTTTGCAGCGCCTGCAGTAAATCTATCAGCAATCCACTGCCCGGGAGCAGCGGAACCTGGCATTTCTCCGCCAGCTGACGGGCGCTGTGTTTGAGGCCAAAAGCGGCCATCTGCGCGGCGGTTGGTCCGAGAAACACCACACCTTCGGCAGTGCAACGCTCGACGAAAGCGGCGTTTTCGCTGAGAAATCCGTAACCGGGATGAATTGCCTGTGCGCCGCACTGATGCGCGATAGCCAGCAATTTATCCTGATTGAGGTAAGTGTCGCGCACGCTGCCCGCCCCGAGGCAGAAGGCCTCATCGGCCTGGCGAACGTGCAGTGAATGCTGGTCGGCCTCGGCGTAGACCGCCACGGCGCGTACGCCCAACTGCTTGAGGGTGCGGATGATGCGCACCGCAATGGCGCCACGATTGGCAATCAGAACGCATTTAAACATGGTTGACTCTCTGTGCGACGGGCAGGTCGTCCTGCTGTATTGCTGTTGCGTGGCATTTTGCGGGTCGTCCCGAAGCACGCGTTATCTGACTGGATTTACCAGATCACCACTTCAATCGGCGTAGGGTTGTAGCCGTTACAAGGATTATTCAGCTGCGGACAGTTGGAGATAAGCACTAAGACGTTCATTTTCGCCACCAACTCTACGTATTTCCCCGGCGCGGAGAGCCCGTCTTCAAAGGTCAATCCGCCCTGCGAAGTCACGGGGACGTTCATGAAGAAATTTATGTTGTGAGTAATGTCGCGTTTGGTGAGCCCATACTGCGGGTTCTCGCTAATCGCCAACATCCAGCTGTCGCGGCAGGCGTGCATATGGCGCTTTTCCAACGAATAGCGCACGGTGTTGCTCTCGGTGGCACAGGCGCCGCCCAAGGTATCGTGGCGTCCACAGGTGTCGGCGACTATCTCCAGCATCGGACGGTCGTCGTTCGAGCGTAGCGTGGTGCCGGCGCTCAGAAAGACGTTTCTTTGTCCGCGCAGAGTATCGGTCATGCTGTAGCGCTCACCGACGTCGTCGGCGTTGAAAAACAGCGTATCCGCGGCCTGATTGCCTTCGCTATCGACGATGCGCAGCGTTTGTCCGGCCTCGATGCGGTGCAGCCAATAGTCTCCGGCGGCGATGGACTGACGAAAAAGGGCGGTTTCGGTATGCTGTTGGCTTGTCTGGATCATCAGTGTGCTCCCTGGCAGCAAGTAGTGTGATGGTAGAGGTCATTGTTGGCCTGGCCGCGCTGGTTCTCCGCCGATTGCAGGCAGTGAGCGGGCAGCGGCGCGCTACCGGCCAGCAGGGCGATATCGATAGGCGCTCGCGGATAGCGTGCTGCCTCGGTCATGGGATGCGGACAGGTGTGCATCACCACCAGCGTGTCCATCGCGAAACGCAGCGTGACGCTGGCCGTCGGCTGCGGGCGTGTGTCGAGCGCCAGATACCCGTTTTCGTCGACGGTGACTTTTGAAAACAGGTTCACGCAGGCGGCCATATCGCGTTTTCCAAGCCCGTATTTTGCCAGTTCAACCAGGAAACTGTCGTAGCCGTTCTGATGACGGGCGTTGTGCGCCTGCTGATAGCTCAGCGCACCAAACCGCTGCTCGGTCTGCGCCGCATTCAGGGTGCCGCAGACGGTATCGTGCCAGCCAAAACTGTCGTGCTCGATGCCGCAGAAAATGCGCCCCATGTCTGAGTAGAGGCAGTGTCCTTCGGTGAGTCGGAAGGTGTGCTGGCACTTCAGGGTATCCGGCGCGTTGTAGCGTTCGAGCAGGTTCTCTGGATTGTAAAACAGCATGCCAAGGTTGGCGCCGCCCTCGACGTCGGTCAGGCGCAGCGCCGATCCGCTTTTTACCCGCATTGACCAGTGTGAACCGGCTTGAAGCTGGGTTTGGTACAGAATTTCGTGGGATTCACTCATGCTTTTCGCTCCTCTAGCGGAATGTCGTAGGTAATACTTGCGCCCCAGGCGTCAGGTGCCTGAGGGTCATGACGGATTTTGTCGAACACCCACAGGCGCGAACCGAGGGAAAAACCCTCCTTGAGGTCGTGGGTTATCATGAAAATGGTGAGTTTGTGTTTCTGCCATAGTTCGGTTATCAACTGATGCATGTCTTTGCGGATGCCTGGATCCAGGGCACCGAAGGGTTCGTCGAGCAGCAGGATACGCGGCTTCTTGGTCAGCGCCTGCGCCAGTGCCAGACGTTGCTGCATGCCGCCGGAAAGCTGGTGAGGGTACTTATCCAGCGCATGGCCGAGCCCGACCTGGGTCAGCATGTCGGTGGCGCGTTCGGCAATCGCCTTACGCTTGCTGCCCCACACGCGACCCAGCCAGCGCGCCTGGACGAACTCTTCACCGATCATCACGTTTTGCAGTGCGGTCAGATGTGGGAAAACCGAATAACGTTGGAAAACTACGCCGCGATCTTCTCCCGGTTCCTGAATGACCGGTTTGCCGTCGAGCAGCAGTTCGCCCTTACTGGGGCTTTCCGTACCGAGCATCATTTTCAGGAAGGTGGTTTTGCCACAGCCTGATGCCCCGACGATAGAGACGAACTCTCCCTCCTGAACTTCGGCGTTGACCCGCTCGAGTACCACCTGATTGCCGTAGTGTTTTTCCAGATTGCGCATACTGAGTAAGCTCATTTTTTGCTCCAGTGGGGCTTATTTAACGTAATACCAGGGCCAGCAGCGGCGGCTTATCAGGCGCAGCAAGGCATCGAGGGCAAAGGCGAGCAGCGTTATCCAGGCGACGTAGGGCAAGATAACGTCCATTGCCAGATAGCGGCGCATCAGGAAGATGCGATAACCGAGCCCTTCGGTGGCGGCGATGGCCTCGGCGGCAATCAGGAACAGCCAGGCCGAGCCGAGCGACAGGCGTACCGCGTCGAACAGGCGCGGCATCAGCTGAGGCAGGATTATCCGCCACATGATTTGCCCACTGTGGCCGCTAAGGGTCTGCGCCTTGATCAGCTGTTCGTGGGGGATTGACTGCACCTGCTGTTGAAGGTCGCGGGCGATAAACGGCGTCACACCGACGGCGATTAGCACGATTTTTGACAGTTCACCGAGGCCGAAAATGATAAAAAGAATAGGCAGGACCGCCAGCGGGGGGATCAGCGCAAACAGCGTCACCAGTGGAGAAATCAGCGAACGCACGGCGGGCAGCGCGCCGCAGAAGATACCCAGCACCAGTCCCAGAAAGGCGCTGATGGCGATGCCGCTCAGCAGGCGAATCAGGCTGGCGTAAGTGTCGGTCCACAGCAGATATTGGCCGGTACGTGGATCGGCTTGAAACGCTACGCGGTAAAGGGCGTCGCCCATGGCGCTAAAGCTCGGCAGCAGCTTATCGAAGGCATTGGCCGACAGACGGGCATCCGACGCCATCAAATAAACCAGGATCAGCAGCAGCAGGGGTAAAAGCCCGAGCAGGCTGCGTGACAGGCGTTGCGGTTGGTAGTTGATCATTTTACGCATCGGAATGCCTTTCAGATAGTTAACAGGGATAGCAATTACAGCTTGTTGGCCGCAGCCAGCTTCACGAACGTGTCGGTAAAATGCAGCTTCTGGTTGGACGGATTTCCCCAGTTGCCGGACGGTGTGGTTATCCCGACGGTGGTGGCATCCGGCGCGCCTTCGCCGAGCAGGCCGTGCTTGAAGGAGAACTCAGCCACGGACTGCATGGTGGTTTTAATCTGTGGACCTTTCATAAAGTCCAGCGCCTGCTTCGGGGTGCTGAACAGGTAGGTCGCGGCCAGCTGATCGTCAAAGCCTTTGAGGTCGGTACCCGACTCCTGCGCCATAAAGCTGCGGGCCTTGAGGGCTTCCGGGCCGTTACCTTTCATGGCATTGAGCGTGTCGTACCAGGCACCGGTCAGCGCCTTGCCGAGCTCAGGATGGGCCTTCAGGGTGGTGCTGTTCACCACTAAAAGGTCGAGGATTTCGCCCGGGATTTGGGCTGAGGAGAAGATTTCATGGCTGTCGGGCTGCTTTTTAGCCTCTGCCAGCAGCGGGTTCCAGGTGACAATCGACTTCACGGCCGGAGTGCCGAAGGCGGCAACCAGGTCGGCGTCGGCGGTGTTGACCACGGTGACGTCTTTCTCGGTCATGCCGGACTTTTCAAGCGCGCGCGCCAGCAGGTATTCGGACACCGACAGCTGGACCAGATTGATGGACTGGCCTTTCAGCGATTTCACATCACCTGCGCCTTTGAGCATGATGCCATCGTTACCGTTGGAGTAGTCGCCGACGATAAGCGCAGTGCTGTCTACGCCGCCGGTTGCAGGGAGGGTTAGCGCGTCCATATTGGTCATGGTGCAGCCGTCAAATCCTCCTGCGGTATATTGGTTAACCGACTCGATGTAGTCGTTTACCTGTACAAATTGAATGTTGATACCGTATTTGTCGGCCCATTTCTTGAGGATGCCGCTCTGCTGGGCAAAGTCCCAGGGCATCCAGCCGGCATAAATAGACCAGGCGATTTTGAAAGTAGGTTTAGTGGCGGCCAGAGCGGGCTGGCTAAGAAGGGCTGCAAGGCATAAGGCGCAGGACAGCAGGCGTTGGCAAGCTTTAAACATTATATTTCCTCTGACGTTAACCACGGATAAGGTGCAGGAGGTCGGCGGCGAGAAAGGTTCTCGCTTTGGCCTCCCGGGCTTTTATCCCGCCGTGTAACCGCCAGAGGGCGGTCGGTCACTCTCGGACCAGCCATCCGCAAAACGCGGACCGGAACCCTAGTGACCTTATTTCAAATTGTATGGCGACACCGGTTTCCCGCTATCGCTCCTGCTGCTGACAAACAGGCAATATCCTTGCCAGATCGCTTTTAATCAGAAATAAATCAGGGGAATGTCAGGGTTAATGCCTTTATAAACAGCGGGATAATTAATTTATTAAAAGATATCGGCGGTGGTTGAGGGCGGATGAAAAGCGGATGGGTCAAGTTGGGCGAGGGTAAT
The DNA here is from genome assembly GCF_002093665.1 of Rouxiella badensis. GTDB lineage: Bacteria > Pseudomonadota > Gammaproteobacteria > Enterobacterales > Enterobacteriaceae > Rouxiella > Rouxiella badensis. Next base: position 7,103 of record NZ_MRWE01000047.1, on the reverse strand, counting down.
TTTTCACCGCATTCGTGCAGACTGCACTGGCGCGGGGCAGTTGCTTCTTTGCTGTATCCTAAGCAAGCAGGATCATCTATCCTAATAAGCTCAGGTTATCAGCTGTTAATAATAATATTGAATCAGGAGTCAGGAAATGGCTGTAGGGATCAGGAGCAGGACATTCGCGCGCTGGCTGGCGCCTGTAGTTGCATTACTCATGGTTTTTCAACTTACCGCCTGTGGCGATAAAGAGCCGGAACAAAGGAAAGCCTTCATTGATTATCTGCAGAATACGGTGATGCGCAGCGGGCAAAATCTGCCGACGCTGAGCGAAGACCAAAGGCAGAAATTCGGTAAATACGCCGACGATTACACCATTATTCTGACCTTCTCGCGTCAGATGAAGCAGTCAGTTAACAATAGCCTCGCCCCTGCCGTGAACACACTGGCCCAAATTCGCGTGCCACAGGATTACCTGCAGCAGAAAGCGGCAGTGCAACAGGCGGCCGGTACGCTGAATACGCTTACCCAGCAGATTCAAACTGCCAAGGCGACCGCCGACACCGCGCAGGCCGCGCTCAAACAGCCTGATGACCTGAAAGCCGTTTATAATCAAGTCTATGCTCAGGATGTGACTCAACCCGCCAATGCGTTGCTTCCGGTCGTTCCCGCACTCTCAAGCCTGACTCAGGACATTATTGCCGTGGGCGATTTCCTCGGTCAGCAGGGGAATCAGGTGGCGTTCGCCAACGGTTCCGTGCAGTTCCCAAGTCAGCAGCAGGTGACGCAGTACAATGCGATGATGACCGGACTGTTGGGCAAACAGCAGGCGCTGGTCGATGCGCAAAAACTCGTGGCGGGCAGCTTCTGATTGCGGTTTTAACTTCGCCAGTTAAAAACAAAAACCACGTCTATTGCGTGGTTTTTTGCCAAAATGGCCGCGTGATTCATAAAAGTTCACAATTAATAGGTGCAAGCCGTTAGCGTAATACATTAGCTTTTATGTCATTCATCTGTTTTAAAATTGTGAAAGAATTTAGTCTCATACTCAAAGGAAGTGTTTTTATGAAACGTCATATGATGACATTGCTGGCAGCGCTGATTGCGACGCCGGGTTTGGCCGCCGCCGCAGACAGCAGCGCGACTTTCACCGATGCCCAACAACAGGCTATCGGCAAGATTGCCTCTGAATACATCATCGCGCACCCGGAAGTGTTGGTGCAGGCAAGCCAGAAGCTGCAGGCTCAGCAGCAGCAACAGCAGGAAACGGATTCTCTCAACGCGGTGCTGGGTAATGCGCCTGCGCTGTTGCAGGACAAAGACACTCCGTCTTACGGCCCTGCGGATGCAAAAGTTGCCTTCGTAGAGTTCTTCGATTACCAGTGCATGTACTGTAGCCACATGGCGCCGGTGGTGGAGCAAACCATCAAGGCGAATCCTAACGTGCGCTTCATCTTCAAAGAGTGGCCAATCTTTGGCGACCGCTGGAAAGCATCAATCACTGCTGCTGAAACCGGGCAGTATGTCTATAAGCAGAAGGGCGCGCAGGCTTACCTGGCCTACCACAATGCGATTTATGCGACTGGGCATGACGAAGGCAAGCTGACCGATGCGGATATCTCGGGTGCGGTTGAAAAAGCACATGCTGCGCTGCCAAGCGACGCACACCGTCAGGAAACGCATGCCGCGTTGGCGAAAAATGACGAACTGGCAAAATCTTTGGGCTTCCAGGGCACGCCTGGCTTTATCGTGATGCCAGTCAGTGGCGCTAACGCCGACAACACTACCGTGCTGCCTGGCGCAGTGTCGGCAGAACAGCTGCAGGCTGCCATCAGCAAGGCGCAGGGCAAATAATTATCTCTGTCTGAACGCAGAGCCTGAGAGGGCTCTGCGTTATCTCCCCTTCACAAATTCGTCTGCTGATTTGCCTTTTCTGACGGACCTGCCGCCATGACATTGATACAGCTGTCTAGATTCTGACCTGCTATGGCCTTCTGCCCTGAGCTCAGTGACTGATATCGTTTAATGGATACCATAGCCACACTCTCGCTAAACTTGACCTTACTCACTGAATAATCGCTGTTTTCATTATCAATCACGGTGCGGATTTTATTTAAGAAAGCGCTATCGGTGTCGGGAGCTGCCTTACCCATCACATCGACCGCGACGCACGCTGCGGCATCGTAGTGAGGGTCTCGCGGTGGTGTACGCTTGAACCACCAAACGGCCAAACCAACCACCACCACAACGACCAGGAATAACTTTTTCATTACGAACACTCGTTCCAAACTAAATATCAAGGGTGAGTAGGGTAAAGAGCTGACAAGATAAAAGCCAGCTCTGTGAAAAATAGAGCACATTGCCCTGAATATCTGCCCGGATCTTTAACATCTTTGGATCTGTATTAATCAATAATTAACATCACAGGCGGTTGCTACTGAAACATTAATTTACCAGCGCAAGTATGGATATTAAATAATACTCTCTCGGAATGTTTCCTATTAAATGTTTTGATCCTGGTAATGTAACAAAATATTCAGTAATTCTGGCTGATGCGGTGCAGCAGCTAATTTCACGAACGTCGGGAAAAAGATATTCGGCGTCGGGTAAATATCCACGATATGACAATATTCCAGTGCCTGTGGCGGTACCTCGCAGGCGGGCATCATTGACGCTGCGGCAATTCCTGATGCGATTAACTCACATACCATTCTCGGCTCATTGGCGGAAATAATAATATTGGGCCGCACGCCAAGCCTAAGCAGCTGATTATTAATGTACTCAAACGTGCCTTCGCCATTGATTCTTCTAATTAAAATCAGTGGAAGTTGCCCCAGTTCGGAGAGCAATATGTGATCTTTTGGCGGCGCTGGCAGCAATTTTTTTGAGACAACGGCGACTGCTTTCACCGGTTGCATACTGATACATTCGTAACTGCTTGCCATTTTTGGCTGTTGAAAAAGGCCGATATCGATGCGTTTTTTATCCAGCATTGACTCAAGCGTGCTGGAGTCAGCGACGATTGTTTCGATCTTTACGCCTTCAAGTTTTTGATAAAATTCAGATATTAGCGGGCTGAAATGGCGTTGAAACAAGTAGGAAATACCGATACGTAAAATCTCCTTCTTATTGTTTGCCACGAAGATGGCTTCACTGCGTGCCTCCTCGACGTTGCGCAGAATATCGCACGCCCGCAGATACAAAACCATGCCTGCCTCGGTGGTGGTAATTCCGCTCCCGTTACGGGATACCAGCGGCGTGCCTACCTCCTCCTCCAGCTCCTGAAGCCGCTTGCTGAGCGGGGGCTGTGAAATATTGAGAATACGTGAAGCCTTGCTGATAGAGCCTTGTTCTACAATAACGCAGAAATAACGCAACCGTTTTAAATCCATACAAAACCTTTATAAATATTATTGTCTATAATAAGAAGATTTCAGTGAATAAAAATAGACTGACAAACTTGACGAATAACGTTGACGCAGATCAAAGGTAATTAATCCAACATACTACTTTTTCGGTATGGCTTACCACTGTTAAACAGTATTCCCTTCCCAATAAAGTTTATGACTACTCTTAAGGCTCGAGAATAAGACGAACATCGTAAAGAAGGTCCCATTATGATTAAGTCCATTAAAGAGGGTAGGTCAGTATATGACTCGATTTCGCTGTTCAAACAAGCTGATGTGAAACGCTTTATTCTCGCTTTCAAGTCCTGGCTTTAAGCAGGTTTCCGGCAGAGTCATTTTTGTTCTGTACGGCATCGCTCACCTATTTTTTGGTCGCGCTTTGCGCAAAATAAAGAGTTCGCTACGGCGAAAACAAGCACCAGTATCGGGAGAATTATGATGAAAAAGGCAGAAAATCCATTGTTTATTAACACCGTATGTTTAGGTGGAACGACTGATGACAAACTGCGTGCTGCGCATGACGCCGGTTTTCAACAGGTTGAGCTTTGGAGACAAGACGTTGAAGCCAGCGGGGGAGATACCGCAGGTATTAAAACGCTATTGCAGAAGTTGCCCGTCGGATTGACTGATTATCAGGTGCTGCTGGATTTTGACGGAGCGCCTGACAGCATCCGCGAAGATAAACGCCACGAGGCGCTGCGGATGTTGGATACCGCGGTTGCTCTCGGTGCGACCCTATTACTTACACCGGCCTGCACGCATAAAGAGTGCGTCGGTGAGCGTATTGAAGAAGATTTACGCTGGCTGGCTCGTCAGGCGGGTCAACGGGGTTTGCGCATTGCCTATGAAGGTATGGCCTGGAGTACCAAAATCAACAATACCGCCGATGCCTGGAAAATGGTTCAGCGCGTTAATGAACCTAATCTTGGGCTGGTCGTTGATGCCTTCCACATTTTTGTTCGTCAACGCACGGTAGCGGATTTACACGGTATTCCGATGGATAAAATCTTTTTGGTCCAGCTTTCTGACCTCTCCGAGCAGCCAGATCCTGAAAACCTTATCGACACCGCCCGCCATCGTCGACTGCTGCCGGGGCAGGGCAAGTTCCCGATTCATACTCTTATCGAGTATCTGCAAGAACAGGATTACACCGGTCCTTTAGGTCTGGAAGTGTTTAGCGATGTCTTGAAAGCGCAAGATCCAGCCAGCGTAGCGCGTCAGGCCATGAAAGCGTTGCAAGAAACCTGTTTTGGTAAAACTCATCAGTTTTCAAACTAACGTAGAGCGCTTTCATTTCTGAGGAGAGACAAGATGTCTGAGCTACCTAGTTCTATCAATCTGGAGACTCCGGCCGCGAAAGCGGCCCCTCAAACCAATAAACCCGCCTCCAATTCGACTATTCCAGCCAGGCGAACGCTGGTATTGGTTGGTCTGGTTTTAGTGTCGCTTAACCTGCGCGCCGCCGTCACGTCACTTAGCGCCATCTATGGTTTTATCGAGCACGATATTTCCGGGTTTAACGCGAATATCCTCGGTGTGTTGCCGCTGTTGTCGTTTGCGGTGTTTGGTTCGCTTACCGCCTCTGTGTCTCGCCGACTGGGCTATGAAGGCGCGCTGTTGCTCTCCATGCTGCTGGTCTGCGCCGGTATCGGGCTGCGAACCTTCACCGCTAGCTTCCCAGTTTTTGTGGCTTGCAGTATTTTGGCGCTGGCCGGAATGGGCTTCGGAAATGTGCTGGTTCAACCTACCATCAAGAAATATTTTCCCGACAGCGTAGGCGGTCTGACGGCAACTTATGCGGTCATGATTGCGGTATCGGCCGGTCTGCCGTCGGCGATTGCGGTGCCTATTTCTCAGTCCGACGGCTGGCGTGCCAACGTGGCGCTATGGTCTCTGACCGCATTGATCGCGGCGCTGCCTTGGGTATTACAGACTATCCGTACCCATCACCAGAGCGATGCGACGGTGGCAAAACCGCAGCAGAAAGCGCAATCCGCTGTTAAACACATTGCGGTGTGGAAATGGCCAGTTGCCTGGTCGATGGTTATCCTCTTTGGTGTCAGCATGATGAGTATGTACGCCATGCTCAATTGGTTGCCTACCTATCTCATTCAGAATGGGATCAGCGCAGCTAACGCGGGCGACATGCTGTTTGTATATAACATCGTCGGGATCGCGCACTCCATTCTGGTGCCAATTTATCTCGGGAGGATGAAAAAACCGTACATTGTGGTGGCAATCGGCGGCGTCATGCAGATTGTGGGATATATGGGCTTCCTGTATATGCCGGGTGAATCCTGGGTTTGGGCCGTCGTTGCGGCACCTGGCCTGATGACTATCCCTGCCACCTTCCAGCTGATTAACCTGCGCACGCGCAGCGTTCAAGGAGCTGCGTCGTTGTCTTCTTTCACCCAGGGTATCGGATACGTATTTGCTGCCGCAGGGCCTTTCTTCTTCGGACAACTGCACCGTTTCACCGCGGGCTGGCATGCCTCATTCTGGTTCTTGACCGTGATGGCTATCATCATGATGTTGGCCGGAGGCGCTGCAGTCCGCAACAAGTACCTCGAAGACGCGCAAAGCTGAATCCTTATCTAAGAATACTTAACCTCGATTTTAGTCAAAACCATCACTAGCCTTATGTCTTGAGGACGTTATTTTATGAAACGCCGGGAATTTATGAAATCAGGCGCAGCGCTGATTGCGGGAGCTTTTGTCCTTAAAAATGCCTCAGCGGCCATTTCTCACTCTGACAGCCTGACACCGTCAGGCGCCATTGCAGTCCCCAAGGGAGGGAACAAGCGCATGATTAAATTATTAAAGGTGAAAGGAATCTCTATCGGTGAGGGTGCACCAAAGCTGATTGTGCCGACAACGGCCACTCAGGAATCTGAAGTGTTGGACTCCGTACGACAGTTGGCCGCGGTGAAAGAGATTGATGTGGTTGAATTTCGCCTCGACTATCTGGACAACGCGCTAGACAAAATTGCCGTGGCTAAAATGACGCGTCAGGTTGCTGAACTCTTACCCAACAAAGTGATGTTAGTGACCTTCAGGACTGAGGCCGAGGGCGGTGCGAAGGCCATCAGCGACGCAGCGTATGGCAGTCTTTATCTGGAAATCCTCAACAACGGCAAAGCCGATCTGCTGGACGTAGAGATGTTCCGCAGTGAAGCGGTGGTAAGCAAGGTTGTGGCACAGGCACATCAACAAGGTGTCGCGATAGTGATGTCTAGCCATGATTTCAAGAAAACGCCGCCGAAGGAAGAACTCATTCGCCGTCTCCGTCACCAGCAGGCGCTGGGGGCCGACATCCTTAAAATAGCCACCATGCCTCATGACTCGGGAGACGTATTAAGTCTGATGAATGCGACCTGGGAAATGCACAGCCAGTATGCCGAAAGGCCGCTGCTGACAATGTCGATGAAAGGCATAGGCGTGGTGTCTCGCTTGTCCGGTGAATTAACCGGTTCAGCCTTGACCTTCGGCATGGTCGGTAAACCTTCAGCACCCGGCCAAATTGATGCCAGCCATTTACATCAGGTACTTGACGTTATTCATCAGGCCAGTCAACCGGTATAAATAAGCGGAATACCCTCGTCTTTTAGAAACTATTTAGAAAAATCTTCTGTATTATTTTATCAGAGGCAGGCTCTTTATTATTTTTATCATCTATTTGCAGTGGTTGAAAAATAATGAGCCATTTTAATTCTT
>NZ_MRWE01000046.1 GCF_002093665.1 Rouxiella badensis | reverse complement strand
GATTATTACCTCTATAATACATGATTAATTCATTATGGCCCGACTGAGTAAAAAGTTAATAACGCCGAACGGGTCTTCCTGTCGCCGGTGGGGAATTTCCCTGCTTTGTGCTTTGGCCATTATTCCTCTTGCCTCTTGGCTTTCTGCCATGCTGTTGCTGGACGATGGGCGCACTTACCTGCTGTATTTACCGCTGGCGGCCTGCGTCGCACTGCTGATGATATTCGACTGGCGTGCGCTGCCGGGGATCGCTTTGGCACTTTTTTTACGCGACTTCTTTGATCTCGAGGCTAAGACAAGCCTCATTTTGACGCTGGTCTACCTGCTGCCCCTTTGTCTGGCCTGGGCTGGATATCGCTTTCATACCCGCAGGCGTGCAACCGCCTCCTTCGGCCTGCTGTATCATTCCTTCCCCAGACTAATCTGGCTAGTCATCATCCTGCCGACCCTATTTATTATCATTTTGCAAATGGTTGTCGAGAGCGGAAGACTGCCCGATTATTTAGGGCTGGCGGATAAAAATGTGATGACGCTGCGCACCTTGATAAATTATCAGGGAATAATGCTCGGTATTTCGCTGTGCGGACATCTTTTTTATATGCTGCTGCGCGTCGCCTGCAAGCCGTCTTATTGGCGCGTACTGTGGCAGAAATTTACCCGCCAGCGCGCGGTTGATATTCAGGTCACCGAATTTATTCTTTGGGCATCAACCCTGGTGTTACTGGTGATTTTACTTTGCACCCGCAGTTTACATGATGATCCTGCTGACATGCTGCTGGGTGATTACACACTGACCCTATTATTACCGGTTATGCTGTTGGGTGCGAAGCGATATGGCTATCATTTTATTACGCTGGTCTGGTCAATAGCGCTGATCATATTATTCAAACATTATCAGGGGTTTGTTGATAACAGCGATCTGCTTAATCATCTGACCTTTATTTCTGCTCTGATGTTTGGCTTTACGCTGTGTCTGCTGCTGGTCTCGGCAAGTGCGTCTCGTGAGCGTATTTTAATGCGCAAGGTGAGTCAATTAGCGTTGCTCGATCCTGTTGTCGGTCTGGCCAACCTGCGGGCGTTTAGCCGCGACGTGAAGCTTTTTCCGCGCTCCGTGCTCTGTTTCGTCCGCGTGGCGCAGATGGACGTGCTGAGCAAAAACTATGGCATGCGGTTACGCATTCAGTTTAAACAGCAGCTGGTCTTCGCTCTGCGTCCCTACCTGCAACCGGATGAAGGCATCTATCATTTACCGGGGCACGATCTGGTTCTGCGCCTCAATCCTGAAGGAGCACAAGACAAACTCGAACAGCTTCAGCAGTGCATCAAAAATTTCCGTTTGATCTGGAACGGTCTGCCGGTGCATCCCAATATTGGCCTCGCATGGTGCCTGATTTATCCGCCTGTGGTGCATTTGCATAGCCTGCTCGGCGAGCTGAGCGGCATCGCCGAGGTCTCACTGGTGACCGGTGAGCTGGAGCATAAAAAGAGCGAGTACAGTCAGATGCAGGCCGATATTGAAACTAAAGTCGAGCTGCTGCATTTGATTCAGCGCGCATTGGACGAGGACAGGTTTGTGCTGCTTGCCCAGCCGATTAACGGCGTCCGGGGGGATACTTATCAGGAGATTGTTCCAAGCCTGTTGGGTAACGATGGCCGGTCGATTCCCGACGACTTATTCCTGCCCGTTGTGCAGGAGTTTGGCCTAGACTATCAGCTGGATATCTGGGTCATTAAGCAGGCGCTGGCGTATATCGACCGTCAACGAGCGCAGTTGCCCAGCATGCGAATTGCGTTAAAAATTTCATCCTCTACGCTTTATCGTCCCTCATTTTGTCAGGAGTTCAAGCTACTGATGACCCAGCATCAGGTTGAGCCTTATCAGATTTTGCTGGAGATGAAAGAGTCCTGCCTGTTGCAGGATATTAGCTACGTGATGAAGGCCTTCAGAAATCTGCGCCAGTTTGGTTGCCGTATTGCGCTTGACGGCTTCGGCAAAGGTTACACTACCTACGATCGCCTGAAGCAGGTCGAGGCGGATGTGATTAAGGTAGACGGCAGCTTTGTCCGTCACATGCTCACCGACGCCTTAGACAAGTGCGTTATTACCTCAATCTGCCAGGTGGCGCGGGTTAAACGCATGGCGGTGGTGGCAGAACAGGTTGATAGCGAGGAACAGCAGGAGGCATTGCGCCAGATGGGCGTCGATTATATGCAGGGGGAGTGGGTGGGGCAACGACAGCCTTTGTCACAGCTTCTTGTGCCTGAGACGTGGGTCAATCCGTAGTGCGTCAGCCGTGCACGGCCACATCAATGGCACCGCGCACGGCCAGGAGAAGAGCGCTTACTTCTGCTCTTCTTTCTTGTCTTCTTCTTCGTCTGCCTCTTCTTCCTCGAGCATCAGCTTCCAGCCGGTTACGTCGCTCCAGTAGTTCTGTTCACGCTCAAAGTCTAACAGCACCAGGTTGTTCTGCGCCATGAATCCGGCAGGGAAACACAGCGTCCAGTGGTTGTCGTCGGTGTGCAGACGCAGGGTTTCAGGCTGCGTGGTGGACTGACGCTGGTTATTGAGCAACGCGCCTAGACGCAGCAGCTGAATCAGCGGCAGGTAGTGCTTTTTCTTGAACAGGTTCAGGCGCGGCAGGTCATCAAGGCGGATTGCCTTGCGCTGGAAGCGAACCAGCGTCGCCAGCAGCGTCTGCTGCTCCTGAGTGAAGCCCGGCAGGTTCGAGTTCTGCAGGATATAGGCAGAATGGCGATGCATGCCGCTGTGGTTGATACCCAACCCAACCTCATGCAGCATCGAAGCCCATTTGAGCAGCGACTCGAGCTGCGGCTGCGCCAGACTCGGGTTTTGCGCCAGCCATTGGGTGTACAGCGTTTCTGTCGTTTCCAGAACGCGACGAGCCTGTTCGCGGTCAATGTTATAGTGGTCGGCGAGGCTTTTCGCGGTCCGGCTGCGGATATCCTGATGACGGAAACGGCCTTCCATTTCATACAGCACGCCTTCTCGCAGCGCGCCGTCGGAGAGGCGCAGCTCTTTAATAGCCAGCGCATCGAACACGCCGCAGAGGATGGCCAGACCCGGTACAAATACCGACTGGCGGTCTTCCGACAGTCCCGGCAGGCTCAGGGCGCTGAAGTTTTTGTACTTCATCACTTCATCGGCCAGCATTTCCAGACGCTCGGCGGTGATAAGCCCGTCTTTTTCGCCCATCTCGACCAGCACTTCGTGAGTCGCTTTAATCGTCCCCGATGCGCCTAGCGCGTACTGCCAACCCTGCAGGCGGTACTGCCATGCCAGCGTCTCGAGCTTTTGCGCTGCCGCGAGGCGCGCACGCTTGAAGTTGCTGCGGTTAATCTCGCCGCCGCGGAAGAACAGCTGCGCGAAGCTGACACAGCCCATGCGGCGGCTCTCGGCCAGCAGGGGTTCGAAGTCTTCACCAATGACCAGCTCGGTTGAACCGCCGCCAATATCGATGACCAGTTTGCGCCCTTTTTCAGGCTGCGTGTGTTCCACGCCCATGAAGATCAGACGGGCTTCTTCCTGACCGGAAATAATTTCAATTGGATAAGGGATAACCTCGGCGGCGCGTTGCAGGAACTCTTCGGCGTTCACTGCCTGACGCAGTGAGTGTGTGCCTACGATGGTCACGTTGTCGCCGGGAAACCCCTGCAAACGTTCCGCAAACAGCGCAAGACAGTCGAGACCACGCTGAATAGCCTCCTCACTGAGAACGTTGTTGCTGTCTAGGCCATCGGCCAGATGGACGCGCTGCTTCAGTCGCCCTAATACCTGAAGTGCGCCGTTAACGACGCGGGCTATCACCATATGAAAACTGTTCGATCCCAGATCGATAGCGGCAATTTCCTGTGGCTTGGCGGTCATTGGGCTGTTTAACGGCATGGGTGTCTTGGCTCCAAAATCATCGGGCTTGCTCAGTGAGTGGTTTTTTGATTTTCATTTTCGAACGCGTGCAAATAGTCATAGATCGCCACCTGCGCACGCACTTTGCGACGATTTCCGCGTGGAACATAACGGTTACTGAGATCTTTATCAATAATTCTCGCTTTCACCGTGTCACTAAATTGGATTGCCAGCAGATCCAGCACGCGCTGCTTCAGACGAGGATCGAGCACGGCGACGGCAACCTCAATGCGGTAATCGATATTTCGCGTCATCCAGTCAGCGGATGAAATAAACACCTTCCGATCGCCTTTATTTTCAAAAACATAGACCCGGTCATGTTCAAGGTACCGGTCAACGATACTGGTGACCTGAATGTTTTCACTGACGCCGGGCAGATTCGGTACCAGAGAGCACATACCGCGGATCAACAGACGGATTTTGACCCCGAAATTAGAGGCAGCGTAGAGTCTGTCAACCAGGCCTTTATCGACCAGATTATTGATTTTTAGAGTGATCCCTGCTTTTTCACCGGCCTGCGCATTGGCAATTTCCTGATCGATAAGTCCGTACAGCATGCTGCGCGAGTTTTGCGGTGAAACCATCAGATGTTCAAAGGTGACCGGCCGATACGGATTCTCGATGAAGTTGAACACGCGGCGCACTTCATTGGTGATTCTTGAGTCGGCGGTCAGTAGCGAATAGTCGGTATACAAACGGGCCGTTTTTTCATTGAAATTACCGGTCCCAATATGAGCATAGCGGACAATTTCGTCATCTTCGCGTCGGGAGATAAGAAATAGTTTGGCGTGAATCTTCAGGCCCGGCGCGGAGAAAATAACGTGCACACCGGCTTCAGTCAGACGTTTGGCCCAGTGAATATTGGCCTCTTCATCAAAGCGCGCCTGCAGCTCAACCACCACGGTGACTTTCTTGCCGTTGTGAGCCGCGTGGATCATCGACTCGATGATGCGCGAGTCTTTAGCAACGCGGTAGATGTTTATCTTGATGGACAGCACGTTAGGATCGAAGGCCGCCTGACGCAGCAATTCGAGCACGTGTTCGAAGGTGTAATAAGGGTAGTAGAGCAGCACGTCCTGCTGGCGAATTGCGGCAAACCCGTTACGGAATTTGTCAAACCACAGATGACGCAGGCGCGGCATCGGGCGATAGACCATATTGGCCTTGCCGACGTTCGGGAAGCTGATGAAATCTTTGAAGTTGTGGTAACGACCGCCGGGTATGACTGAGTCGTAGTTCGAGATACCGAGTTTTTCGCGCAGCAGCTCAACCATCTCGTCGGGCATATCGCGCTGATAAACAAATCGCACCGGCTCGGCGGTTAAACGCTGCTTCAGGCTCGACGACATCAGCTCGAGCAGGCTCGACTCCATTTCCGTCACCAAGTCATACTCGGCGTCGCGGGTCATCTTCATTGAATAGGCGTTGAGCGTGTCGTAGTCGAAGAAACCCTTGAAGATATCGTCCAGGCAGTAGCGCAGAATGTTGTCGAGCAGAATCATTGGTTTGCGGCGGCGCGGGGCTTCCGGCGGCAGGTTGACGAAACGTGGAACTTTGTCGGACGGGATTTCGAGCAGCGCGTAGTCAATCTTCTCGCCGCGAATAATCTCTACCGCCAGATAGGTGTAGTCGTCCTTCAGGAACTGCACCAGATTGGTTTCCTGATTGACCAGAATAGGGGTAATGTGCTGACGGAGATGATGCTTGAAGTACTGGCGTAGCCAGGCTTGCTGATTTTCGGAAACCTGGCGCTCGTTGATTAGAAATATTTGGTTGCGTGCCATTTCCAACAGCAGGTCGTTATAGAGGCTATCGAACTCTTGATCGATACGCATCACCTTGGCCTGGATTTTCTTCAGCAGATGGCGCGAGGCACCAATAAAACCCTGCTCTTCGCTAATCAGTATCCGGCGCTTCAAATCGGCAAAGCGGACCTTATAGAACTCATCGAGATTGTTCGAATAAATCCCCAGAAAACGCATTCGTTCAATCAGTGGATTAGTCTTGTCTGCCGCTTCCTGCAAAACTCGCTCGTTAAAAGATAACCAGCTCAATTCCTTGTCTATGTACAGTTTTTCCTGACCCATTTTCACTCCGTTCATTTAGCCTGAAACCTGGCCCATCAAGACGCATTTTGAGCCTGCGCTGCCTTTTGGGAGAGGGCCTAGTATCTTCTTGCATTATTGCGAGAGATTGACAAGAAAGTCCAAATAATTCCCAACAAATCCATATCGTTTGGAAATGTTGGGAACAGGAAAAGAAGGGCGGTGAGAGTTAGAGAACGCCGGCACCCAGCGCTTCAACAGCAGGTTTTTCTGCAGCTTTGGTTTTATAGCGAATTAAAAACTCAGGCTGGAAGATACACATGCGGATTACGCTGCGATATTCGCCGTTGACGAAGAATTCGTCCCTCAACTCAGCTTCGACTTCGAAACCCAGTTTTTTATAAATGTGGATCGCCTTTTCGTTCTCTTTATCAACAATCAGATAGAGCTTGTAGAGGTTGAGAACGGAAAACGCATAGTCCATCGCCAGACGGGCCGCTTCGCTGGCAAAGCCTTGCCCCTGATGATTGGGGTCGATGATTATCTGGAATTCAGCACGGCGGTGGATGTGGTTGATTTCAACCAGTTCGACCAACCCGACGCGGGTGTTCTCAAATTCGGTAATAAAGCGGCGTTCGCTTTGGTCATGGATATGTTTAGCGTAGAGATCTTCAAGCTCGACGTAGGCTTCGTAGGGTTCTTCGAACCAGTAGCGCATGACGTTGGCGTTATTATCAAGACGGTGTACAAACACCAGATCGTCTTTTTCCAATGGACGGAGTCTGATGCGGGAGGTGCTGAACATGGGATTCCTTAATGTTCTGTTTTTGGGAGTCTATCTATTATAAAAAGCTAAATTGTGCAGTTTAGGCGCGATTATAGCCGAGTTTTTGCACAATTTATAGGCGTAAAAAAACCGGCCATAAGCCGGTTCTAAGAAACACTCGATACAACAGCAGCAGAATCAGTCGGCGGCGTGCCCTTCGACAGGCAAAATTTGCCCGTCCAGAATCGCCTGTCCCTCGCGCAGCGATAAGCGTCCGTCCACAAACCAGCTGATGACCAGCGGGTAAATGTTGTGCTCCTGAGTCTGTACGCGCTGATTTAAATCTTCAGCGGTATCGTCTTCAAAAACAGGGACTTTCGCCTGCAAAATCACCGGTCCACCGTCAAGCTCCTGCGTTACGAAATGCACTGAGGTCCCATGTTCGGCATCATTGTTGTCGATGGCCTTTTGATGGGTGTGCAGTCCGGGATATTTCGGCAGCAGAGAAGGGTGGATGTTCAGCATGCGCCCCGCGTAACGCGCTACGAAGTCATGGCTGAGGATACGCATGTATCCGGCCAAAACCACGAGATCGGGCTGATAGGCGTCGATCTCTTCGGCAAGCGCGGCGTCAAACGCCTCACGGTTGGCATAGGATTTTGGATCGAGCGAAAAGGCGGGGATCCCCGCCGCCTGCGCGCGTTCAAGACCATATGCCGACGCTTTATTACTGAAAACGGCACTGAGGGTTGCGTTGACTCTTCCCTGCTGGCAGGCGTCAATCACCGCCTGCAGGTTGCTTCCATTCCCGGAAACCAGAACTACTATCCTCTTCATCTCAGTACCCGTCGCTTCGAATATTACTTAATGATAACGCGTTCTTCTGAGTCGGAAGCCTTGATGCTACCGATAACCCAGGCCTGTTCGCCGTTGTCATTGAGCAGGGTCACGGCCTGTTCTGCCAATTCTGCAGGCAGGGCGACCAGCATGCCCACGCCGCAGTTGAACGTGCGGTACATTTCGTGGCTGCTGACGTTACCATTTTGCTGCAACCAGCCGAACACGTCCGGCCATTTCCAGCTTGATTCGTCGATAATCGCCTGGGTGTTGTCTGGCAGCACGCGTGGGATATTTTCCCAGAAGCCGCCGCCGGTCAGGTGGCAGATCGCGTGAACTTCTACGTTTTCAATCAGGTTAAGGATTGATTTTACATAGATTTTGGTCGGCTCAAGCAGGTGATCGGCCAGAGGTTTGCCCGCCAGATCGGTGGTCAAAGGATCGGCCTTGCTGACTTCGAGAATTTTGCGAACCAGAGAGTAGCCGTTTGAGTGCGGGCCACTTGATGCCAGCGCAACCAGAACGTCGCCGTCCTGCACTTTGCTGCCGTCAATAATTTCTGATTTTTCAACCACGCCGACGCAGAAACCTGCAACGTCGTAATCATCGCCGTGGTACATGCCCGGCATTTCTGCGGTCTCACCACCGACCAGTGCACAGCCAGACTGCTTACAGCCTTCGGCGATGCCGGTGATGACGCTGGCTGCGGTATCCACATCCAGTTTGCCCGTCGCATAATAGTCCAGGAAGAACAGGGGTTCTGCGCCCTGAACAACCAAGTCGTTAACACACATCGCGACCAAATCGATACCGATGGTATCGTGGCGTTTTAAATCCATTGCCAGACGCAGCTTAGTGCCAACGCCGTCGGTCCCCGAAACCAGTACGGGTTCACGATATTTTTGCGGCAGCGCGCACAGGGCACCAAAACCACCCAGTCCGCCCATGACTTCAGGACGACGAGTCTGTTTTACTACACCTTTAATGCGGTCTACCAATGCGTTACCTGCATCGATGTCCACACCTGCGTCTTTATAGCTGAGAGAGGTCTTTTCGGTCACTGCGGAATCCCCACGACGTATGCGTTTTGTGGTTGTTGAAAATGGAGCGGCCTAATTCTAACAGCGCAGGCAAACGTTTGCGAGGGGTCTCGTTATGTTTCTCTATCTATACTCAGATTACGGCAAAAAATGACATTCAACGTCTAATGCGCAAATCCATTGATCCACATCAGTCTATTGGCGCTGGCGTTGAAAATAAAAGGCGTTATAATCACGCGATTTTTTTGGTCAGCAGCCTTAGGAGAGAAAGAAAATGAAGATCGTTGAAGTGAAACACCCGCTGGTAAAACACAAGCTGGGACTGATGCGTGAAAATGATATCAGCACTAAACGCTTTCGCGAACTGGCTTCTGAGGTAGGGAGCTTACTGACCTACGAAGCGACCGCCGATCTTGAAACCGAGACAGTGACCATCGAAGGATGGAACGGCCCGGTTGAAGTTGATCAGATCAAAGGTAAAAAGATCACCGTTGTGCCAATCCTGCGCGCGGGTCTGGGCATGATGGAAGGCGTGCTGGAGCACGTACCGAGCGCACGCATCAGCGTGGTCGGCATTTACCGTGATGAAGAAACCCTGCAACCTGTTCCTTACTTCCAGAAGCTGGCTTCTAATATAGAAGAACGCCTGGCGCTGGTCGTTGACCCGATGCTGGCAACCGGGGGGTCGATGATTGCGACCATCGACCTGCTTAAGAAAGCGGGCTGCCAGAGCATTAAGGTGCTGGTGCTGGTTGCGGCCCCGGAAGGGATTGCCGCGCTTGAGAAAGCGCATCCAGACGTTGAGTTGTACACCGCCTCCGTAGATAAAGGATTGAATGACAAGGGATACATCATTCCTGGCCTCGGAGACGCGGGCGACAAGATATTTGGTACCAAGTAAGCAATAGCCGACTGAGAAGTCGGCTTTTTTTTACTCGTCATACTTCAGGCAGCAGATGCGCTGGCTGCAACCCGGAGTCTGGCGAGTAGAAATGCAATAATCATGAGATTAATTATTTCACAGAGGATCGGTCCATGACCCGTCGTGTTATTGGGGTAAGCGAACGCCTGCCTCTTTTGCAAACTATCCCCCTAAGTCTTCAGCATCTGTTTGCCATGTTTGGCGCAACCGTGCTGGTGCCCATTCTGTTTAAAATCAATCCGGCAACGGTGCTGCTGTTCAATGGCATCGGCACCTTGCTCTACCTGTTTATCTGTAAAGGTAAAATTCCCGCCTATCTTGGCTCGAGCTTCGCGTTTATTTCACCGGTACTGCTCCTGCTGCCGATGGGGTATGAGGCGGCGCTGGGGGGCTTTATCGTCTGTGGCCTGCTGTTCTGCCTGGTGGCGCTTATCGTTAAAAAGGCCGGTATCGGCTGGATCAACGTGATGTTCCCGCCGGCGGCGATGGGCGCGATTGTTTCAGTGATCGGGCTTGAACTGGCGGGCGTGGCGGCCAATATGGCGGGTCTGCTCCCGGCAGAGGGCACCTCGGCTGACAGCACCACCGTGCTTATCTCTATCGTGACGCTGTCGGTCACGGTGCTCGGCTCCGTGCTTTTCCGCGGCTTCCTGGCGATTATCCCGATTCTTATCGGTGTGCTGGTCGGCTATGCGCTGTCGTACTTCATGGGCATCGTCGACGTTTCCGCCATCGAGAAAGCCCACTGGTTTGCCCTGCCAACCTTCTATACGCCGCGTTTCGAGTGGGTTGCCATCCTGACCATTCTTCCTGCCGCGCTGGTGGTTATCGCCGAGCACGTCGGGCATCTGGTGGTCACCGCCAACATCGTCAAGAAGGATTTGCTGCGTGACCCGGGCCTGCACCGCTCGATGCTGGCAAACGGTCTGTCGACGGTGATTTCCGGCTTCTTCGGTTCGACGCCGAATACCACCTACGGTGAGAACATCGGCGTAATGGCGATTACCAAGGTTTACAGCACCTGGGTTATCGGCGGCGCGGCGGTTCTGGCTATCCTGCTTTCCTGCTGTGGCAAGCTGGCTGCGGCAATTCAGGCGGTGCCAGTGCCGGTCATGGGCGGCGTTTCTCTGCTGCTGTACGGCGTGATTGGCGCATCTGGGATCCGCGTGCTTATCGAGTCTAAAGTTGATTACAGCAAGCCTAAAAACCTGATCCTGACCTCGATTATCCTCATCATCGGCGTGAGCGGCGCGAAGATTCACATCGGCGCGGCAGAGCTGAAAGGCATGGCGTTGGCGACGATCGTCGGCGTATTCCTCAGCCTGCTGTTTAAAGTGATCGAAATCTATCGCGGCGAAGAAGAGATAATCGACGTGCCGGACGAGCGCGCACCGCCGTCTGTCTGATGTCGGTTTAATCAGCTAAACTGGCCGGGTAAAGGCTCTTTTACCCGGCCTGTCGCCTGATTAACCAGCGTTTAGCGCGCTGAAAGTTCAATTCTTCGCGGATCCTATGATAGAATTCTTCGATTAAATTTTTGTTCCGACATTTTTATCGAGACAGGTCGGGTCTCCACGCCAGTTATGGTTGAGGTACTTCTGAATACACCGGCACAGCTTTCCCTGCCACTTTATCTTCCCGACGACGAAACCTTTGCCAGTTTTTATCCGGGGGAGAACACCTCGCTGCTCTCCGCTATTCAAACTGCGTTGCAGCAGGAGCACGGCACTTACGTTTATTTCTGGTCGCGTGAAGGCGGTGGACGCAGCCATCTTCTGCATGCAGCCTGCGCCGAACTTTCTCTGCGCGGTGAGGCCGTCGGTTACGTTCCCCTCGATAAACGCGCCTATTTTGTGCCAGAGGTATTAGACGGCATGGAGCAACTGGCGCTGGTCTGTATCGATAATATCGAAGGGATCGCCGGTGACGAAGCCTGGGAAGCCGCGGTATTCCACCTCTATAATCGGATCCTTGAAACGGGGCGTACGCGACTGTTCATTACGGGCGATCGTCCTCCTCGCCAGCTTAATCTCGGCCTGCCGGATCTCGCGTCGCGTCTCGACTGGGGGCAAATCTATCGGCTTCAGCCACTCTCCGACGAAGAAAAACTTCAGGCGTTGCAGCTGCGATCCAAACTGCGTGGTTTTGAGCTACCGGAAGACGTGTGCCGTTTCCTGTTAAAGCGACTGGATCGCGAAATGCGTACGCTGTTTATGACGCTCGATCAGCTCGACCGAGCGTCGATTACCGCGCAGCGGAAACTGACCATCCCGTTTGTGAAAGAGACGCTCAATCTGTAGCGGGTCAAGATTGCGCGGTCGATAGCGTTACAGGATCTCAAGCACCTGCTCAGGTGGACGTCCAAGGCGTGCTTTGCCTTTCTTGACCACGATAGGGCGCTCAAGCAGGCGCGGACTGTCGGCAATCGCCTGTAACAGCTGCTCCTCGCTCAGACTTTTATCCCCCAGCTTCAATTCTTTATACAGATCTTCCTGGGTGCGCATCATCTCTCTGGCTGACGAAAAGCCCAGCTCATGCTGTAGCTTTTTCAGCGTATCGAGCGACGGTGGCGTCTCGAGATAGAGGATAACGTTGGGCTTGATGCCTTTCTCCTCAAGCAGTTTCAGTGTTTCGCGGCTCTTGCTACAGCGTGGGTTGTGGTAAATTGCGACATCGTGTTGCATAAACTTCTCCTTTATTGCTTCTCAGCCTTTCTCATACAGCTGAAAACGTTTTTGCAGCTGGCGCAGCTGATCGATGCGGGCATCATAGCGCGCTTGATCCAGGCTGCCGAGTTTGGACTGCGCGCTGGCGCTGCTCAGCATGCTTATCGATTGATCCAACCGGCCGACCAGCGCCATACTCTCGGCCCGAGCGGCCAGTTCCTGCGCCCTCAGGCCCTGTTCGGCGACCGACTTGGTCAGCAGATCCCAACCGTTCACATCGTCTGGATGAGCATAAGTGTAGCGGTACAGCAGACGACTGGCCTTGGCTAGCTCGCCGCCTTCTATATAAGCGTTGGCGATATTGAGCTGTAGCACCGCGTCTTTACTGGTTGCCGCATCGGCTTTTTCCAGTCGGGCTATTGCCTGAGGGACGTGTTTTTGGTCAATGTCGATATCGGTCAGCAAATCGAGATACCAGGCGTTGCCGGGGTCTTTTTTTAGCATCGGTTCGAGGATGTTTCGTGCCTGATTAAAACTTTTTGCTTTATAAAACTGCACTGCACGCCCATATTGTGCGGCGCTCTGCTGACGAATATTGCCGTCGCTCAGTTGTTTGAGATAATCGTCGGTCAGCGGATGATCTTCCGTGCCATACATGCCGAGGATACGCACCTTGGCAAAGTAAAAATCCTCTGATGATTGCACCACGATACGCGGCATCTGGTTGGCGCGGTTGCGGGCATCCGAAAGGCGGCTGTCGGGTAAAGGGTGGGTCAGCAGCATCTCGGGTGGCTTACTCGCATAACGTGACTGATCGGCCAGCTTTTGCAGAA
The DNA here is from genome assembly GCF_002093665.1 of Rouxiella badensis. GTDB lineage: Bacteria > Pseudomonadota > Gammaproteobacteria > Enterobacterales > Enterobacteriaceae > Rouxiella > Rouxiella badensis. The sequence continues at coordinate 23,345 of NZ_MRWE01000046.1, read as the reverse complement.
AGTTTGGCATCGCCTCCGGGTCGAACCCCGAGCGTTGCAGCACCTGTAGGCCGATGCGGTCGGCCTCTTCTTCGTTGGCGCGCGTGAAGCTGATCATACCTTGCTGGGTGCCCGCTATCGTGCCGGTGAGTCCGGCCATACCGGCCTCTGGACTGGCCATCGCCAGCAGGATAGACCCCAATACGCCGACCCAGGTCAAAGGCGATTTGCTCTTTTGATCTTCCATGGCGCGCGCAAGATGGCGCTGCGTGACGTGAGAAATCTCATGGGACAGTACTGACGCGAGCTCGCTTTCATTATCGGTGAAACGGAAAATTGCCGAATGCAGCACCACGTTGCCGCCAAAGAAGGCGAAGGCATTGAGCTCATCGTTATTGACGATAAAGAAATGAAACGGAAAGCGCACCGAATAGGCGTGCGCCACCAGGCGATTGCCGAGCTGATTGACGTACTGGTCGAGCAGCGGATCGGTAATCAACGGCGCACTGCCGCGCAGCTGGCGGACGTAATAATCGCCCATCTGCAACTCCTGATCGATAGTCAGGGTACCGCCTGCGGTGGTGCCCATATCGGGAAGGAGGTCGGCGCTGTCGGCTGTGGCGTAAAGAGGCAGCAGGCTGGCGCTCAAGGTCGAGACCAGCAGGCCGGTGGTGACAAAGCGCGTTGCCATCGTGCTCAACTTCAGTTTTAGCCGCATAGCCATAAACCCTTTGTTAAATATGGAATATTTTCTATTAAAACAAGTGCTTACTACATATTTTGGATTTGCAAAAGACATTGCGTCGTTCAGACGTGATAAGGTCTCGGCGACAGAACGGGTTATTCAGGGCAGCATCACGTTTCCCTATTGTAACGAAGCGAAACAACATTGGAACCACTGTGCCTGAACTATCTGCGACAAATGCGTCAGCGGCAGGGCGTAAAATTTAGGAGTTAACACTGATGCTAGAGATGCTACTGCAATGGTACCGTCGCCGATTTACCGACCCTCAGGCTATCGCACTGTTGGCGATTCTGGTGGCGGGTTTCTGTATCCTCTACTTTTTTAACGGTATTCTCGCGCCGCTGCTGGTGGCGATTGTGCTGGCCTACCTGCTCGAATGGCCCACGGTGCGGCTCCAGAGTTTCGGTTTCTCGCGCACTCTGTCGGTGTGCATCGTGTTCTTCATTTTTACCGGTATTGTCATGGTGCTGGTGTTTGTTATCGCACCGCTGAGCTGGCAGCAGGGGCTGAATCTGATGGCCGACCTGCCGAGCATGCTCAACCGATCTTACACGCTGGCCGCGACCTTGCCCAAACGTTATCCGGCGCTGGTCGATGCCGGTATTCTCGACATGATGACCGACAACCTGCGCGCCAGAATCTCCGGCGTGGGCGAATCGGTGGTGCGCTATTCTCTGGCCTCGCTGGTGGGCCTGCTGACGCTGGCTATCTATCTGGTTATTGTGCCGCTGATGGTGTTTTTCCTGCTTAAGGACAAAGAGCTGATGCTCAGAGCGTTGCGCCGGGTATTGCCGCGAGATAGTGGGTTGGCGGGCAAGGTGTGGGCCGAAATGCACCAGCAGATCAGTAACTACATTCGCGGCAAAGTGCTGGAGATGGTGGTCGTCGGGATTGCCACCTACCTGGTGTTCTTCTTCCTGAACATGCGCTATTCGCTGCTGCTGGCGGTGTTGGTCGGGCTGTCGGTGCTTATCCCGTATATTGGCGCGATGCTGGTGAGTATTCCGGTGGTGGTAGTGGCGCTGTTCCAGTGGGGAATTGGCACCGACTTCTGGACGCTTATCATTGCTTATTTGGTGGTGCAGGGACTGGACGGTAACCTGTTGGTTCCGCTGCTTTTCTCGGAGGCGGTCAACCTGCACCCGCTGGTCATTATTCTGGCCGTGGTCATCTTCGGTGGGCTATGGGGATTCTGGGGCGTATTCTTTGCTATTCCGCTCGCCACGCTGGTGAAAGCCGTTTATCACGCCTGGCCGAATGAGCCTTTTATTGAAGAAACGCAGAACGAACGGTGAAGAAATCTTCCCCCGCACTGATGCGGGGGAAGGCTGTAAAACGTTATTGACCCGTCACATAAGCCAGCACGATGTCGTGGTGGTTGCTGGTCTTGAAGTCATCAAAGACTTTTTCAACTTTACCGTTACCGTCAAGCAGGAAGCTGATGCGGTGAATGCCGTCATAGGTTTTCCCCATGAAAGACTTCTCCCCCCAGACGCCGAATGCCTGAGAGACCTGATGATCTTCATCTGACAACAGCGTGAAGTTCAGCAGCTCTTTTTCAGCAAATCGAGACAGTTTCTCCGGTTTATCGGTGCTTATCCCCAGCACTTCAACGCCAGCCTCTTTCAGCTGATCCATGTTGTCACGCAGGCCACAGGCTTGAACGGTACAGCCTGGCGTCATGGCCTTAGGGTAAAAATAGACCAGGACTTTTTGTCCCTGGAAGTCGGCCAGATTAATTTGTTCACCGTCTTGGTCCGGTAAACTAAATTGCGGCGCAGAATCTCCGGCTTTCAGTGGGCTCATTACTCTTCTCCATTAATGCTGTGATGAAACCTATTGGGTAGAACTGATGACGTTAATACTGCCTTGTGCATTCAATTCTGTACATAGCTGGTGAAACGCTTGCTCAATAATTGCTGCATCCGTATTCGCCGGGCTGTGAGCAGTAATCTGAATCGATAATTGCGCCTCACGAGAGCCTTCAGGCGGCGTTGTTTTCGACGCAAGTTCGGCAATGTTCATTTGGTGCGTATCAAACAGGTCGGTAAATCGTTCAATCAGATGCGGTGAGTCTTTGACTTCAACCTTGACCCAAACGGTGGCCGGCATCGGTGGACGTTCATGAGCGCTGGTTCTTTTCATCACAATCAGCAGCTCAAGCTCTGCGCCTTTTTGCGGCAGCGTAGATTCGATAAGCGTGATGGCATTCCAACTGCCCGAGAGGAACATAATAAAGGTAAATTCCTCGCCAAGCATGGCGAGTCGGCTGTCCTCAATATTACAACCGCAGCTGCTCACCTGGCGCGTGATGGTATTGACGATGCCAGGCCTGTCGGCACCCAGTGCGGTGATAACCAAATAATGTTGTTGTGGTTGTGACAAAATCGCTCTTCCCGTCATGCCCTGTTGTAAGACTTACTATCGCAGACATGAAAACTATCGCAAACAGAAAAACCATTTCAACTGTAAAAACGCCTTACAGCTAAAATCCCGCGGTGTGCGAAAAATCGTTCATGTCGCAAAATTGTCTACCAACAGAAAAAAAACCGTTTAGCAGGCGCTTACAACACGTTGTTTACTTGCTTTGCCCATGTGTCAAAAGTACCATGAGTGACCTGTTTGTGGAGGGGAAGGTCAATGTTTACGGGAAGTATTGTTGCACTGGTTACGCCGATGGACGACAAAGGTGCCGTCTGCCGCGCGAGTCTGAAAAAACTGATTGATTATCATGTGTCCAGTGGTACTGCGGCGATCGTTTCCGTAGGCACGACCGGCGAATCTGCAACATTGAACCACGACGAGCACGCAGACGTGGTTTTGCAGACGTTGGAACTGGCAGATGGCCGTATCCCGGTGATTGCCGGAACGGGCGCAAACGCTACCGCCGAAGCCATCGCGTTGACCCAACGCTTTGAAAATAGTGGCGTTGTTGGCTGCCTGACTGTCACGCCATACTACAACCGTCCGACTCAGGAAGGTCTGTATCAGCATTTTAAAGCCATTGCCGAAAGCACTGCGCTGCCGCAAATTCTCTACAACGTACCGTCTCGCACCGGCTGCGATATGCTGCCTGCGACCATCGCGCGTTTAGCAAAAATTAAAAATATTGTTGCCTGCAAAGAGGCAACGGGGAACTTAAGTCGCGTTAGCCAGATCCAAGTGCTGGTTGATGATGAAGATTTCATTCTGTTGAGCGGTGATGACTTCAGCGGTCTGGACTTCATGCAACTGGGTGGCAAGGGCGTTATTTCCGTTACTGCGAACATCGCGGCGGCAGAAATGGTTGAGCTTTGCCGTCTGGCAGCAGAAGGCAAATTTGCCGAAGCGCGCCGTTTAAATCAGCGCTTGATGCCGTTGCATCAGCATTTGTTTGTAGAAGCAAACCCAATCCCTGTGAAATGGGCCTGTAAGGCGCTGGGATTGATAGCAACCGATACAGTGCGTCTGCCAATGACGCCGCTGACCGATGCTGCTCGTCCAATAGTGGAAGACGCACTAATTAAGGCCGGTTTGCTATAACCCGCAGCCGTTGCCGTGGTCGCGTCAACGGCGCTGGGGATAACACTTTTAGGGATATTTGATGACCTATTCATTTACAAAACCACGTTTTCAAAAGTCGACGGTAGCAAAAGTTGTGGGTCTTTCCCTGATCATGCTTCTCGCGGCCTGTTCTAATGATTCTCGCTATAAGCGTGAAGTCAGCGGTAATGAAGATTATCTTAAAGCCGCACCGTTGAAAGAGCTGCAAACGCCAAACGGTATGATTCTGCCGCTGCAAAACGGGACCTATGATGTGCCAGCCGGTAACCTGCAGGGTGCAGTAGGTAAAGGTCTGGACATTCGTCCACCATTGCAGCCTCTGGCCGTCCTTGACGGTTCACGCGCGCAATACACCAGCGATACCGGGACTGTGATGCTCGACAGCAACGCGCAGGGCAGTGGCCTGTGGGCGCACGTGGTGACCATCGTTGAACAGAACGGCTACAAGATTGCCAGCCGTGATGACGCCAATCAGACGCTGAATACCGATACCGTGCAGTGGAACCGCAAAGACGAAGACTTCCAGTATCAGGGACGTTACCAGATTAGCGTGAAGCCTCAGGGTTATCAGACGGCGCTGTCGGTGAAAACCCTCGAGCTGACCCAGCAGGGCAAACCGGTTACCTCAGCGGTTGAGCAACAGCGCTATACCAGCCAGATGCTGAACACCATCACTGCCGGTCTTGGCCGTCTGCAGCAGGATGAGCAAAACCGTATCGACAACCGTAAACTCGGCGAAGTCGACGTACAAAGCGGTGCCGATGATACCGGTCTGCCGGTGCTGATTATTCGCGCACCTTACGGCCCAGTCTGGGATCGTCTGCCGAATGCGTTGGCCAAAGCGGGCATGAAAGTGACCGACAGCAGCCGTCCGCAGGGGACGTTGAGCGTGAAATATTCACCGCCGAGCAGCGATGCCTGGGACGCACTGGGTGCCAGGGATCCGCAGCTCAGCTCCGGCAACTATAAGCTGCAGCTGGGTGACCTGAACAACCGCAGTAGCCTGCAATTCATTGATCCAAATGGACATGTGCTAACGCAGTCGCAGAACGACGCGATGGTAGCGGTGATGCAGGCGGCGTTTAACCAAAGTAGTGCAGTAACCAAGTAATACGCGAAGGGGCTCCGGCCCCTTTTTGCATTTGCCGATTTTTGGCGAATAATTAGATGTTATGTATCACCAAACACGTCATATCACTGGAGTAAGTTAAGATGCAAAAGTTAGCTGAGTTGTATCGCGGAAAGGCGAAAACCGTCTATACCACCGAAAACCCAGACCTGCTGGTTTTGGAGTTCCGTAATGATACGTCAGCACTGGATGGCGAACGTATTGAGCAGTTCGACCGTAAAGGCATGATCAATAACAAATTCAATCATTTCATCATGGAAAAGTTGGAACAAGCGGGCATTCCTACCCAAATGGAACGTTTGCTGTCAGACAACGAAGTACTGGTGAAAAAGCTGGATATGGTTCCGGTTGAATGTGTTATCCGTAACCGTGCTGCGGGTTCACTGGTTAAGCGTTTAGGTGTGGAAGAAGGTCTGGTGCTGAATCCACCGCTGTTCGACTTGTTCCTGAAAGACGATGCCAAGCATGACCCAATGGTCAACGAATCCTACTGCAAGACCTTTGGTTGGGTTAACGAAGAGAATCTGGCACGCATGAAAGAGCTGAGCTACAAGGCTAACGACGTGCTGAGCAAGATCTTTGGTGACGCGGGTCTGATCCTGGTTGATTTCAAGCTGGAATTCGGTTTGTTCAAAGGTGAAGTGGTGCTGGGTGACGAGTTCTCTCCAGACGGCAGCCGCCTGTGGGACACCCAGTCTCTTGAAAAAATGGACAAAGACCGTTTCCGTCAAAGCCTGGGTGGCCTGATTGAAGCGTACGAAGAAGTCGCAAAACGTATCGGCGTAAAATTAGACTAATCTTTTTTTAGCCGCACCGCGCAAACGATTACGCCTCCTTGTGTTGATGACCCGCTTAACGCTGTCGTCCGAGGAGGCTTTTTTTCGCCCCGCAAATCTTGTCTGAGCAAGTGGTATTCCTGCACCTTGTTAACTAGGATTAGAAAAAAACAGCGGAGGTGAATTATGCGTTGGCAAGGGCGTCGGGAGAGCGACAATGTTGAAGATCGCCGCAATGAAAGCGGTGGGCAAGGCGGCAACGGTTTGGGCGGCATGCGCATTCCCATTCGCGGCAAAAGCGGTATCGTCATCGTTATTGTGGTACTGGTGGCCGGTTACTATGGTATCGACCTTTCACCGCTTATCACCGGCGGTCAATCACAGAACCCTTCGCAGTATCAGCAGCGGCAAACCTCTGGCTCTATCAGCCCCAACGACGATCGGCAGGCCAAATTCACTTCCGTGATCCTGGCTTCTACGGAAGACGTCTGGACCCAGATTTTTAAGCAAAACGGCATGAGCTATCGCGACCCTAAACTGGTGATGTACCGTGGCGCAACCCGCACCGGCTGTGGAACGGGGCAATCGGTGATGGGGCCGTTCTACTGCCCTGCCGACAGTACAGTGTATATCGACTTGTCCTTCTATCAGGAACTGCGCGACAAGCTTGGCGCGGGCGGTGATTTTGCGCAGGGATATGTTGTCGCGCATGAGGTCGGGCATCACGTGCAAAACCTGCTGGGCATTGAGCGCAAGGTGCGCCAGATGCAGCAGGGTGCCTCACAAACCGAGGTTAATCGCCTGTCGGTCAAGATGGAACTGCAGGCCGACTGTTTTGCCGGTATCTGGGGTCATGCTATGCAGCAAGAGCAGGTCCTGGAGGACGGCGACCTCAAGCAGGCGCTGGATGCCGCAAGGGCAATCGGCGATGACAAACTGCAACAGCAGAGTCAAGGGAGAGTGGTCCCCGACAGTTTCACCCACGGCACCTCAGCGCAGCGCTATGAATGGTTCAAGCGCGGGTACGACTCGGGCAAAATGGATCAATGCAACACCTTTGCCAGTCGGTAGGGCTGGTCTCCATCGTCAAAATAATAAATAATCTTATCCTTCATCTTTCACGCCGCAGCGTTGTTGGCTACGCATGCTTACCCCGGTCACTGACGAGTGTCAGCTCCCGAGGATGCGCCTGCTTGCCGCCTGGCTGCAACGTGAAAGATTTTGGATAATATTCGTTGCTTCATCTTTCACGCCGCAGCGGTGTTGGCTACGCATGCTTACCCCGGTCACTGACGAGTGTCAGCTCCCGGGGATGCGCCTGCTTGCCGCCTGGCTGCAACGTGAAAGATTTTGGGTCATGCGTTTTACTATTCTGGGAATATTATGGCTTTTCTCGATCCAACCTTGCTTATTCTGCTGGTGTTCGCCGGTTTAGGGATCCTCAGCCACAATTCTGCCGTAACAATCGCGATGTTCTTCCTGCTGACCGTGCGCATCACGCCGCTCAATCACTTTTTTCCGTGGATTGAAAAATATGGCCTGACGCTGGGCATCATTATTCTGACTATTGGCGTGATGGTGCCGATTGCCAACGGCAAACTCAGTGCGAGCACCCTTATTCACTCCTTCTTTCACTGGAAATCGATTGTCGCGATCCTGGTGGGCGTTGGCGTTTCCTGGCTCGGTGGGCGTGGTCTGACGCTGATGGGCACGCAGCCGCAGCTGGTTGCCGGGCTTCTGGTGGGCACCGTACTGGGCGTTGCGTTCTTCAAAGGCGTGCCGGTCGGGCCGTTGATTGCCGCAGGCATTCTTTCGCTGATGGTTGGAAAAACCTGAGATGATCGACAATGACGCATCTGACGCTACGATAATTTCGCGGCTAGACGCCTGTCAGCGGCAGATGTTGCGTCAGGGCATGCGGCGTATTCTGGTGCTGAGCGGCGAGTTTGACTGGTGCGGGCAGACCGCACAACAGGTTAGCCGCCATTTTAGCGGCGACTGGCTGTGGGTAAGCCCTAATGAGCAGGATACGTCACCTAGGGTAAAACCCGAGGCGGTGAATCAGCTGCTGGGGCAGGAATTCCTGCATGGCGTCTTCGATGCTCGGGAAGGGTTGAACGTTGAGGCACTGGCCGCCTTCAGCGGCGTGCTGCGGGCGGGAAGCTGGCTGATACTGCTGGTGCCCGAATGGCAGGCATGGCCGACGTTGCCGGATGCCGACAGCATACGCTGGACCGAACTGTCTGAGGCCATTGCCACGCCGCGCTTTATTAGCCGTTTTTGCCAATCTATCGAGGCCGATACTCAGGCGTTGCTTTGGTGCCAGAACAGTGCTTTTTCCCCTCAACTTCTTAGTTCCGCACCCGATTGGACAACGCCGCAGGGCGAGCCGACGCCCGGACAGCGCGCGATCCTCGACCAGTTATTGCAGGCCGAGGACGGTATCTGGGTGCTGACCGCCGCGCGTGGCCGGGGAAAATCCACCCTCGCTGGCATGCTGGTGCAGCACTGGCAGGGCACCTGCTGGATGACTGCGCCGAGCAAGGCGGCGGGACAGCGCCTCAGTGAGCAGGGGGAGGAGGCGGTGCAGTTCTGGGCGCCCGACGCGCTGCTTGCCCATTGTGAAAGCGGTGCCGCAGTTAACGCCGACTGGTTGCTTATTGACGAGGCGGCGGCTATTCCCGCGCCGTTGCTCCAGAGACTTATCCCCTTTTTCCCCCGTGTTTTGCTGACCACCACCGTGCAGGGATACGAGGGCACCGGACGGGGCTTTTTACTGAAGTTCTGTGCGTCGCTAACGGACTGGCAAGATCTTCGGCTCACAGCGCCGATCCGCTGGGCCCAGCAGGATCCGCTAGAGCGGCTGCTTGACGACATCCTTCTGTTCGACGAGCCGGACTACAGCGCCGTAAGCCCAAACGGTGCCTCAGCGCCGGTTCAGGTTAAAAATTTCGATGCCGCAGCCTGGGAGCAGTCGCCTGATTTATTGGCAGATTTTTATCATCTGCTGACCAGCGCGCATTACCGCACTTCGCCGCTGGACCTGCGGCGGATGATGGATGCGTCCGGTATGTCGTTCGCCGCCGGATATTGCGACAACGCGCTGTCGGCAGCGCTCTGGCTGGTGGACGAGGGCGGTCTGCAGCCTGACTTAGCCCATGAAATCTGGGCCGGAAGGCGCAGGCCGAGAGGCAATCTGGTGGCGCAGTCATTGGCGGCGCACGCCGGATTCCCTGAAGCGGCGGTGATGCTGTCGCGACGAATCACCCGCATAGCGGTGTCTCCGGCCCAGCGTCGCAGAGGGGTTGCGCAGGCGCTTGTTAGCGAACAGCAGCAGTTTGCCGCTGCGCAGGGCCTGGACTTTCTCTCAGTGAGCTTTGGTTTTACCGACCCGCTGTGGCGCTTCTGGCAGCGCTGTGGCTTTGAGACAGTCCGCGTCGGTGGTCAGCGTGAGGCCAGCAGCGGGTGCTTTGCGGCTATGGCCGTGCTGCCTCTCAGTCCGCAGGGACAAAGCCTCTGCCAGCAGGCAAAACGGCGGTTATCGAAGAACCGGCGGCAGGTCCCCGTTGAGGTGGCCGAGGTTATCTGGCCTCAAAAGACAGTCGCAGAAGACGCGCTGCTTGACGATGGCGACTGGCGCGAGCTGGCGGGATTCGCCTTTGCCAGCCGTTCGCTGGACAGCAGCCGGAGCGCGTTGCTGCGTCTGCTGGCGCGGTCTACCGAGCCGCTTCCGGCCCTGCGCGCCATCCTGCAACAAGGGAATACGCTGCCTGAGGTGGTGAGTACGCTGCGGCTAAGCGGCAAGAAGGCGCTGCTTGCCTGCTGGCGTGAGGAAACCCGACGGGCGATGCAAAGCATTGACCCGACTCGCTGTGCCCGCGCGAAGCAGTTTGCCGAATAACGCCTTGTTCTGCTGGCGCGCCTTTTGTATGTTATTAATTCATCAACGAAATATAACAGGGAGCAACCGGCATGAATCAGACCCCGCTTTATATGCAAAATACCTATTGTTTCAATCTAGACACTCAGGCCATTGCGCAAGGCACTGACGAACACGGTGAGTGGATAGCGTTGGAGCAGAACATCTTTCATCCGCAGGGCGGCGGGCAGCCTGCCGACACTGGCTGGGTGAACGATATTCCGGTAAAGGTGCGCAAGCATCCGTCCGGCCAGGTGGTGGTCTATCCGCAGGAGCCGTTGCAGTTTGAGCAAAACGCCACGCTGAGAACGGCGATTTCCGCGACCGAACGCCTGCAAAATGCCGCACTGCACACCGCCGGACACCTGATGAATATCGTGCTGAAGCCTTACGGCTGGCTGGCTACCTCGGGTCACCATTTTCCTGGAGAGTCACGCGTGGAGTTCTCGAGGATGGGCGATGAAGCCGTGCCGGTCGAAGAATTACCTATTGTCGAGATACAAAAGGACATTCACGCCAGACTGCGCGCGGGCGCGGCGGTCACCGCCTGGATGGAAGGTGAGACTCGCCTCACGCTGATTGAAAACACCGAGCCGATTCTGTGCGGCGGCACGCACGTTGAAAATATCAGCGAAATCACCGATTTCTTCCTCAAGTCCGCCAAGGTCAAGAAAGGTACGCTCCGCATCAGCTATCACGCAGCCTATTCCAATCGATAAAAAGAACGCACCCGCAGATTGAAAAAATCAGTACGACTTATTCAATAAAACCCGGTTTTCCTGAATGAGCAGCCGCGTATAGTTAAGGCATTGGCAACCGGTATTTTCCGGCTGTAAACATTTAGAAAGTCACAGGAGTTTGCGTTATGAGTCCGGAAAACGTTGTCGTTCAACAGCCGCAGGGGCAGGCGGAACAGCTGGTATTACTTTTCCACGGCGTGGGTGACAATCCCGTTTCAATGGGCGAAATTGGGCGTTATTTTATCGCCAGTTTTCCTCATGCGCTGATAGTCAGCATCGGCAGTCCGTTCGCCTGCGACCTTGGGCAGGGGCGTCAGTGGTTCTCCGTGCAAGGCGTGACCGAGCATAATCGCCATCAGCGTATCGCCGAATCGATGCCGCTGTTTGTTAAAACCGTGCGCGACTGGCAGCAGAGAAGCGGCGTAAAACCCGCCGATACCGTGTTGATCGGCTTCTCGCAGGGATCCATTATGTCGCTCGAGTCCACCAAGGTTGAGCAGAATCTTGCCGGCCGCATCGTCTCTTTCAGCGGTCGTTTTGCCAGTTTGCCGGAGACCGCTATCGGTGCTGAGACAAAAATTCATTTTATCCACGGCCAAAGCGACCCGGTGATCGCGGCGAATAACGCCGTCATCGCAGCAGAGAGGCTGCAAGAGCTGGGCAATGCCTGCACTTTGGATCTTGCCCCTAAAGTGGCACACGGTATCAGTCCACAGATGATTGATGCGGCGATTAGCAGACTAAAGGCGGATTAACGTTTCGTTGAAGGCGCGGCAGGCTGATACCTGCCGCAGGTTTGACGTGTTAGAGGTAGGGTTAAAAGTTAATACGCGACGGTTACTTTTTCTTGTCCTTTGGCCAGTCGTCGTCATCGTCCCATTCGGCGTTGTTATCGCGATGCGGTGGGATCTCCGGTTTATCCTTCAGATAGGCTTTGACATCAACCCGATTCAATTCTTTAATGCCGCTGATGATGATGCCGGCCAGAACGATCAGCACTATCCACCAGTAATCTTTAATCCATTCCATAATATGACTCCCTTACTGGTTAATGTGTTTTTCTAGAACACGTTACTGCATTGCTGCGGCCCTTTTACTGACTGCTTTTACTCGTTTGAACATACTGGGCAAAGATGCGCTCGAGCTCACTGAGTACCCACGCGTGGCCGCCAAGATTCTGACCCTGCCAAGCCTGTTGGAGCACCTGTGGCGTCAGCAGTTTTTCACACTCTTGCGCCAGAGGACGGTAGCTTAAATGCCAAGGCTCAACGGCGACGCCGCCGGTATCTTCGCTAAACGGCCTGTAAAAGCCAAACGACGCCATGTTCTGGGTTAACCATTGAGTCAACGGAAAGAAATAGCCGCCTTCCTCGTATTCCCAGGGTTCCAGCTGAAGTTTTGCACCTTCGGGCAGCAAGTCGGGCGCATAAATATCCAACTCGCTGCCCCAGTGGTGGCGGCTCGCGCCCGGCAGTGCCGACCATCGCAGTATCAGTTCGCCGCGCTCGCCGTCATCAAGCTGGCTAATATCCACCGGACGGCTGTCACTATCTAATACTGGTCGTTCTCCGTGGAATTTGCCATTCCAGATAGCCAATTGTCTGGCGAAGTCACGAAAAGTGCTGGCAGGTTGCAGATTGAATCCCGCCTGCGACGCCGCGGTCTGTAGGGCGGAAAACGCCCTTGCTGCCTCGGGTTGCAGGCGATGGCCACTACCGATATCGATCAGATGCCCGGTCGACTGGCCGGTGAGCATGGCGTGGTCAATCATCCGACCAACTGCTCCATGATGCGCTGATACATGCGGGCCAGCAGCTGTAAATCGGACGCCTGGACGCATTCATTGATTTTATGGATTGAGGCGTTGACCGGACCTAACTCAACGACCTGTGCTCCCATCAATGCGATAAAACGACCGTCAGAGGTGCCGCCGGTGGTTTGCAGGTCCGGGGTGATTTCGCTGTAGTGCTGCACCGCGTTGATCACCGCATCAACCAGACTGCCGCGCGGCGTCAGGAACGGCTGACCGGAAACGACCCAGTTCAGCGTGTAATTCAACTGATGCTTGTCGAGCAATGCCTTCACTCGCTCTTTGATGGTAGCGTCGGTCAACTCGGTGCTGAAACGGAAGTTGAACTGTACATACAGCTCACCCGGGATCACGTTGTTGCTGCCGGTACCGGCGTTGATATTAGCAATCTGCATGCTGGTCGGCGGGAAGAACTCATTGCCCTGATCCCACTCGATGGAAACCAGCTCGTTCAGCGCAGGCATGGCGCGATGCACCGGATTGTCGGCCAGATGTGGATAGGCAACGTGGCCCTGAACGCCGTGAATTTGCAGGTTGGCGGTCATCGAGCCGCGACGGCCATTCTTGACGATATCCCCCACCCGCGTGGTGCTTGAGGGTTCGCCAACCAGACAGTAATCCATACGCTCGTTGCGCGCCATCAGTGCTTCGACCACCTTCACGGTGCCGTTGACCGCGCTGGCCTCTTCATCGGAGGTAATCAAAAACGCCAAACGACCCTGATGATTCGGATTGGCGGCCACGAAGCGTTCTGCGGCGACCACCATCGACGCCAGCGAACCTTTCATGTCTGCGGCACCGCGGCCAAACAGCATGCCGTCGCGCAGGGCAGGTTCGAACGGTGGGGTTATCCACAGCGTAGGATCACCGGTTGGCACGACGTCGGTGTGACCGGCAAACGCCAGCGTCTTGCCTTCGCCGCGCGTGGCCCAGAAATTAAGCGTGTCGCCAAAGTTCATCGGCTCGATGTGGAAACCGATGGCCTTTAGGCGGGCAATCAGGATCTCCTGACAGCCGGCGTCATCGGGGCTGAGGGACGGGCGGCGGATAAGCTGCTGTGCAAGATCTAAAACCGGACAAATCATTTACTTCACCTCTGCAACAAATTGCGCATAGCTTTCAGGTTTGAAGCCAAGCAGCGATTGTCCGCTGGCGGCAAGCAGGAAAGGGCGTTTAATAACGGCGGGATGTTCCAGCATCACGGCCTTGGCGGCCTCGACATTATCACAGGCAGTGCGCACGGATTCGTCAAGCTTACGCCAGGTAGTACCGCGCGTATTGAGCAGCGCTTCCCAACCCTGTTTATCGATAAGTGACTGAATCAGTGACTCATCGAGCCCGTCAACGCGATAATCATGAAAGCGTGCGTCAACGTGATTTTCTTCCAGCCAGCGGCGCGCTTTTTTAACGGTATCGCAATTTTTGATGCCGTAGAGGATAAATGAGGATGTCTCTGCCATGTGCATACCCTAAATGTGAAATCGTCAGATTAAGGCAACAAATCAGACGAGAAAATAGCCAATTTTGAGCCGAAAGCCGCATTATGACAGCGTTTTTGGCCCAAAAAAATGATGCTTACATAATGCTGTAAAACATCTTCAGGATCCATCCCCCATGACTCTTCACGCTAACGGCGGAATGTAGCCATTGCTGCTAAGGCGCGTCAGTGCATCGCCTTCGGCATAGGTCATGGCGGTCAGCAGCGGGTGAAAGCTAAAGCGTTTATAGAATTCGATTTTATCGGGCACCGCATAGATGATGACTTTACCGAACGGCGCGAGGTCTTGCATGATGCGCTGCATAAGGAGTTTGCCGAAGCCGCGCCCCTGGTAGTCTGGATGAATGGCCACGTCGCTGAGATAAGACGCCGAGGTAAGATCGCTAATCGCCCGTGCGGTGGCAATCAGTTTACCGTCGCAGTAGCCGAGGTAGCGAAACTGGCTGTGTTCGAATCCACGTTGCAGACTCTGTAGGTCGCGTTTATTAAGTCCGCTCAGCTCCAGAATATCGGCCAGACGCTGCCAGTCGACCGAACCAATGCTGTCATTACTGTAAATCTTAAAGCTCATGGTTATTATTCCCTCAAGGTTATCGGTTAATTCTTATTCATCAAAGATTAACCTTTCGGCTACTTCCAGGCAATGTGCCGCTAAGCTGATAATTCGGCGTAATTAATTACGCAGCACGATTCCATTACCGGTTTGAATTGCGTGATCGCCGTTTCATTATCGGAATAAACTGTTTGTCTGCTCAAATATTGCTCGTATAATCCCCAGCGTTAATCAAGGGGAGTAAAATGGTCGAGCAAGAATTAGTGAACTGGAAAGACTTTATTGACGCAATGCTGCGTGGCTAATAACCGCAGACTGCCGTGATAAAGATAATAACAAGATCCTGTCGTTGCATCAGTTTTCACCCGTGGGAACCCGATATAAACATCATCATCTTGTATAAGACTTGCTTTTAAAGAGTTGTTTAAAATACAACAAGCAGGTGATGAGAACGTTATGTGTAACTTTTTATTTTACCTGCCAAGGGAAGTAAATAAATAATCTCACTGAGAATCGTTCAATAATAAAAGGCGCTAATATTCTTAGCGCCTTTTTCATTTTTATTAATTGCCTCGGCTGAGGCAATTAATCATGTCGAGCTAATTATCCCTTTAATAAATCTCAGGATTCTGGTGCGGTGTCGATAATCTCGTTAATCAAGGTCGGTTGTTCGCCTTTCCCCGGGAAACGGCGGCGCACCAGCACGAAGAACAGCGGTACGAAGAACACGGCCAGCACCGTGGCCGAAATCATCCCACCGATAACGCCGGTACCGACCGCATGCTGACTGCCGGAGCCTGCACCTTGACTGGTCGCCATCGGCAGTACGCCGAAGATAAACGCCAGCGAGGTCATCAGGATAGGGCGCAAACGCATTCTTGAGGCTTCCAGCGTTGCCTCAAGCAGCGCCTTGCCGCGCACGTTGAGGTCGTTGGCAAATTCGACGATAAGAATGGCGTTCTTGGCCGACAGACCGATGATGGTCAGCATCCCGACCTGGAAATAAACGTCGTTTTCCAGCCCGCGCAGATAAGTCGCGATAACCGCGCCGATCACCCCGAGCGGCACGACCAGCATAACCGAGAACGGAAT
Organism: Rouxiella badensis; assembly: GCF_002093665.1. Taxonomy (GTDB): domain Bacteria; phylum Pseudomonadota; class Gammaproteobacteria; order Enterobacterales; family Enterobacteriaceae; genus Rouxiella; species Rouxiella badensis. The sequence goes on along the minus strand of NZ_MRWE01000046.1, from coordinate 7,561 downwards.
TGACCAGCTCTCATACAGCGCAGCCAGACACAGGAACACCACTAGCAGCGAAATCGCATACAGGGCAGGGGCCTGAGAGCCTGACAGACGCTCCTGATACGACATCCCGGTCCATTCCAGACCAATGCCGGAAGGCAGTTTGGCGACCAGCCTTTCCATTTCGTCCATCGAAGCACCGCTGCTGACGCCGTTGGCCGCCTCGCCGACAATCTCGAGCGACGAGCTGCCATTGTAACGTTCCAGACGCGGCGAACCCGTTTCCCAATGTGAGGTGGTGAAGGCCGAGAACGGCACCATGGTGCCCGCCGAGTTGCGCACAAACCATTTGTTCACGTCGTCAGGCAGCATGCGGAACGGCGCGTCGGCCTGCACGTAAACTTTTTTAACGCGGCCACGGTCAACGAAGTCATTCACGTAGGTCGAGCCCCAGGCGGTGCTAAGCGTGCTGTTGATATCAGCGATGCTCAGACCCAACGCCTGCGCCTTGTGTTGGTCGATATCGATTTGCAGCTGTGGGCTATCGTCGAGGCCATTGTGGCGCACGCGTGAGAGCAGCGGACTCTTTGCCGCCATGTCGAGCAGCGAATCTCGCGCCGCCATGAGCTTGGCGTGGCCGAGACCCGCGTGGTCCTCAAGCTCCATATCGAAACCGGAGGAGTTACCGAGACCGTTAATCGACGGCGGGCTGCTGGCGATAATGCGTGCGTCATTGTATTTATTCTTGCTGAACTCCTTGGTCGCCCTGTCGATGATATCGAATGAGGTATTCTTGCCGGAGGTACGGTCGTCCCAGTCGGCCAGACGGACGAACATACGCGCCACGTTTTGGCCGTTACCGCCCGGTCCCGAACCCAGGGTTGAGAACACCGACAGCACGTCTTTCTTCTCTTTGGTCAGGAAGTACTGCTCGACGCGTGAGACCACATTGGTGGTTTGCTGCAGGGTCGCACCCGGCGGCAGCTGAATTTGCACGGTGAACACGCCACGGTCTTCCTGCGGCAGGAACGAGGTTGGCAGCTTGACGAACATAAAGCCGAGCGCGATAACCAGCAGCAGATATACCAGCATATAGCGGAAACCGTGATGGAGGATGCGCCCGACGCCACGCTCGTAGCGACGAGTATTCTTGTCAAACATCCGGTTAAACCAGCCAAAGAAACCGCGCTTGCTGTGGTGAAGTCCCTGCGGGATTGGCTTCAGAATAGTGGAGCACAGCGCGGGCGTGAGAGTAAGGGCGACGAATACCGAGAGTACCATCGCGGCGACAATCGTCACCGAGAACTGGCGATAGATGGCACCGGTCGTACCACCGAAGAAGGCCATTGGCACAAAAACGGCGGACAGCACCATGGTAATCCCCACCAGCGCACTCTGGATTTGCCCCATCGACTTGCGGGTGGCTTCTCGTGGCGCCAGCCCCTCTTCACTCATTACCCGTTCGACGTTTTCGACCACCACGATGGCGTCATCGACCAGAAGCCCGATAGCCAGCACCATCGCGAACATCGTCAGCGTGTTGATACTGTAGCCGAACTGATGCAGCACCACGAAGGTGCCGAGCAGTACGACCGGTACCGCGATTGTCGGGATAAGCGTGGCGCGGAAATTTTGCAGAAACAGGTACATGACCAGGAACACCAGGACTATTGCTTCAAACAGCGTTTTCACCACGTCGGTGATAGCCGCTTTAACAAAAGGCGTGGTTTCGTAGGCAATTTCGGTTTTCAGACCGTGCGGGAAATACTGCGATAGCTCTTTTATCTTGGCGCGAACCAGCGTGTCAGTCTGCACTTCGTTAGCGCCTGAGGCGAGCTGTACGCCCATCCCCGAGGCGGGTTGGCCGTTGTAGCGACTGTCGAAGTTGTAGTTCTCTGCGCCGAGCCCGACGGTCGCAACCTGCCCGAGGGTTACGTCAGAACCGTCAGCGTTGACGCGCAGCGTAATATCCCGGAACTGCTGCGGCGTTTGCAGCTGCGACTGCGCGTTGACCGTGGCGTTCAGGGCCTGCTGATCGACCGCTGGCGTGCCGCCGAGTTGGCCGACTGCCACCTGACTGTTCTGGTTTTCAATGGCAGTGACGACGTCGGCGGTAGTGAGATTGTAGTTGTTGAGCTTGTTCGGATCGAGCCAGATGCGCATCGCATACTGGGTACCATAGGCGTTGATGGTACCCACTCCGCTCACGCGGCTGATCGGGTCCTGAATATTCGAGGCAACATAGTCGGAGATATCCTGCTTGCTCATGCTGCCGTCGGTGGAGACGAAGGCCACCATCATCAGGTTGGTATCACCGGTTTTCGACACGGTCACGCCCTGAGTCTGCACCGTTTGCGGCAGACGCTTCAACGCCTGCTGTAGTTGGTTTTGTACCTGTTGGAGAGCCTCGTTAGGGTCAGTTCCGGCTTCAAAACTTAGCGTAATCTGTGACTTGCCATCGTTACTACTCTGCGACGACATGTACATCAGGTTGTCGAGGCCCGTCATGTTTTGCTCGATGATCTGGGTGACGGTATTTTCAACAATTGACGCAGAGGCCCCAGGATACTGGGCGGTGATGCGCACGTTGGGAGGCGCAAGCGCAGGATATTGTTCAACCGGCAGACTGTGGATTGAAAGCATCCCCGCCAGAGAGATAATGATCGCCAGCACCCAGGCAAAAATTGGGCGATCGATAAAAAAGTTAGCCATGTCAAAACCTCGTTACCACGCGCATCTCGATTAATAAGGCCGTGCGTGATTAACATCAGGAAAGATTAATAAATTAGCCTATTTTTATGTCATCGGTTTCAAACGTTGTGCAATTTTTTGCAACACTCGTTAGCGAATTGATGTTGCGTTAGGGGGTGAAATCAACCTCTACGCTCAAGCACTTTACCTGTAATAGCCATAGAAAACGTGGAGAAAAAAAGGAGATGGTGTAAAAAAGACATGAAGATATTGAGGTTAGCGCTTTTGTGGCCTACCGCGACTGCGCTATTTTAGAAAGTAACAATTTATTTACATGTTAGAGATGCAAAGAGGGAACCTATGCTGAATTCAGTTTTCGCCCGTCGGCTCTACCTGTGCTGGCTGATTGCAAATAATGAACGCCCTAACGTACCCAAACTGATGGCGCTCAGCGGCTGGCCCCGTCGCACGTTACAGGACGTACTAAAAGCTCTGCCGGGAATGGGCCTGGAGCTGGCCTTCGTTCAGCAGGGAGTCCGTAATAACGACGGTTACTATCAGATTGAAAGCTGGGGGCCGTTAAATCCGCAGTGGATTGACAGTCACCGCCAGCAGATTATTGGGGCTATCGAGTAAAGCGTGTCTTATGCCCTGTTTTCCAGAAACATCACGGTTGCCGCGACGCGTGAACGCACGTCGAGCTTTCTCAAAACATTGCGAATATGGACCTTTACCGTTTCTTCCGAGATAGCCAGTTCGCGCGCCACCTCTTTATTTGACTGGCCTTTGGCAACCTCATTCAGCACGCAGGTTTCGCGATCGGTCAGTTTTTCCAGCGGGTTGGTTTTATTGTTTTCCTCATCGAGGGAATTTTGGATATCCTCGCTGAGGAAGTTATTGCCGTCAGCCGTTAACAGGATTTGCTCGAGCAAGTCTTCAGGTTCGCTGTCTTTCAGCAGATAGGCGTCCGCGCCTGCGTTGATCAGGTTGGCGATATCGCAAGGGGAATCGGACACCGTCAGGATAATGATTTTGGCCCGACAGCCTTCAGCACGCAGTGCGACCAGTGTTTCAAGACCGGACATGCCGCGCATGTTTAAATCGAGAACGATCGCGTCGATGTCGGCCATACGGGCCGCGGCCAGCGCCTCTTCGCCGCTGTTGGCCTTGGCGACCACGTGCAGGCGGGGTGATTTGCTCAACAGCTGCTCTACGGCGCGGATCATCAGCGGGTGATCGTCAACAATCATCACGCTGTAGTTTTTGGCAGACGCCGTTGCGATAGCCGGGTGACTCAGCGACGTGTGCTGCGACGAGACGCCGCCTACTGAGGAGGGGAAAACGGTTAACGATTTTTCTGAATAGGGGAAATTTTGGTCTGCCATGCGACTGCTCCATTTTGCATGCTACTTTCATCCATCCCTATGAGCATACTGCCTATGCAATTTTTATCAATGTTAGGAACATTGGTACCTAACTATTCTTTCTCATTTTTTACCTGCATTTTACGATGAGTAAATTGTTGTAACTTAATCAGAGGCGATATGTCCGCTAAAATTGAAATCATCAATAACAAACTGCTCTCAGACAATTGGTTCACGCTGCGCAACTACACCTATGATTTAGTCAGGAAAGACGGAAGCACAGTCCGCCATAAGCGCGAAGTTTACGATCGCGGCAATGGTGCCACTATTTTGCTTTACAACCGCCCTAAACAAAGCGTGCTGCTGGTTAAGCAGTTCCGCATTCCAACCTATCTCAACGATAATAATCACGGCATGCTGATCGAGACCTGCGCTGGGCTGCTCGACGAGGACTCACCCGAGGACTGCATCCGTAAAGAGGCTATCGAAGAGACTGGTTTTCAGGTTCGTGAGGTGGAGAAGCTGTTCGAGCTGTATATGTCTCCCGGTGGCGTGACCGAGTTGATTCACTTCTTTGCCGCCGAGTATGACGAGGAAAGCCGCAGTAACCACGGCGGTGGCGTGGAGGACGAAGACATCGAGGTGCTGGAAGTGCCGTTTACCCAGGCGCTGGAGATGGTTAAAAACGGCGAAATTAAAGATGGAAAAGCGGTCATTCTGCTGCAATACGCGAAGATTAACGGACTGCTGGATTGAGACCGGCTCTGACCGCAGGCCGCTTGGGCCTCGGTCAGAGGTAGAATCGCGACGTTATTGTGGCAGGGTAAGCGGAACGCCCCCCTGATGCTGGGTTCGCACCGCCCAAGGCAGCACAGACCAGCTGGTTCCTTCGCAGTCGCGCATCGCACGTGCAAACGACGGCCCAAAATGGATCCCCTTGGGGGTTAAATACCACGACGGGTAATACCAGATTTCAGCATCACTATAGTCACAGTCATCGTTACCCTTAGGTTTTTGCATCTCGCTCGGATAAAGCTGTTTAAACTGTGAAATCAGCCACGGGGCAAAATTCTTTTCACGATAGGTCGAGTAATCGTCAAAACTGACGCCATTATTGCCACGTTCGTCATGATCTTCGGCGTACATGTAGTGAAAGGGCTTCTCTTTGCCAATCCACAAAATATCTTCCAGCGACAGCGGTGCGCCCGTTTTAGCATTGAGATTAAGCGGGGAGTCACCAAAGTCCGGATGCGCGCCGCCGCAGCTGTAGCTGGTGGAAATCTTAACGCTGACCACCGTCGATGAGAGTAGCTCCGGGGTCACGCTCTGTTCAAATTCACCGCTGCCAAACTGGCTTGCACCGAGCATACAGCTATGATAATCAATCACTTCCTGCCACAGTCTGGCCATCAGACGCTGGTTGATTTCTTTGAGCTGAGCCTCGGGATACCCAGAGGCGAGGGTGAACAAAGACACGCCGGACTGCGGTTCATGCCACCACTGCAACGGATAATCCATAAAAGTCTGCTCTTTGCCTTTCTCCAGCTGTAGATTGCTCAGGCGTAGATATTCGTAAGGAGAGTCGTGGATGAGCTTGGTCAGGAAAGGATCTGCATTTGTTTCGGGTAACTGCGCCGGGGTCAACTCTATCGGCATGATTTTTCCCTGAGGATTAGACCAGGTTCCCTGCCAGCCTGATTTTCCGTCTGACTGTAATCTGAGAGTCGGGCGCGGCGTATCGTTAAAGTCGTCGGTACCTTCCTGCAAACTCAGCTCACCGTCTTCTTCTGTGCCGTTTAGCGGCAGGTCAAGATGATATTTCTCGTAGAAATAACGTCCCGTAATGGCTTCAGGCTTGTTGAGGTCGAGTTCCATGACCACGGCGGAGCGGCCAATGGTTCCTGTCAGCACAACGGGAGGTTCTTCCGCCATGGCTGAGGCAGACAGCAGAGAGAGCATAAGCAGGATTATCTTTGTTTTTATTGTCAGTAAACTAAAGTCGTTACCTTTCGCCATCCCTAAATATACCTTTTGAAAATATGACCGATGCTAACGGATAGAATATCAGCTTAGGGTGTTCTTAAGCGTATAACACCGCAACAAAACGTGTTTATTACCTCATCTGTGAAACTATTTCACTGCTTTACCACAATGTTTGAGGCTTTTTATGACGTAATCAAGTCTATCCATTTCTATTTACTGGTAAAAAAATGATGCTTTTCGGGCAGAGTCTTTGCACAGCTTAGGTTAATATCTAAAGGTTTACTTCGTAAAAGAGCTTAAATGTAATGATACCCAATTGGATGGCTACGCCGCTGCTGTTAATGGCAACCTTGATGACCGGCTACGTTCACGCTGATCCGCTGCAGCGAATTTACAACGATTGGCAGGTCAGTTGCGACAACCTGAACCACTGCTCTGCGAGAAGCTCGCAGGACAGCCAGGGACTTGTGCTGCAACTTACTCGCGATGCCGGACCGGAAGGACGGGCCAGCGTCAGTATCGATTATCAACGCAACAGTGACGAGCAGAGTTCGGATATTGCGATAGCCAACCGCTTGACGCTTAACGGCAAAACGCTCAATTTTAACCGCCGCGAATGGGACGTGAGCAAGAAGCATATTGCCAGCATCAACCGGGTGGTGGTGAACGAATTCGTCAATTCAATCCGCGACGGCAGTAGCATTCAGCTGAGCGGCAAGCTGGACTCTCAGCAGAGCACGCGCCCGAGCATCTCACTGAATGGTTTAAAGGCTGCACTGTTAGCCATTGACCAGCAGCAGTCGCGCGAAGGCACCAAAACCGCCTGGGCCAGCCGGGGCAACAAAGCGGCCTCTACGGTACCGCCTGCGCCTGCCGCGCCTTTGCTACCGCATTTCAACGAGCCGCATCCGCTGACTGACGGAGAAATCTCGGCCATTACGCAAAATACTGCGACCAATATCGAGAATAACGACTGTAGCCTCGATCCCTCCGAACGCGAGGTTCACCTGTTCCCGCTCAGCAATGAAAAGGCGCTAATGACGGTGAATTGCGATATGGGGGCCTATAACCTTTACGTGCTGGGCTATATCGTGTCGCGTCAGGCACCGTATAAGTCAGACAATCTGGTACTGAACATGCCGTTCAAATCGGGTGACGACGACCAGCCGCCGGAGTTGATCAACGCCGATTTTGACGAGAAGACCGGCATCCTCTCCATCTTTGACAAGGGCAGAGGACTCGGCGACTGCGGTGTGTCCTCACGCTGGCTATTTGACGGCAAAGCCTTCCGCCTTGCGGCGTATGCGTCAGAGCCAAGCTGTGACGGATACAGTAAGAGTGGCCAGTGGCCGGTGCTGTGGGTGACGAGATTCCAGTAAATACGGGGGGGATTTCTGGGTTGCGACCCAGAGGCGCTTTTTGGGTCAAGGTTTTAAGATCTCAACGTCTTTAAGGTCAAAAGCACGCGCTTTGTCTTTAAGGTCAAAAGCACGTGCCTTGCACGCTGGGCGCTGGCCCAGACCAGCCAAGGGGCCTTCCCAGGCCAA
>NZ_MRWE01000045.1 GCF_002093665.1 Rouxiella badensis | reverse complement strand
GGCGGCACTTGGGCTATCCTGCGCTTGCCGTGTCACTCGACGGCCATCAGCATTACGATACCGCTGCGGCTATCACCTGCCGCATTCTGCGCATGCTAGCGAAAGAGCCGCTGCGCACCGGTCGAATCCTTAATATCAACGTTCCCGACCTGCCGCTCGAAAGCATTAAAGGCTTTCGCGTGACACGCTGCGGTAGCCGTCATCCTGCAGAACAGGTATTTTGTCAGCAGGACCCTCGCGGCCAGGATATGTACTGGATTGGCCCGCCCGGTGAAAAGTTTGATGTCGCACCGGATACCGATTTTGCCGCCGTGGCACAGGGCTATGTCTCCATTACCCCTTTGCACGTGGACCTGACGGCCTATGCGGCGCAGGACATTGTCAGAACGTGGTTAGCCAAAGCCGAGGTGAGCGGGAATGGTGATTAAGCCGATGTACAATTTGCTCGAGCAACTGCGCAAGCTGGGCATCTCTGATGAGCCGCTGCTGCAGGCGATTGAAACGGTCCCGCGTGAACGCTTCGTCGATGAAGCCTTTCAGCACAAGGCCTATGAAAATACCGCTCTGCCTATCGGACTCGGGCAAACTATTTCCCAGCCTTATACCGTTGCCCGCATGACGGAGCTGCTGCGTTTAACACCTACGTCGCGCGTGTTGGAAATCGGCACCGGCTCGGGTTATCAAACCGCTATTCTTGCCCATTTGGTTGAGCACGTTTTTTCCGTTGAAAGGATTAAAGGGCTGCAATGGCAGGCTAAGCGCCGCCTCAAACAGCTGGATCTGCATAATGTCTCAACGCGCCACGGCGACGGCTGGGAAGGGTGGCCTTCTCGCGGCCCCTTCGATGCCATTATCGTCACCGCCGCCCCTCCCGAAATCCCTCAGGAATTACTCACTCAGCTTGCGGAAGGCGGGGTGATGGTTTTGCCGGTTGGAGAGCAAAATCAGACTTTGCAACGTATCCAACGACGTGCGAATGATTTTACTATCGAAAACATCGAGGCTGTTCGTTTTGTTCCCTTGGTGAAAGGTGAGCTCGCCTGAGTGCGTTTTTCGTACTATTCGGGACTAAACCCCTAAAATTTAAATACAACTGACTTATGGTGATAACGTTGCGTTGTTGATAGCATTCACTACAGTTTTTTATTGCCACAGTTTTTTTAACTATCGCCATCGGCTGATTTCGCGTCAGCCAGCATGTAAACGGCCCGCCTTTCGTTGTTAAATGGTTCCTAATGGATCCAGGCAGCGTTTGGCCTGAGCCGCGATAGATTCTGATATTGCCGTCATGGGGGAGTTATGAGCACGGGAAGCCCAATTAAAACCTTAAGCCGCATTGCGGTATGTACATTTGTTGGCGCCTGGCTTGCGGGATGTTCCAATAATGCCTCGACGACTGCTCCAATTAGCACCGTAAACGGTGGCGGAGGCATGCTCCGCGCCCCTCAAGGGGGTCAGATTACTCCGAATTCCAGCGATAATGCCCCGATGATTAATGCTCAGGGACACATCGTTTATAACCGCAGTTATAACAGTATTCCGAAAGGCAGCTACAGCGGAAGCACCTATAAAGTTAAGCGCGGCGACACTCTTTTTTACATTGCCTGGATAACCGGTAATGACTTCCGAGACCTGGCGGCCCGTAACAATATCGCCGAGCCGTATGCGCTTGAAGTAGGTCAACGTATTCAAATTAATAACGTTTCTCGCACCGCGAGCAGCGGCGGTATGTTGGCCGCAACGGATGCAACGCAGGGGGGGATTCCTAAAGCCCCTTCAAGCGGCATGATGCAGGGTACAGTGGTTGCATCTCAACCAACTACCACGTATTCTGAATCTTCAAGTAAACAGAATGTAGGTCGGATGTTGCCTACAGCGGGCGTTGTCGCAACGACGACGGCACCTGTTACCGCACCGAGCGCTCCCGTCGAAAGTACCACAGACAATGGCGGCCCAGTTTCCTCTTGGAGATGGCCGACTGAAGGGAGAATTATCGATAATTTCTCAGCCTCTGAGGGGGGAAATAAAGGTATCGATATCGCCGGTTCACGTGGACAACCAGTATTGGCAACCGCCAGCGGGCGAGTCGTTTATGCCGGTAATGCGCTACGTGGCTACGGTAATCTGATCATCATTAAACACAATGATGACTACCTGAGCGCCTATGCACACAATGATTCAATGCTGGTCCGGGAACAACAAGAAGTGCAGGCGGGTCAAAAAATAGCGACGATGGGTAGCACCGGAACCAGCTCAGTAAGATTGCATTTTGAAATTCGTTACAAGGGGAAATCCGTAAACCCGCTGCGTTATCTTCCGCAGCGATAAGCCGGGCAGAGTCACTGATTCTGCTCTTGGGACCACGGGTAGGAGCAGCTTATGAGTCAGAATACGCTGAAAGTTAACGAGTTACATGATGATGTAGATTTCGATGAGAACAGCGCTGAAGCCTTTGACGAAGAGAAAGCAACCGTCGAGGAGTCTGTTGATAGTGACGCTCTTGAAGCTGAAGAGGAGTTACTGTCACAGGCTGTAAGCCAAAGAGTGCTGGATGCAACTCAACTGTACCTTGGTGAAATTGGTTACTCTCCTCTGCTTACCGCAGAAGAAGAGGTTTATTTTGCACGGCGTGCGCTGCGAGGTGACGTACCATCTCGCCGCCGCATGATTGAAAGTAACCTGCGTTTAGTGGTCAAGATTGCGCGCCGCTACAGTAATCGCGGTCTGGCGCTGCTGGATCTGATTGAAGAGGGTAACCTCGGTCTGATTCGTGCCGTTGAGAAGTTTGACCCTGAGCGCGGTTTTAGATTTTCCACTTATGCGACATGGTGGATCCGTCAAACAATCGAACGGGCGATCATGAATCAAACCCGTACCATTCGTTTGCCAATTCACATCGTTAAAGAACTGAACGTTTATCTGCGTACTGCACGTGAACTGGCACACAAGCTCGACCATGAGCCTAGTGCCGAAGAAATTGCAGAACAGCTCGACAAACCGGTCCACGACGTTAGCCGTATGCTGCGCCTGAATGAGCGCATCACCTCCGTTGACACCCCATTGGGTGGTGACTCGGAGAAGGCGTTGCTGGACATTCTGGCCGACGAGAAAGAGAACGGACCGGAAGACACCACGCAAGACGATGACATGAAACACAGCATCGTTAAGTGGCTGTTCGAACTGAATGCAAAACAGCGTGAAGTCCTGGCGCGTCGTTTCGGCCTGTTGGGTTATGAAGCGGCAACTCTTGAGGATGTAGGTCGTGAGATAGGCCTGACGCGTGAACGTGTTCGTCAGATACAGGTTGAAGGGCTGCGTCGCCTGCGTGAAATTCTGCAGGGACAAGGTTTGAGCATCGAAGCGTTGTTCCGTGAATAATCATCGGTAAACTGTACAATCGAAGCAACACAAAAAGGGGGAGCAACTCATTGCTCCCCCTTTTTATTTTCAACCAATGATGCGGTGAAGTTTACACCATCGCCTTGAGGCGATAGATCCATTCCAGCGCCTGCCGTGGCGACAGTGAATCTGCGTCTAGCGCTTCAAGGGCTTCAACCGCCGGTGAAATCTCTTCGCTCAGCAGCGGCAACTGTGGGCCATCAACCTTGCTGGCGGCGGCGTTATTCGACAGTGCTTCCAGCTCTTTGAGTTTCTGTCTGGCGCGCTTGATAACCTCGCGCGGCACACCGGCCAGCGCAGCAACCGCCAGTCCATAACTCTTGCTCGCCGCCCCTTCCTGAACGCTGTGCATAAAGGCAATGGTATCGCCGTGCTCAATCGCGTCGAGATGGATATTCACCGTGCCTTCCATTTTCTCCGGCAGCGTCGTCAGCTCAAAGTAGTGGGTGGCGAACAGCGTCATAGCCTTGATGCGGCTCGCCAGGCTTTCAGCGCAGGCCCAGGCCAGCGACAGACCGTCATAGGTGGAGGTGCCACGGCCAATTTCGTCCATCAACACCAGGCTGTTCTCGGTGGCGTTGTGCAGAATATTGGCGGTCTCAGTCATTTCAACCATGAAGGTTGAACGGCCGGAGGCCAGGTCATCTGCGGCACCGACGCGGGTGAAGATACGGTCGATAGGCCCCAGCGTGGCCTGCTCGGCGGGTACGTAGCTACCGATGTGCGCCATCAGCGCAATCAGTGCGGCTTGACGCATATAGGTACTCTTACCGCCCATGTTGGGACCGGTAATAATCAGCATTCTGCGCTGTGGAGACATGACCAGCGGATTAGAAATAAAGGGTTCGCTCAGCACCTGTTCCACCACCGGATGACGACCACCGACAATGTTGATGCCCGGCTTTTCGCTCAGCGTTGGGCAGCAATAGTTGAGCGTGTAAGCGCGCTCAGCCAGATTATTCAGTACGTCGATTTCAGCCAGCGCCGCGGCGCTCTGCTGGAGCGCAGAAAGGTGCGGCATCAGCAGATCAAACAGCTCTTCGTACAGCGCTTTCTCCAGCGACAGCGCTTTGCCTTTTGAAGTCAGGACCTTGTCTTCATACTCTTTCAGTTCGGGAATGATGTAGCGTTCGGCATTTTTTAGCGTCTGGCGGCGAACATAATGGATAGGTGCAAGGTGGCTCTGACCACGGCTTATCTGTATGTAGTAACCGTGCACGCCGTTGAAGCCCACTTTCAGGGTATCCAGACCCAGCTTTTCGCGTTCGCGGATCTCGAGGCGGTCGAGGTAATCCGTTGCCCCGTCGGCCAGCGCTCGCCATTCGTCGAGTTCGGCATTGTATCCCGGCGCAATCACGCCACCGTCGCGTACCAGCACGGGCGGTGCGTCAATAATGGCGCGCTCGAGCAGGGCGATCAGCTCATCAAATTCGCCGGCCTTTTCAACCAGCGATTGAACGTAAGGGACGTCGATTGGCTGAAGCAGAGCGCGGATCTCCGGCAACTGCTGGAGTGCGTGGCGCATACGTGCCAGGTCGCGCGGACGCGCGCTTCGCAGCGCCAGACGTGCCAGAATACGTTCGAGGTCGCCGACCTGACGCAGTACCGGTTGCAGCTCGGCGGTCAAGTCCTGCAAAGCACCGACCGCCTGCTGGCGATTGTTCAGTACCTTGAAATCGCGCGTTGGCATGTGGATCCAACGCTTGAGCATGCGGCTGCCCATCGGCGTGACGCTTTGGTCGAGAATGGCAGCCAGCGTGTTTTCAACGCCGCCGGAGAGGTTTTGCGTCAGCTCAAGATTGCGTCTGGTGGCGGCATCCATAATGATGCCGTCCTGCTGACGCTCCATGGTCACGCCACGAATATGCGGCAGCGAGGTGCGCTGGGTGTCTTTCACGTACTGCAATAGGCAGCCGGCTGCACGCAGCGCCTGCGTAGCCTGTTCGACGCCAAAACCGCTGAGGTCACGGGTGCCGAACTGAAGATTAAGTTGCTGGCGCGCGGTGTCGAGCTCGAACTCCCAGATTGGGCGACGACGCAGGCCACGGCGGGTGTCGATTAACGACATCGACTCGAAGGTTTCCGGATAGAGCAATTCTGCCGGGTTCGTGCGCTGGATTTCGGCGGCCATCGTTTCGAGGTCGGTCGGTTGAGCAACGCGGAAACGTCCTGAGCTGATATCGAGCGTTGCGTAGCCGAAGCCTCGACCGTCTTGCCAGATGGCGGCCAACAGGTTGTCCTGACGTTCGCTTAGCAGCGCTTCGTCACTGACGGTTCCTGGCGTGACAATGCGCACCACTTTACGCTCGACAGGGCCTTTACTTAAGGCCGGATCGCCAACCTGTTCACAGATGGCAACGGATTCGCCGAGATGCACTAGCTTGGCAAGATAGCCTTCAACCGCGTGATAAGGAACGCCCGCCATCGGGATGGGTTCACCGGCGGAGGCGCCGCGCTTGGTCAGCGAGATGTCCAGCAGCTGCGAGGCCTTTTTGGCGTCGTCATAGAACAACTCATAGAAGTCGCCCATCCGGTAGAACATCAGGATTTCAGGATTCTGTGCCTTTAGACGCAGGTACTGCTGCATCATGGGGGTGTGGGCATCTAAATTATCGCTATTACTCATGCGCTTAGTTTCTTAGTTGTTTAAGTCATTCATAGAGTTAAAAAGGCTCTATAACTCTAAAATTTTGTGCGGGTATAGTAGCCCAAGCACGTCAAAACTGACACCCCGCAAACGGGAATGCATCTCGGAGATTTGCAAAGAAGTGTGGGCGCTTGTTGTCGGCCAGAGTTGCTGCTAGATCTGGCGGTCGCGTATTTCATGCACCATTTCGATCAGCGCCTTTAATCCCGCTGGAACGTGTCTGCGACCGGGATAATACAGCCGTAATCCTTCAAACGAAGGGCACCACTCTTCCAGCACGCTGACCAGACTGCCGTTGGCCAGATCCTTTTCGATAAACCAGCTTGAAATGAACGCCAGACCCATGCCGCTGCGTGCCGCCTGGCGGATAGCGCGTAACTCGTTGAGCACGATTCGCGTCGGTATGTTTATCGCAAATTTTTGCTGATGACGCTCAAGCTCCCAGTGGTAGATTCCGCCGTGAGACATACGCATGCCGACCCCTTGATGCGCGGCGAGGTCCTCCGGCGTTTGCGGCACGCCGTGGGTGGCGAAATACTGCGGACTTCCGACGATGAGCATGCGTGCCGGGGGCGTCACTGGCACGGCTATCATGTCCTGCGGTACCGATTCACCGAGTCGGATCCCCGCGTCAAAGCCCTCGGCAACGATATCGATCATCCGGGCCTCGGTCGCGATATCTATGCGCATGTTGGGGTAACGCTGAAGATATTCCCGCAGCAGCGGCTCAAACAGCAGCAGTGCAGATTCGGGCGGAGCATTAATACGCAGGGTGCCGGTGGGTGACTCGGGCTGTGTGCTTATCTCTTCCGAAGCACGCTGAATCTCGGCCAGTGCGGGGGCAATGCGTTCGACATAACGTCGGCCCGCCTCGGTAAGCGATACGCTGCGCGTTGAGCGGTTAAAGAGTCTAATATTGAGGCGAGCCTCAAGGCCGGCAACGGCATTGCTGACCGCGGTAGCAGACATGCCTAGCTCGCGCGCGGCGGCGCGAAAGCTGCTGCGTTGCGCGACGGCAAGAGTCACTTCAAGCTCAGTCAGACCAGTACGATGCATCGTTTATTGTCCTGATTTTCGTTATACCCCGTACAGCATAACCCCGCTTATCAGAGCAACCTAGCCTTCTTATACTCCTCAATATTGAAAACTTATTAACGAGTGCGTTTGAGGATCCATCATGCAAAAGATCGACAAAATCTATATCAACGGTGAGTTTCTGACACCTCACGGCACCGAACGTTTCGAGCTGTTTAATCCGGCTACTGAAGAGATGATTGGCACGGTACAACTGGCCGACGTAGAGGATACTCAGCGGGCGATAGCGGCAGCGAAAGCGGCGTTCCCGGAGTGGTCGCGCACGACTAAAGTGCAGCGTATTGCCGCACTCAAACGCATGCATGCCGCCGTGGTGGCCTGTGAAGAGGAACTGTTGGAGGCCATTATCACCGAGTACGGCGCGCCAGCCGCGCGTTCACGCTGGATGGCGAGCTATCCGGCAGACGTCATTTTACAGGTTATGCAGACGCTCGAGTCCTTTGAATTCGAAGAGCAGGCTGGTATCGCGAAGGTCATCCTTTGCCCGGTCGGCGTCGCTGGCCTGATTACACCCTGGAACAGCGATGCAGGGTTTATCTGCAACAAGTTGGCGACCGCGCTGGCGGCGGGATGTACCGCCGTTATCAAGCCGAGCGAGATGAGCGCTATTCAGACACAAATCATCACCGAGGCGTTGCATAAAGCCGAACTGCCCGCGGGCGTATTCAACATTGTCACCGGGCGTGGCGAGGTCGTTGGCGCGGAGATAAGCCGTCACCCTGATATCGCCAAGATTTCTTTTACCGGCTCGACGGCGGTGGGCAAGGGGATTATCGAAAGCGGTGCAGCGACGCTCAAGCGCGTGACGCTGGAGCTGGGAGGTAAATCACCCACCATTATTCTGGACGACGCCGACGCTGCAACCGTGGTGCCGATGGCGTTGATGGCGGGGTTTATGAACAGCGGACAGGCTTGTATTGCCGGAACGCGTATTCTGGTGCCGCGCAGTCGTTTAACGGAGTTCGAGCAGGCCTTCTCCCGCGCCGTGGAACAGATTCAGTCCGGCTCTCCGCGTGATGAGAAGACCGACATTGGGCCCATGGTCAGTCGCAAACAGTGGGAACGCGTGCAGAGCTATATTCGCCTTGGGCTAGAGGAAGGAGCAACGCTTTTGACCGGTGGGGAAGGACGTCCTGCTGGGTTCGATAAGGGCTGGTTAGTGAAACCAACGGTATTCACACAGGTCAATAATCAGATGCGAATTGCCCGTGAAGAAATTTTTGGACCCGTGCTGTCGATTATCCCTTATGAGACTGAGGCCGATGCGCTGAAAATTGCCAACGATACAGATTATGGCCTCAATGCGATGGTGCTGAGCGGCAGTCTTGAGCGAGGTCTCCGTGTGGCGCGACAGATTGAAACCGGCCGAGTGCTGGTTAATACCCTGGCTCACGAACCTCAGGCGCCGTTTGGCGGCGTTAAGCAGTCTGGTTTAGGCCGCGAGATGGGCAAGTGGGGGTTGATGGCCTATCTGGAGCCTAAAACGCTGTTGGTGGGATAGCACGGGGGTATTTTTAAAGAGGATAAAAAGCTAAAATGTACCCAGACAAAGACTAAGGTCTTTTATTTTTCTGTATTTTCATTTCTTTATTAGCTTTTTTAAGAGGTTAGCGTGCAATCATTACCACATTGTCCTAAATGCAGTTCTGAATTTACCTGGCAGGAAGGCGAACAGCTGAACTGTCCGGAATGCGGTCACGAGTGGCCGGCCAATGCGGCAGCAGCAGAAGAAGAGGGACGGGTGGTAAGAGACGCTAACGGCAATCTTCTGGCAGACGGCGATGCGGTCACGGTCATCAAAGACCTCAAGGTCAAAGGCAGTTCATCGACCCTTAAAATCGGTACCAAAGTGAAGAGTATCCGACTGGTTGAGGGCGACCACAACATCGACTGTAAGATTGACGGTTTTGGCCAAATGAAGCTGAAATCCGAGTTTGTTAAGAAAAACTAAAATACCTGCCTAGGATCCTCCGCCAGCACCTGGTTTTAACCCCGCCTGGCGGAGTGTTTATCTGTTGTTTGTTTAATTTCCCTTTAACATTCCTGTTTGTTCTTTGCAAACAATGCATTAACATGACGATCTACTTTTTTTGTATCGCCATACGGATATCTGATGCGCTACCTGGCTACCCTTCTTCCCATGGTTGTTCTGCTCTCAGCCTGTAGCAGTACGCCGAAAAATACCCCTTCTGCTCAAGGTACTGCACCGAGCGGTGGATTCCTGCTATCTCCTGCGCAGAACGGCCTTTTGCCTAACGGGGATTTTGCCGATAATGCCGCGGCCAATGCGTTTATCGACAAAATGGTGCGCGAGCACGGGTTTGACCGTCAACAGCTGCAGGATACTCTCGGGCAGGCGAAGCGGCTGGACTGGGTTCTGCGGCTGATGGATCGCCAGGCGCCTATCGGTCCGGCTCCGACGGGGCCTTACGGCGCGTGGATCCGCTATCGTAGCAAGTTCATTACGCCTGATAATGTGCAGAACGGCGTGGCCTTCTGGGACCAGTATCAGGATGCGCTGCAGCGTGCCTACCAGCAGTATGGTGTACCGCCTGAAATTATCGTCGGTATTATCGGCGTAGAGACGCGCTGGGGTAGGGTGATGGGTAAAACGCGTATCATTGATGCCCTCGCGACGCTGGCGTTTGACTATCCTCGCCGCGGTGCATACTTTGCCAGTGAGCTGGAAACCTTCCTGCTGATGTCCCGCGCGGAAGGTGACGATCCGCTGGCGCTACGTGGATCCTTCGCCGGTGCGATGGGTTACGGCCAGTTTATGCCTTCTGCATTCAAGCAATTCGCCGTTGACTTCGATGGCGATGGTCACGTGAACCTATGGGACCCGATTGACGCTATCGGCAGCGTAGCCAACTACTTTAAATCAAACGGTTGGGTGCCGGGTGAGCCGGTTGCGGTGCAGGCGAGCGGTCAGGCTGCCGGGCTGGAAAACGGCTATCAGACCAAATATTCCGTCTCGACGCTGGCCTCGGTGGGCCTCACGCCAATGGGATCCCTCGGCGGTTATCAGCAGGCGAGCCTGCTGCGTCTGGATATGGGCACCTACTATCAGTACTGGTATGGTCTGCCTAACTTCTATGCTATTACCCGTTATAACCACAGCACGCAGTACGCGATGGCCGTGTGGCAACTGGGTCTGGCGGTGAAGCAGGCGCGCATGGGTAACTAATATCCCAACCCTCAATTGCGGCAGCAGCGGTCGTTGCTGCCGTTATTCTCCCTTACTCTCTCCAATTTTCACCCGTCTGCGCGCGCGCTCCCATAAACAGTGCCTGCTAATGAAAGCCATTTTTACGTCTCGGGAGACTTCCCGTACTTTGTTACTCTGCATAACTCTTGGGCTGCGAGAAGTGCTAACATTGTCTGACTTAAACTTTTCTTGTTGCGGGACAAGCTATGACCGAAAAGCATTTGCAGCAGCTCAGCATTGATGTCGGGGCGGCGCTGAAAGCGGCCGGCCTGTGGGTAACCTGTGCCGAATCTTGCACCGGTGGCTGGGTGGCGAAAGCCATTACCGATGTCGCAGGCAGCTCCGCCTGGTTTGACCGTGGATTCGTCACATACAGTAACTCCGCCAAGCGTGAATTGCTGGACGTCTCCGATTCTACGCTCAAAGAATTTGGTGCGGTCAGTGAACAGGTCGTGCGGGAAATGGCCCGTGGTGCAAGGTATGCGGCGGGGGCGGACGTTGCGGTATCGATTAGCGGAATTGCCGGTCCTGATGGCGGCAGTGAGGCTAAACCAGTGGGCACCGTATGGTTTGGATTTGCCGACAAAGATGGTCGGATTTATGCATGCAAACAGGTTTTTTCCGGAGATCGCGAAGCCGTACGTTTGCAAGCTGCTGTTTTCTCGCTACAAACCTTACTCGACGAGTTTTTGAAAAAATAGGCTTGATACTGTATGAGCATACAGTATAATTACAGCTAATTACCTGCATGTGAACTTTGCATCCAAACAACAACATTCAGTGACAACGACGTGTAGTTTCGCACGGCTCGTCACCCGAAGGAGTAAAAATGGCTATTGATGAGAACAAGCAAAAGGCGTTAGCTGCGGCACTGGGCCAGATTGAAAAGCAATTCGGTAAAGGCTCCATCATGCGTCTTGGTGAAGATCGCTCTATGGATGTTGAAACGATCTCCACCGGCTCTCTGTCTCTGGATATCGCGTTGGGCGCAGGTGGCTTGCCAATGGGCCGTATCGTAGAGATCTACGGACCAGAATCTTCAGGTAAAACGACCCTGACTCTGCAGGTTATCGCTGCCGCTCAGCGCGAAGGTAAAACCTGTGCATTTATCGATGCTGAACACGCGCTTGACCCAATCTATGCCAAGAAATTGGGCGTAGATATCGACAATCTGCTGTGTTCTCAGCCGGACACCGGTGAGCAGGCGCTTGAAATCTGTGACGCACTGACCCGCTCTGGTGCGGTTGACGTTATCATCGTTGACTCCGTGGCTGCATTGACACCAAAAGCAGAAATCGAAGGTGAAATCGGTGACTCTCACATGGGCCTCGCGGCACGTATGATGAGCCAGGCGATGCGTAAACTGGCCGGTAACCTGAAAAATGCCAACACGCTGCTTATCTTCATTAACCAAATCCGCATGAAAATTGGTGTGATGTTCGGTAACCCGGAAACCACTACCGGTGGTAACGCACTGAAGTTCTATGCTTCTGTACGTCTTGATATCCGTCGTATTGGCGCAATCAAAGACGGCGACGTCGTTGTCGGTAGCGAAACGCGCGTTAAAGTTGTTAAGAACAAGATTGCTGCGCCGTTCAAACAGGCTGAATTCCAGATCATGTATGGTGAAGGCATCAACATCAACGGCGAGCTGGTCGACCTGGGCGTTAAGCACAAGCTGATCGAGAAAGCCGGTGCATGGTACAGCTACAACGGCGAGAAAATCGGTCAAGGCAAATCTAATGCCAGCAATTTCCTGAAAGAGAATCCGAAAATTGCTTCCGAAATCGACAAAAAACTCAGAGAAATGCTGCTGAGCGGTACCGGTGAACTGAGCGTTGCATCGACTGCCGAAGGACTGGACGACAACGTTGAAACCAGCGAAGAGTTTTAATTCTCCGTTCTGAGTATGGCTTTCGCATCAAGGGCCGTACTTAAGAAATTGTCGCCTTAAAAAACAGCCTGCAACCCAGGCTGTTTTTTTGCTTTTTAAGGAGCGAAAAATGACTCAGGACATAAATGAGGACGCCGCGTTTTCATCACTGTTTTCCACCACGCAGGACGATAATGCCAAAAAGCTTAATAACCTGATTGCCAGAGCGATGCGCCTGCTGGGCCAGCGTGACCACGGTGAGGCCGAGCTTCGTCGTAAACTGCTGACGCCGCCCCAGCCCTTTACTCGTCCTTCCTCTTACAAAAACCGCAAAAATCAACAATCCAGTAGCCCGACCGTCGCAACCGCTGCTAAAGAAAAAGAGGTTGAGGAGATTTGTCCCGAGCAGGTCGAGCAGGTTATTGCATACTGTTATGAGCACGGCTGGCTAGACGACGCCAGATTCGCCGACCGCTACATTGCGGGTCGCAGTCGCAGGGGATTGGGCGCACAGCGTATTCGCTCCGAACTGATGCAAAAGGGGGTAGATAAAGAGGTGATTAACCTGGCGCTGGAAAATTGCGAGGTCGATTGGTGCACTCAGGCGTATGAGCTGGCGACGCGTAAATTTGGGCAGCCATTGCCTGTCGATTGGAAAGAAAAGTCGAAAGTTTTACGTTATTTGCTCTACCGAGGTTTTTTTCAGGAAGAAATTCAGTCTATTTATCGCGATTTTGAAGATTGAACGCATACGGGATTTTACTTCCCAGCGAAGAAATTTTATCTTATCCCCACTTTTTGTTCGTGAGCGACAAAGTAAGCTGGACGTTATCACGCTAATCTTGCTCACGGGCCGACCTTTTTAGCCTTATTCCGGGACATTTATGAGCAAGAGCACCGCTGAGATCCGTCAAGCGTTTCTCGATTTCTTCCATAGTAAGGGACACACTGTTGTCGACAGCAGCTCGCTGATCCCTACTAATGATCCGACCTTGATGTTTACCAATGCCGGTATGAACCAGTTTAAAGACGTTTTTCTGGGCCTGGATAACCGCGATTACAATCGCGCGACCACGTCTCAGCGTTGCGTACGCGCCGGTGGTAAGCACAACGATTTAGAAAACGTGGGTTACACCGCTCGTCACCACACCTTCTTCGAGATGCTGGGCAACTTCAGCTTTGGTGATTACTTCAAAGAAGACGCCATCAAGTTTGCCTGGGAGCTGTTGACTGGGGAGACCTGGTTCAACCTGCCAAAAGAAAAGCTGTGGGTGACCGTCTACGCTACCGATGATGAAGCTTACGACATCTGGGAAAAGCAGATAGGCGTACCTAAAGAACGCATCATCCGTATCGGTGATAACAAAGGTGCCCAGTATGCGTCAGATAACTTCTGGCAGATGGGTGACACCGGTCCTTGCGGCCCTTGCTCCGAGATCTTCTTCGACCACGGCGACCACATCTGGGGCGGCCCTCCGGGTAGCGCAGAAGAAGACGGCGACCGTTACATCGAGATCTGGAACCTGGTCTTCATGCAGTTCAACCGTCAGGCTGATGGCACCATGCTGCCGCTGCCTAAACCTTCGGTTGATACCGGTATGGGTCTGGAGCGTATTTCAGCGGTGCTGCAACACGTTAACTCCAACTATGACATCGACCTGTTCCAGACGCTGATCGCGGCTGTGGCAAGCGTCACTGGCGCTACCGACCTCAACAACAAGTCGCTGCGCGTTATTGCCGACCACATTCGTTCTTGCGCCTTCCTGATTTCCGATGGTGTTATTCCTTCTAACGAAGGTCGTGGCTACGTGCTGCGTCGTATCATTCGTCGTGCGGTTCGTCATGGCAACATGCTGGGCGCGAAGGAAACCTTCTTCTATAAGCTGGTTGCCCCCCTGATTCAGGTGATGGGTTCTGCGGCCGTTGAACTGGCAAAACAGCAGTCAACCGTTGAGCAGTTGCTGAAAACCGAAGAAGAGCAGTTCGCACGTACTCTGGAGCGCGGTCTGGCGCTGCTGGACGAAGAGCTGGCTGCACTGAAAGGCGATACCCTTCCAGGCGAAATTGTTTTCCGTCTTTATGACACCTTCGGCTTCCCTGTCGATTTGACCGCTGACGTTTGTCGCGAACGTAATCTGAAGGTTGACGAAGAAGGCTTCGAGAAGGCGATGGAAGTTCAGCGCAACCGTGCGCGTGAGTCCAGCGGTTTCAGCGCAGACTACAACAGCATGATCCGTGTTGAAGGCGTGACGCAGTTCTCTGGCTACGAGCACGTACAGCGTCAATCTAAAGTGGTGGCGCTATTCGTTAACGGCCAACAGGTTGACGAGATCCAGGTGGGCGAAAGCGCCATCGTGGTTCTGGATGACACGCCATTCTATGGCGAATCCGGTGGTCAAGTTGGCGATAAGGGCGTTCTGAAAGCCTCTGGGGGCGAATTCGCGGTAAGCGATACTCAGAAGTACGGCAAAGCGATTGGCCATCAGGGCGTGTTGAGCGCAGGTAAACTTGCCGTTGGCGACAGCGTCGAAGCAGACGTTGATGCAACCCGCCGTGACCGCATTCGTCTAAACCACTCTGCAACCCATTTGCTGCACGCAGCATTGCGTCAGGTTCTGGGCAAGCACGTGGCGCAGAAAGGCTCTCTGGTCAACGATAACTACCTGCGTTTCGACTTCTCGCATTTCGAAGCGATGAAGCCAGAAGAGATCCGCCAGGTAGAAGATTTGGTAAATGCGCAAATTCGTCGTAATCTGCCTATTGAGACCAACATCATGGCGCTCGACGACGCGAAAGAGCAGGGCGCAATGGCGCTGTTCGGTGAGAAATATGAAGATCACGTGCGCGTACTGCGTATGGGTGACTTCTCTACTGAGCTCTGCGGAGGGATCCACGCCAGCCGCACCGGTGATATTGGTCTGTTCCGTATTCAAAGCGAATCAGGCACGGCAGCGGGTGTCCGTCGTATTGAAGCGATTACTGGCGAAAACGCGATTAATGCGCTTCATCAGCAGAGCGACCTGTTGCAGGACGTGGCTCATCTGGTGAAAGGTGACGTGAACAGCGTGACCGACAAGATTCGTACCCTGATTGAGCGTTCACGCCTGCTGGAAAAAGAGCTTCAGCAAGTGAAAGATCAACAGGCTGCGCAGGAGAGTGCTTCACTGTCTGGCCAAACGAAAGACGTTAAAGGCGTTAAACTGCTGGTAAAACAGCTGGATAACGTTGAACCAAAAATGTTGCGTACTATGGTCGATGACCTCAAAAACCAGTTGGGTTCAGTTATTATCGTGTTGGCTACCGTAGCGGACGATAAGGTGAGTCTCATTGCGGGCGTAACAAAAGACCTGACCGATCGTGTCAAAGCCGGTGAACTCATCGGTACGATCGCAGCCCAGGTCGGCGGGAAAGGCGGCGGTCGTCCTGATATGGCTCAGGCGGGCGGTACCGATGTACAAGCTTTGCCAGCAGCGCTTGCGGGCGTTGAAGCTTGGGTTTCCGACAAGCTTTAGTCATACAATCAGTAACTGCGAGAACGCCATAATTAACTGTGTATTATGGCGTTTTTAGTCTTAACGACCGGTTGATTCTCACTATTTAAGCCACGACTGCGCTGATTTCAGCTAAACTTAAATTAACTCGTAGCTAAGGTACAAAGCTGACGACCATTTA
This sequence comes from Rouxiella badensis, assembly GCF_002093665.1. GTDB lineage: Bacteria > Pseudomonadota > Gammaproteobacteria > Enterobacterales > Enterobacteriaceae > Rouxiella > Rouxiella badensis. The sequence continues at coordinate 20,949 of NZ_MRWE01000045.1, read as the reverse complement.
ATGTGGAGGTCATGGCTTACGTTTTCACAGCATATGATAGATAATGCCTGTGATGCTGAGAGACCCGACTCTTTTAATTTTTCAAGGAGCAAAGAATGCTTATTCTAACTCGCCGAGTTGGTGAAACCCTCATGATTGGCGATGAGGTTACGGTTACCGTTTTAGGTGTTAAAGGTAATCAGGTACGTATTGGTGTGAATGCGCCGAAAGAGGTCTCTGTTCACCGTGAAGAGATCTACCAGCGTATCCAGGCTGAAAAATCTCAACAGACGAGTTATTAATTTATCAGGCGTCTCGTCGATGGCGAGGCGCTGATGCCTTTTTAGCGCCGTTTTCAGCGTTACCCCTTCCGTTTTCTCGCTTTTCCTTTACAAAACTTCTCCCACTATCAAGACTTCCTGAATCTCTTTTTACTGATTAAACATTGGTTTTTACCAATCAAAGGCCATATTTTGCCGGTAATCTGCGCAGGTTGGATGCGAATTGTGCAAACAAACGATTCTTCGGAAAAAAGGGTTTGACTTATAAGTGCGGGAAAGTAATATGTGCGCCACGCAGTGCCGATGAGCTTAAACAAAGTAAGTCAGCACAATTCGAAAGAAGCGTATGGTGAGGTGGCCGAGAGGCTGAAGGCGCTCCCCTGCTAAGGGAGTATGCGGTCAAAAGCTGCATCCGGGGTTCGAATCCCCGCCTCACCGCCATTTAAGATGCACCCATAGCTCAGCTGGATAGAGTACTCGGCTACGAACCGAGCGGTCGGAAGTTCGAATCTTCCTGGGTGCACCATTCTTTCTTTGATGTATATTGATTTGCAATCAAGTGAGCATCAGAGGCCGATAAGGTAGAATGTGAAAGTGGTGAAGTAACTCTGCTGTAAAGAACTGCATTAAAGAATTGTTATGCACCCATAGCTCAGCTGGATAGAGTACTCGGCTACGAACCGAGCGGTCGGAAGTTCGAATCTTCCTGGGTGCACCATTCTTTCTTTGATGTATATTGATTTGCAATCAAGTGAGCATCAGAGGCCGATAAGGTAGAATGTGAAAGTGGTGAAGTAACTCTGCTGTAAAGAACTGCATTAAAGAATTGTTATGCACCCATAGCTCAGCTGGATAGAGTACTCGGCTACGAACCGAGCGGTCGGAAGTTCGAATCTTCCTGGGTGCACCATATTCTTTAAGCGTTGAGATTGTGTGATGACAGAATCTCAACGTAATAAAAAACCCGCTTAGGCGGGTTTTTTGCTTTCTGCGCTTCACGAAGATATCTTCTCGCAATCCTCTCTGTTTTTGTCCTACGCCCTATGTGCTGTCCAGCCTGACAAAAAGCGACAATTTCCTATCTTTACGCTAAAGTAGTTTCCCCATATTTGTTAACAGCAGGCGGTGTTTATGGATTACAAGCTGTACGAGGGATACGAAGGATTGATATTTGATATGGACGGTACCATATTGGACACAGAGCCGACGCATCGTAAAGCCTGGAGCCAGGTATTATCGAAATACAACCTGCAGTTCAACGTAGCTGATATGGCTGCTTTAAACGGTTCGCCCACCTGGCGAATTGCAAAGCATATAATTGATAGTAACGGCGTGGAGCTCGATCCCCACCACCTCGCCGCTGAGAAAACCTCAGCTGTGCAGGAGATGTTGCTTGATACAGTTCAGCCATTACCGCTGATTGAGGTGGTAAAGGCGTTTCACGGGCGTCGCCCTATGGCGGTCGGCACCGGCAGCGAATACTGGATGGCGGACGCACTGCTGCGTCATCTGGGGCTGCGTGAGTGCTTCGACGCGGTCGTCGGCGCCAACGATGTAGAAAATCACAAGCCAGCACCCGACACCTTCCTGCGTTGCGCAGAGCTGATCGGTGTGCCGCCAGAGAAGTGTGTGGTGTTTGAAGACGCCGATTTCGGTATCGAAGCAGCCAAGAGGGCCAATATGGCCTACGTCGACGTACGGACGCTCTAGAGGCGTTTTGGCAGGCTGGGCTACGCATGTTCTGAAGTGAACACCTAAGGTGCACTCAGGGCGAGGTTAGGTTGGTATCGGTTATCAATGATGGTCACATCTATGCAGATTCAGAAAACTTACGAGTTAACTTTTCCAAACAGCGGGAGGTCAATTTGATCCCGGACGTATCAAAGGCGCTTTCCTGGTTGGAAGCCCATCCCCAAGCAGTAAAAGGTATTTGTCGGGGGATTGAGCGCGAGACCTTGCGCGTTAACCCAAATGGCGCGCTGGCAACGACGGGTCACCCTGAATCTTTAGGTTCGGCATTGACGCATAATTTGATCACTACCGATTTTGCCGAGGCTCTTCTAGAATTTATTACCCCGGTTGATGACAGTGTTGAGCATACTTTGCAGGTGCTGCGTGATATTCATCGCCATGTTGCAAGAGAACTGGGCGACGAAAGAATGTGGCCGTTCAGCATGCCTTGCTTCATTGATTCGGCCGCAGACATCGAGCTGGCGCAGTACGGCACGTCGAACATCGGCAAGCTGAAAACCCTGTATCGTCAGGGGCTGAAAAGCCGCTACGGTGCGCTGATGCAGACCATTTCCGGTATTCACTACAACTTCTCTTTGCCTCTCGAGTTCTGGCAAACGCGTCTGGGCATCAGCGATGCCGAGAGTGGTAAGGACGCTATCTCCGCCGGTTATTTGAATGTCATTCGCAACTATTATCGTTTCGGCTGGGTTATCCCTTATCTGTTTGGGGCGTCGCCGGCAATTTGCTCTTCCTTCATCAAGGGCCGAGAAACGAACTTGCCGTTTGAGTACACCGAAAACGGGCTGTGCTATCTTCCTTATGCCACTTCACTGCGCTTAAGTGACTTGGGATACACCAGTAAATCTCAAAGTAATCTGGGCATTACCTTTAATGACCTCGAGACTTACATCGCCGGTGTTAAACGCGCAACCCGTACTCCGTGGGATGAATACGCGGCAATTGGCCTGAAAAAAGAGGGAAAATATCTCCAGTTAAACACCAATGTGTTACAGATTGAGAACGAGCTTTATGCTCCTATCCGTCCTAAGCGTGTCACTAAATCAGGCGAAACTCCTTCAGATGCACTGCGGCGTAGTGGGATCCAATACGTTGAGGTGCGATCCCTCGACATTAACCCATTCACCCCGATCGGTATTGATGCCTCTCAGGCACGTTTCCTCGATCTATTTTTGATATGGTGTGCATTAGCCGATGCGCCGGAAATGAACAGCGATGAGATTCGCTGTACGCGTCAAAACTGGAATCGCGTAATTCTGGAAGGACGCAAGCCGGGGCAGACGATTGGTATTGGTTGTGATGATGTCAGGCAGCCGTTAGATAAAGTCGGTAAATCACTGTTCGCCGATCTGGCGCGCGTTGCTGAAGTGCTGGATAGCCAGAATGGAAATCGCGAGTATCAAGACGTGTGCCGTGAACTGGTTGCCGCCTTCGATAATCCGGAACTGACCTATTCTGCACGTATCCTGAAAGAGATGAAGGCCGAAGGGCAGGGTAATCTCGGCGTTAAGTGGGCGGATAAATATCGTCAGATGCTGCTTGATGAGCCTCTTGAGGTGTTGAGCGAGCAGGAGCTGGCGCAAGAGAGCGAGGCTTCCAGGCTGCGTCAGCGCGACCTTGAAGCGAATGATAAGCTAAGCTTTGAAGAGTACCTGGCGACACTTGCTGGAAACTGAGGCAGGAAGCCACAAAAGAAAAAGGCCACAATCAATGTGGCCAAAACAAACATCTCTGTTTACAGGGATGATGATAACAAATGCGCGTCTTTCATATATTCAGACTCGTGATATGGGAAAAGGTTTCCTGAGTTCGATAAAAAAATAAATTTTTTTAGGAGAGGTGACGATATGCCACTGTTGGATAGCTTTACGGTAGACCATACACGAATGGCAGCCCCTGCTGTTCGCGTCGCTAAGACCATGAAAACCCCAAGTGGGGACACCATTACCGTATTCGATCTGCGTTTCTGCCGCCCGAATATTGAAGTGATGACCGAACGTGGTACCCATACTTTGGAGCACCTGTTCGCTGGTTTTATGCGTAACCACCTGAATGGTAACGGCGTCGAAATTATCGATATTTCTCCGATGGGTTGCCGCACAGGTTTCTACATGAGCCTGATTGGGTTACCGGACGAAAAGCGGGTTGCTGACTCATGGAAAGCGGCAATGGCCGATATCCTGAAGGTTAAAGATCAGAACCAGATCCCTGAGCTGAACATTTATCAGTGCGGTACCTGCAACATGCACTCGCTGAAAGAAGCACAGGAAATCGCTCAGCACATCGTTGATAGCGAAATCGGTATCAACCACAACGACGAACTGGCGCTGCCACCAGAGAAGCTGACCGAACTGCACATCTAGTCGTTCAGCATTGAATCGCTGCATTCCTGCGGTTTAAAAGCATAAAAAAAGACGCGATATTGATCGCGTCTTTTTTATTACCCGCAGAATAGGATCCGCGAAGGAATTAGTGTTCGGTGCTGCTGCGCAGCGTCTTCAACGGTCGGACCTTGACCTGTTTGATCATGTTGTCCTGTACGTCGAGGATCTCGACCTCATAGCTCTCGATACGCAGGCTGGTTCCGGCTTTTGGAATATCTTCCAGCACCTCGAGCAGCATCCCGTTGATGGTACGCGGCCCTTCGGTTGGAAGATTCCAGTTGAAGGCCTTGTTCAGCTCACGTACGTTGGCGCTACCTTCAATCAGCACGGTGCCGTCACTCTGCGGGGTCACTTCTTCTGCAAGCGTTGGCGACATCGAGGTCGTGAAGTCACCCACTATCTCTTCGAGGATATCCTCAACCGTGACCAGCCCCTGAATATCGCCATACTCATCGACCACGATGCCGACTTTCTTCTTGTTGCGCTGGAACTTGACCAGCTGAATATTCAGCGGGGTGCCTTCCGGGATGTAGTAAATCTCGTCGGCGGCGCGCAGCAGGTTCTCTTTGTTGAACTCACGCTTTTCGGTCATCAGTCGATAGGCTTCGCGTAGTCGCAGCATGCCGATTGAGTCGTCGAGAGAGTCGCGGTAAAGCACGATACGACCGTGCGGCGAGTGGGTCAGCTGGCGAATAATTGACTTCCAGTCATCGTTGATATCAATGCCGACGATTTCGTTACGCGGCACCATTATGTCATCGACCGAGACCTTTTCCAGGTCCAGCACCGACAGCAGCATGTCCTGATTGCGGCGGGAAATCTGTGAGCGTGACTCGTTCACGATGGTGCGTAACTCTTCCTTGCTGACTGCATCGCTAATGCCAACGTTGGTTTTGATACCAAACATGCGCATCAGAACCTTCGAGAGACTGTTGAGCAGCCAGACCAGCGGCAGCATGATGGTCTGAAGCGGACGCAGCAGCAGGCTGCTTGGGAAGGCGACGCGCTCCGGGTGAAGCGCCGCATAGGTCTTTGGCAGGACTTCAGCGAACAGCAGTACCACGAAGGTCAGCACACCGGTGGCAATCGCCACACCGGCATCGCCGTAGAGGCGCATCCCCACGATAGTCGCCAGCGCAGAGGCCAGAATATTGACCAGGTTGTTGCCAATCAGTACCAGGCTGATGAGCTGATCGGGACGCTTGAGAAGTTTCTCCACGCGGCGCGCGGCGCGGTTGCCCTGCTTGGAAAGATGGCGTAAACGGTAGCGATTGAGGGTCATCATTCCGGTTTCGGAAGCCGAAAAATAGCCGGAAACTACCACCATGACAACCAGGATGATAATGAGGGTAGTTGTAGAGACGTGCTCCAACGGTAATTCCTTATTTATTTATAGATTAATAGTTACGAATAACGATTAATGGACCGTGAGCTGCTGAATAAGGCGGCTGCCGAAATAGGCAAGCGTCAGCAAAATGGCACCTGCCATGCTAAACCATACCACGCGACGGCCACGCCAGCCTTCGTGATAGTGTCCCCACAGCAGAACGATGTAAACCAGCCAGGCCAGAATAGACAGCACCGCTTTGTCGATGTTTTCGCGGCTGAAGAGATTCTCCATATATAACAGGCCTGTGCAAAGCGTTAGGGTCAGCAGGATTACCCCGCCCTGTGTGATATGGAACAGTTTGCGCTCGATGCTCATCAGCGGCGGCATGTCGGCTGAGAAACTCAGTTTCTTGTTCTTGAGCTGGTAATCGAGCCACGCCAGTTGCAGCGCATAAAGCGCGGCGATAATCAGCGTTGCGTAAGAGAAAAGCGCTAATCCGATGTGCACCAGCAGGCCTTTGCTGGCCTCAAGGTGAGTGATAAATTCGCCTGGCAGGAAGGCAACCAGGGCCAGATTGATTAACGCAAAGCAGTAGACAATCGGCAAAATAAACCACCCGCGGCTGCGCGAGGCGGCCACGGTCATGACGGTGCAAATGATCAGGCTGACGATAGAGCCGATATTGACCAGACTCAGGTTTTGCCCAGTGCTGACGTCAAATACCCGCTGTTCGAGCGTAATGGCGTGACAAATCAGGGCAACGAAAGCCGAAAGTAACGCTATGCGCCGATAGGTGCCATTCTTGCGGATCAGGCTGGGAATGATCAGTGAAAGGCTTAACAAATAGGCGATCATGGCGACAAGAGCTAAAGCTGGCATATTGTGTCATTTGCGTCGAAAAATGAATGAGAAAGCCAGTATAGCGTCCCCGGCGTCGTGCTCCAACAACCTTCCTGTTTTTACCTTTATATATCGGGCAGAGATTGTGCGGACTTCTCGTGTTATAATCCCGCAATTGTGTCGCAAAGGCGGCCTGTCATTACGTTGAGCAAGAGACGATGTTTGATAATTTAACCGATCGATTGTCGCGCACACTGCGCAATATCAGCGGCCGTGGGCGGCTGACCGAAGAAAATGTTAAAGAAACCCTGCGTGAAGTGCGTATGGCATTGCTGGAGGCAGACGTTGCTTTACCGGTAGTGCGTGACTTCATCAACCGTGTGAAAGAAGCGGCCGTTGGCACCGAAGTCAACAAAAGCCTGACACCGGGGCAGGAGTTTATAAAGATCGTCCAGAAAGAGCTGGAAACAGCAATGGGCGAAGCGAACTCCGAGCTGAATCTTGCCGCGCAGCCACCGGCTGTGGTGCTGATGGCCGGTCTGCAGGGTGCGGGTAAAACGACCAGCGTCGCTAAGCTCGCAAAATTCCTGAAAGAAAAGCGCAAGAAAAAAGTGCTGGTCGTTTCTGCCGACGTTTATCGCCCTGCGGCGATCAAACAGCTTGAAACGCTGGCCGAGCAGGTTGGGGTTGAGTTCTTCTCCTCCGACGTCAGCCAGAAACCTATCGACATCGTTAATGCTGCACTTCAGCATGCCAAGCTGAAGTTCTTTGACGTGCTGCTGGTGGATACCGCCGGTCGTTTGCACGTTGACGAAGCGATGATGGACGAAATCAAACAGGTCCATGCGGCCATCAAGCCGGTGGAAACCCTGTTCGTGGTCGATGCCATGACCGGTCAGGATGCCGCCAATACCGCAAAAGCCTTCAACGAAGCGCTGCCATTGACCGGTGTTATCCTGACCAAGGTAGACGGTGATGCGCGCGGTGGTGCGGCGCTGTCTATTCGTCACATCACAGGCAAACCGATTAAATTCCTGGGTATGGGTGAAAAAACCGATGCCCTCGAGCCTTTCCATCCGGACCGCGTTGCTTCACGTATTCTGGGAATGGGCGACGTGCTTTCCCTGATCGAAGATATCGAAAGCAAGGTAGACCGTGCCCAGGCCGAGAAGCTGGCCAACAAGATGAAAAAGGGCGACGGTTTCGACCTCACCGATTTCCTCGACCAGCTGAAGCAGATGCGTAACATGGGTGGCATGGCCAGCATGATGAGCAAGCTGCCGGGCGTGGGTCAACTGCCTGACAACGTCAAGTCGCAAATGGACGACAAAGTGCTGGTGCGCATGGAAGCCATCATTAACTCGATGACTATTAAAGAGCGCGCCAAGCCAGAGATTATCAAGGGTTCCCGCAAGCGCCGTATCGCGCTGGGTGCCGGTATGCAGGTGCAAGACGTTAACCGACTGCTCAAGCAGTTCGACGACATGCAGCGCATGATGAAGAAAATGAAGAACGGTGGCATGGCTAAAATGCTGCGTGGCATGAAAGGTATGATGCCACCCGGTTTCCCTGGCCGATAAGACGCTGTTCAACATGATAATAAGTACCGCTAATTAGCTGCTGGCCAAAAGTAGTTTGAGGTTATCGACGCTTTCGATTGCTTTTTGCGCCAAAATGAGTAAAATTTTCGGGCTTTTTATATAGCAACCAGACCCCGTTCCCCGATGGGGTCTGGTTGTTTTATTCACTAAAGAGGATGTTATGGTAACAATTCGTTTGGCACGTGGCGGCGCAAAAAAGCGTCCGTTCTATCAAGTAGTAGTGACCGACAGCCGCAATGCTCGTGATGGTCGCTTCATCGAGCGCGTAGGCTTCTTCAACCCATTGGCTTCTGGCCAGGCTGAAGCACTGCGTCTGGACCTGGATCGTATTGCTCATTGGCAAGATCTGGGTGCAACCGTTTCTGATCGCGTAGCTTCGCTGATCAAAGACGCTAAGAAAGCAGCTTAATCTGTCGCGGTGGTGGCAATGAGCAAGCAACTCAATCCAGTGGCGCCCGAAGAACCGATTGTTCTCGGTAAAATGGGCTCAACTTACGGTATTCGCGGTTGGCTCAGAGTGTTTTCATCCACCGAAGACGCCGAAAGCATTTTCGAATACCAGCCGTGGTTTATCCAGCAGGCAGGTAAGTGGCAAGCGGTAGAGCTGGAAAGCTGGAAGCGCCACAATCAGGACCTGATCATCAAAGTCAAAGGCGTTGACGATCGGGATGCGGCTAACCTATTGACCAATCGCGAGATTGTCGTAGATTCAAGCCAGCTGCCAGACCTCGGCGAGGGTGATTATTACTGGAAAGACCTTTTCGGTTGCCAAGTAGTAACATCCACCGGTTACGAACTGGGTAAAATCATCGATATGATGGAAACCGGTTCTAACGATGTCATGGTAGTTAAAGCAAACCTGAAAGATGCATTTGGCATCAAGGAACGGTTGATTCCGTTCCTCGATGGGCAGGTTATCAAGAAAGTCGATCTCACTACTCGCATCATTGAAGTAGATTGGGATCCTGGTTTTTGACCTCCGTAATGTCTACTTGCGTAGAAACGAAGGCTGAGTGGAATGTCGTTATGAGGATTAGGCTATGTGGATTGGTATAGTTAGCCTTTTCCCTGAGATGTTTCGCGCAATCACCGATTACGGAGTGACTGGCCGGGCAGTTAAGAATGGCCTGCTGAGCGTAGAGTGCTGGAGTCCTCGTGACTTCGCCTACGATCGGCATCGCACCGTGGACGAACGCCCTTACGGCGGCGGCCCGGGAATGCTGATGATGGTGCAACCTTTACGGGAAGCGATTCATACAGCTAAAGCAGCGGCAGGCGAAGGCGTTAAGGTGATTTATCTTTCACCACAGGGTCGCAAACTTGATCAGCAAGGCGTTTGCGAACTGGCGGCTCACCAGAAACTTGTTCTGGTATGTGGTCGCTATGAAGGGATCGATGAGCGCGTAATCAAAACCGAAATTGATGAAGAATGGTCAATCGGTGATTATGTTCTTAGCGGTGGGGAGCTCCCAGCTATGACGTTGATTGATTCAGTATCCCGCTTTATACCGGGTGTGCTGGGTCATCATGCTTCGGCAGAAGAAGATTCTTTTGCCGATGGATTACTGGACTGTCCTCATTATACCCGCCCGGAAGTGTTGGAAGGCATGGAAGTACCGCCGGTTTTACTGTCGGGAAATCATGCAGAAATACGTCGCTGGCGTTTGAAGCAGTCGCTGGGTCGTACCTGGCTTAGAAGACCTGAACTTCTGGAAAACCTAGCTCTGACTGACGAGCAAGAGGTGTTGCTGAAAGAGTTCCAACGGGAACATCGAATCAGTCAACAAGACTAATAAGGGTATGTTTGAGCAATAGCTCCAGGCATTTCCCGAACTATCAGTTTACCTAGGGTAAGAGATATATTATGAGCAATATCATTAAGCAAATCGAACAAGAGCAGCTGAAGCAAGACGTACCTTCATTCCGTCCAGGTGACTCGGTCGAAGTGAAAGTATGGGTTGTTGAAGGAAGCAAGAAGCGTCTGCAGGCATTCGAGGGCGTGGTTATCGCTATCCGTAACCGCGGTCTGCACTCTGCATTCACTGTTCGTAAAATTTCTAACGGCGAAGGTGTTGAGCGTGTGTTCCAGACTCACTCACCTGTTATTGACAGCATCACTGTTAAACGTCGTGGTGAAGTTCGTCAAGCGAAACTGTACTACCTGCGTGAGCGTACCGGTAAATCAGCGCGTATCAAAGAGCGTCTTAACCGCGTTAACGCACGATAACATTCTCAAGTGTTATATAAACGGCCCGCTTAGCGGGCCGTTTTTTTTCGCCTCAAGAAAAGTAAAAAGTGAATAAATCAGCGGAAGATTTGTGCCGCATAAACATGTTTTGTAATTTTAAGTTTACACATAGCGTGAAATGTTGAGGGTTTTAGCCTGTTTTTAAAGGCGTAATTGATTGTTTAATTGCTGTAATATATGGTTTTTATGCAATTTTTTGACGTCTGTAAACTGGCGTGGGGTTTGTAGTGTGATTGGTAATTTTAAGTTTACACTCTGGGTTTGAAAAGTTTACAGCCTGTGTTATCGTTGTCCGCAGTGCTGATACACAGCAAAAAATTCAAAATTTATCGCGAGTAACCATCATGCAAAAAGACGCCTTGAACAACGTGCACATCAGTGCGGAACAGATTCTGATTACGCCTGAAGAGCTGAAAAACAAATTCCCTCTGAGCGTAGAAAATCAAACCAGTATCGAGCAGTCTCGTCAGACGATCGCAGATATCATCCACGGCCGCGATCCGCGCCTGCTCATTGTCTGTGGTCCATGCTCTGTTCACGACCTCGATGCTGCAATAGATTACGCGCGTCACTTGAAAACCCTGTCCGAAGAGCTGAGCGATCGTCTGTACATCGTGATGCGTGTCTACTTTGAAAAGCCGCGTACTACCGTGGGCTGGAAAGGGCTTATCAACGACCCACACATGGACGGTACCTTCGATGTTGAAGCAGGTTTGCACATCGCGCGTAATCTCTTGCTGCAACTGGTCACTATGGGTCTGCCAATCGCGACCGAAGCGTTAGACCCGAACAGTCCGCAATACCTTGGCGACCTGTTCAGCTGGTCTGCTATCGGCGCACGTACCACCGAATCGCAGACTCACCGCGAGATGGCCTCGGGCCTGTCGATGCCGGTGGGCTTTAAAAATGGGACTGACGGTAGCCTCGGCACCGCCATCAACGCTATGCGCGCCGCTGCAATGCCTCACCGTTTTGTGGGGATCAACCAGGCGGGGCAGGTTTGCCTGCTGCAGACTCAGGGAAATCCAGACGGACACGTTATTCTGCGCGGTGGCAAAACCCCCAACTATAGCGCAGAAGATGTCATGGACTGTGAAAAACAGATGCAGGGTGCGGGACTCCGTCCTTCCTTGATGATAGATTGCAGCCATGGCAATTCAAATAAAGACTATCGCCGCCAGCCGCTGGTTGCCGAATCGGCCATCAGCCAGATTAAAGCCGGTAACCGTTCAATTACCGGATTGATGCTTGAAAGCCATCTTAACGAAGGCAATCAATCTTCAGAGCAGCCGCGTTCAGACATGCGCTACGGCGTATCGGTGACTGACGCCTGCATTAACTGGGAAACCACCGAGGCCCTGCTGCGTAACATGCATCATGAACTCGGCGACGCGCTGGCAGCACGAATTTCAGGAGAATAAACGTTTTATGGTGGCCGAACTTAATGCATTACGTGACCAGATCGATGAGGTCGATAAAGCGCTGTTGGATCTTTTAGCGAGACGTTTGCACCTGGTGGCAGAAGTCGGCGAAGTGAAGAGCCGTTATGGCTTGCCGATTTATGTCCCCGAGCGCGAAGCCGCGATGCTGGCCTCGCGCCGGCAGGAAGCGGTCAATTTGGGCGTTCCCGCCGATCTGATTGAAGATGTCCTGCGCCGCGTGATGCGTGAGTCCTATTCCAGTGAAAATGATAAAGGCTTCAAGACACTGCATCCGAATCTGCGTCCGGTCGTCATTGTTGGCGGTAAAGGTCAGATGGGCCGTCTATTTACCCGTATGCTGGAACTGTCCGGATATCAGGTGAAATCGCTGGAGCAGGAAGACTGGCCACAGGCCGAATCGATGCTTGCCGATGCGGGCATGGTTATCGTCAGCGTGCCGATTCATTTGACCGAAGAGGTGATTGGTCGTCTGCCGAAGCTGCCGGATGACTGTATTCTGGTTGATCTGGCGTCTATTAAGAATAAACCGTTGCAGGCAATGTTGGCCGCGCATGAGGGTCCGGTCGTCGGGCTCCACCCGATGTTTGGTCCAGACGTGGCTAGCCTGGCTAAACAGGTTGTGGTGTACTGCGATGGTCGTGAGCCGGAAGCCTATCAATGGCTGCTTGAACAGCTTCAGGTGTGGGGCGCACGGCTGCATAAAATCAGCGCGGTCGAACACGATCAGAACATGTCTTTTGTTCAGGCGCTGCGCCATTTCGCCACCTTTGCCTATGGGATGCACCTGTCGGAAGAGAACGTAGAGATTGAACAACTGCTGGCGCTTTCATCGCCAATCTATCGCCTCGAGCTGGCGATGGTTGGGCGTCTGTTTGCCCAGGATCCGCAGCTGTACGCTGACATCATCATGTCCTCAGAGAATAATATCGCCTTGATCAAGCGCTACTATAAGCGGTTCGGCGAGGCGATGGCATTGCTCGAAAGCGGTGACAAGCAGGCGTTTATTGATAAGTTCAGACTGGTCGAAGACTGGTTTGGCGATTATGCGCCGCGTTTCCTGAAAGAGAGTGGCTCGCTGCTGCGACAGGCGAACGACATCCGTCGCTGATAGTCGATTTCATCGAATAGAAAAAAGGCCAGTCGGTTCTCCGTACTGGCCTTTTTTACTGCAGCTAAGCGCCTTTTTGCGAGGCTTATTCCGGATTAACCGCCACAACGTTTTCACTTGGGTAACAACCGAGTACCTTAAGTGAACGGGTGATCGGGGTTAGATTTTTCAGTGCAGTTTGCATCTCTTCAGAGCGCAGATTGGCCTGAACATCGACATAAAACATCTCTTCCCAAGGGTTACCGTTGATTGGGCGAGATTCCAGCTTGCTCATGATAATACCCTGCTCGCGGAACACCATCAGTGCATCAACCAGCGCACCGGACTGCTGGCCGGTCGCCATAATAAGCGTCGTTTTCGCTGGAACCTGTTCGGTAACGTCGATAGCCTTTCTTGCCAGCACGATAAAGCGGGTAATATTTTGCTTCTGGTTAGCGAGATTGTGTTCCAGAACCTGTAAACCATATAACGCACCGCCAGCTTCACTGCCGAGTGCAGCCACGTTAGGTGACTTGGAGGCTGCAACTTTCTCCATTGCGGCGGCGGTACTTTCACAGTACTCGATTTTCCACTGTGGATAGCGGCTGATGAATTGGCTGCACTGCTGGAACGGTTGCGGATGACTGTAGACCGTCTCGATTTTTGACATGTCTGTTTCGGCCGCAACCAGAACGCAGTGGTCGATGACGTTGGTCAGTTCACCCACGATAGACAGACTGGTGTGTTGCAGCAGGTCATAAACGTCATTGATAGAGCCGGAGCTGGTGTTCTCGATTGGCAATACTGCGTACTCGGCCTGGCCAGTCTCAACCTGCGTGAAAATATCCTGAAACTTGAGACACCCGCATTCGATGAACTGATCAAAATGGCGAGCAGCGTATTGGCGAGCGGCGAGGTGAGAGTAAGAACCTTTAGGACCCAGGAAGGCGATACGCGCGGAGCCTGATGCGGTCTTGTTCAAATGCTGCTGGAGCAGAGCTTGCTGGGTGAGTACGGAGTCTTCGATGATAAGCTGGTATACCCGCGTGATGTAATGGCCGTCAAGGTCATGCTTTTTACCTTCGATAATCAGTCGGTTTAGCAGCTCACGCTCACGCTCGATGTCGCGGATAGGGCGGTGGGTGTGCATCTTGGTTTGGGCGACTTCAACGGCTAAGCCGCGTCTCTCTGCCAGCAGGGCAAGTAATTTAACGTCCAGTGCGCTGATACGCTCACGCAGGTCAAGTAACGGGGTTTCACTCATCGGTTATGCCTTTTTAATTGTCTGTCCTGAAGACGGGTGGCGTTCAGGAATATTCTAAGCCAAAAATTCTTGAGGTTATCGTCATTGAAGTTGCATCAAGCCCGCCTGTGAGCAAGTTCCGTTGAGCTGAAGTCGATCGGTGATTCGTGCCAACGAGAACAGGTAACGCCGGTGCAGCTTTATATACGACGGTTATTACAGTTATAAATAAACAGGTATAAAAAAAGCCTCCCTTTGGGAGGCTTTCTGTTCGTCTTCGCATTCTTTCTTATACGACGAAACGCCTCCCAGTCAGGGGAAGGTAAAAAAGAATGCGAAGAAAAACGGTTTGATGGTCATAGTCGAATAGTTACTCATGGTTTGTGTGCCTTTAAGGTAACCTCTGGCTTTTCCCCCTGTCAATAACATTTGCCGTTTGCACTGCTATTACTCTGCGGGGCGAATATTGGCTAAAACGCAAACGCGCCCGAATGGGCGCGTTGGTGGTGGTCATTTAAGTTCTTTAAAACCCAGACCGTGCAGTGCTGGAGGGGCTACTCCTCTACAGTGGGCTGTAGGATAATATCCTTAACGCTACCTTCGGCTCTGCGAGCCTCACCTTTATGTTGAACCTTGTTCAACTGGCGCTCAAGTTTCGCAATCAGCTCATTCACTGCTGCATACATATCATCATGTGACGCGCTTGCTACCAGAGGGCCATTGGCGGTGCCAATTGTGGCATCTGCGACGAACCCGTGCGGCTCCTTAGAAAGAACAATGTGTGGATTAATTAACTGAGTCTGCCATTTTTCCAGTTTTTTTAGACGGTCTTCGACGTGCTCCCGAATCGCTGTAGTGATGTCCATTTGTTTGCTGGTAATGTTTACGATCATATTAACTTACCTCTCTGTCTTTCCGTCTTGGTAGGTCCAGCATACCGTCCTTTGAGACTAAATGTGTGATCTGCGTCACACTTTTTCGTCACTTTTTGTCAAGGCAGGCTAAATTGTGATTTGCGCTAATTTTGTGGCGAAAGGGGGTTGAGTCTTAGTACGTAATACCGCATTATCAAAGAGATAAATGGGTGGGATTCTAGATTGATTGCTCATCTTCAAACCAAAAAACAGGTAAAAAAAACGGCAGCCGTAGCCACCGTTTTAAACACACAGGTCGAGAAATTATCAGGCAGGGTTCTGCGCGATAATTTTGGCAACTTTGTCTGCTTCGTTATTCAATTGCAGTTCTTTGTAAGCATTTTCCATCAGCGGCAGCGCATCACGCGTTGCTTGAGTATCCGGATAATCCTTCATCATTTGCTCAACACGATTAACAACGGCGACGTAAGCCCCGCGTTTAGTGTAGTATTGCACCACTGATAGCTCATACTTAGACAAACGATCTTTCAGGAAGACCAGACGCTTATTGGCATCGGTCGCATACTGACTGTTTGGATAAGAATGGATCAGCTGGCTGAAATCGCGAAACGCAGCGCGTGCATGCTGTGGATCACGGTCCGAGCGGTCGACATTAAAGAATCCTTGCAGTGCATTATCATCCAACGCCATATCGGTCAGACCACGCATATACATGACGTAGTCGATGTTTGGATGAGTCGGATTCAAACGCATGAAGCGATCGATAGACGCCTGAGCAAGCGGTAAATCCGCTGACTTGTAATAGGCATAAATCAGATCCAACTGCACTTGCTGTGAGTATGGCCCAAATGGATAGCGGTTATCTAACGCTTCCAGTTGCGCAATCGCACCTTTGAAGTTACCGTCCTGCAGCTTTTGCTGGGCGGTCGCATAAAGCACGTTTGGCGGGTTATCGGGGACCACTTCTTTGGAACTGGAGCAACCTACCAGCGCCAGACTCAACGTGGCTGCTGCCACCAGATATTTCACACGCGTCATGACGTTTTGATTATCCTCAGGTGTTATTCTGGGAGACTGTCCGTTAAGCTCCCGACAAAGACCAGCTACAATAGCACATTATTTTAAACGGCATCGCCGTGAAAACCCAAGGTTACCCAAGAGCACCATATGGCACAACAAGTAGAACTCACGGCGACGGTTGCCGAAACACAACTCGGTCAACGATTAGATCAGGCTTTGGCCGAATTGTTCCCTGATTATTCAAGATCTCGTATAAAAGATTGGATTCTTGATGAAAGGGTTACGGTTAATGGCAAAATTGTCGCCAAACCAAAAGACAAAGTGTTGGGTGGCGAAGTTATCGCAATCAATGCACAAATTGAAGAGGAAGCTCGTTGGCTGCCTCAAGACATTGCGCTTGATATCGTTTACGAAGATAGCGATATTTTAGTCATTAACAAGCCGCGTGATCTGGTTGTTCATCCCGGTGCCGGTAATCCAGATGGTACCGTGCTTAATGCCTTACTGCACTATTATCCTGAGATAATTGACGTTCCTCGCTGCGGGATTGTTCACCGTCTAGACAAAGACACCACCGGCCTGATGGTTGTGGCAAAAACCGTACCTGCGCAGACCCACCTGGTTGATGCACTCCAACGTCGCGAAATTACCCGTGAATATGAAGCCGTTGCTATCGGCAACATGACTGCAGGTGGCACGGTGAACGAGCCAATTTCTCGTCACAGCACCAAGCGTACCCATATGGCGGTTCACCCGATGGGTAAACCGGCGACTACGCACTACCGTATTATGGAGCACTTCCGCGCGCACACCCGTCTGCGTCTGCGTCTGGAAACCGGCCGTACACACCAGATTCGTGTCCACATGGCGCACATCAACCATCCGCTGGTCGGCGATCAGCTCTATGGTGGCCGCCCACGTCCGCCGAAGGGCGCGTCCGACGAGTTCATCAATCAGCTGCGTACTTTCGACCGTCAGGCACTGCATGCGACTATGCTGCGTCTGTTCCATCCGGTTACCGGTATTCAAATGGAATGGAATGCACCACTGCCACAGGACATGGTTGACCTGATTAGCGCGCTGAAGGCTGATACTGAAGAGTTCAAGGACCAGATGCATTGGTAATGCCTGCCTTAATCTTCCCACAGTGGCCGCAACCGGATTCGGTGCGGTCCTGTTCTACCACACGTCAGGGCGGCGTCAGTTTGCCGCCTTACGCATCGCTTAATCTCGGTTCCCACGTTTCTGATTGCCCGGAGCACGTTGCGACTAATCGCCAGCGGTTGATTGAACTTGCCTCTTTGCCCGCCGCGCCGCACTGGCTCGAGCAGGTACATGGAACGGACGTCGCCCGGTTGACTCAAACAACCCCCCATCAGTCAATTCGCGCCGATGCGGCTTATACCGATCAACCCGGCGTGGTGTGTGCGGCAATGAGCGCCGATTGTTTACCGGTACTATTTTGCAATCGGGCAGGGGACGAAGTCGCGGCCGCGCATGCCGGATGGCGGGGGCTGAACGCGGGCGTGCTCGAAAATACGCTATCGGCGTTTCGCGCCAAACCTCAGGACATCATGGTCTGGCTCGGTCCGGCCATCGGCCCTGACAAGTTTGAAGTGGGTGCAGAAGTCAGAGACGCGTTTATCGATTCAACGCCTAAGGCTGCCGGTGCATTTTCACCGCTTGGGCCAAAATATCTCGCCAACCTCTATCAACTTGCCCGTTTGAGACTCCAGGCCTCTGGCGTTGAACAAATTTTCGGCGGAGACCGCTGCACGGTGAGCGAAACTGATTATTTTTTCTCTTATCGACGCGATGGAATCACCGGACGGCTGGCAACTTTGATTTGGCTGAGATAACCTACTAAATCAAGACGATCCAAGAACGCATACGCTGTACTCTTAATATAGTGACAAAGTAACCTTGAAAACGTGAGGGATGACCTCATTTAATCTCCAGTAGCAATTTTGTTCTATATTGGAGGTGTTATGCGTCTGGATCGTCTTACCAGCAAATTCCAGCTTGCCCTCGCCGATGCCCAGTCACTCGCACTCGGGCGCGACAACCAATTTATCGAACCTATCCACCTCATGAGCGCCTTGCTCACGCAGGAAGGGGGAACTGTCCGTCCTTTACTGACCTCTGCTGGCATTGATGCTCAGCGAGTTCGCACGGACGTCGACCAGGCATTGGGGCGTTTACCGCAAGTTGAAGGAACCGGTGGTGATGTTCAACCATCAAGTGAACTGGTTCGTGTTTTAAATCTATGTGACAAATTATCCCAGCAGCGTGCTGATAAATTTATCTCGTCAGAACTCTTTATTCTGGCGGCATTGAAAGACCGTGGCGTATTGACTGACCTGCTGAAGGCCAGTGGCGCTACCGTAGATAAAATTGACGCGGCTATCGATCAGATGCGAGGTGGTGACAAAGTGGATGACCAAGGGGCCGAAGATTCACGTCAGGCTTTAAAGAAATTTACTATTGATCTGACTGAGCGCGCCGAACAAGGCAAGCTGGACCCGGTGATTGGTCGTGACGAAGAGATCCGTCGCACCATTCAGGTTCTGCAACGCCGTACCAAAAATAACCCGGTATTAATCGGTGAACCCGGCGTGGGTAAAACGGCAATCGCCGAAGGCCTTGCTCAGCGCATTATTAATGGTGAAGTGCCCGAAGGGCTGAAGAATAAACGCGTATTGTCCCTGGACATGGGCGCGCTGGTGGCGGGTGCCAAATACCGCGGTGAGTTCGAAGAGCGTCTGAAAGGTGTGCTTAGTGATCTTGCCAAGCAGGAAGGCAACGTCATTCTGTTTATCGATGAGCTGCACACCATGGTGGGTGCAGGTAAAGCCGACGGCGCGATGGACGCCGGTAATATGCTGAAACCTGCATTGGCGCGAGGTGAACTGCACTGCGTCGGTGCTACAACGCTCAATGAGTATCGTCAGTTTATAGAAAAAGATGCGGCGTTAGAGCGTCGTTTCCAGAAAGTGTTTGTGGCCGAGCCTTCAGTTGAAGATACCATCGCTATCCTGCGTGGTTTGAAAGAACGCTACGAGCTGCATCACCATGTACAGATTACTGACCCGGCCATCGTAGCGGCGGCGACATTGTCTCATCGCTACATTTCGGATCGTCAGCTGCCCGATAAGGCTATCGACCTTATAGATGAAGCGGCTTCCAGTATTCGTATGCAGATGGATTCCAAACCGGAATCCCTCGACAGACTGGATCGCCGTATCATTCAGCTCAAGCTCGAACAGCAGGCATTAAAGAAAGAGTCTGACGATGCGAGTATCAAACGCCTTGAGATGCTGACTACCGAACTCGACCAGAAAGAGCGCGAATACTCTGAGCTGGAAGAAGAGTGGAAAGCCGAGAAAGCGTCGCTGAGCGGCACCCAGAATATCAAGGCCGAACTTGAGCAGGCAAAAATTACGCTCGAACAGGCACGCCGCGTCGGTGACCTGGGCCGTATGTCAGAACTGCAGTACGGCACAATTCCGGAGCTTGAGAAACAGCTCGCGGCGGCAACCCAGGCAGAAGGTAAAACCATGAAGCTGCTGCGCAACCGCGTAACAGATGTGGAAATTGCCGATGTGCTGGCTCGTTGGACCGGTATTCCCGTCGCGAGAATGCTTGAAAGTGAACGTGACAAGCTGCTGAGAATGGAAGATGAACTGCATCATCGCGTGATTGGACAGAATGAAGCGGTTGACGCGGTATCCAATGCGATTCGCCGTAGTCGTGCGGGATTATCCGATCCGAACCGTCCGATTGGTTCTTTCCTGTTCCTCGGTCCGACCGGGGTGGGTAAAACCGAGCTTTGTAAAGCGCTGGCAACCTTCCTGTTCAACAGCGATGACGCGATGGTGCGTATCGATATGTCGGAGTTTATGGAGAAACACTCCGTTTCCCGGCTGGTGGGTGCACCTCCAGGCTATGTTGGCTATGAAGAGGGCGGCTATCTGACCGAAGCGGTTCGTCGTCGTCCTTATTCCGTCATCCTGCTGGACGAAGTTGAGAAGGCACACCCTGATGTGTTTAACATTCTTCTTCAGGTATTAGATGACGGCCGTTTGACCGATGGACAGGGACGCACCGTTGATTTCCGAAATACGGTCGTGATCATGACGTCGAACCTGGGGTCAGATGTGATTCAGCAGCATTTCGGTGAAGCCACCTATGCGCAGATGAAGGATGCGGTCATGGAAGTCGTTACACACAACTTCCGCCCTGAGTTCATCAACCGTATAGATGAAGTCGTGGTGTTCCACCCACTGGGTCATGCGCATATCAAGCATATCGCCGAAATCCAGTTGCAGCGTTTGTATAAACGTCTGGAAGAGCGTGGTTACAGTGCTCGTCTTAGTGATGCGGCGCTGGAGCTGTTGGGCAATAGCGGTTTTGACCCTGTATATGGTGCACGTCCACTTAAACGTGCCATCCAACAGGAAATTGAGAACCCATTGGCTCAGCAAATCCTCTCTGGCAAGCTGATACCGGGTAAACCGATCACGATAGATGTAGAAAACGACCACATCGTTGCTAAACAGTGATGCCATAATAAGGTGAACTCAGAATAAAACTTGCTGAGTAATCCGTGATGAAAGGGGCCGAATCTTAATTTGGCCCCTTTTTTGTTGTTTTATTATCCTAAAAGGGCTGGTTTGTTGAATTAGTGAGCGGTTGGTAATTAATTTCAAATAAACGCTTGCGGCTCCTCAGAAACTCCCTATAATGCCGCTCCATCGACAGGGAACAACGCAGCAGCAACGCGGTGTGAACAAGTCGGAAAGAATTAAAAATGATGATGACCGCGAAAATAAACGGTTGACATCAAATGAGGAAAGCGTAATATACG
>NZ_MRWE01000044.1 GCF_002093665.1 Rouxiella badensis | reverse complement strand
GATGAAACGGCCATTGCAGTTTATAAATTTACCGATGAACACGAGGATAAAAAAGTCTGTCTGTCCGATAGGTCATTTGTAGACTTCACTAACCCAGCGAATGGAAACCTCGTTATGGCCTTTAACCTCACCAAGAATTGCTTCATAAAGCTTACCATGACAGAGAGGAAAACTTTTTTAGAAAATCTGCCAAACCTACCAATTCCGATAGAGAAGTTGATGGAAATTTTTGAGGAAATGCCAAAAGATATTAAAGTATTTATATTTTCCAATGATGAACATGCTCTAGAGGCGCTGGCCCATTACAATAGAACAGCAATTATTCAATGTTACAGAAGGATTTATTGTTCCTCCACTAACATTTATGGGATATAAGCTACTTGTACTCAAGGAAAACGGAAGGGCTTACAAACGTCCCATTTTATTTTATAAATTACTCAAACGTTTAAATAAATATTTATGAGCATCCAGCTTAGTGAAAATTTAATAGACTCGGGTTTGATAGGCATTTTTTCCCTCATAATGGAGAGTCAATCAAGGAGTGTTTATGTCAGCCAAAATTTCACTGAAGAATTTAAAATTGAAGCTGTAAAACAGATTAACAAGCAGGGATACCTGTTTCTGAGATTGCGCTACGACTCGGCATTTCCACCAATAGCCATTACGCAAAGATCAATCCTTACCAAAAACCCCAACCTAAGCCGCGCAGAATGGTAACCAATCACGCACCCATTCAGGCGGGCATCAGACCGCACTTAACTTCGGTGACCATTCTTAGGGGCGTCCAGGAGCTACCTGCTGAAATTGGTTTAAAAGTTAGACTGTATTGACGGATGGTGAAATATGGCATCACTGAAACCAAAAGTGAAAGCCATTACGCTTCAATTAGTTGCATGCATTGATACGGCCTATCAGGTCCTCGATGCCGTCTTAAAGGAAATTGACATTCAAATCACGTACCAGATTAAGGCTGTATTCACGAGGACATTAGCCACTACTAACACTTTCAAGTGGCTCTTACACCGGCTTTAAACAACCAAAATAGTTATGTACTTCGCCATTTTATGCTTATAGTGTGCGCGTTTTTGTGCCATAACTATGTTAACAATCGTTGGCATTTCGCTTATACAAGCTGTAGGAGGCTCTCATGAGTAACAACAATCAGATGAGTCAAATTTATTCTAAATTCGGACAAGCCGGATTTAACCTCGCTTACATTCGCAAGCTATTGCCTGATTGGTGGGATGAGCGACTTGCTGACACCCCATCAGGGCGTCAGTATGCAAGTTTGCATCTCGCGCGCATGTTTAGCATCCTTCCAGACAGCTTGAAAGATGGTAGCGAGGGAATCTGCTTTAATTTTGGTGGCAATCATAAATATAAGCACCGCCAAAATGTGGCCGCTAACGATTTAGATATTGCTACTGCTGTTGCCTATACAGCGGCAAAAATTGCTGCGTCTAATTTTAAAGTTCCGCACAGTGCTAATGTTGCGCTGGATCCATTGGCTATTAGAAGCCAAATCCTTTCTAAAGAGCCGTGGGTATCGCTTGGCAGCCTGGTATCGTTCTGCCACTCAGTGGGAATCCCTGTTGTTTATCTCAAAAGCTTTCCTCAGGCTGCAAAGAAAATGGCCGGATTGGCATTAATGAGTCACGGGCGCCCGGTTATCGTACTAACACAACCCCAGAAGCACGGCTATATGCTATTTGATCTTGCGCACGAACTTGGTCATATCGCGAAGGGGCATTTGAATGCAGAAAACGGGCAATGTCATGTTGATGCAAAAATTGAAAATGCTTCGACTGATGAGATAGAGAAAGAAGCCAATGAATTTGCCTTCCAGGTTATTTCTGGACAAAAGTCTCTACGAATTGTCCCTACTGCTGGCGGCTTGAATGGGGCAAATTTAGCTCGAGCAGCCCATAAATATGGTAGCGACAATCACATTGACCCCACACACATCGCTTTGAATTATGGTTTCGCCCAGAATCGCTGGGGCGTAGCTGTTAGTGCGGTTAAATTACTCTGTGAAGGCAGCGTGCCAGATCAAGACTTAGTTAAGACCATGATGAAAAGTGGAATGGATTTAGAAAATATCCACGAGGACAATCTTAAGGTTTTAGAAAATCTAATTGGGGAGTGATAAGTGATTGTTCTTTCAGACAATGATGTCATTTTGAAGCTGGCGCAGTGCAACCTGTTATCACAACTGCCAGTGATTTTTAATCAGCCTCCCGAACAAATATTTATTAATCCCGCCGCTCGTTTCCAGCTTTTGCCAAGAAATATTGAAAATGCTATTAGGAAATTTGGTGGCCAGAATGTTTACGAGCAGGTGGATGCTTTCATCGCAACGGTGCAAGATATTCCAGAAGTTCAAAATACTCAACTGATTGAGCTTTTGGGTAGCGTGCCGGGGATTGATGTAGGCGAACAACTTCTTCTCGCTTCCTGCATTGAGAATCCGGAAGCTATCTTCATGACTGGAGATCGCCGCTGCTTATCAGCTATTGTTGCAAACCAACCAGCCCTTGATGTAATACATCAGCGTTTGATGGATGCTGTGATTACATTTGAATCTTCATTATTGCTATGCGTCAACGGGTTAACTCAAGCGCGAGTTTACGCGCATCTAATGGCTAATCCTTTGCCTGATGGAATGTTGAGAATGGCTCTGGCAAACGCTGGCCATACGATGTGCGAATGCATTTTTTCGTACACCCGCGAGTTTTATGATTACCTCGCGTTTAAAGATAGGCTTCCTGTAAGGGACTTTGGATTGTGAGAATTTAGAGTTCCTAGAGCATAAAGCTACAACTTCCCCAGTCACCTGGTCACCTGCATCACAAAGCTATTCTGACAGCTTCAATGCTGTAGCTATCTTTGTAGCCGTTCCCTTCTGATGTTTCCACGCACTATAAATGTCCTTGTCCCACGCCTTACCCGCTTTATTCTGATAACCCGCTTCATTGAGCCGTTCAGCGATAACATACCCATTGTCGAATCCTTCCCATATTGTATAGGCGACAATCTGGGACACTGTAGCCTCATTGAAGGGTTGTGGTGGTTGAGAAGAACTAGCACTTCATAAAACCATGTACACAAGGGTGTACCTAACATAAAAAATCATTACCAAAGATCCTTACACTTAAAGGCTTAGAGCCAACTACTCTACAAACAGATTCAATATCGAGTAATCTTTTAGGCTTCGCAGCTGAAAGGTAAAGCCCCAAAAGCCCGCGATTTGCGGGCTTTTTTGCGGTTAAATGTCCTCTTGTGTCCCGTTCACACTCCGTTAATCTCTGTCAGCCTGGCGCAGCGCTGTGAGATTAGCGTAGGCAGTTGTAACTGCTTGTGAAAATGGGTTGAAGATTGATTGACGCCGGGGGGTTTAGACCTTATATCAGTCGGAAGAAGTTTGTATCAGTCTGAAGTTTGACCCCTGAGGGGAATGAAATGAAAAAGCTTGCTGCATCACTATTAACCCTGAGCCTGCTTTCACCTACGTTGGCGTTGGCACACGGCGGTGGGGGTCCCGGCGGGCCAGGTTTCAACATTTTGCCTGATGCCGCAGTCGCCGTGGTGATTGGAGGGTTGACCTATTGGGCTTTAAACGGAAATTATTATCAGAAACAAGGTGATAATTACGTCGAAGTTAATGCACCACCGCAGGATGATGCGCCGCCCCCATCTCCGCCGCAGGAAGAAGAAGAGTATGACTCTGCGCCGCCGGACCTTTCTCCGGTTGATTTCCACGGTGAGCGTTTCTACGTCAGCCAAGGGCACTATTACAAGCGTGACCCATCGGGCCAGTATTACGAAATCCCGCGTCCAGACGGACTCTAATACCGCATAAAAAAAGCCCGGATTAACGGGCTTTATCATTGAATTGGGAGAGACTTAGTCTTCCCAGCGCTTCAACAAGACGCAGGCGTTAACGCCACCGAAACCGAAACCATTAGACAGCGCATAGGTGATTTCATGCGGCTGTGCTTTGTTGCCAACGATGTTTAAACCCTCGGCCGCTGGATCTTTGTTATCCAGATTCAGCGTCGGTGGCACGATCTGGTCACGCACGGCCAACGCGGTAAAGATAGTCTCAAGGCCGCCAGCCGCACCCAAAAGGTGACCAGTTGCTGACTTGGTCGAGGTGATGGCCAGCTTGTCGTCGGTACCGAAAAGGTTTTTAATCGCGTTGATTTCGCCGAGGTCGCCGACCGGCGTAGAGGTCGCGTGGGCGTTAAGGTGCTGAACCTGCTCAGGCTTGATGCCACCCTGACGCAGAGCAATTTTCATTGCACGACCTGCGCCGTTGCCGTCTTCTGCACCGGAGGTCATGTGGTATGCGTCGCCGCTGGTGCCGTAACCAACGATCTCGGCCAATGGTTTAGCACCGCGTGCCAGCGCATGTTCCAGCTCTTCAATCACTAGCATGCCTGCGCCTTCGCCCATGACGAAGCCGTCGCGTGCGCTATCGAATGGACGTGAGGCAGACGCTGGATTGTCTTCATGACCGACCGACATGGCTTTCGCCGCTGCAAAGCTGCCGATGGTGACGGTATCAATAGTCGCTTCCGCACCGCCACACAGCGCAATGTCAGCTTCGTCGTTGCGAATCAAACGTACCGCATCGCCGATAGCCTGAACGCCAGCCGCACAGGCTGTCACCGGGGCACCGATTGGGCCTTTGAACTGGTGCTTGATGGAAACCTGACCGGCAGCCAGGTTCACCAGAAATGAAGGAATGGTGAATGGAGACAGGCGCTTAGGACCACGAGTGTCGTTGGTGCGTACTGCATTGGCAATGGCCGGGAAACCGCCGATACCAGAGCCAATCACCGTCGCAGAGCGTTCCTGCTGTTCTGCGGTCTCTGCTTTCCAGCCTGACTCGGTAATCGCCTGCTCAGCAGCAGCCATGGCGAAGAGAATGAAACGGTCCATTTTCTTCTGATCTTTAGGCAACACGTACTGGTCCGCGTCAAAACCTGACTCGGGATCCTGCTCAAGAGTTTGCACCTGACCGCCCACTTTAACGGTCAGGGTTTCAACGATTTCTTCTGGCAGAACGCGAATACCAGACTGACCGGCTAACAGTCGTTTCCAAATAGTTTCGATATCACAACCGAGCGGGCTCACCGCCCCCATGCCCGTAATGACTACACGACGATGAGACATAAAAATTCCTCTGTGGATCAGTCCGTATAATTGAGGTGTGAACAACACACCTTTTTACAGCCGGGTCATTTTGCCAGACTGCGTAAAACCAAATTCGTTATAACCAGCACGCGCTCTTCAAGCTGCTCTGGCGTCTTTTCCTCAAGCATCAAGGGGTGGGAGAATGGCGTCATCACACCTGCGATGGCCATACACACCTCATCAAGCGGCGTGTCAGACTCAAACTCACCCTTCTCACGACCTTCAACGATGATCTGTTTCAGCATGCTATATAGAGCAGCGCGATGATTGTTCGCTGAACTCCAGTGATTCGTCGCCGCGACAGCCGCAATGTCATGCAGCCTCCGCTCTTCAAAAAACAGCGCCAGGCTTTTGCTTAGCAGCGACGAAAATAATTCTTTTAGCTTGTCAGATGCGCTTTGGTTGGTGTGCACAATCTCGCGCAATGCATCATCGATCTGCCCCAGGCTGTGCATGCACACCGCCTCACCAATCGCCTGCTTAGACTCAAAAAACTTGTACACATAAGCGCTTGAAACACCGATAGCTTTTGCCAGGTCAGCCACTGAGGTTTTGGAATAACCGTAGTGACGAAAATGGTCCAGCGCAGCCCGGATAATCTGCTCACGTCGCTCATGCAATGCAGGTCCACGATGAGGCAATACAACCGGGATTTCAGGTTTCATGTAGCTCTCCAGCAAATAGAAAAGCTATAGCTATAGCTTAGGTTAACAGGTGACAAATATACACATTCGTCACCTTTAAGATAGAGCTAATTTGTTTAGTGAAGTAAAAATAGCCTAGACGATAAAATGGACAATGCGTAAAAATATAAAATTAAAGTAATGTGAACTTGTTTTTTAATTTCGGCTGAATGCAATCAGTAGGGGAATAAATGCTTTACTCAGATTAGTTAAGGTAATCCGATTGGGGATTCAGAAGAAAAACTCAGTCGAGACGCGCGGCAAAGCTTATTACCCTATAGTGAGGAAATTTCTCTATCTTGTCGACTGGCGAAACGTATGTTGCTCACTGTTCTTTATATTATTGGTATTACTGCTGAAGCCATGACCGGCGCACTCGCGGCTGGCCGCCGTAAAATGGACGTCTTTGGTGTCATCATTATAGCCTGCGCGACGGCCATTGGCGGCGGTACCATCCGAGATATGGTGCTAGGCCACTATCCGCTGGGCTGGGTGAAGCACCCGCAATATGTGCTAATCGTAGCCGCAGCAGCCATTGTTACTACTTGGTTGGCTCCTCTGATGAAGCACCTGCGTAAGCTATTTCTGGTGCTTGATGCACTGGGATTAGTGGTGTTCTCGATCATTGGCACCCAAATTGCGCTCGATACCGGACACGGCCCATTGATTGCCTCGATTTCAGCCGTGATTACCGGCGTATTTGGCGGCGTATTGCGTGACATGCTGTGCAATCAAATTCCTTTGGTGTTCCAGAAAGAGATTTATGGCGGTATCTCCTTCGCCTCGGCTTGGCTGTATATCATCCTGCAATATTTCTCTGTGCCGCAGAATCTGGTGGTTATCGTCACCCTGCTGGCAGGCTTTATTGCTCGACTGCTGGCACTGCGCTTCAAACTCGGTCTTCCCGTCTTCAACTATCCTGATTCGGATCATTAACCGAATATCTGTCATCGCTGTCGGCCTGATAAAAAGCCGGCAGCCTTTCATGCTGTAATCTTTCGATAATTTCGACCACTTTGGGGTGTTGCAAAAAACGCTGTATCTGCGCGGCGCCTTTAGGCCCAATCCCCTGGCCAGCCTGCCACTGCTCCAACGTCATCTCTCTCAGCTGCCGCCAACTCCTCTTTTCCGTCATGCCAAGTCCTGCCGTGGGAAACCCCAGTGCGGTAATCCACTGTCGGAAACTTTTCTGACGCGACAGCTGTATTTGAGCATAAAGTTTCTGCGCCCGTTTCTCGCCGATCCCCGGTAAAGCTTTAAGCTCCTTCTCGCCCAGAAAGAGCCCGCTTATTAAGGTGGGAATCTGCTGGGCATCAAGCAGTTTTCTCCACGTCTCTCTTCCGAGGCCTTTTATCCCTAAGCCCTGAGGACCACTGAGCCAGACGAGACGCGACAAGAACTGTTCACGGCAGCGCCCTGTGGGCTGAAAGCAGGTGAAGGAATCGAATATTTCCCCCTCATCCGACTCACGGGTTTGCTCTCGCATCACGACCCGCCATACCACCTCGTCAAGACGGGGAATACCTCGTCCTGCAAGACTGACAGCCACCCGATCACCAATAACAATATCCCATTCTTTCAGCCTCTGGGGAGACCCCAGGCTAACTCGGGAGACCTGCTTGTCATCGATAGTCACGGGCTGCAGTTGTAGCACCACCGCGCGTTTACCACTCCTGCCGACCGAATACTCAATACCGATGACGTCAGTGAGTTTACGTATCGCCGGATATTTCCAGGCAACGGCCCAGTTAGCAGGACGATTACGCCAGTAGCGACCTTCAGGTTCCGACGCCTCACGCACCACCACGCCGTCGGTGACAAAAGGCAGTGGATGCTGATACCAGTCATCGCGCCATTGGCTCACCTGCGAGACGGTAGTGACGGGTTGGGTAAAATCGGCAGTGAGAGGGAAGCCCATCTGTTTGAGCTGCTCCAGACGCGTTGCCATCACTACGGGGCCGTCGGGCCATTCCCAGATAAAAATACCGATTTGCTGCAAAATAGCGGGAGTTGTGCGACGCATCATCGCGCCCGCGACCTTAGCTCGGGCATTAAGGCCGCCCTGCTTATTTTGTTGGTGATCGTTCATCATGAGGAACAACTCCCCCTGTAGCACGACGACGTCGGATTTGTTGCCAATCTGCTGCGGAATTGCGCGTATATTCAGCGCCTTCTCAGTCCAGTTTTGCCCGGACTGACCATCACCCCGGCTGAGCATAGCGGCCAGCTGCCCAGCTTTGTAGATTAGTGTTACCGCTACACCGTCGATTTTGGGCTGCACCCACAGCGACTTTTTGTCTTTCATCCATCTCGCAACATCGGCTCGGGTCGCCAGCTTTCTCAGGCCGGTATGGGCAACCGGATGGTTCAACGCACCTTTTCCCGATCGCAATACGGGCTCGGTGACGGGCTTATCTGCACAGGTCAGCCAAAAACGCTGTTTGTCGCGCAAATTATCGTATATGCCGTCATCGATGGAGCTTTTACCCTGCTGATGGTATTCGACGTCCCAGCTTTCAAGCCGAGAAGAGAGTCTGGCAATCTCATTTTCTAGTCGCCCCTGCGACCAGGGCGGACAAATCGGTGTCGAGGTAGCTGCGGCGGTGGCCGCAATAAATGAGCAAAAAATCAAAGCAATAAACCAAAATAAGCGCATAAGAACTCTCCTTGTTGCGCTTATTCAATGCTCATTTGGCGGGAATGACTAACAGTAATAAGTTGGGCTGAGAGGCGTTGCGGAAACTTTTATTCGGTGTACATGATTGCGCTTATTTAATGGAATAAGCCTCGCAAAAGAGTCACTTCGGGCTATTTTATTAGGATTACTTGCGCTGAAATGTACTGTAACGCTGCACCAAAAGCGGTGAACGTGTATACTGTGCCGAAGATCACTCTTCTGTATTTTCTTTTCAACCCAATCAGCTGAAACGTCAACATGGTTCAAGGCACGCTATATATTGTCTCCGCCCCCAGTGGAGCAGGTAAATCAAGCCTGATTCAGGCTTACCTAAAAACTCAACCGCTCTACGATACGCAGGTCTCTATTTCTCATACGACGCGCCAAGTCAGGCCTGGTGAGAAACACGGCGAGCATTATTATTTCGTTTCTAAAGACGAATTCTGCGAGATGATTGCGCACGACGACTTTTTAGAACATGCGGAAGTGTTCGGTAATTATTACGGCACCTCGCGCAAAGCCATTGAGCAGGTTTTAGCTTCTGGCGTTGATGTATTTTTAGATATCGACTGGCAGGGTGCGCAGCAAATTCGCCAGCGTATGCCTCAGGCGCGCAGCATTTTTGTTCTGCCTCCGTCAAAAGACGAGCTGGACCGCCGCCTGCGTGGCCGTGGTCAGGACAGCGAAGAAGTCATCGCCAAGCGTATGGCGCAGGCAGTAGCCGAAATGACTCACTACGCCGAGTACGACTATTTAATTGTGAATGATGATTTTGATTTGGCGTTATCCGACCTCAAAACCATTATTCGTGCAGAACGTCTTCGTCTGAGCCGTCAAAAGCTCCGTCATGACGGATTAATCACCAAACTATTGGCAGACTGAAGACACTTTCAGTATTATGCCCAGTCTTTCGTCACCCTGTGGAGTAGCACATATATGGCACGCGTAACTGTTCAAGACGCTGTAGAGAAAATTGGTAACCGTTTTGACCTGGTGTTGGTGGCTGCTCGTCGCGCACGCCAGCTGCAATCTGGTGGTAAAGATCCACTGGTCGCTGAAGAAAACGACAAATTCACCGTTATTGCTCTGCGTGAAATCGAAGAAGGTCTGATCACTAACCAGATCCTCGACGCTCGCGATCGCCAAGAGCAAAAAGAGCAAGAAGCCACTGAGATTCAAGCGGTTACTGCTATCGCCGAAGGCCGTCGTCCAAGTTAATCAGCGGGTCTAGCCTTGTACATCTTTGAAAGCCTGAATCAGCTGATTCAAAAATACCTGCCAGAGGACCAGATAAAGCGCCTCGTGCAGGCATACCTCGTCGCGCGGGACGCGCACGAGGGTCAGACACGCTCGAGCGGTGAGCCGTATATTACTCACCCGGTAGCCGTGGCCTGTATTTTAGCTGAGATGAGACTCGACCATGAAACGTTGATGGCGGCGCTTTTGCACGACGTCATCGAAGACACACCCGCAACCTACCAGGATATGGAACAGTTGTTTGGTAAAAGTGTTGCCGAACTGGTTGAAGGTGTTTCAAAGCTCGACAAGCTGAAATTCCGCGACAAAAAAGAAGCCCAAGCGGAGAACTTCCGCAAGATGATTATGGCGATGGTGCAAGACATCCGCGTCATTTTGATCAAACTGGCTGACCGTACCCACAATATGCGCACGCTGGGCTCTCTTCGCCCCGATAAACGTCGCCGCATTGCTCGTGAAACGCTGGAAATTTACAGTCCGCTGGCGCACAGGCTGGGTATACACCACCTTAAAACCGAGCTCGAAGAGCTGGGTTTTGAGGCGCTTTACCCTAATCGCTATCGCGTAATCAAAGAAGTGGTGAAAGCCGCACGCGGTAACCGTAAAGAGATGATTCAGAAAATCCTCTCCGAGATTGAGGGACGTCTGACCGAAGCCGGTATTCAATGCCGGGTTAGCGGGCGTGAAAAGCACCTGTACTCGATTTACCTCAAGATGCACCTGAAAGAGCAGCGTTTCCATTCAATCATGGATATTTATGCCTTCAGAGTCATCGTAAAAGAGCTAGATACCTGCTATCGCGTTCTTGGTCAGGCGCACAGCCTTTACAAGCCGCGTCCAGGTCGCGTCAAAGATTACATCGCCATTCCCAAAGCCAACGGCTATCAGTCTCTGCATACTTCGCTCATCGGCCCTCACGGAGTTCCGGTTGAGGTTCAGATCCGTACTGAAGATATGGACCAGATGGCAGAGATGGGTGTGGCGGCACACTGGGCTTATAAAGAGAACGGTGAAAGTACCGGCACCACGGCGCAAATCCGCGCACAGCGCTGGTTGCAGAGCCTGCTCGAGCTTCAGCAAAGTGCGGGTAACTCCTTTGAATTCATCGAGAGCGTTAAATCCGACCTCTTCCCAGATGAAATCTACGTCTTTACACCGGAAGGCCGCATCGTTGAGCTGCCTGCCGGCGCAACGCCCGTCGACTTCGCCTACGCCGTGCATACCGACATCGGTCACGCCTGCGTGGGTGCGCGTGTCGACCGCCAGCCTTACCCGCTTTCACAACCGCTGACCAGCGGCCAGACTATCGAGATAATCACCGCACCGGGCGCGCGTCCGAATGCAGCATGGTTGAACTTCGTGGTCAGCTCGAGAGCGCGTGCGAAAATTCGCCAGATGCTAAAAAACCTCAAGCGTGACGATTCAGTCTCTCTGGGTCGCCGCCTGTTGAATCATGCGCTGGGAAGTGGACGCAAGCTGAGCGACATTCCGCCAGAAAACATCAAGAAAGAGCTTGAGCGCATGAAGCTCAGTGCGATGGATGATCTGTTGGCCGAAATCGGTTTAGGCAACGCCATGAGTCTGGTGGTGGCCAAGAACCTGATGGGCGACCAGTCTTCCATGGCGACCTCTGGCTCGCGCAATCTGCCAATTAAAGGCGCAGACGGCGTATTGATCACCTTCGCAAAATGCTGCCGCCCTATTCCTGGTGACCCGATCATTGCCCACGTGAGTCCGGGTAAGGGTCTGGTAGTACACCATGAGTCCTGCCGCAACATCCGTGGCTACCAGAAAGAGCCTGAGAAATTCATGGCGGTAGAATGGGATGACCAGGAAACCGAGCAGGAATTTATCGCCGAGATTAAGGTTGATATGTTCAACCATCAGGGCGGACTGGCGAACCTGACCGCCGCGATTAACGCCGCGCAGTCGAATATTCAGAGCCTGAGCAGCGAAGAGAAAGACGGTCGCGTCTACAGCGCGTTCATTCGCCTGAGCACCCGCGATCGCGTCCATCTGGCAAACATCATGCGTAAGATTCGTATCATGCCGGACGTGATTAAAGTCACCCGTAATAGAAACTAGACTGATGACTCCTGAACGTTATGCGCGCATTTGCGAAATGCTGGCGGCGCGCCAGCCTGACCTGACCGTCTGCATGGAGCAGGTGCACAAGCCGCACAACGTTTCGGCAGTGATCCGTACCGCTGATGCGGTCGGCGTCAATGAAGTTCACGCCGTCTGGCCGACCAGTAAAATGCGCACCCAGGGTTCCTTTGCTGCCGGCGCAAATAGTTGGGTTCAGGTTAAAACACATAAAACGATTCAGGAAGCCGTTGCTAAAATGAAGGCAATGGGGATGCAGGTTCTGGCGACCAATCTCTCTGAAAAAGCAGTAGATTTCCGCGCTATCGACTATACCCGCCCAACCTGCATTCTGCTCGGCCAGGAAAAGACCGGCATCACGCCCGAAGCGCTGGCGCTCGCCGACAGCGACATCATTATTCCGATGGTCGGCATGGTTCAGTCGCTGAACGTTTCCGTCGCTTCTGCGCTTATCCTTTATGAAGCGCAGCGTCAGCGCCAAAATGCCGGCATGTATTCCCGAACGACCAGCCTGTTGAAAGAAAAAGAGCAGCAGCGCCTGCTGTTCGAAGGGGGTTATCCGGTGCTGGCCAACGTCGCTCAGCGCAAGAAACTGCCGCGCCCGCTTATCGATGACACCGGCAATATTGTCGCCGATGACGAGTGGTGGGCCGCGATGCAAATGACGGTTTCCAGATGAAGGGCCGCCTGCTGGATGCCGTTCCGCTTACGTCACTGACCGGCGTTGGCGCAAGTCAGGCAGAAAAGCTCGCAAAAATCGGCCTCGAAACGATTCAGGATTTACTGCTTCATTTGCCTCTGCGCTATGAGGACCGTACCCGTCTTTACGCAATCAATGATTTACTCCCCGCGATTTATGCCACCGTTGAAGGCGAAGTCCTGCGCACAGATATCAGTTTTGGTCGTCGACGCATGCTGACCTGCCAAATCAGCGACGGCACCGGACTGCTGACACTGCGTTTCTTCAATTTCAACGCCGCAATGAAAAACAGTCTGGCGCCGGGTCGGCGAGTTACCGCCTATGGCGAAATCAAACGCGGCACGCACGGCGCTGAAATCATTCATCCGGAATATCGCGTGCAGGGTGAAAACAGCGAGGTTGTGTTACAAGAATCGCTGACACCGGTCTATCCGACGACCGAAGGTATACGCCAGGCCACGCTGCGCAAGCTGACAAACCAAGCGCTTTCGCTGCTCGACACCCAGCCTATCGCCGAGCTCCTGCCGCAGGAACTCAGCCGCACACTGTTGCCACTGTCGCAGGCGCTGCATCTTCTGCATCGTCCGCCGCCGGACATGCAGCTGGCCGACCTTGAGAAAGGCCAGCATCCGGCGCAGCGTCGTCTGATTATGGAAGAGTTACTGGCGCATAATCTCAGCATGCTGGCGGTAAGAGCTGGAACCCAGAGCTACAAGGCGCTGCCGCTGGTCAAAGACCATCGCCTGATGAACGCCTTCCTCGCCTCGTTGTCGTTTAGTCCGACAGGGGCGCAAAATCGCGTCGTCGCCGAGATTGAGAAAGATCTCGCGCAGGGGTATCCGATGATGCGGCTGGTGCAGGGTGACGTCGGCTCTGGTAAAACGCTGGTTGCCGCACTCGCCGCGCTCTGTGCTATTGCGCAGGGGAAACAGGTCGGTCTGATGGCACCGACCGAGCTGCTGGCGGAGCAACACGCCAATAATTTCCGTCAATGGTTTGAACCGCTGGGTATTCAGGTTGGCTGGCTAGCCGGTAAACAGAAAGGTAAGGCGCGTATTGCCCAACAGGAGGCGATTGCCAACGGACAGGTCTCGATGGTGGTCGGAACGCACGCCATCTTCCAGGAACAAATCCAATTTTCGGCGCTGGCGCTGGTCATTATCGACGAACAGCACCGTTTTGGCGTTCACCAGCGACTGGCGCTGTGGGAAAAGGGCAAACAGCAGGGTTTCCATCCGCACCAGCTGATTATGACCGCCACTCCTATTCCGCGCACGCTGGCGATGACCGCCTATGCCGATCTCGATACCTCGGTTATCGACGAACTTCCGCCGGGTCGCACACCGGTCACCACCGTCGCTATCCCTGATACCCGCCGTAACGATATTATCCAGCGGGTGAAAAGCGCCTGCATGGAAGAGAACCGTCAAGCCTATTGGGTCTGTACGCTGATTGAAGAATCAGAAATGCTTGAGGCACAGGCCGCCGAAGCCACCTGGGAAGGACTGAAAATCGCGCTGCCCGAGCTGAAAATTGGTTTGGTGCATGGCCGAATGAAGGCGCAGGAAAAACAGGCGGTGATGCAAGCCTTCAAACAGGGCGAGATCCAGCTGCTGGTCGCGACGACGGTGATAGAGGTCGGCGTCGATGTCCCTAATGCCAGCCTGATGATTATCGAAAACCCAGAGCGTCTGGGTCTTGCACAGCTGCACCAGCTGCGCGGGCGCGTTGGCCGAGGCGCTATCGCTTCCCACTGCGTGCTGCTCTACAAAACCCCGCTAAGCAAAACGGCGCAGAAGCGTTTACAGGTGCTTCGCGACAGCAATGACGGCTTTGTTATCGCCCAGCAGGATCTCGAAATTCGAGGTCCGGGTGAGCTATTAGGGACACGCCAGACGGGCAGCGCCGAGTTTAAAGTTGCGGATTTACTGCGTGACCAGGCAATGATCCCCGAGGTACAGCGCATCGCGCGACATTTACAGCAGCAATATCCCGAGCACGCACGGGCGTTGATTGAACGCTGGTTACCAGAGCGCGTTCGCTACACCAACGCCTGATTCTGCTGCAGAAAGACGGATCCTCCCGCCTATGGCTTCTCAAAGCTCAGAAATGCTGCTCTAAGCGGCATTATCCCTCATAAATGCCGTTGGCAAACGATTGCTTTTGAGCTCAATATCATGAAAAATGCCCGCTTTCGGCTTAATGGGGATGCCACCAGTGACAACAGAATCTGCCGGGCCAAACGCTCAGCATTCGGCGTCGGAAACGACACGCAGCAGTGAACTAATTTATCGGTTAGAAGACCGCCCACCTTTGCCACAAACGCTGTTTGCGGCCTGTCAGCATTTGCTGGCCATGTTCGTGGCGGTTATTACTCCGGCACTGCTTATCTGCCAGGCTCTGGGTCTGCCCGCACAAGACACGCAGCACATTATCAGCATGTCGCTGTTTGCCTCCGGTCTGGCGTCGATTCTGCAAATTAAAACCTGGGGACCGATTGGTTCAGGCCTGCTGTCGATTCAGGGCACCAGCTTTAACTTCGTTTCTCCGCTGATTATGGGCGGCATGGTGCTGAAGAACGGCGGCGCCACCGTTCCAACCATGATGGCAGCCCTGTTTGGCACCCTGATGGTCGCCTCCTGCACCGAAATTTTGCTGTCTCGCGTACTGCATCTGGCGCGCCGTATTATCACCCCGCTGGTATCGGGTATTGTGGTGATGATCATTGGGCTTTCGCTTATTCAGGTCGGATTGACCTCCATTGGCGGTGGCTATGCCGCGATGAGTAACCATACCTTTGGTTCGCCGAAAAATCTGATTCTGGCCGCCGTGGTTCTGGTGGTCATTATTCTGCTCAATCGTCAACGTAACCCGTATCTGCGCGTTGCGTCGCTGGTGATTGCGATGGCCGTCGGCTATCTGGCCGCCTGGGGCATGGATATGTTACCCGCCACTGCACCGGCAGAGTCAGGCCATCTGATCACTATTCCAACGCCGCTTTATTACGGCCTGGGTTTCGACTGGAACCTGCTTATTCCGCTGATGCTGATCTTTATGGTGACCTCGCTGGAAACTATCGGTGATATCACGGCGACCTCAGACGTCTCAGAACAGCCGGTAACCGGCCCGATTTACATGAAACGCATCAAGGGTGGCGTGCTGGCGAATGGCCTGAACTCCATGCTGTCGGCGGTGTTCAATACCTTCCCGAACTCCTGCTTTGGTCAGAACAACGGCGTTATCCAGTTGACCGGTGTAGCGAGCCGCTATGTTGGTTTCGTGGTCGCACTGATGCTTATCGTCCTCGGTCTGTTCCCGGCCGTGGCGGGCTTTGTGCAACACATTCCTGAGCCGGTTCTCGGCGGCGCGACCATCGTAATGTTCGGCACTATCGCGGCATCCGGCGTACGTATCGTGTCGAGAGAACGTCTTAACCGTCGTGCAATCATGATAATGGCGCTGTCTCTGGCCGTCGGCATGGGCGTTTCCCAGCAGCCGCTTATCCTGCAATTTGCCCCTGACTGGCTGAAGACCCTGCTGTCTTCGGGCATTGCGGCGGGCGGCATCACCGCTATCGTGCTGAACCTGATTTTCCCGCGTGAACCCTAACCTGTTATCCGCTGGCTAAATGAACGCGCTATGACGGCGGAAGGGTTATCCCTCCCGCCGTTTTTTTTGCCTGTAACATGTTAACCTATTGAGAAAGATTGCTGATTACGGCATAAACAGGTGTACATTTCCCCAACGGATACGGACCCAGACGATGAAATTTATCGGTAAATTGCTGCTGACAATAGTGCTGTTGTTGGCTCTGGCAATCGTCATACTGTACGTTTTGCTACAAACACGCTGGGCCGCGGGTCAGCTAAGCCGTTGGATAAGCGGTAACAGTGAATACCGCCTTTCGATAGATGAAATTGACCACTCGTGGTCGGCACCTTCACGTATCACGCTATCCGGCGTGAAGTTCGCCGAAAAGAATCAGCCTGACGTGCTCAACGCCGCGGAAGTTGATTTCGATCTCAGTTGGCGTCAAATCACACAGCCGCACTTCTTTGACCGCGTGGTGCTGGTCAATGGTTCGCTGAACCTTTCGCCAAAACCGCTTAATCTGCCGCTGCAGGCTAATACACTGCAACTGAATAATATTGCACTTACCGGCGATATCGAGCAGTGGAAGGTTGATGGTAAAAACGTCAATGCCGGTATTTCACCGTGGCAGCCGAGCCAAAATGCGGTTCTGGGAAGCAATGCGCAGTTCCAAATGAGTGCCGACAGGCTTGCATTGGACAATATTCCAGCGAATAACGTATTGATTCAGGGGAGAATTGATAACAAACAGCTGATGCTGAGCAATTTTGGTGCGGACATGGCGCGCGGCCAGTTGACCGGTAACGCCAGCCGCAGCACCGACGGCAGCTGGTCGGTCGATAATCTGCGCCTGAGCCATATCAGACTCCAGAGCGCACAGCCGATTTCGACCTTCTGGCAGGAGTTCGTCAAGCTGCCGAAAGTAGACATCAAACGTCTGGACCTGATTGATGCCCGACTTCAGGGGCAAAACTGGTCGTTCACCGATTTGGATATGACAGTCACCGACGTCACGCTGGAGAATGGAGACTGGCAGAGTACCGACGGCCAGCTTTCACTCAATGCTACCGACATGATTGACGGTAATCTTCACTTCATCGACCCGAATGTGAATCTCGACCTTTCGCCGCAGGGCATTGCCATCCGGCAGTTTAACACCCGCTGGGAAGGCGGATTACTGCGCACCATGGGCCACTGGGACCGTGCGAGCAAAGGGCTAAATCTCGATGAACTCAGCATCGCCTCGCTGGAATATACACTGCCGCAAAACTGGCGTCAGCTGTGGGTCGAGGCGCTGCCCGACTGGCTTTCTGACGTGTCAGTCAACAAGTTCACGGCAAACCGTAACCTGATCATCGATATTTCGCCTGATTTCCCTTTCCAACTGACCGGACTCGACGGCGTAGGCACTAACCTTAAACTGGCGCAAAATCACCAGTGGGGGATTTGGTCTGGGAATCTGAATCTCAACGCCAGCGATGCGACCTTCAACAAGAACGATGTGCGTCGCCCTTCTCTGGCACTCGAAGCCAGCAGCGACGCGGTGAAGATTACCGCGTTGAGCGCCTATACCAAGGAGGGCCTGCTCGAGGCAACGGCCAACGTAAGCCAGCAGCCGCAGCGTAATTTCTCGGTGAATTTGACCGGGCGTGCGGTACCGGCCAACGAGCTGCAAAACTGGGGATGGCCGTCACTGCCGTTGCAGGGCAATGTCAATATGCAGTTGAGCCTTCAGGGCCAAATGCCTGCCAACGTCGACTTTAAACCGACGCTTAGCGGCACGCTGCACGCCAGCGCAAACGAGGGTAAGCAAATTCAGCAGCAGATGAGCCAGGGAATAGCAGGCCCAATTCAGTAACAGCAAAAAGCCCGGTCAATGCCGGGCTTTTTTACTAGTTAATCGCAGGCTCCAGGGGCGCATCAGCCGAGGCGGGCAATACCAGGTAAGTCCCCTCGAATATCGCACCTTCCCCCTCTTCACCCATCAGCTTCACCTCTAACTGGACGCGCGCCTTGCGCCCTTTAGCCAGACGGTCCAAATCACCGCTGATCGAACTGAGGTCAGCAATTGCTCTCGGGCGGCCGGTGACCGGTGAGCTATAGCGAATGTGGGCGTCGGCTAGCACAATCGTGCCGCCCAGATGGCGTTCACGCAGCAACAGCCAAATCAGGCCCCAGCCGGTCAGCGTAGCCAGAGAAAACAGGCTCCCCGCAAACAGCGTGTGGTGTGGATTCTGATTGCCGGTCTCAGGCATGGTGGTCACAAAACGCTGACCGGTGTACTGGCTTATCCGCACGCCCATCTTTTCGCTCAGCGGAATATGGTCGTACCAGGCCTGCTGCAGCTGCCCGCACCAATCGGGGCGATGGAGAATATCGTCCAGCGTGGCTATCGGTTTGATCATCAAAAAATGGCGCACCGGCGTGGTTTGCGGCGTGGTTATCTCGCCCTGATTGATGAATCCCAGCTTGGCAAAAAACTCTACCGCGTCTTCGCGCGCGCTACACACCACGCGCTTTACACCTTCCTGTCGCGCCACCGACTCCAGCGTCATCGCGACCAGCGTACCCAGCCCTTTAGCCTGTACGTCGGGATCTACCGCCAGGAAGCGAATAGACGCCTCGTTGTCGGCATTAATATATAAACGTCCAACGGCGACGGGTTCGCCCTGTTCGTCGACCACCATCTGGTGGTGCGCCATGGCATCATAAGCATCACGCTCCGAACCTTCCGGTTGGTGCAGAGGTTTGCGCAGCATTTCCCAACGAAATTTATAATAAGCGGCCAGTTCTGATTCGGTTACGGGGACTCTCAGGTGATACATAGATACTTTCTCTCTCAGGCATTGCGCCGTTGCTTCAGACCTGCAACCAGAAGGTCACAGGACCATCGTTGACCAAAGCCACTTTCATATCCGCGGCGAAACGTCCGGTTTCAGTAGGAATGCCCTTCTCACGGCACTGACCGTAGAAATACTGGTAAAGACGCTCTGCCTCGGCGGGTGCAGCACCGCGCGAAAAGCCGGGGCGCATTCCTTTCTGGGTGTCGGCGGCCAGCGTGAACTGTGAAACGACCAGCAAACTGCCACCGGCCTGGGTCACGTTCAGATTCATTTTGTCATCACTGTCACCGAAGATACGATAACCCACGACTTTATCGCACAGCTTTTTGGCTTTCTGTTCGTCATCGCCCTGCTCAACGCCCAGCAAAACTAATAGCCCCGGTCCAATCTGGCCGCAAACTTCGCCGTCGACGGTCACACTGGCTTCTAATACTCGTTGAATTAACGCAATCATAAAGACTCTATTTCTCCTGCGGCGCGGTGTCTTTAACGTCTGCCCGCTCTTGTTGCTCGGCACGAAACTCACCGAGCGTGACGGTAATTTCAGCCCCTAATAATACGATACACCAGCTGACGTAGACCCAGAGAAATAAAATTGGGATCACCGCCAGCACGCCATAGATAAGCTGATAGGACGGGAACAGTTGCACGTAAAGCGCGAAGATTTTCTTGCCCAGTTCAAACAGCACACCGGCTACCAGTGCCCCCACCAGTGCATCGCCGTAGGGAACGCGCACTTTGGGCACTATTGAATAGAGCAGCCAGAATGCTATCCAGGAAATCAACAACGGCAGCACGCGCAGCAGATGGTCTACCAGCGAATGCACGCCGCTGAGGTTCAGCCAGTTGAGAGACAGCAGATAGGAACTTATCGCCACGCTGGCGACCAGCAGGATTGGGCCTAACGTTAGCACCATCCAATAGACGGCAAACAGGTAAACAATGGGGCGCTTGCTGTGGGCGTTCCATATCTTGTTCAACACGCTGTCTACGGACGCAATCAACAGCAGCGAGGTCACTATCAGACCACAGGTCCCCACGGCCGTCATCTTGCTGGAGTTCGCCACAAACTGTTCAAGATAGCGCTGAATGATATTGCCGGTCGCCGGCATAAAGTTGGCGAAGATAAAATCTTTCAGCTGGTTGCTGATATCCGAAAACACCGGAAACAGGGCGAACAGGGAAAACACCACCGCAATCAGCGGAACCAGTGAAAGCAAAGAAACATACGCAAGATGACCCGCCAACAGGGTTAATCCATCGCTGTCGGCGCGCTTGAGGAGCATATGACTAAAACGGGCTGCACACTTCAGTTTGGGATGGATCCTTGGCATTGCTTCATCCTTTAAACTTAGGTGATTTGATCGCCGCTGAAATGACGCGGCAGCGTTTGGCTGTCGGTGACCAAAATAGCCTGAATACCCAGCGCGCTAGCGGCGTTGACGTTCTCGGCCACGTCATCGAAGAATACGGCCTCCTGCGGCGTGAAGCCTTCTTTCTCCAGCACATACTTGAAGATGGCCGGGTCCGGCTTGCGCATTCCCAAATCTTGAGACAAGTATAACGCATCGGCGTTTTGCTCGATTTCTGGATAGTGAACGGGCCAGTGCTCAAGGTGCAGGCGATTGGTATTGGAAAGCACCACCACGCGATGCCCCTGCTCGCGCAAGGTTTTCATTATCGCGATAGCCTCGGGACGCACGCCGATAAATATCGACTGCCAGCCTGCGCTAAACTGCTCGAAGCTCAGCGCGATACCCATCTCATGACAGAGTTGTTCGGCAAACTGTTGGTCGCTGATTTCTCCCCGCTCGTGCTTCTGAAACACCTCTCCCAAGGTAAATCTCTCGATTAAATGAGCCAGCGGCGCACCGCTAAGATTGCTCCAGACACCCAGTACACGTTTGAAATCGATATCAATTAACACGTTGCCCATATCAAAAATATACAACATTGCACGCTCCTGATTTCAAAGATGAAGCTTACTTTATAAGTCATTAGAGGTTAGCGGTAAATCTTAGGTCTGAACAGTGACACGAATACATGCTTGTGGCTTGTATAAAGAAAAAATAGATAAAAAAAAGGGCACCCAAAGGTGCCCTCTTGACGACAAACGTTTAACCGGGAAGAAGATTAACCTTCTTTAGGACCACGGCTAGCACGTTTACGGTCGTTCTCGGTCAGGTGACGTTTACGGATACGTACAGACAGAGGAGTAACTTCTACCAGTTCGTCATCATCCAGGAACTCGATCGCCTGCTCAAGGGACATCTTGATAGCAGGAACCAGCGTGGTTGCTTCGTCAGTACCAGAAGCACGCATGTTGGTCAGTTTCTTACCGGTCAGGCAGTTAACGGTCAGGTCGTTAGAACGTGAGTGAATACCGATGATCTGGCCTTCATACACTTCTGCACCGTGACCCAGGAACAGCTTACCGCGGTCCTGCAGGCCGAACAGAGCAAACGCAACAGCTTTACCCTGACCGTTAGAGATAAGCACGCCGTTCTGACGCTGGCCGATTTCGCCCGGACGAACGTCGTCGTAGTGGCTGAAGGTTGAGTACAGCAGACCCGTACCGGAAGTCATGGTCATGAATTCGGTACGGAAACCGATCAGGCCACGAGCCGGGATCAGGTAATCGAGACGAATACGACCTTTGCCGTCAGGGATCATGTCCTTAACGTCGCCTTTACGCTCACCCATAGCTTGCATGACTGAACCCTGGTGCTGTTCTTCGATATCCAAAGTCACGTTTTCGAACGGCTCTTGCATGCGGCCATCGATTTTACGGTTGATAACTTTAGGACGAGAAACGGCCAGCTCGAAACCTTCACGACGCATGTTTTCGATCAGAACCGACAGGTGAAGTTCACCACGGCCTGAAACGCGGAATGCGTCAGAGTCTTCGGTTTCTTCAACGCGCAGTGCCACGTTGTGCACCAGCTCTTTGTTCAGACGGTCCAGAATCTGACGCGAGGTCACAAACTTACCTTCTTTACCACAGAACGGAGAGGTGTTGACGTTGAAGTACATGGTCACGGTAGGTTCATCGACGCTCAGTGCTGGCAGCGCTTCGACATTCTGTGGATCACAGATGGTGTCGGAGATGTTCAGCTCGCCCAGACCGGTGATAGCGATGATGTCGCCAGCTTCGGCAACGGTCGCTTCGATACGCTCAAGACCCATGTGGGTCAGAACTTTACCGACTTTACCGTTACGGGTTTTGCCTTCGCTATCGATGATAGTGATCTGCTGGTTAGGCTTAACGGTACCGCGCTTGATGCGGCCGATACCGATAACACCTACGTAGTTGTTGTAGTCCAGCTGAGAAATCTGCATCTGGAACGGTGCTTCAACTTCTACTTTAGGCGCAGACACGTGGTCAACGATAGCCTGGTACAGCGGAGTCATGTCTTCGGCCATATCATTATGGTCGGTACCCGCGATACCCATCAGTGCAGATGCATAGATGATTGGGAAATCAAGCTGTTCGTCGGTTGCGTCCAGGTTAACGAACAGGTCGAATACCTGATCAACAACCCAGTCAGGACGCGCGCCAGGGCGGTCAACCTTGTTGATTACCACGATCGGCTTCAGACCATTAGCAAATGCTTTTTTGGTCACGAAACGGGTTTGCGGCATCGGGCCATCCATTGCATCCACAACCAGCAGCACCGAGTCAACCATTGACATCACACGCTCTACCTCACCGCCGAAGTCGGCGTGTCCTGGGGTATCCACGATGTTGATGCGGTAGTCTTTCCAATTAATGGCGGTGTTTTTTGCGAGGATGGTAATCCCACGCTCTTTCTCCAAATCGTTGGAGTCCATTACGCGTTCGGTGGCTTCTACACGTTCTCCGAAGGTACCGGATTGTTGTAGCAGCTTATCAACCAAGGTAGTTTTACCATGGTCAACGTGGGCAATAATGGCGATGTTACGCAAATTTTCGATCACAGCTTTGCCTCAGGCATTTAGAAATATAGAAATAGCGCGCTATTGTACACGTATTAGGCTAGGTTCTAAACAAGTTCACAAGAAACTCTTGCAAACAAGTTCTGTATGGTTACTTTGCGATCCCTTTCACGGTGCAAAATCCCCCTTGACCCAAAATGGTGCACCAAAATGGTTCACCACACTCGCATTATTGAACCAAAATGGTGCACATTTCCCGTTATGGTGCATACTGAATAACCATGCAACCCGCGTAAAATGGCATTCACACCCTTTTCACAAAGTTGGCACAGATTTCGCAATCAATCATCCAGGGTGAAAAGAGTCTTATCAGAGCAACTAATAAAGCTGTTTAGGCCACACGCCATTTTCAACAATGTTTGTTTATTCGTTTCGTTCCACGACGATGACATAATGAGAAATTCGGGAGAACTAGTATGTCCGCTGAACACGTTTTTGCGATTATCAAGGAAAATGAAGTTAAATTCATCGACCTTCGCTTCAC
This sequence comes from Rouxiella badensis, assembly GCF_002093665.1. Taxonomy (GTDB): domain Bacteria; phylum Pseudomonadota; class Gammaproteobacteria; order Enterobacterales; family Enterobacteriaceae; genus Rouxiella; species Rouxiella badensis. Next base: position 15,130 of record NZ_MRWE01000044.1, on the reverse strand, counting down.
TGACACCAAGGGTAAAGAACAGCACGTTACCATCCCTGCTCACCAGGTGAGCCCAGACTTCTTCGAAGATGGTAAAATGTTCGATGGTTCTTCCATCGGTGGCTGGAAAACTATCAACGACTCAGACATGGTATTGATGCCAGATCCGAGCACCGCGGTTCTTGACCCGTTCTTTGAAGAATCAACCTTGATCATCCGTTGCGATATCGTTGAGCCAAACACGCTGCAAGGCTACGATCGCGACCCGCGTTCAACCGCAAAACGTGCTGAAGACTTCCTGAAATCTTCAGGCATCGCGGACACCGTTCTGTTCGGACCTGAGCCAGAATTCTTCCTGTTCGATGACGTGCGCTTCGGCAGCAGCATCGCAGGTTCTCATGTTGCTATCGACGATATCGAAGGCGCATGGAACACCGGTACCAAATACGAAGGCGGCAACAAAGGCCACCGTCCAGCAGTGAAAGGCGGTTACTTCCCAGTTCCTCCGGTCGACTCCTCTCAGGACCTGCGTTCTACCATGTGTCTGACCATGGAAGAAATGGGCCTGGTAGTTGAAGCTCACCACCACGAAGTCGCCACCGCTGGCCAGAACGAAGTGGCAACCCGCTTCAACACCCTGACCAAAAAAGCTGACGAAATCCAGATCTACAAATACGTGGTTCACAACGTGGCTCACGCATTTGGTAAAACTGCGACCTTTATGCCAAAACCAATGTTTGGCGATAACGGTTCAGGCATGCACTGCCACATGTCTCTGTCCAAAGACGGTAACAACCTGTTCTCTGGCGACAAATACGGCGGCCTCTCTGAGACTGCACTGTACTACATCGGTGGTATCATCAAGCACGCTAAAGCCATCAACGCTTATGCCAACCCAACCACCAACTCCTACAAGCGTCTGGTCCCGGGCTATGAAGCGCCAGTTATGCTGGCTTACTCAGCGCGTAACCGTTCTGCTTCTATCCGTATCCCACACGTTTCTAGCCCTAAAGCTATGCGTATCGAAGCTCGCTTCCCAGACCCAGCGGCTAACCCATACCTGGCGTTTGCTGCCCTGCTGATGGCTGGCCTCGACGGCATCATCAACAAAATCCATCCTGGCGATGCGATGGACAAAGACCTGTACCACCTGCCACCAGAAGAAGCGGCAGAGATCCCACAGGTTGCAGGTTCACTGGAAGAAGCGTTGAACGAACTGGACGCTGACCGTGAGTTCCTGACCCGCGGTGGCGTGTTCACCGACGACGCAATTGATGCTTACATCAATCTGCGTAAAGAAGAGAACGACCGCGTGCGCATGACGCCACACCCAGTTGAGTTCGAACTGTACTACAGCGTCTAATTCGCCGTAGCGCAAGGGAGAGGTTGGGTCCTCTCCCCGAGCTTAGCTGACTGTGCCCGAACCCCGTTCGTGGCGCAGAACAAAAATATCGAAATATTTTTTGTTGCCGTGGAAAATCTAAGCCCATCTCCGGATGGGCTTTTTTCTCCACGAATCTTTCCTGTGTTACACCACTGTCCCGACTTGTTTGGCGGGAGGCGGTTAAAATGCACCAATCAGGTGCGGGAGACTGCTGTATGGCAACTGGCAAGCTGCCCGATGCTGGGCAGATCCTCAATTCCCTTATCAACAGCGTTCTGCTGTTGGACGAAGAATTGGCCGTGCATTACGCCAATCCGGCGGCTCAGCAATTATTAGCGCAGAGTTCACGCAAGCTTTTCGGGACACCGTTACCCGATCTGGTGGGCTACTTTTCGCTCAACATTGAGCTCATGCGCGAAAGTATCGAGGCTGGGCAAGGATTTACCGACAGCGAAGTGACTCTGGTGGTAGATGGTCGAGCACACATTATGTCGCTGACCGCACAGGCTTTGCCGGAAGGTTTTATTTTGATTGAACTGGCGCCGATGGATAACCAGCGTCGCCTGAGTCAGGAACAGCTTCAGCACGCACAGCAGGTCGCCGCAAGGGATCTGATTCGCGGGCTGGCACATGAGATTAAAAATCCGCTGGGTGGTTTACGCGGTGCGGCGCAGCTGCTGTCAAAGGCGCTCCCCGATCCCGCCCTCCTGGAGTATACCAAGGTCATTATCGAGCAGGCCGACAGATTACGTAACCTGGTTGACCGGTTGTTAGGCCCACAGCGCCCAAGCCAGCATATTACGCAGAGCATCCACCAGGTTGCCGAGCGGGTTTGCCAACTGGTGTCGATGGAGAAGCCGGACAACGTGCAGCTGGTCAGGGATTACGATCCAAGCTTGCCGGAACTGGCCCACGACCCGGATCAAATAGAGCAGATCCTGCTCAACATTACCCGGAATGCCTTGCAGGCATTGGGAGAGGAAGGCGGCACTATCACGCTGAGAACGCGAACCGCATTCCAGATTACCCTGCACGGTGTGCGCTATCGCCTGGTGGCCCGCATTGATATTGAAGATGACGGTCCCGGCGTCCCTGCGCATCTGCAGGATACACTTTTTTACCCTATGGTCAGTGGCCGCGAAGGGGGTACAGGTCTGGGCCTGTCCATCGCGCGCAGTTTGATTGATCAGCATTCGGGTAAAGTTGAATTTAACAGTTGGCCAGGACACACCGAATTCTCGGTCTTCCTGCCTATTCGCCAGTGAGGTTCTTATGCAACGAGGGATAGTCTGGATCGTCGATGACGATAGCTCCATCCGCTGGGTACTTGAACGCGCGCTCACTGGAGCGGGTTTACACTGCACCACGTTCGACAGCGGCAATGAAGTATTGGATGCCATTGCGACTCAAACCCCTGACGTTTTGTTATCAGATATTCGCATGCCCGGCATGGACGGGTTGGCGCTGTTAAAACAAATCAAACAACGTCATCCGATGTTGCCGGTGATCATCATGACCGCGCACTCGGATCTGGACGCGGCAGTGAGCGCTTATCAGCAGGGGGCTTTCGACTATCTGCCGAAGCCTTTTGATATCGATGAGGCGGTTGCACTGGTTGAGCGTGCCATCAGCCACTATCAGGAACAGCAGCAGCCTGCACGCAGCCAACCGGCCAGCGGGCCGACGGCGGACATCATCGGTGAAGCACCGGCGATGCAGGACGTGTTTCGCATCATTGGTCGCCTCTCCCGGTCATCAATAAGCGTGCTGATTAACGGTGAGTCTGGTACGGGTAAAGAGCTGGTCGCTCACGCGCTGCATCGCCACAGTCCACGGGCCAAAGCCCCCTTTATCGCGCTTAATATGGCCGCTATCCCAAAGGACCTTATTGAGTCAGAACTCTTTGGCCATGAGAAAGGGGCCTTCACCGGCGCCAATCAGATTCGTCAGGGACGTTTTGAGCAGGCCGATAACGGCACGCTGTTCCTCGATGAAATCGGTGATATGCCGATGGACGTGCAAACCCGTCTGCTGCGCGTATTGGCCGACGGCCAGTTTTATCGCGTTGGCGGCTATGCGCCGGTTAAGGTCGACGTCCGAATCATTGCCGCGACGCACCAGAATCTCGAGATGCGCGTGCAAGAAGGTAAATTCCGTGAAGACCTTTTCCACCGTCTGAACGTCATCCGTGTGCATCTGCCGCCGCTGCGTGAGCGCCGTGAAGACATCCCGCGTTTGGCGCGCTACTTCCTGCAAGTGGCGGCGAAAGAGCTGGGTGTTGAAGCGAAAAACCTGCATCCTGAAACCGAAACGGCGCTGACGCGTCTGCCGTGGCAGGGCAACGTTCGCCAGCTTGAAAACACCTGTCGCTGGCTGACGGTGATGGCCGCAGGTCAGGAAGTCTTGATTCAGGACCTGCCTTCAGAGCTGTTCGAGAGCAGCGCACCGGAGACCGGTGGACAGAGTCTGCCCGACAGCTGGGCGACGCTGCTGGCACAGTGGGCGGACCGCGCGCTGCGTTCCGGTCATCAAAACTTGCTCTCCGAGGCACAGCCTGAAATGGAACGTACCTTGCTGACCACCGCATTGCGCCATACGCAGGGCCACAAGCAGGAAGCCGCACGTCTGCTGGGCTGGGGACGCAATACCCTCACCCGCAAGTTAAAAGAATTGGGCATGGAATAATGCCCGGCGAGACAGCTTTCAGCGCGTGATGAAAGTGTGATCTAGCCCATATATCAACAGCCTCGGCGCATTTGTCGGGGCTTTTTTATGCCTGAAACCTCCTATAGCTCGTTTGAATTATTTGTCATTGCTCACAAACTCGAAACACCATTTACCTTGCAAAAACCCACCCAACGCCCTCTCCCGATGCCAAAAATAGGCTGAAACCCTTGCTGCGAATTTTCCTAAAAGTCCCTATTATCAAGGTCAACAGGGCAATATGAACCTACTGGTACATTTTTAGTTTAAATTATCAACATAAGTTGAAGGGCCTATCATTCCCTTCAGGAATCTATTCATAAAACCAGAAGCCATTCTTAACCCCCTGTTACTGACATAATCCTTGAAAATAACCCAAAAGAAACAAGCAGCTAACAGACTGTTGCAACAATCTTATTTTTTATCTCTCCCCTACAGAGGAATGAAACATGCTGGTGACATTGAGTGTATTGATGCTCATTTTCTTTATCTTTTGCTTGATGACCAAGCGGCTTTCGGCCCTAACCGCGCTTATCATTATTCCGACCGTTTTCGCGCTGATCGGCGGTTTCTACGCCCACATCGGCAAATTCATGATGGATGGCATAAAAACCGTCGCGCCAAACGGGGTGATGATTATCTTTGCCATGCTCTATTTCATGGTGATGACCGAGGCCGGCATGTTCGACCCGCTGGTTAAGCGAGTCATTAAAGCGGTCAAAGGCGACCCGGTTAAAATCTTCCTCGGTACCGTGCTGCTGGCGTTTATCGTGGCGCTGGACGGCGACGGTGCCACTATCTACATCATCGTGCTCTCCGCCTTCCTGCCCATCTACCAGCGCCTCGGACTGTCTCTGCCGATGGTCTGCTGCCTGCTGTTGCAGGTCTCGGGGCTGGGCAATATGGTGCCTTGGGGCGGACCGACCGCGCGGGCCGCGACGTCAATGCACGTTGAAATCGGCGATATGTTCGTTCCGATGCTGCCGGGGCTGCTGGCGAGCGCGGTGTGGACCTTCGTCCTGGCCTATATCTTTGGTCGCCGCGAGCGGGCACGTCTGGGCAACCATCTTGACCTTAATTTCGAAAATACGATCGACGAGCAGCACCGCTGCCGTGGCACAAAAACTTTCTACTTTAATTGGGTTTTAACGTTTTTGTTGATAATTGGTTTATGTATCGAAGTGTTGCCGTTAAGCTATCTGTTCATGATTGCCGCCTGTCTGGCCCTGATTGTTAACTTTCCGGACATTCAGGCGCAGAAAGAGCAGTTGGAACAACATGCCCCTCCGATTCTGGCCGTTTCCAGCCTGATTTTTGCGGCCGGGGTGTTTACCGGCGTGTTTAGCGGTACCGGCATGGTGGACGCCGTAGGCACGGCATTGCTTGATGTCATTCCTCAGTCTCTGGGTCCATATATGGCGGTGGTGACGGCGCTGCTGAGCATTCCGATGACCTGGCTGGTGTCCAACGACGTGTTCTATTTCGGCGTGCTGCCGGTGTTGGCAGATACGGCGAAGCATCACGGCATCAGCGGTATCGAGATGGCGCGCGCCTCGTTGATGGGCCAGCCGGTGCATATTCTGAGTCCGCTGGTTGCCTCCACCTACCTGGTGGTCAGCATGCTGAAGTTGGATTATTCAGAGAATCAGTACTTCACATTTAAATGGTCCCTCGTAAGCAGCCTGATCCTGATTGTCGTTTCGCTTCTTACCGGGATTTTCCCTTTTTACGCTGCATAGAGTGTTTTATGACTTGGTTATTTGAACAATGGGATTTCATCGTCATCCTGCTACAGATCATTGTAATCGACCTGCTGTTGGGCGGTGATAATGCGGTGGTTATCGCCATGGCCTGCCGGAAATTGCCGCCTCATCAACGCAACAAGGCGATTTTCATCGGTACCGCCGGAGCCATTTTGGCGCGTGTAGTCCTGTTGATCATTGCGGTCAGCCTGCTCAATCTGCCTTATCTGAAGCTGGTTGGCGGACTGCTGTTGCTGTGGATTGGTATCAAGCTGGTTGCCAACGAAGACGAAGAGAGCGACGTTAAAAGTGCGACCAGCCTGTGGAAGACGGCGATGACCATCGTGGTCGCCGACGTGGTGATGTCGCTGGACAATGTTCTGGCGGTCGCGGCGGCCGGTAAGGGGAATATTCTTCTGGTCGCGCTCGGCGTGGTGATTAGCATCCCTATCATCATCGCAGGCAGCAAACTGGTACTGGCGATTATCAACCGTTTCCCGGTGGTTATCATGCTGGGTGGCGCGCTGATTGGCTGGATTGCCGGCAGCATGTTGGTCACCGACCCGGCTATCGCCCATCTGCAAATTGCCGCCATCGCTCATTTGCCAACCATCGCCGGAGTTGTTGGCGCGCTGCTGGTCCTGGCGCTTGGCCTAGGTAAAGGCAAGCTGGACGCCAAAAAGAGCCACTAACGGTTATCGCGCGTCCAAGACATAAAAAAACCCCAGTGGATGCATTCCGCTGGGGTTTTTTCATTGTGGTGTCAGGATTACTTGAGGCTGTCAGCCGTGGTCTGCGCGATAGCAATTTCGTTCGGGTTAGCCGAGCCGCTAACGCCTACGGAGCCGATCACGTTGTTGTTAAAGACAATCGGGTTGCCGCCCCCCAATGGAACCATGCCAGGAAGTGTTGCGATAGCAGGCTCTGAGCCGTTGGCACGGCCCATATATTTGTCGGTCGGTGTGTGGTAAAGCGCACCGGCACGTGCTTTAAGAATAGAGGAGTCGATGCAGCCTACCGGCGCATTGTCCATACGTTTGAATGCCAGCAGTTGACCGGCCTGATCCAGAATCGCAATACAGACGTTGGCGTGCAGGCTGTTGGCTTTATCTGTCGCCACGGTGAGCAGCTTTTCAGCGTCACTGTAGGAAAGAATAGTTTGAGTCAGCGTGGCGTTGGCAGTAAAAGCCGTCATGCTGCCCATAGAACATAATGCAGCAAGCAGTAATAATTTCTTCATTGTAGCCCCTGTAGGTAGGTGATATTTAATACGCGGTTAAATCATGGGTAAATAATATTGCTCATGAATAAGGGCCGTTCTAAAAAGGCGAACGACCAATAGTTAATTTATTTTTAGTTTTTTATTTCAGTGCGGTTAAAGCGGCTTTAGCGGCTTCGGTATCCACGTTGCCATCAGGCGTGCTTACACCAATAGCGCCGACTACCTGCCCATCCAGCTTAATTGGAATACCGCCAGAGAAAGGTAAAATACGTGGGTTGCCTAATATAAGCAAATTACCCTGAGAAACTTTTTGCTGATAAGACTCGGTTGGCTGACCGAAATAAGCCGAGGTCTTGGCTTTCTCAGGCGCCAGTACAATATTCGCAGGCGTTGCACCGTCCAAACGGTCAAAGGTAATTAATTGTCCAGCGGCATCAACAATAGCCACAGCGCCACCAATATGGTGGGTCTTAATGGTATCTTCCGCTTTTTTCAATAATACGTTCGCCTGGTCGCGCGTTAAAACGGGAACGCGGGTAATGCCATCGTCCGCTGCCTGAGCAGCAAAACCGGCCAGCAGCCCGGATACCAAGAGTGCACACATGACTTTCTTCATAGATTTCTCACTTTTTTAACACATTAAGCGGGCGCGAAAACCGCTAACCCGCCACTACAGATTTCTTTTAAATCGTTATGCTGCGCTTCTCTGCGCACCGCCGGTTTTCTTGTTGCCAAACTTCAGGCTAATCAGATGATCCAGGCTCCAGCGGCCAGGGCCGTTTAATACCAGCAAAATGAAACCTGCCGCGCAGGACGCATTCTTAAGCCATACAATCAGGTGTGGCATGGTGAACCCCTGATAAAACAGGAAACCGGCAATGATGGAGAACGCCGCCATGAACACAGAGGTAAAGCGGGTCAAAAAGCCGAAGGCGATGGCAATACTGCCCCCTACTTCGAGCAGAATAACCAACGGCAGGAAGAAACTTGGTACGCCATTCTGCGCCATCTCACTGACGTTCTGAGAATACTGGAATACCTTTTCAAGCCCTGAAGTGAAGAACAGCCCCACGGCAAGAATTCGCGCGATGACATACGCAAAATCAGACGCTTTACTCATAATATGTTTCCCTACGTTCATTAATAATGGCCATTACCCCTTCATATTTCTGGCCACAGTTTTATGCGCTGTGATTCAAAATACGGCAGGATAAAATGATATTACTTAAACTTAACCCGAATCGACTTATAACATTTGTAATACATTTTTATCACGCCGTGTTCACGAAAAGAAGTTCCAACAAGTTATGAATAGTTATCTCTTTGGTTATTTATCACGTAACGGAATTAGTTTAGAGGAAAATAATAACGAGGGATTATCTGTTTATTCCCTGGGACGATACCCAGAGAATAATAATAGTAAGCCTATTGTATCGAAGGAGATGTGGCGGTGTATAAAGAAGTATATTCTAATATTTCAGAGTTACTGTTTATTTACTGAGTGATTCGTTTACTACAGGCTACATTTAAATCAATAGACGCTCTCTTTGAAGGGCTATTGGTAATTCCAAATTTTCTCGGCTATCTGAACAAACTGTCGCGCTACCGGCGAAAGCTCACTCCAGGAATGGAACTGTAGGCCAAAGGTGCGCGGCATCACCAACAGCGGCATCGGGATTTCAACCAGCGGGATTGCGTGCTGTATCTCCTCCAGTGCGCGGCGCGAAATGAAACTCAGCAGGTTGGTTTCGACAATCACCGAATGCAGTGTGGCAATCGAGTTAGCCTCAATCTGGATACGCGGCGGTGGATATCCTCCTGCACGCAGACGCTGTTCTAGCCATTGACGGGTCGCGACCTTCTTCGACGGCAGCAGCCAGTTGTACTGGTCGAGCTGCTCCGAAGTAGGATGGACCCCCGCCAGTGGATGGTCTTTGCTGGCCACCAGCACGACAGGGTCGTCGAGCAGCGGGCGGGCGATAAACTCGTGACTTTTGTCCGGCAAAAAGCCGAGGATAATATCGAGCTGTTTTTCTCGCATCGTAGACTGTAGCAGGTCATTCATGCCGACTTTCACGTCAAGACGCACACTCGGAGCCTCAATCAACAGCCTTTTTGCCAACTGAGGCAGCATGAATTCGGCCGCCGTTGCCGCCGCGCCGAGGCGAATATAGCCCGCAGTGCCATCCGCCAGCGCGCCCATATCTCGCTGAGTGATTTCCATGTCTTGTACGATTTTTTGAGCCCGCTCACAAAGTAGCAACCCCGCTTCAGTCAAACGGATCCCTCTTCCGACCTTTAAAATCAATCGTGTGTTATAGATTTTTTCTAATCTTTGAATGCATTTTGTTAGCGCGGGTTGAGTAATACCAAGGGTTATAGCGGCTCTTCCCAGATGCCCGGTGTCCTGAATAGCCAGGAAATAGCGTAGGTATTTCAGTTCCATTCCATTCCTCGTAGGAATCAATAAATAAAATTCAGGCGTTATGATTTATCTTTTAACAGTGCCAATATGGGTAAAAATAGCACTGGAGTAGCGTATGACCTATAAGTTTTTAATGACCGCACCGGCACTGGGTGCAGCTGGCCGCAAAGTCTTGGCGGACGCGGGTTGCGAGGTAGATTACCTGCAAAATGCCAACGACGAAAAAGAAGTGGAACAGCTGATGGAAACCCGGGCTTACGATGCCGTTATTTCCCGCACCGTGAACCTGACGGCCAAGGCTATCGCCTCCTGCCCGTCACTAAAAATCATTTGCAAGCACGGCGTGGGCGTGACCAACATTGACGTGGCAGCCGCCACCGAACGCGCTATTCCGGTACTGACCACGCCTGCAACCAATGCGCAGTCCGTGGCCGAACTGACCGTCGGACTGATGCTGAGCGCAGCGCGCCAGCTGCCTTTCTTCCAGCAGGAAATTGCCGAGGGCCGCTGGACCCGTAGCAGCCAAGGGATTGAGCTGTCCGGCAAGACGTTGGGCCTGGTGGGCTATGGCGAAATCGGTCGTCGCGTAGCGCACATTGCCAAAGCCATCGGCATGCGTACGGCATTTTTTGACCCGGCCATTGCGCCGGGTACCGATACGTCCGATGCGATACAATATTCTTCTCTGCAAGAGCTGTTAAAAAACAGCAACGTACTAAGTCTGCACTGTCCGGTTAACAAGGCGACTCGCCTGATGCTTAACGCCGACACACTGGCACAGCTTCCCGACAGCGCAATCGTTATTAATACCTCACGAGGTGAGCTGATTGACGAACCGGCCCTGGTTCAGGCGCTAACAGAGGGCAAAATTGCGGCGGCAGGTCTTGATACCGTTGCCGTCGAGCCGTTACCGCTCGACCACCCTTTCCGTCAATTCAGCAATATTGTTATGACTCCGCACATTGGCGGAACAACCCCTGAGGCGCTGGATGCCGTATCTCGCTCGGCCGCGCAGCAGTGTTTAGATTTCTTACAACAGAATCGAATCAATATTCGTGCCTGTGTAAATCCTGAATCCCTGAAGAAAGGAGAGTAACGAATGACTTCTCGCAGCGAATGGCCAGCAGGCTACTTTATCGGTCAACGCGACAACGTGCCTGACTCTGCCACCATCGAGGCATTCCGCCGCCTGCCGGTTCCAAACATCGGCGACACCATGGGCCGCAGCACCGCTGCACTTGGCCTACAGCCTTACCACGCCGACAACAAAGTTGTGCTGTGTGGCCCGGCTCTGACGGTAAAAGTACGCCCCGGCGACAACCTGATGATTCACAAAGCCATTGAGATGGCACAGCCGGGCGACGTTATTGTCGTTGACGGTTCAGGTGACCTGACTCAGGCGCTGATTGGCGGTCTGATGCGCACTTCTGCACTGACCAAGAAAATCGCAGGCTTCGTGATTGATGGCGCGATCCGCGATCTGAACGAATGGGCAGAAGGCGGCATTGCCGTGTTCGCTCGCGGTAATACGCTGCGCGGCCCAAGCAAAGACGGTCCGGGTAAAGTGAATGTGCCAATCTCCTGCGCCGGTCTACTGGTTAACCCAGGCGATCTTATTGTGGGCGATGCGGATGGCGTTATCGCCATCCCTTATGAAGAGCTGCAGGACCTGCTGCCAAAAGTACAAAAACACGCCGAGCGTGAAGAGCAAATCAGGGCGCACAACGCCTCAGGCACCACAGATCCTGAGCGTTTCAATAGCTTACTGCGCTCAAAAGGTTGCCCGGTCTAAGCAACCTTCTAGATTTTGAACGACCTTAGGGGTGGCAACACCCCGTTTTGCCGCACACCTTACGCAATGTGGCATTGTAAGAACGCGGCCTGGGCAACGGATGCTATTCCCCTGTCTACAAGCGAACTCCGTATCAACCTCTAAGCATTATTTTGAACAGGAGCTGGCATGAAACTCGTGGTAAAAACACTCACTCTGACTATTGGTCTGTTATTGGCAACGGGACTGCAGGCAAAAGATCAACTGCCTCCGACACTTCCCACTCAGCAAGATGCCCGTTTGCAACAAATGGCAACTTCTGCACACGTTTGGAACGGCGTGACGGTAACAAAAGAGGGTCGTATTTTCGCCTCCTTTACCCAGTCTGAAGGCCCGGGTCTGGAACTCGGTGAAGTCGGTGAGAACGGAAAAATCACCCCTTACCCTGACGCGGACTGGAACCAGTGGAAACCTTCCGATCCTGAGCATCACTTCCTCCACGTAAACGCCCTCCGCGTTGGGCCAGACGGTTACCTGTGGGCGGTAGACTCGGGTAATACTGGCATCGGTACCGGTGCAAAATCGGTAGACGGTGGCGCTAAACTGGTGAAGATTGATCTCTCCACCAATAAGGTGGTCAAAACCTATCTTATCAAGCCACCGGTGCTTAAACCTGCCAGCTATATCGATGACGTGCGCTTCAACGGCCACTTCGCCTATATGACGGATCCTGGTGCCGTAGGCTTAGTCGTGCTGGACCTGAATACCGGCAAGGCACACCGCGTACTGGACAACGAGCCGCTGTCGATTGACCACACGCCAATCTATGCCGACGGCAAAAAACTCATCCTGCCAAACGGCAAGGAAAAACGCGTGGGTCTGGACCAGCTGGAAGTGTCTCCTGACGGTAAATGGCTGTACTACCAGGCAATTCCAGGTCCATTAGCCCGTATCGAAACCCGCTATCTGGACGATGCTTCCCTGCCAGCCAGCGAAGTGAACAAGCACGCCAAGAAATTCCTTGATACCTGGAGCACTGGCGGAACCGCCATTGACAGCGAGGGCAATATCTACGCGTCTGACATCAACACCCGTTCCATCAAACGCATTACCCCAGAGGGTAAAGTTTCGACGGTGGTCTCCGACCCGCGTCTGGTCTGGATTGATGCCATGTGGGTAAGCGACGGCGCGCTGTGGATGCCATCGGGTCAAATCAACCGCACGCCTGCCACCACCGGCGGCAAACCTTCAACGGTTGAATATCCGGTTAAAATCTACAAACTGCCTCTGCCGATCAAACCTTCACCGATCGATCATCAGTAAGCGTTATTTCGCAGCAGGATGCAGACACTGAAAAACAGCCGCTAAGCGGCTGTTTTTTATGTGAAATATCAGATAAGAATCAGATTACCCGCGAGAACTGCCGCTGGCGAACCTGCTGACGGAGATAGCTGTCGAAGCACATACAGATGTTGCGCACCAGCAGTCGTCCTTTCGGCGTGACTACAATGCCGTTCTCCCCGATGTCTACCAGACCGTCCTGTGCGAGAGGCGCGAGCAGCGCCAAATCTTCGGCGAAATAGTCTCTGAAACTCACGCCGTGTGATTGCTCAATCTCCGCGAAATCCAGCGCGAAATGGCAAATGAGTGATTTAATGACATCGCGGCGCAGGCAATCTTCATCTGTCATCCTCAGACCACGCCACAGCGCATGGCCGTTAGCCTCAACCTGCGCATAGTAAGTTTTCAGGTCTTTTTCATTCTGCGCATAGGTATCCCCGATCGTGCTAATCGCCGAGACGCCAAGCCCCAGCAGGTCGCTTTCACCCTGCGTGGTATATCCCTGAAAATTACGGTGCAGTTCGCCATTGCGCTGAGCAATCGCCAGCTCGTCCTGCGGGCGGGCAAAGTGGTCCATGCCGATAAACTGGTAACCTGATTCGGTCAGCGACGCGATGCTCTGCTGCAATATGCGTAGCCTGTCTTCGGCACTGGGTAAATCGGCCTCTTTGATTTTCCGCTGAGCGGCGAAAAGCGTGGGCATATGCGCATAGTTAAACACGCTTAGCCTGTCGGGATTCAGCTCAGCCACACGACGGAGCGTCAGGGCAAAACTCTCGGGAGTCTGCTTCGGCAGGCCGTAAATCAGGTCGATGTTGGTAGAACTGAAGCCCAGCGCCTTGGCTCGTTCAACAAGCGCAAAGATAAACTCCTCGTCCTGAACCCGATTCACCTTCTGCTGGACCTCTTTATTGAAATCCTGCACGCCCATGCTGAGGCGGTTGAATCCCTCAAGGCGTAAATGATCCAGTACATCCAATTCGATTTCACGCGGATCAAGCTCCAGTGACATTTCGATATTGGGCATAAAATTGAAGTGTTTACGCAGCAGGGCGACGAGTCGGCTTATCTGCGATTTATTAAGATAGGTTGGGGTGCCGCCTCCCCAATGCAGCTGGCTGACCTGTCGGTCTGCAAACAACGAGGCACGATGCACTATCTCTTTTTCCAGCACGCTCAGATATTCTTCAGCTTTATGCTGCTGGCGTGTCACCAGCTTGTTGCAGCCGCAGAAATAACAAAGCCGGTGGCAAAAAGGGATATGCACATAAAGGGAAAGGTGCCGCTCGGGGAAGCGCGTTGTCGCCTGCTCAAAGGCGTCATTGCTGTACTCGGGGCTGAATTCTAACGCTGTGGGGTAAGACGTGTATCGCGGTCCAGAGTAGTTATACTTCTGAATCATCGCCATATCCCATTCGATAGCCTGTGCAGACATACTGACTCCTTAATAGAAAGTGAGGAGCCCGTGCGTCACCACGGACTTTTATCGCCCGTCGAGTTTACGACGCCTTACCGGTCGTCGCGCCACAGGCGGCTTGTTGAACATTTTTGAAGAACCAATACGGCGCAGGCGGGACTTCTGTCTCGACAGGCGTTGTAGTCTACATAACAGGCAGGTAACAAAACATACAAAGAATAGGGTTATTGCTATTACAATGACATTCATCAACCAGACCTGCCGTTAAGGTAAAAATAATGGGTAAAGTTCAGGGTCAGAATGAGACGTTAAACAGCTTGGTCTCCGTCAACAGACAGTAAAGCTGACAGTCTGAATCGACGTCCAGCTTGCTCATGGCCCGCAGCTTGTGCGCACTCACCGTCTTAATACTCAAATTCATTCTGTTAGCAATGCTGGTCAGATTCAGCCCTTTACACAGTAACCGCAGGACCTCCATTTCCTTTAAAGAGACGTCTTTTCCGCTGCGATCTCCGCCCTGAAAGAGAGACTTCATCATACCCTTTTCGACATAAACTTCATTATTCAATACCGAGACGATAACCCGCTCCAGCGTCTTCTCGCAGATATCCATGCTGATATAACCGGTCGCCCCCATCTCGAGGATGGTACGCATCAGGCTCGGGTGCTTATAGGGCGAGATAACAATAATCTTGAGATCGGGGTATTTTTTGGTTAACCATTTTATTAACGCATAACCGTCTAGCGATGAAATAGGATTGCTATTTTCTTTGGTGCTAAGCGAATACCCCAGAATAAGTAGGTCTACGCTATTGCTGGATAAAATATTGACCAGCTCATTAGGCGTGGAAGTATCAGCAATAATATTATAGCCACCGGTCGGGTCTTCACCCAGCTGCTCGCCATAATGCATATTATTTATAAGGGAAATGACGCCTTTGCGCACAAGCCTCAGCTCATCGGCTATTACAATATTTATACACATAATTACCTTCAGTAGAATTCTATTGTTAACAGCTCATATGCTATGAAACCAGAAACACAATAAAAATTAACCAGAGACTTTAATTAACTTAAATTCACCCGCCGAACAAAGGCGGTGATTTTAAAATAAAGCAAACGTCTATTGGCTATAAAATTAAATAG
>NZ_MRWE01000043.1 GCF_002093665.1 Rouxiella badensis | reverse complement strand
CTTCGATGGTACGGGGATGGCGTTGCCTCCCCACGCTCATTGCTTATCTCAGACGCCTCATGCCCGCTGCTTTTTAGGACTAAACCTAAATCACCACCACTTCTCAACCTATTGATTAAAATAATAAAAAATCAAAAAAAAGCACGAATAGAACCCACTTCGTTCAAGTTTAAGCAAAATCCTATGCCGCGGTTGTGAAATACTCATGCCGAGTACTTATACTAATAAATGCGGTAACTTTTATGAACAACATGACGAACGAATCTTTTTCACCAGAGAAAAATCATTGTCCTTTTTGCGAAAGCGAACTTGTTAAACAACAAGACCGCTGCATTCAATGCGGTGCGGAAAGAGTTAAGGGACACGTGAGTGCTTCAGAAAGAAGGAAAATACGCTACCTGAGAATTGTGCTGGTCGCGATTTGGGCGGTCATTTTTTCTGCTTTTTATCCTGCCTCAAGCAACTTTGCGCTTAAAGGGCTACTGTTCATCGTCGCCATTGCGGCGTCGCTGATTATTCCCGCTTTATACTTCAAAATTAAAAATAAAGACAATGTCATCTGGAAAAAGAAAGCCATTCCCTGGTAAAAAAAGAATCCTAGGCATTAGCTAAAGATTTCTTGTAATTTTCGAGAAAGTGACCTGCTGAGACTGATGACTAATGGCGTTAACCCATTATGCTTTATCATCAGGATGCTTAGCAGGTCCTTAGTCGTGTTGCCTTTCCTTACTTATGCTGTTTGGGGTAGATTCGTTTTCAGTGAATGGCGGCATACAAGCCAGCGGCAGCCAGCGACATCCAGAACAAGGTGCACACTGCAAATATCCCTAACCAAACCTTTTCATTGTAAGTCATCATAGTCTTTCCCCCACTTATTGCCTGTTCACAACTTAATCACGCCTCGTTAAATAAATGTTGTCATAATATAGTTATCAAAATAGTGATGAAAATCTCATACTTAAAAAGTGAGAGGACACTAAATGGAGGGGATTTAAAAAAAGGTGATGAAAATCTCATAATTTAGCGTTTGAAATCCCGAATGGATTAATAATCAACCAACCGTTAACCTCTTTTCTAATACTCTGTCCCCTAAAATATTGCACAAAAGGAGTGCAATATTAGCTATCTTCATACTCCATGATTTATATACTGGGCAATTAACAGACTTTGATATCCAACAATATGAATTAAGGTTTAATGACTCGAGGTGATGCCGTACTCTCACTCATATCCATGTTCTTTCCCTCCGTGCTCTGTGATTCATCCACACGATAAAATCAGTTTTTTAATAATTCGATTACAGGATCCTGACATTCCGCCGCTCTACCCCGTGTTACCTTAGAGACGTGCTATCTAAGCATGTATGTGTAAATATTGGATTTTCTTTTAGCTCGTCACCATGGCGGGCTTTTTTTTGGACAGTAGAATGAAGGGTAAAAAAAAAGCCAACCCTGAGGCTGACTTTTTCATTAAAAACTGAAACTTACAGACCGTAGACTAGGTTAATTGAGGTCACGGTGTCGGTTTTATTAGGCGCGCTTGAAGGCGGCTTGGTGTTGTAAGTCACGTCATAAGCCACTTTCAGAGAGAAGTCCTTGTTAATAGCAACTGACAACGCCGTTTCGGAGTTCACGGTCGTATCGTCTGCCGCTAAAACAGAAACACCTTCGCTAAATTTCGCGGTATCGCTTATCTGGTATGAATAGGTACCAGACGCATAGGCGATAGCTTTAGTGGTATTGCCACCTGCGGTGAATTCATCATGACGAACGCCCGGACCGGCTTCAAGGTTCAGGGTATGAACTGGGCCATTCCAGATCTGACGACCATAACCCAGGGTCGCAGTATCACGCGCGTGATAACCGTTGAAACGGTCAGTCAGCCAGTTAGCCTGACCAAACAGGTAGTTCACATCAGAAAGGTTGTAACGTGTACGCCCCCCCGCCTGATATTTTTCTGAAGAACGAACGCCTGAAGAAGAGGTGTTAACCGCTGAGCCCCAAATACTGTAAGCCGTATTAGGCTGGAACCAGGTCATAGTGGTATTGGCATTGAGGTTATTGCTACTGCTATTCCCCGTTTGCGCGCTATAACCGGCCTGAACGTTACCGTCGAAATTTTTCTTCGCGGTGGCTGGGTTATCTAACGCGGTGAAGACATCAGTATCAGCAAGACTTGAAACACTAAACAGCGCAGCACCACATACGATGGCACAAGCGGGTAAACGACGAACAACCCTGAAAAACATTTGGTTTCCCCAATAGATTTAGGCGAATAAAGGCTAATAGCCAGTGGAATAATTATGCCCATCACTGCATTTGCATATATGCCTTTGCAGTTTCTACTGCTCAGCATTCTGGCATATTACTAAGTCAACAAATATACAACACCAAGCCAGTAATATCCCTGCCACCGCTGGTTTTTTAGAGCATTCTTAGGGTTGTATATTTCCTGAAATATATACATACAAAAACATTACGCTTCGGTTCGTTGATTTCATACTTTCAACGGTTACGCGAAGGAAATACGCGTTGTTTGACTCCGCCCTTCGATCTGCATCTTCACTACTGTCCTTCTCGCCCTCAACAGCGCAGATAAAATGCTGTTGCGTTCGCAATTTCCTGCTAACCCTCGTCGAACCTTGTCCTTTTCTCCGGCGCGGGTTAGTTTTAAACTATGTTTTAAAACATAAGTCTTTGCCGCGGTTTTCGCTGGCAGCCTTCAGGAGGAATGTTCATGGCACTTCAGCAAGAGATAATCCAGGCTCTGCACGTCAAACCACAAATCGACGTGGAGCAGGAAGTTCGCGTCAGCGTCGATTTCCTAAAAAGTTACCTGCGTGCTCACCCTTTTATTAAGTCTTTGGTACTTGGCATAAGCGGCGGGCAGGATTCTACTCTTACCGGCAAACTTTGCCAAACGGCAATTAACGAATTACGCAGCGAATCTCCGGATGCAGGCTATCAGTTTATTGCCGTACGCCTGCCGTATGGCGTTCAGGCAGACGAGTCAGACTGCCTCGACGCTATCAATTTTATCAAGCCTGACAGTGTGTTAACCGTAAATATCAAAAACGCCGTGCTGGCAAGCGAGGCAACGTTACGTGATATTGGCATCGAGTTAAGCGACTTTATTAAAGGTAATGAAAAAGCACGCGAGCGTATGAAAGCGCAGTACAGCATTGCCGGTATGAAATCTGGCGTGGTGGTCGGCACTGATCATGCGGCCGAAGCTGTCACCGGATTCTTTACCAAATACGGTGACGGTGGCACCGATATCAACCCTATCTTCCGCCTAAATAAGCGCCAGGGTAAAGCATTGCTGAAGCATCTGGGTTGCCCGGCGCATCTTTACACCAAGGCTCCGACGGCCGATCTGGAAGACAATCGCCCCGCTCTTCCCGATGAAGCCGCACTCGGCGTGACTTATGAGCTGATTGACGACTACCTTGAAGGCAAAACCATCGAGCCACAGTATGCGAAAATTATCGAAAACTGGTACCTGCGGACCGAGCACAAACGTCAACCGCCGGTGACCGTGTTTGATGACTTCTGGAAATAATCCCCTGCAATAACCTCAATACGTTCGGGACATCGCCAGCGGTGTCCTGATTATTTTCCAATTTTCAGTACACCTCATTCACCGCGTCTCTTTCTATTTAGTAACGAAATCATTACTCTTGTACCCTTTTTTAGAATGGATGCGCGCAACGCAATGCAAAAATTCCTTTTCTTATTATTAACTCTGGTTTTGCTCGGCCCCTTGGGTATCGACCTCTATCTGCCTGCGATTCCAGCAATTTCCCGCGGACTGGACAGCAGCGAGAGCGTCATTCAATCGTCGATCTCGCTGTTTATTCTGGTGCTGGGCCTTGGGCAACTGCTCGCCGGACCGCTGGTTGACCGCTACGGCCGTCGCCCGATGGCGATTGCCGGTATTTTGCTGTACATGATAGGCGTCAGCGTCGCCGCCACCTCGGTTAACGCTGCGATGTTTATGGCTTCCCGCGTTGTGCAGAGTCTCGGTGTCTGTTGTACCTCAGTGGTGCTGTTCAGCAGCGTGCGCGACAGACTTTCAGGCGATGACGCCGCGCGCGCCTTTGGTTTCCTCAACGGTACCCTGAATATCGTGCCCGCTCTCGCGCCGTTAATCGGCGGGCTGATTGCCCAATATTACGGCTGGCGCGCGCCTTTCTGGGCGCTGCTTGGCTATACCACCGTAACCCTGCTGCTGGTGCTGGCCTTCCTGCCGGAAACTCGCCCTGCGCATACTCGACAGGTCGGCAGCCTGCCGTTGCGTCAGTATTGGCGCATCCTTAGCGACAGCAACTTTCTTATCTTTGCTTTGGTCAACGCAGGGGCAATGGGCATGGCGCTGACCTACGTTTCCCTTGCGCCAAACGTGTTGATGACCACTGGCGGGCTCTCTCCGCTGCAATTTTCGCTGGTCTTTGGCGCTAACGGCTTCTGGATTATGCTCATGAGCTACATCGCCAACCGTATTATCCGCAAGGTTGGCCGTCCCGTTTGTCTTGCGGCCGGTGGCGTATTTATGCTGTTGGGCGGCACGGCGCTGTATACCGGTATCGCATTTTTGCCCGCACAAACTCAGCTGGAGACCTGGGTATATATGCTACCCGTAGCGAGCGCCTGTACCGGATTGGCTTTCGTCATTGGCCCGGCGACCAGCTACGCGCTTGAGCCATATTCGAGCGAGGCGGGAATTGCTTCAGCATTGGTAGGATTCGTGCAGATGGCGGGCGGCGCGGGCCTCGGACTGCTGGCAATGGCCTTACCGATGCAGCCTAAGGCCTGCTTGGGCGTGGTCATGCTGACGGCTTTCGTGCTGGCCTGGTCAGCGAAACGTCGCAGCAAAAAGCTTAAAACAATCCTCACCGCCCATTCATGATAACTGGCCCTCAGGGACCAGGCAGTCTATTTCACGATAACCGGGACGCGAGGCGCAAGCGCGGTCAGTAGCTCATATCCCAACGTTCCCGCCGAGGCGGCAACGTCATCAATCGGCAGGTTATCGCCCCACAACTCAACCCCGGTACCAATCTGCGCATCGGGGCACGGCGTCAAATCCACCGCTAGCATGTCCATCGACACCGTCCCCAGCGTCACCGTTTGCACGCCGCCCACCCTAACCGGTGTCCCACTCGGCGCATGACGTGGATAACCATCGGCGTAACCGCAGGCCACCACGCCAACGCGATGTTCACGCTCAGCGCGGTAGCGTCCGCTATATCCGACGCGGTCACCCGCCACCAGTCCCTGCACCGCGATAATCTCACTGCGCAGCTGCATCACGGGCTTAAGACCCGTATTGGCAATGTCCTGCACGCTACCGCTCGGCGACGCGCCGTAGAGAATAATACCCGGGCGCACCCAGTCGTGATGGGTCTGCGGGTGCCATAGCGTCGCGGCAGAGTTGGCAAGCGAACGGGGACCGGGGATCTGCTGCGTCCCTTTCTCTATATTATCCACCTGCCAGTTCACCCCCTCGGGACTGTCGGCAGTCGCGAAGTGGCTCATAAGCGTGATTTCACCGACCTGTGGCATGGCGCGAAGCTGACCCCAGACATCAGCGGCCTCGTTCGGGTGAAAGCCCAGACGGTTCATGCCGCTGTTGATCTTCAGATAAATATTGACAGGCTTGCTGGCCTCAAAGGTAGACAATGCCGCCAACTGCCAATGGCTGTGAACACTCGTAGTCAGACGGTAGCGATCGATTTCCTTGAGATCGCCGGGGTTGAAAAATCCTTCGAGCAGCAGAATAGGCCCCTGCCAACCGGCCTCCCTCAGCAGCACCGCCTCGTTGAAGTCGAGCAGCGCGAAGCCGTCGGTACTTTGCAGACTTTGCCAGATACGGGCGATACCGTGCCCGTAGGCGTTGGCCTTTACCACCGACCAGACTTTGCTGTGCGGCGCGTGGCGACGAACCACCTGTAGGTTATTATCTAAAGCGGAGATCGACAGGGTGGCAGAAATCGGGCGTGGCATGAAAACTCCTGGAGTAAACCTCACTAATGCCCGCCGCTCGTTGAAGGCGGGCATCTGCGTCTTTTATTATCGTTTTGAGGGATTTCCCGGCGTATTAGCCGACCGGGTGCATCTTGTGAGTGTCAGCCTGTGGCACAAATCCTGCGCTGTAGCGCGCGACCGACAGGTCGTCAGACGGGATAGCTGGCGTCACGCCAGACATAATGTCGGCAAGTAGCTGGCCAGAACCGCAGGCCATCGTCCAGCCCAGAGTGCCGTGCCCCGTGTTCAGATACAGGTTTTTCAAGGTAGTCTTGCCAACGATCGGTGTGCCGTCTGGCGTCATTGGACGCAGGCCGGTCCAGAAGGTCGCGTCTTCTACTCTGCCACCGTTTGGATAAAGGTCCTTAACGACCATCTCCAGCGTCTCACGGCGAGCCTTTGCCAGCTGGGTGTTGAAACCAACAATCTCGGCCATGCCGCCTACGCGAATACGCTGGTCAAAGCGGGTAATGGCAATTTTATAGGTCTCATCCAGCACGGTGGAGAACGGTGCAGACGCCTCGTCGGTGATGGGAATAGTCAATGAATATCCCTTGAGCGGATAAACCGGGATCGACACTAAATCTGCCAGTAATGCGGTTGAGTAAGAGCCGAAAGCAACGACGTAGGCGTCGGCCTTGACGACTTCGGTGCCGCAGAGCACGCCGGAGATCTGACCGTTGTCCACCAGCAGGCGGTCAACGCTCTTGTTGAATTCAAAGGTCACACCGGCCTGTCGTGCCATGTCGGCCAGCTGACGGGTAAACATCTGGCAGTCGCCGGTTTCGTCATTTGGCAAACGCAGTCCACCGGTCAGCTTGTGAGCTACCTGAGCTAGCGCCGGTTCCGCATTGGCGAGCTGGCTTGACTCCAGCAGCTCATAAGGTACGCCCGCCTCTTTGAGAACCTCAATATCCTTATAGGCGCTGGCAAACTGCTGCTCGGTGCGGAACAGTTGCAGCGTGCCCCCCTGACGCCCTTCATACTGAATGCCAGTATCTTCGCGCAGCGCTTTCAGGCAGTCACGGCTGTATTCGGCGATGCGTACCATGCGGCTTTTATTAGTCTGGTAGTGGCGCATGTCGCAGTTGCGCAACATTTGCCACATCCATTTGAGCTGGTTACTGGTGCCGTCGAGGCGAATAGCCAAGGGGGCATGGCGCTGGAACATCCACTTAACGGCCTTCAACGGGACGCCTGGAGCTGCCCACGGCGCGGCATAGCCGGGTGAGATCTGTCCAGCATTACCCGCGCTGGTCTCTTCAGCCGGGCCGGCCTGACGATCGATAACCGTCACCTCATGCCCGGCCTTTGCCAGATACCACGCACTGGCGACACCCACTACACCACTGCCTAAAATCACCACTCGCATACTCGACTCCAGTTTGACGCCATATAAAGCATAATATTCTGGCGCAGAAGTTAACCTGACAGCGGCAAGATACCAACTTTCACCGCCAGAATTGTGAAGAATTTCACAAACATTTATCGTTGAAACTGAATAACTTTTCAATAGGGGCGATTAAATAACGATATAACGCAACATCTCATGCTGATTGGGAGAAATTAAACGGATTTTGATAGCAATGCTATCATTGCTATCACTCAACTCTGAGCCAGAAACACCGCCCCAATAAACAGGCATTAACACTGCATTTTTGGGGTAAAATCAGAATATTACTCCAATAAAAACCAGCAAAGGAAGATTCTCTGTTTTAGCCTCGACTAACGTGGCTTTGTCGCTTTGGAGAATTATAATTCTAATACTCTGCTAACACGGCACAGCCTGACAAACTCTCGCCTAGGCTTGCCGGCGAAATTCGCTTGGCGTGGTCCCTAAACGCCGCCTGAAATGATGACGTAACGTTTCCGCTGAACCAAAACCAGACTGCTCGGCAACGTGCTCAATGCTCAACGTCGGATTTTCAAGCAATCGACAGGCATTTTGCAGCCTGATCCCCAGCATCCACTCGCCCGGACTGGTACCGGTAGACTCCTGAAAACGACGAAGAAAGGTGCGGCGACTCATTCCCGCTTCGCTGGCCAGCTCGGCAATAGCCAGCGGCCTGTCGAGCGTTGCGCGTAATCTGTCGAGCAACGGAGAGAGACTTTTACCCTGCCGCGCGGTGACCGGCTGTGCAAGATACTGCGCCTGTTCGCCCTCACGGTGCGTCGAGGTCACCATCCTGCGCGCCGCGCGATTTGCGACCTCGGCCCCGAAATCACGTCGAATGACGTGCAGACATAAATCAACGCCTGCGGCACCGCCCGAAGAGGTAATAATGCTGCCCTCATCGACGTAGATAACGCCATGACTGACCTGAATTTTCGGATAGCGGCGAGCCAGTGCTTCGGTGCTATTCCAGTGTGCGGTGGCGCGTTTTCCGTCAAGTAATCCCGCCTCTGCCAACACAAAACTGCCCGCGCAAATTGACACTATCCGCGAGCCGTTTGCATGGGCACGTTGCAGCGCGGTAATCAGCTGCGGCGATGGCGGTTCATCAATACTGCGCCAACCAGGAATAACAATCGTGCCCGCGCCGTCGAGCAGCTCTAATCCGCCGTCGACGACGAGGCGAATCCCACCCTGCGCGCTAAAAATTCCGCTTTCGACCGAGGCCACCACCATCTCATACAGCGGTTCGCCGGTGACCTCATCAGCACGGCCAAAGGCTTCGACGGCGGTACCAAACTCGAAGGTACAAAGGCATTCATAAGCGAGAAGCACCAGGCGTCGATTCAACGCAGGCGCGCCTGAAAAAGTTGGCATAAATCACACTCTTTAAGTTGGCATAATATTGACGATATATGGCACGGGCGCATATTTCCAGCGCGGAGCAGATCTTTCATGCTGGCTGCCTCTAAAGTGACATAGGACTTTCTTATGGCCGTTTCCCCGACCACAAAAAACAGATTGGCATTAACCGCCGTATGCCTCGCAGCCATGATGAGCGGACTCGAGATATCCAGCGTACCGGTCATCCTGCCAATTCTGGAAAAGCAGATAGGGGCCAGCTTTGCCCAACTGCAATGGATCATGAATGCTTATACTCTCGCCTGCACCACGGTACTGATGGCGACCGGCACGCTAGCGGACCGCTTCGGACGTAAACGACTTTTTCTTATCAGTATTTTCGGCTTCGGCGTCACTTCATTAATGTGCGGCGTCGCACAAACGGCCTCGGTGATGATAGTGGGTCGGTTTCTTCAGGGGTTAAGCGGCGGTGCGATGCTGATTTGCCTGATTGCCATCCTCTCGTCGCAGTTTACCGAGGGTAAAGCCCGCAGCCGCGCCTTTACCGCCTGGGGAATGGTGTTTGGCTTTGGTCTGGGATTTGGCCCTATGATTGGTGGGATTATCGTGACGCAGGCCAGCTGGCAGTGGGTCTTTCTGGTACACGTTTTTATTGCGATGCTAACCTGGTTACTGGCTCGCAGCAATGTGCTCGAGTCGCGTGACACGGAGGATAAAAAGCTGGACGTCGGCGGACTCGTGACGCTGTCACTTACAGTGCTGGGCGCTACCTTCTATATTACTCAGGGCGGGCAGATGGGTTATAGCAGCTTAAACGCCCTAAGCATTCTCGGCGGTGCGCTACTTTGCGCCATTATCTTTGTCATCATTGAACGGCGTCACCCGCATCCGATGTTTGATTTTTCGGTTTTTAAGAACCGTTCTTTCTTTGGCGCATTATTGGGCTCGGCCGGCATGAACTTCAGCTTTTGGCCCTTTATGATTTACCTGCCTCTCTATTACCAGAGCGTGCTTGGCTTTGACATTATCTCGGCGGGCGGATACCTGCTTGCCTATACCCTGCCCACGCTGCTGATGCCGCCGGTTGCAGCACGACTCGTTCATCGCTTTGGTGCCGCCAGAATTATTCCCGCAGGCTTATTCGGCATCGGCATCGGGTTTCTGCTGATGAGAGTCGGCATCAGCCAGGCGTTCGGATTACTGCCCGGTGCCCTGCTGGCCGGTGCCGCGCTCGGACTGACCAATACACCCGTCACGCACACCACTACCGGCTCACTACCGGTCAGTCGCGCGGGGATGGCGTCAGGGATGGACATGAGTGCGCGATTGATAACCTTGGCCATCAATATCGCGGTTATGGGCAGTCTTCTGGTTGCCGGCATCGGTCATTATTTGCGTGATAAGTTGCCCGCTCGGCTCGATGCTGCACACTGGCAAACGCTGGCGGAGCGTATTGCTGGCGGCGAGCAGCTCGCGGGCGCGCCAGACACGCCATTCGTCTCAACGGCGCTGGCACGCGAGGCGCTTACCGCAGGCTTTAGCAACGTCCTGTTGTATGGCGCGCTGGGGGTTTGTCTGCTGGCGCTGGCGAGCCATCTTGTCTTCGCCTCGCGCAGCCGCACACCGATTTGTGTCGCCCCCTCGAAATTATAAAAGATGTTTATGGATAGAAGGTGCGCAGGGTGATTGACACCCTATCGCGGAAGGCTTATTAATTGAAACAGAGGGACGAATATTCGCGCCCTCTGTGGCCCCGGAAACAATCATTAAATCGTTAACGCAGTAAAATTGTCTTGAAAAACATGATGCACGGTTAAGATTGAACTACGATTAGCAGTGGATGCATATTTTCTCAAACTATGTTGCGTCCGTAACTGACTGAGGGTGCGCTGATGACGACAAAGACCCAGGAACACAAAACTGAAGACAAACGTTTGAGTGATGGACCAGACTGGACGTTTGAATTACTTCAGGTTTATCTGGAAGAGATTGACCGGGTTGCCAAGAGTTATCGGCTGGAAACCTACCCGCATCAAATCGAGATAATCACCTCCGAGCAGATGATGGATGCCTACTCCAGCGTCGGCATGCCTATTAACTACACGCACTGGTCGTTCGGTAAGAAATTTATCGAAACCGAGCAGCGCTACAAACATGGCCAACAGGGCCTGGCCTACGAGATTGTGATTAACTCCAATCCTTGTATCGCCTATCTGATGGAAGAAAATACCATCACCATGCAGGCGTTGGTGATGGCACATGCCTGCTATGGGCATAACTCCTTCTTTAAAAACAACTATCTGTTCCGCAGTTGGACCGACGCTAGCTCAATCGTCGACTACCTTATCTTTGCACGGCGCTACATCAGCCAGTGCGAGGAGCGCTATGGCGTAGAAGAAGTCGAGCGCCTGCTTGACTCCTGCCATGCGCTGATGAATTACGGCGTTGACCGCTATAAACGCCCTCAAAAAATTTCTTTGGCAGAAGAGACCGCACGTCAGCAAAGCCGTGAAGCCTATCTGCAAAGTCAGGTAAACACACTGTGGAAGACGCTGCCGCGCCGCGACAAAGAGGATGCGCCGGAGCAGGTCCGTCGCTTCCCTTCCGAACCACAGGAAAACCTGCTGTACTTTATGGAAAAAAATGCGCCACTTCTGGAACCGTGGCAGCGCGAGATTTTGCGTATCGTGCGTAAAATCAGCCAGTATTTTTATCCGCAGAAACAGACGCAGGTCATGAATGAAGGCTGGGCGACGTTCTGGCACTACACCATCCTTAATCATCTGTACGATGAAGGGAAAGTGAGCGACCGCTTTATCCTCGAGTTCTTGCACAGCCACACCAACGTGGTGTTCCAGCCGCCGTACAACAGCCCGTATTACAGCGGAATCAACCCTTACGCGCTGGGTTTCGCCATGTTCCAGGACATCAAGCGCATCTGCCAGTCGCCGACGGAAGAAGACAAATACTGGTTCCCGGACATCGCCGGTTCCGACTGGCTGGAGACGCTGCATTTTGCGATGCGCGACTTCAAGGACGAAAGCTTTATCAGCCAGTTTTTATCACCGAAAGTGATGCGCGATTTCCGTTTGTTTACGGTATTGGATGACGATCACAACAACTATCTTGAGATCTCCTCAATACACAACGAGGCGGGTTATCGGGCCATCCGTCAGGAGCTGTCTGCGCAGTACAACCTGAGTAACCATGAGCCGAACATCCAGGTGTGGAACGTTGACCTACGCGGTGACCGCTCGCTGACGCTGCGCTACATTCCGCAAGACCGAGCCCCGTTGGACAAGAGCCGCCGTGAGGTAATGAAACACATTCACCGCCTCTGGGGCTTCGACGTCTACATGGAGCAGTTGAACGAGGATGGTAGCATCGAAATGCTCGAACGCTGCCCGCCGCGCCCTTCC
Organism: Rouxiella badensis; assembly: GCF_002093665.1. Lineage (GTDB taxonomy): Bacteria > Pseudomonadota > Gammaproteobacteria > Enterobacterales > Enterobacteriaceae > Rouxiella > Rouxiella badensis. Next base: position 29,410 of record NZ_MRWE01000043.1, on the reverse strand, counting down.
GCTCTTTAAGCGTTGCTCCATTGAAAAAGGGCGCCGAGGCGCCCTTTTTTATTGTTACTTTTGAATGTTTAATCAGTGCTTATTCTCTCAACGACGCTGATCGGTCAGGTCGTGAGGTACGCCACTTTGCATGCTGTGCCAAATAGCGCCACTGTTTTTACCGTAACTGCGTACGCAGTCAACGATGCGATCAAACTGCTTCTCTTCACAGATGTTTGACAGCGTCTTGTAAAAATCGACCGCCAACTTACGTGCTTCTGGATTAGAGAAATAATAACGTCCTACGCGAGTATAAAGCCCACGCAGGCCATTGATAATCAGCCCATAAATCGGGTTGCCGGAGGCAAAGGCCAAACCGCGGAAGATGCCGTAATCGAGTTCGGTGAAGGCTTCTGAGGTGTCGTCGGCAACCTCGGCCTTGGCCAGAACTTTTTGAGTCTCTTCTGGGTTCGAACGCATCGCTTTGCGGATAAAAATAGTCGCAATGTTGGTACGCACGGAGAGGAGGTTGTCGATGAGCTGCGGGACGCTCTCGTGATCCAGGCGGGCGAGCGTTTCGAGAATATTAAGACCGGACGTTTCCCAGAAGTTGTTTACCTTGGTCGGCTTACCGTGCTGGATAGTCAACCATCCGTCACGCGCCAGACGCTGCAACACTTCACGCAGGGTGGTACGGGTCACGCCAATCAGTTCAGAGAGCTCTCTTTCTGCTGGCAAAATAGACCCCGGCGGAAATCGACTGTTCCAAATACTTTCAATAATATATTCTTCGGCAAAACCGGCAGGACTCTGTGCCTTAATAACCATGTTTGTGGCTTTCCGTTACAGCTTCTACAAGCTGCCTAATCAGAAGTTATAATTCGGCTCATCATACCAGATGAAAATCACAGGTTATAGCGTCTGTTTAGTCGATATGTTGAAAATGTGCATGCCTTTGCAATTTTATGTATTTTCAATCATTAAGATGCTTCATCGCTATTTTAGTCATGTTTAAGCACTGTTTCACAGGTTAGATTCATATTAATAAAAATCGCCAGATTGTCGACTTAAATGCTCTTTTTGGCGGAATTTTTCCTTAACCTGCTGGCACTTGGGATATTTTGGTTTACACTGCCAGTCGATAGCTTACTGCATGGAAAATAAACCTATGTTGCAATATCTTAACCGATGCTCGCAGGGGCGCGGCGCATGGCTCTTAATGGCACTGACCGCGTTAGTCCTCGAGTTGGTTGCGCTCTATTTCCAACACGTTATGTTGCTAAAACCTTGTGTAATGTGCATTTATGAGCGCTGCGCACTGTTCGGCATTATGGGTGCAGGCCTGGTGGGCGCAATTGCCCCGAAAACTTGGCTGCGCTATGGCGCAATATTGATTTGGATTTACAGCGCCTGGGAAGGTATCCGCCTGTCGTGGGAGCACACCATGATCCAACTCCACCCGTCACCTTTTGCGACCTGCGACTTTGCGGCCCGTTTCCCGAGTGGGTTACCGCTGGATAAATGGCTGCCAAGCGTCTTTGTTGCCACCGGTGACTGCGCAGAGCGATCCTGGACTTTGTTCAACTTGAGCATGCCACAGTGGTTAGTCGGCGTCTTCGGCGTGTTTATGCTGATAGCCGTTCTGGTTGTGATTGCCCAGTTCGTAAAAACCCGACGTCGCGAGCTTTTCGCGCGCTGATAGGTCAGGCCATACCCGATTGCGTAAAAGGCTTCTCCGTTGAGAGGCCTTTTTCGTTTACGGCAAGTTACCAGACGCGGAATACTTTCCCGTTATCAATTCCGTCAACGCTTCGCCGATAGGCCAGCGCAACCCGGCTCGCAGACGCACTTTCAAATCCTGGGAAAAACGGCGCATATTTATCCAGCGCCTCGGTCACCACGGTTGGGCTAACCGCATTAATACGCAGGCCTGCAAGTTCATTCGCGGCGGCAAGCACAAATCCCTCCAGCGCCGCATTGACCGCCGTCGCATTCACACCGGTACGAATGGGCTGATGCGTCAAAATGCCGGTAGTTAAGGTAAATGAACCGCCCGCATTAAGATGTTCTTTACCTATTAACACCAGCCTGACCTGCCCCAACAGCTTGTTCTGTAAACCCTGGTTAAATTGCTCTGCGGTCATCTCCGCCAAGGGTCCAAAATGAACGCTGCCCATGGTAGCGATAATCGCATCAACTTTACCGCTGCGTTCAAACAGCGCCTTCACGCTTGACTCCTCGGTCAGGTCAACCAGCAGATCGCCACGGCTTTTGCCGACACGAATAATTTCATGATCCTTTTCGAGATTTTCTGCCACTGCACGTCCAATAATGCCGCTGGCACCAATTATCATCACTTTCATCGTATTCTCCTCTTTGAATGAGATTTCATACTGACACGTTGCAATCAGGAGAAAAATGCGCAAATAATTTACACATTAATAACTAAAAGTTAGTAATCATGAATAAGATACGTTGGATGGAAGTGTTTGTGGCGATCGTTGAGACGGGCAATTTTAGCGAAGCGGCCAAAAGGCTCGATATCTCCTCGGTAATGGTCGGCAAAATGGTGGCGCAAATGGAAACCCATTTGCAGGCCAGTTTGCTAAAACGCAATACGCGCCGACAGACGCTAACGCAGGCCGGTAAGGCCTGGTACGAAGAGAGTTTGCATGTACTCACTGCCCTGCGCAGTGCGGAAAGCCGTATTGCCAGTCTGAGACGCTTTCCGGCCGGAAGCCTGCGGATATCCGCGTCGACAACGCTGGGGAGTTGTGCCATCGCCAGACTCTGTAGCGAGTTTCAGTTGAGCTTTCCTGACGTTGTGATTGAGATCGACCTCAGCGAGCGTTTCGTTGATATCATTGCCGAGGGGTTTGACTTCGCTTTCCGTATCGGCGATTTGCCGATCGACACGCCTCATGTTGCCCTGCGTCTGGGAGACTATCAGATGACTATCGCGGGCTCACCGGCTTATCTCGCACAATACGGCGAACCACGAAGCCTTGAGGAATTAGCCTCTCATCGCTGCCTGCGCTATAGCAACTGGAACAAACGCAACGCCTGGCGCAGCGGAGACGCCTTAATATGGCCGGCGAGTGCGACGTTCAGCTGCAACGATGGGCAAGCACTGCGGCAGTCTGCACTAAGCGGTACTGGGTTGATTTTTCAGCCTCGCCTGCTTTTAGCTGAAGACATTGCGGCGGGAAGGCTTAAACCTCTCCTGGCCGACTGTTTACCTGCGCCACGGCCCATTCACCTCATTTGGCCACAAGACCTGCACTTTAGCGCCAAACATCGCAGCTTTATAAGCTGGATCACTGAATTTGGGCCTCCTGCAATGGCATGAATTAATCTCGTGTCTTTGATGAACGCTTACACAATTCCTACACTGGCGATAATAACGCGAGGATATGATCACAACCGCTATCATTAGCCTATGTGTGTAAATTTTAGATATTATTTCTGCCCGTCTCCTTGGTGGGCTTTTTTTATTCTTATTTTTTTAGGATAAGGTTGATAGATTAAATCCGGAAACTGCCGGATACTTACCTTATTAAAGAAATGGAGGTAAGGCATGAAAAATACATTAAAGATGCTTAGCATTCTTGCAGTCGTTGTTTCGCTAAACGGCTGTATCTGGCCTGGCTATTATCACCATGACCACGGCTATCACGGCGGTGGTGGCTACTACCATCGCGGACCATAAGCTCATTTAACGTTATAAAGCACAGCGTAGCTTATAACGTACATGGATGTACCATTGGCTAAAACCCATCATTTGATGGGTTTTTTATTATCACTATCTTTGATTTGTATAACTTTATTAGAATTACTTGACCCACTGTTAAGATTGAGTAAGCTTTATGCTGAATGTTTCTTACGCATTCAATAACTCAAGAGAAAATCCATGAAATTAGATAACGATGATGCGTTCAAACTTGCGTCCAAATATATGGATAGCCAAGCTGAACAAATGACCGACGTTGGCTATTTTGTTAAATTTATCGAAGCTTATTTGCGATTCGAAGAATGGCTAGCAGCAGCAGATCCTATTGAAGCGGCTAAAAAGTCGAAAAAACCTTTCAGAGTAGGCCTCTAACAACCTGTCTCTACATCATTAAGTTTATGTATAAAATAAAAACCCACCTTCCGGTGGGTTTTTTTATTCATGCCTGATGACCGCTCAATGGGGTCTGAGTATTAGGCTTCAACAGCACTGTCTTTGAAAAGATGTAAATAAAATTCTGATATCGGAGTATAAAAATCGGGAAGTAAGTCAGAAAGGGAGAATTTATGCGGCAAATTTGCAGGGAGTACGCGCTGAATGAGGAGGAATGAAAAGCAAAGAACCCCCGAGTGAGGGCTCTTCATCAAACTAGCGGCCAATGGCAATCCAGGTGAAGGGATCAGCCCAATAAACAGTAGAGCTTCCATTGGAGGTAGTGACCGAAATATTACAGCCATTTGCAGTGAATGAGCTGGCGTGAATACAGCTTACTGAGCCTGGACCCGATGCTGATTGGCCCGATACGGAATAAGACGACGAGTTTGAGAATGGGATTTGGAACGAAATACTCACTCCTGCAGATGTCGTAACACCTGTGCCTCGCCCCCAGTTAATAATAGTCCCATCAGGTAATTTTGTTGAGCCTGTCCCGCTGGTGAATTGTCCAAGGTTAACCGCATGGTTTGATTTCGTGCCCGCAACTACCGGCAACGCCCCGCCGCTATTGCCACAAAGTATCCAGGCATTTAACGAGCTATTCCATTCGATTTCGATAAGTCCGTTGGCGACTATCTCCCCTCCCTGCAAGGCCAAGTGAAGCTGCGAATAAATCGGGTAGGCTGTACCACCATTTGCCGCAAAGGTAGAACTGGCGGTGTTGGCGGTTTTCGCCTTGAAAGTCAAGCGCATCCCGTCCACCAGCGTGGGCAACGCTGGAGTAAAGGAGGCGGTGTAAACATTCGCCGCGCCCTTATCAATTGCATAGGTCATGGTGCATTGCTGTAGAGCGGCTATCAGACCCGACGCTGGCAGGAATGGCGCCGTCGCCGTCGCCGAAATATTGGCGGCAGTCAGTGTTGTGGTGCCCTGAGCCACGGTAATGACCCATGCTGCTGTATATCCGGTATCTGCTGCTGGTGTTGTTTGGGTGCCGGTCGTCGCAGCAACACCGGTCTTAAGCGCGACGCTACATAGCCCGGCCCTGACCGTATTTTGCGCCGCCCCGTTGCCTCCTGGCCCACTGTAGGCGACAGCCGGGTTGGCGGCATTGTAGTAAGGTAATACCGTTGCCCCTGAATCGCTGTCACTGTAGGCGACCTGCAGAAGATAATTTATCGATTGCCCGTTGCCTGACGGTGCGGCCAGCGTGAACGACGTAGAGGAAAGAAGAAGGCCTTGTTTTAAAATAGTATTACTGGTGTCGGCTTCGAGTGAGGAGTAGGCCGTTCCATCAACATTTTGCAGGCTGTAGATTTCGCCCTTCGCCACATTGACTGTCATTGAGGTCGGCGTGGTGGGCGTACATTCCAGACCACGAAGGTAAGTCGACGCTCCCATAAGTGCTGCCGAGAGTTTGGCGAGGCCAATCATGGCATACTTATTGGTGTGAAGCAGATCGGTATCAAGCGGAACTGCGCCTGGATAAACTATCTGGCGATCCATTGAGTTCTCCAATTTTATTATTGATAAATCGCAGTAGCCTTTACGCGTATTCTTCAATGACGGCGATGCCAGACTTGCCCGCACCTCCGGTGAAGGCAGTCCCGGTTAAGCCGCTATCATAAACACCGCCACCACCTGAACCATAGGCCATTCCGGTAACGCCCGCGGTGGCGTTAGCTGCACGCCCGCCTCCGCCCCAGTAAGAGTTGCCGCCGCTTCCGGTTAACAGGAAAGTTCCAGACTGACCGTCACTGCCATATCCGCCATTAATGTTGATCAGGCCGCCGGATGCTGTACCGCCCGCGCCTCCTGCTGCGCTAGTCGCGGACCCAAACTGTGCCCCCTGCCCACCCGCGGCCGTATATAAACCGGCAAATGAAGTGATTCCGCCAGAAGTGGCAGACGTATTGCTAGCCCCCGCGCCTCCTGCGCCGACCGTAATGGCATACGTACTCACGCCCGTCAGCGTGAAGTAGGCAATCACGGTTGCGCCAGCGCCGCCGCCGCCGCCGGAGAAGGACTGTGAGGTTGCCGTAGCTTTTGCGCCCGCGCCACCGCCGCCACCGCCAGTCAGCGTAAGTTTGACCAGTCGGGTTCCCGGTGTTGGCGTGTAGGTCGCGCTGGCCGTGAAGATTCTAGGCGTACCCACCAGGCCGCCTTTAAGGGTTGTAGACCCCAGTCCGAGGTTAGTCAGAGCGGCACCTACGCCTGTCGAATTGATAAGCATCCATGCACTCAGACCCGCATTCCACTTCACGGTGGCGAAACCGCCGGAGAGGATTTCCCCTCCGCTCAGCGTTGCGCCAGCGATATTTAACAACGGAAAGGCGGAATGAGAATTAACCGCAAGTTTTGCACTGGACGTATTGCTGGTCTTTGCCTTGAAGGTAAGCTCCATGCCGTCGGTTAACGAGGTGATGGCAGGCATGTAGTTGGCCGCATAGGCATTGGTCGAGCCGAAATCGACGGCGTGCGTCAGGGTCTTTTTCTGCCCTCCATCAACCAGGCCGTTGGCCGGAAGGAACGGCGCGTTTGGCGAAACGCCGATGTTGGCAGCAGTAATCGCCGTAGCACCTTGCACCACGGTAATAACCCAAGCGGCAGTGTATCCTTCATCTGCCGCGGGCGTGGACTGAGTCCCCGTCACCGCCGCGACACCCTGCTTCAAACCTACGGTGCAAATGCCTGACCTGACCGTATTTTGCGTCGCACTTGACCCTGCTGGCCCACTATAGGCAGCCGTCGGATCCGTAGTGTTGTAATAAGGTAGGACTGTAGCCCCAGAATCCTTATCGCTGTAAGCCACCTGAACTAAATAATTAATCGACTGACCCGCAACAGTCGGTGCCGATAAAGTCAATGCGGTAGAGGAAAGAATAATACCCTGCTTTAGAATAGAATTAGTGGTATCTGCCGCGAGGGATGAATATGCCGTTCCATCAGTGTTTTGCAGGCTATATATTTCACCTTTTGCAATATTTATTGTCATTGAGGCCGGATTGGTTGGCGTACATTCCAGACCTCTGAGATAGGTAGCCTCCCCCATAATTGATGCTGAGAGTTTAGCCAAACCTATCAGGGCATATTTATTAGTATTTAACAAATCTGTTTCAAGCGGAATTGCACCAGGATAGACAATTTGACGATCCATTTTAACTCCATAAAGAAATAAGCATGATTTAGGCTTCAGGAAAAAATATATAAGGAGAGAGGATTAACAGGCTGCGGAAAATTAACTGGATGCACTCACTGTGGTGCCTGAGGTATCACTCGTTGCCGTATTCGTTGCGGTAGACGTTGACGCTGAACTGCTGGTTGCCGCAGCTGCCGAGGCTTGCGCAGCAGCCAGAATTGCTGCTCTGTCAGTGGTTACGCTACTCACTGAAGTCTTATCGGCGGTTGTCACGCGCGTAAAACCGGGGAATAACCCTGCTACATAGGTAGAGGTTTCTACCACATCTAAAGGGACCTGACTCATTGAGTAAGGAATATAGCCAGGGTAAGTGATAATAGGTAATGCGCCCGCTATATATGCCCCTACTGTGGCATAAAGCGAAAACATTGCTTGCGCCATTGTTCCCTCTAAGGTAATTGAGCTCACGACGACATAGGCATCTGGCAAGCTTTGGGAATTAATGGTGATGGAACCGGTTAAAGCCATAGATAAAACTCCTTATTAAGAGGATGCAGGATTCAATAATTTATAGTTGATCATATATTGAAGGAGAATAGAATAATTATCACGGTGGGCATTAATAGCCTGAACGATTGCCGTTAAATTATCGGCTATAATTTTCTGATTGGCATAAATCGCTTTAACAGCGGCGGTTTCGCCCGAGGTATCAATGGTCGTATCTATGGCTGAAATAGTCATCTCGGCAAGAACGCCCGGCCCCACCTTTTGATCCGCATTAGGGTCCTGGGTAATTCGCCCACCGATGCTGAGCATATCCCAGATCGGAGCATAATCACCTCCGTTGATTTCAACGCCCATGGCATTAAGCATCGGGACATTAACATAGACAGGAACCTGGTAGATTGATTGCAAAGTGGTTGTGCTGGTCGCAGTACCGCTAGCATTAAAAACGTCTTTCGACGATGCCGCAATGGTGGGAGTCACTGTATCTGCCATTATCCTATCCTCGTCATATTGACTGAAAATTTAATCACGTCCTGCGAATCCTGGCGGATTTGCAGGTTGATGCCACTAATCGCCGTACCGTCCGCATTCGCCTGTTGCATATAGCGCCATTCGTAGGCATAGCCGAGCTGCTGCTGGTTAGTCACCCTGGCATTTCCGACTCCCCATATGTAGACGTCGTGTGAACCGCCACAGCCGGAGTAGTTAGAGATTATCTCGACGTGCCACTTAGAACCTTCCTCACCGTATTTATCCGTGGAGGTATCTGTAAGCGGCAGAATAGTCGTGAAGTCATCCGCACTGGTGGCGCGAGGAACGGCAATATAGGTGTTGATGCCGATTGTTGTATGATCTTTGAGATAAAGCCTTTTCTCGAAGTTGACGAAGTCAGCGGTTATGTTGGAGTAAGGTGAATCGGATACCGTTTTGTTATAAAAGGACAGCGTCGTTCCGGAGTTGCTTACCGCCATGCCGTCAACGATTTGGGTAACGCCGTCGAACGAGTTCTGGTAAAGAAATACCGAGCTGTGAAGTAACCCACCATAAACACCCGCCAGATAACCAGCTACTACCTGAATTTTACCGAACGCGGTGTACTGGAAATCGTGGATGATATCGATGAAGTTGTTAGATGACGCGTTGTCTCCCGCAAGCATCGCTTTGTCGAACTTAATGGCGATATCACTGGCTTTTACGCTGGTGATCGTGCTTCCCGCAGCCCATGGAAAGGTTCCTGTGCCGCCACCGTAGTCTGACATAGGCCGATCGGCAGCCACGATGACGTAATTTGATCCCTGATAAGTGTAGTGAGCCATAAAGGCCAGTTGAGTCGTGCCGTCAGTCAGCATTTCACCGGCATTTCCGACCAGCTCGCTGACGTAAGTGGTATCAGAAAGATGCAGAATGCCCAGCCAGCCGCCATTGAAGTCAAAGTCTCCGTTCACCTGAGCGTATTGCCCGGAGTTGAGGAACCAGATACCGCCATAGTTGTTGGCGGCGATAAATTTAACGAAGAACTTCCACCCTTCGACGATCGGCGCACCGCTGCCCGTACCGGTTTTCATCAATACGCCAAGATAGTTTTGCGTCCAGAAATCTCCGGTAATCCACATCGAGGCATTCGGCGTAAGCTGGTCACCAGTACGAATAACGGCGTAACAGTAAAGCGCGTATCCAATGTGAAAATGTGACAGGGCAAAACCATTGCCGTTAGGTTTAATACCGTCGGCAATATATTCAATGTCACCGCTTGAAGCATTATAAATACCGCCGTGCAAAGTACCGATGGTGATATTTAATCCCGTGACGTTTGCGCCGCCATCACCAATTAGGATCATCGGCGTTGGGCTGTCCCAGAAGCTATCGCATTTCGGGAATGCCGAGTTAACGCTCAATGAATTGAGGTATAAATTTAATCCCTGGGAAGCAAAACCGGCAATTTTCAGCGTATTCGAAATGGTGTAGTTACCCCGTCCGTAGACGTCGCTGCCATCAATTAGTGACTGGTTTATGGCCGCCTGAATGGCGATTGTCCAGTCTCCGGCTTCCGAGTTTTCATCGGCAAAATCCTCAATGTCGATTCTGCGATTGAGCTTTGTTCCGACGGTATTAGCCCCATACGTCTGGCCTATCTGGTAGCCTGAAAGGCCGGCTCCGGCCGGTGCCGCCAGTTCGCTTCTCAATACGTCCTCTGCGGCCAGCGCCTCGGCCGCGGCCTGTTGGGCAAGTGCCACCGCGCTTTGTGCAGAGGCACTGTTCGAGGCCGCCGCGTCTGCCGACTGGGCGGCGCTTAGGTTATAGCCGTTTATCTCATCAATCTTGGCTTCGATTGCCGAGTCCAGGTCGGACTTGTTGGCTAAATCGTTTAATTGAGCCGCAGTAAGAAGTTGACCATCAATAAATGCCATTGTGCTTCTCCAATGGAAGGAAAGAGGTATTCAGGGAAGGTGTTACGACCGGAGGCGCTACCATTGCGCATACTCGAGCAGTGATGACTCACCGGTAATAAAGTCTATCCCTAGTTGTGAGTAATCGTCGGCACGGTGTGAGAGTATTTTGACCCACACCAGCGTGCCTTCCATTTTTACCGAGGCGATCGCCTCGTAAATCTGCGTATCGGTTATCAGGCCGCTAATCATTCCCGTCGAAGCATACTCACCGCGTGAGGCATCGCTGTATCCAGCCGAGACCGCGCTGTAACCCGCAACAAAGGGGATACCTGCGCCGTCTGGCCGATACGCGGTAACAAACGCCTGATAGGGAATCAAAATCGAACCGTATCCGCCCGCCAGTCCATAACCGAGACTCGCTCCCCTATAGGCACCGGTATCCTGAGGTCGCGAGGGTTCGAAAATATCGGGCGTTTTGCCGGTCAAATCCTCGAGGACCTTGATGATAGACTGGCGCGTTCCGCGTTCGCGAAACAGGTTGGTGCGAATAGTGTTGCGAAAAAGATCGTCAGACTGGCCTGCAGAACGGGGCAGATTTTTACCGAAAAAATCATAGGCCGCGATATCAAGCCAGCCGTCAGTCGCCGTATTGATTCGAGTCTGCAGTTTGGCGTACAGGTAAAGCGAGTAACACCAGGAAAGCGCCGATGCACAGCCGGTCAGGATCGCGTCTCTTATCGGGTTGTCGTCCCCGTACCACGTCGGCGGAATGAGCGCCTTGAGGCGGCCTAACATATCTTGAGAGTCGCCAGTCGCCATTTAGCTCACCGAAATTGTGCCAGCGCGGATAACCTGACTGGCGGTTGCTGTTAAGTCATCGGCCAAACTTCCGTTCAGCATGACACCGGTAACGTTGGTCACATACGGGCTTGCGCCGTAGGCAATGGTGGCAAGTTGGGTGAAGGGAAGCGTTTGACCCAGCGCTAATCCGGCAACGTAAGCCTCTAGCGCGGCATCCACCAACGCGACCACCTCGGCGCGCACGGCGGGCGCACTCAAGGTAATCGTCATGGCGATGTTTGCCGTCACCCGTGCCGGTGCAAAAACCCCAAACGTGACCGTAAACCCCCTCACCGCATCGATAGCGCTGTATGCCTGCCCCAGAAATGTACTTGACGGGGCACCGCTTCCGTCGTCCACCACGGCATAAAAATAGCCAGGCTGGGACAGGCCACTGTAAGTCTGATTTTCGGTCAGGGTGTAGGTCACACCGTTTTGCATACTCGACAGCGCGTAGCCGATTGCAGACAGCGTAGATTTAGAGAGTGAGGCTATCCACAGCACGAAGCGGGCGCGAAAATCGGTGTCAGACTCGGCGTCCTCACCAGTGCCAAAGGTCACCGGGTTAGTGACGGTATCGACGTACTGAACGGAGCCGGAGATCACGGTGATCGTACCTTCCAGCGCATTCCCCGCCGCCCCTGCCGTCACCGCCTGTACCGGCACGCGCACTGAAGTGACGCCAGCGGCTATCAGGTAGCCGGCCAGCGTCGGGTCATACGCGGCATTGGTGGTATCGGTGGTGACCAAATAAGCCTGTGAGCCGTCGGTGGTCGACACCTGAGTGCCCACGGGAATCACCGCCTGATTAGTCGCCGTAAAGCGGCTGAAAACCACCTGCCCGGTTGCCGCAGTGGCCGCAAGACGAGTGAAACTGAAATCGGCCATCCAACTGTCGAGGTCATCGCCAGAGCTGGTTGCCGCCCGAGTGGTGACCAGAAGATTCACGATAAGTTGCTGTATCCATATCGCCACCGCCGAGTTGGATTCCAAGATGGAGCGAAGAATGCTGCCGATAGCGGTATCCACCAGCCCGGCGGCGGCGCCCTGTAAAGCGGTCACCTGATCGCTAACCAGCGTTGCGAATGTTTTTATATTGAGAGCCACGGGATTACCTCGTCACGTCGAAACTGAGAGTTGCAGGGGTACCGGTTGTTGCGTCGGTGTAACTGACGTAGACGCTGACGCCCTGTTCGATAATGGTCAGGGTGACGGTGGGGGTCGGATCCTGCGCCACCGCATCCTCGAGAAGCATTTGTCCGAGTATCAGCGCTTTCCATTCATTGATGTTGACTGACTCACCGACCTTTTGGCCCAGGCCGGCGCCGTAGGCGGGGTGAAAAATATAATCCCCCGGATTGGTCATGAGCCGCCTGAGAACCCTCTGCTTACCGCGCTCGGTACTCTCCACGGGACGCAGGTCTCCCGTCGGCGAGGTGCTTAGGTCACCGCCTATATAGTGATAAATATCCTTCATGGGTTTCCCGCTTAGGTGATTTGCTGGTTCGGGCCGTTGGTATTACTCCCCTGCCCGTTCTCGTGATGGGTATGGCCGTTATAGGTAGTGCGAAGGGTCTTTACCGAGCCAGATGCTTGGTTCTGGTCATAGATATCTTTCACCACAATCAGATTTTCATCGACGGTCACGTCGCCGCCGATAAAGTGATGGGCCGGTGCGGTATAGGTAATTTTCTCCGTCGAACTGACCCGCACCTGCCCGTCGTTGGTGAACTTCAGCAAAGAACCGGACTGATGAACGAGCCAGAACTCACCCGATGGCACCGCAGGGGGGCGGTCAATGTCGTTAAACAGCTGCCCGGCCACGACGCCATTGCCGATGTTGAAAGAGTCGGGTTCGATGACCACCACTGCGCCAATCACCGGTCCGGCGACAAGGCCCCAGCCGTTGCCGACCCACGGAGATTGCAGCGGTATCCAGCCGGTTTCTTCGCCGGTGGGCTGTAGTTGAACCTTGACGGCATAGGCAGCGGGATCGTAGGCAGTAATGATGCCCTGCCGCGTGCCGGTATCCCCGGCGCTCGCCTGCATGGCTCGGCTCGCCATCGCGTTCATTAATGCTTTCATGAGGAGACATCCAGTGCTGGGCTATGGTTCTTGCCGGAAATTGACATGGTGTAACCCGAATCCCAACTTAAGGTCCGGCGCACGCTGTCACAGTAATAAATCTGGTCAAACGGGCTTTGAGTCCCCTCAATACGCACCAGCGTATGCGGGGTGAGCAGATTGTCCCCCGCCGTCGAGGCGGTAAACTTCATTTCGTGCTGCACGATGCTCTTATAAAGCGAGAGCGCCAGTGCGTCCGCTGACTCCGGGGTAAGTCCGTTACGGATGATGGTGTAAACCTGCGGATTTTCCTGGGTCGAGGTCTTAGGGTAGGTGGCAACAAACTGCTTGTTTTTGCGTTTAGAGTTCCAGCTCTTCACCTCGACCTTGACGCCTTTTGCAATCGTCAGCGCCCGGGTGAAATGCAGGTCATCAGACAGATTACACTGCGGGTAGGTCAGTGACCCCGGCGGCTGCCAACGAATCACGTAGTTGTCGGCTTTCGCGGGGTCAGGCGCCGGCTGAAAATAGAGGCTGTTATCCTCCACGTAGACCGAATATCCCTCTATGCTCGCCAACGTATTCAGCAGGTCCCACTCGGTCTGTTCGCCGGTCAGATGCGCTGAATCAATCTGATAAAACTCACCAAAGCGACCGGTGGTCGCCGTGACCATCGGGGTCAATCCGTGGCGCTGCGCCAAAAGGCTGGCAATCTGCGAGCTGGTGTAGTTTTTGAAACTCTCTCCAGCCGACTTGGCGTCGATCAGCAGGCCGGTATAGTCGCGCCCGCTGGCGGTAATTTCAAAATGCGCCGGATTAAAATCCCAATCATCAATATTGCCGACAATCAGCTTTTTCTCGTCGATACCGGACTGCGTCACCAACTTGACCGAGAGCTCGACCTTGATGGTGGTCTGCGTGGACCAGTAATTGAGCAGTCCCATTGCATCCGGAAGCGCAGAGGTTGCCAGCGTCAGGTTGAAGGTAGAGGCCGAACGGAAGGAATTACTTTCCACGTCAAAGGTGACAAAAGGCACCTCAACGCCGTTTAACAGGCAGCGACCGCCGATATTTCGCACGCCGGACGTCACTATCGCGTTATTAATATCCATAGTTAGCTCGTTTGAAGGTCGTTCGTCGGGTTTGAAGGAACGATCAGCGTATTGATGCCGGTGAGCGAGGTATCAGTAAGGTGGTTAACCGTCGCCAGCGCGGTCCAGAGCGAGGCGTCACCCAACTGCTCGGATGCCACCTGAAAGAGGTTGCCGCCGGAGTGGGTAATGGTACGAACGCCGTCGGCGGTCTGGCCCGACTGAACGTTCTTACTCAACCGGCCGAGCACGCTCTGCAACTGATATAACGCCGGGAGCTGGGTCGCTGTTTTGACCTGGCTCAGTAAGTTGGTGATGGTTTTTGAGATAGGATTCCCAGGTACCAGCCCACCGAGGGTGGTGATTTTGGTCGCCTCGGCCTCCACCTGCGTAATCGCCTGGCTGACGACCTTCTGCGCGGCGACTATCGGCCTGACCACCGTTTGCACGGTATCAATGGTCGCATGCGCAAAGTCAGTCACCTGATTGACCGCCGACTGCACCGTGGCCATCGCCGACGTCACGCCGCTTACCGCCGAAGTCGCGCTGGTGGTCACATCTTTAACCGATGAGGCGTTGACCACCGCGGCGAGATCCAGCGCCTTGCCCAGATCGCTGTTAACGAGCGCATTAAGGGCGCCGGTCAGGGTATCGGCGCGGACCGGCGCGTCAGTACGCTCAACGATCGCCACCTCAAGGGTGTAGGGTCTGCGATAGACAAACTCGAACACTGGCGTAAAGGCGGTGATCACGACGTTGAAACTGTAGGTCCCGAGGGTCATGGTCAGCATCTTCCCAGCGTCACGCATACGTTCGAGCGTGGTCACCCGATCCCCCGCATTGGCCCCGGTAATCGTGCCCGACCAGCTAAACGCGTCGTACTCCACGCCAAGCACGTCGACGACTCGCTTGCCGCCAATCATTTGGTGCATCACGGTTTTCTGTTTAGCCGGGATCGACAGGCGCTCGGGCACTTCGAAGTCGGTAAACTGAAAGTCCCCGAGTTTCAGGCGGGTCGTGGTGGTGTCTGTCGCCGGGGCTAATTTATTCAGCACGCTTATTACCGACATAAAAACTCCGTTAATTGGTGGCCAGTTTACTTACCGAGCCGGGCGGTAAAAATAGCTGTGAAGGATCGAAACCGCTGACGCCGCTTCTTGGTTTGGAGGCCTCTTTGCTTATTCCACCGATAACGGTCGCGATAAGCACCTGACGCCCTTCGTGGGTAAGCAGCAGATTGACCGGCTGAGGCGCGGCAGAGGAAAATGCCGGAGGCACCGCAGGATATTGGCCTGGGTTAATCAGATGGCGGTACTGCGCGGCCGAATCCGGATTGCTGACATTAAAGTCCGCAGCCCCTTTGCTAGCAACGGCGTTTAACGGCTCGCCTGCAGGACTGTCTTGATTGAAGTGCTTATAGAGCTGATATCCGCCATACCCCGTCGCTGCCACAGCGGCACCCGCGGCAATTACCGGCCATCCGCCTATCATTGCAACGGCCTCGGGTATCGCCTCGGCCGCCGTGGTCAATGCTGCTCTGCCGCCCACTTTTTCGAGTAACTTTAATGGATTGCCCAGTGCACCTGCGGCCTTCTTCAGCATTGACCAACCGCCCTTGAGCCCGGAAAGTGCACCATAGGCCAAGGTGGCGTCAGTGCCTATTGAGGTTAATAACGGGTGCTTGTCCATAAAGTTTGTGCCTATAGCCATGGCGCCGGAGAGGATATCTTCCCCCTTAGCAAAAATGTCCGTGACCTTTCCTTTATCGGCAATCGTGAGCTGCATATCCTGATATTTCTTGGCAACCTGGTCTTTTGCCATCAGCACGCGACTACGCGGAGAGTCGAGAACTGACGCAATACCGGTAACGCTGTTATATCCCGGCTGTGTCTTGAGGGCAGACTCCATGATTTTGTCATAAACTTTCGCACCCGAGCTGCCAAACAGAAGGCTGTTTTCACGCTGCCTGTCGGCGGCACTGTTAATGCCGTGAGCGGCATAGATGGCCATCAGCTTCTGGGTGTAGCGGGCAATGTCCGAGGACTGCAGGTCACTCAGAGTCTGCGTCTGTCCGTTTCCGCTGGCATTGGCAATGTCTAAACGAGCAAGCTCCTGACGAAGGTTTTTCGGCACCGACGCCATTTTGCCGTTGATATGATTGGCCGCCTTTTGCATTCCAGAGGCGGCCGCATCACCCCCCATGTCGTCAATCACCGGTTCAAGCACACCAAAGAGAGAGGCAATATTTTGCCTGCGTGTAGCCGGGCTATTGCTGCTGACGAATGCCTCAAATTTCTTTTGATCGATTGTCTGATGGGTACCCTGAGTGTACTTAAACACCCCATCGGCTATCTCAGAGGCCCGCTTCGGGTCGTTTAACGCGCCCATTGATTCTACGAGTTTATTAATGACTCCGCGGTTGGGGTCTTTTAAGGGGTCATAGGCATCATCAAGCATTTTCGAGGCGACGTCGTAACGTGCCAACACTGGCATCATCACCTCGGCGGCCTGTAGAGACTTTTGCTTGCCCAGACCGTCCGCGTTAAACGTATTTTGAGCATCGGCGAGAATGCTCATCCGGTCCAGGCGTGAGGTATCAGGAATGTTGTTGGTATAAACGAAATCGTTCGCCTGGCTCAGTTGAGCATCATCGAGGCCTCGAGCCCGCAACCCCTCCAGCAGCTTTTGGTAGGCCACGCCCGTGGCGTTGATTTGACTGAAAACCTCGTAAAGCTTTTTGGCCTTCTCTAGTCCGGACTCACCGTCATCATCTGATTTTTTTTCTTCTTCGTGGCCTGACCTCTCTGAGTTCTTGTTGCCCCTACGGCTTTTCCTTCCTGCGCCGCTTTTGGCCTGATCTGTACCCGCTTTTGCCGCATCCCGCGCATGGGTGGTGACCATTTTCAACGCCGAGGCATAATCTTTTGCGCCCTTGATAGCGTTGGAAAACTGATTCTTCATCGCCTCACTCATACCGCTGAGGACTTTTTGCGCATCTTTTGCCGCTGTTGAAACGCTTTTGATGTTCTTCGTCATCTGAATGAACCGCTCATTCAGCGTCTTCGCTTGCTGACTGAAGTTCATCATACTGTGGGTCATCTGGTCATCTAAAGCCTGCCGCACCGCATCTTGATAAGCCCTCACGTCCATAGACAACCTCTTGTTAAAAAATGAAAAACCCCAGCATGTGGGCCGGGGTTATTGAAATGCAGGTCGAGGAGTCAGCCGCTTTACCGGTAAATTAGCCGATTCCATCAGCCCGACTCCTCAAACTGTTTCGTCGTCCAGTTAAACTTGTTGCCCTCGAATTCGCTAAAGACGACCGCCATCGCGAATCTTTCATGCGGCAAAAGCTCGGTTATTTTAAAAACAATATGGAAAGGAACCCCGTTTTTCATCAACCAACATTGATTGCGAAACTCGGGGTTCTGGGCTAGTTTTTTGCGGCGTTGTCATCCAGTTGACCGGCATTTTCTTCGCCAATTTTTTGGAAAATAAACTCCTGAACCGCATTTAATCCGGCTTTTCCCAACACACTGAGCATGCCGTTTATCTGCAGCTTATTGGTAGGAACGGCATATTTTTCACCGTCAATTTCCTCCACCCGCGCCGTAGGAAAAACGTACATGTTCATGTAAGGCATATTTACTGCGTCTTCCGCGCCCGCTGCGCAGAAGACGCGCGCCTCCTGCACGGCATCCAGTTCGCGAATTTTAATCACGCGACCCCGAACGTCGGTCACA
Source organism: Rouxiella badensis (assembly GCF_002093665.1). Taxonomy (GTDB): domain Bacteria; phylum Pseudomonadota; class Gammaproteobacteria; order Enterobacterales; family Enterobacteriaceae; genus Rouxiella; species Rouxiella badensis. The sequence goes on along the minus strand of NZ_MRWE01000043.1, from coordinate 11,492 downwards.
GTGCCGCCCTCTTCCACAGGCTGTTTCAGGTCTTCATCTTTCGTTTCGTGGACGTTTAACTTTGCCATTTCTTTCTCTCAATCAAGATACGCGGATGCGGCGTTGTGCGGTAAAGGTCATGGACTGACGAACAGTCTGGTCGCCAGACTTCTTACCCGGATCCGTAAAGTGGATCTGAACATTCGTATAACGCCAGACGCTGACGGAGCCATTCACTTCTTCGATAGTCTCGGTGATGGTGCCTGCTGCGCGATTCACGCCGCTGTAGTAATCGGCTTCCCACTGCGCCCACCAAGCGTCGAGAGTCGCATCCTGACGTTCGGCTTCGATGGTGCCGCCCCAGTTTTTAGGGATAAGCAGCTCATCGGTCAGGCCGTTCAGGGGGGTGATTTCAAGGCTGTTGACTTTAGGTTTCGCGTCAAAGCTGATGACCTGCGGAATGCGCAGAGTTCCGTAGGCGGTGACGATATCGACGGCGATATCGCGGCCAAGAGTGTATCCATTTTGCGGCATAGTCTTGCTCCAGAGAGAAAACCCGCCGTGGCGGGTCTTGAGGGTGATTAGTTAGACGCTGAGTTAGAAACCGTGATGGTGACGCTGCCGCCGCCTTCGAGGTTAATCAGGAAATAACGTACGACGTTCAGATACTTGACCGCGACGTCGGCCTGCATGTAGCCGAGTGCAACCTGAGAATCCGGATTGTTGGTCGAGTCCAGGGTAACTGCGAAGGAGGCAGCACCGTTCGGATCGCCGATCATGCCCTGATCGTCAAGGTTTTGCAGAAACGCCTCAATGGTGCTTTTCGTCTCGCGACGCAGGTCTGCGGTCTGATTTTGCCCCACTACGCCGCCAAAACTGGCTGCCAGAGTTAATGACAGGTAGTTGGTCATGCGGGTATAGGTGTCGTCGTTCTGGCTGGCGGTCGAGCTGGTGTTACGGCCGGAGCGGATACCAAAGTAGTTGCCGCCCGGACATGGGTTGGTAATGACGTCGAGACGCGCCGAGTTGATAGCCCCGATTTCAGACAGCGAGTAAGGCTGGTTCGCCAGGTTGCGCTGGGTTGATACGATAGTGCTGATTGCTTTGTTCAGCGTAGAGATTGATGGACTGCGCGCGGCAATATTGGCGGCCTCGAAGGTTGCCGGTTCAACCATGCGGGTCAATCCGTTAACGCTGTCCAGCCAGTACACCCAGTCACCGACCATCGCCTTGAAGTTCCAGCTGTCTACCCCTGCCGTGTTGAGCAGCGCTGCCGCCGAGACATAGGTAGTGCCGGCGCTAAACTGCGAGACGGCATAAGAACCTTCGCTGGCGGCAAACGTATTCACCGTCGGCCACAGCGTGGAGGTAGTGAGGCCCACTAGGTTGATGACCTGCGAATTGGTGCCACGCAGAGCGTACATCCCTTTACGGGTAGTACTGGTGCCGTCGGAGCCGACCAGCGCGGCATCAGTAATGCTGGCAGCGCCGTCGGTGCCGCCCGTCAGGCTGTAAGTGGCCGTTACATTTGGCAAGGCGCTGCTGGTACCAACGGTCGCGATAGCCAGTTGACTTGCGCCGCGTACGCTGGTTTGTCCGTTATTGACCGCATTTACCAGATTTGTCCAGAAGGTCGCACCGTTGCCGGTAATGTTGTCGAACACTTCGGCGGTTTGGCCCGGCAGATAAATAGTCAACTTGTAAGAGCTAACCGCCGAACCTGCGGTAATCATCGCCTGGATGCTGTTACCGGTGGTACCACTGTAAATTGCGGTCAAGGTTACCCCCGTCGCCGGACTGCTTGCCACATCCTTTAAAGCAACGCTGGCGGCAATGTCGGTGCCGTCGGTGACGCGCACGCAGTTCAGGTTGGTCGCACCGAGTTGCAGAGAAATGGCAACCGCCGTCGCAAGGTCATATTTGCGGTTCTGCTGACTGCCGATGTACAGGGCCTGATCGCTTGCCGAACTAATCTGGAACGGGCTGTTGACCGGACCCCAGCTTGCGATACCGACCAATCCGAGGCCGTCGGTCGCAACGCCATTAATGTACTGTGTCTGGGGTGCAACAACCTGGACGTATAAGTCTGGCGCGGTCAGCGCAGAGGTGTTCAAACTGCCAGCTTGATAAATCGGCATGGCTATCTCCAAATGAAAGACCCACTTCAGGCGGGCTCTGATGTTGAATAAAGGGGATTATGCGGCGCGTTTAATCACGTAAACGGCGAGTTCGCCAGCGAGGATGTCGTTGATTTCATCCTCATCGGTAATCTCGTCGCCAACCTGATAATCGGCAAACGCAATGCGGGTGACCAAGATAAAGCCGAGGGACGCCGCCGCCGCTGCCGCTGCCGAGGATGAATCTGCGCTTACGGACGCAGTAGAGCCTGACGCGTTAACGTCATCGGTATCTGCCATGATTACTCCTGATGATTTAGAGGGTTTGGGTGTGGTCGTTGATGCTCATAACCGGTGCCACAACCTGCGGCGCCGAGAGAGTTTGCGAGGTGGCATAGTTCACAGAAAAAACCATGTCACGCCGGTAGATTTGGGTGTTTTGGGAATACATTGAGCGTGCATAAATCATGAAAGCCGGCAGGTTGTCCAAGAGCTGTAAACTGCTGTTAATCGACAATCCTTCATCCAGCGCTCCACCGAGGGTATCGCGCAGCAGCCTCGTCGGAGCCCAGACGGTTATGCGGTACTCTTTGGCTTGCCTGCGCAGCTCCCGCGCCTCGGTACCGACGCCCCCCACTCTGGCCACTATCTGCGTCGCCTGAGGTAGGCTGATAACCTCCTCGACGTTGCTGGCGTTCGGAATAAGCGTTGTTATTGCTGTCGCAATCGACGTTAGTGTGTCACCCGATTGCACGGAATAATGATAACCGCTGCCATCGACCAGAAAGTAGAGGTTCTGAGGGGTTGAAACGGTACCTGATAGCGTGACGGCGGTGCCGCTTACCGTTGCGATAACCGACGGATCTCCGCAGTCTACCGCGCGATAAGGCCGCCCTAGCGCGGTGGGAATTTTTTGCTCGCCTTCCATCGGATACACCGAAATATGCGTTATCCCGGCCTGGATATCGGTGTCGAGCACGCTGTGAACGGGCCAGCCAGCGTAAATACTGACTACTGTGCCGGTAACACTGGGCGAGCCCGTACCGTTGGGATAAACAATTGCGGCCACCTGAGCCGCAATAACATTGAGTATTTCTGAGGGATCGGCCATATCACGTAGGTGCCTGCATAACGGTGATGCGCCATTGGGTAGCGTGAAGCTCGGCGCGGGAGATGACATAAACGCGGGTTAATGTCACCGGTGATAAAACAGAGGGAAAAGTCTGCTCGTCGAGGCGTCAATCGCTCTCGAGGTCGCAGGCGTTATTGCGCGGCAGAATTATCTTTTCTAGATGAAAGATAAGTGCGAAGAATTTCCGTTCTCTTTTCCTCTTCGTCCTGCCGGGCACTGAGAGCACGTCGATTGCCCAGATATGAACCGAGCGACAGAAGCGCACCAAAGATTGCGCAGAATATGTAGATCCACTGTTCAGTAGTCAGTCCAGCGGCGCTGGCGATTGCCGTTACCGAAGCCCAGTAGTGTGTCCAGAATCCGTCACTATTTTGATTCATCTTCATGGCCTCCACCTCCAACCGGGGTTGGTCGCGTCTTAGTCATTAATAGGGTTAGAGACGGGGAACAAAAAAGGCCCACCGAAGTGAGCCTTTGCTGTTTTTCACAACGAAAGTGAAAGACCTGTTGCCTGTTCCGCCATGCCAACGAGCGGCCCGGCGCGCAAACGAAAAAGCCCTCGCATTGCTGCCAGGGCTTCTGAATTCGTTCGCTGCGGGGTTTACGTAAACGGTGTGTAACTGAATGACTTATTGCCTATTTATTACGAAAAACCCTTGCTGCCATTGTTGTTCGCTTTTATTTCCAAGCTTAGATGTAAATATACAGATTCATTTCTCACTTTTCAAGGATTTTTAAATAAAAATTTCTTAATAGGCCACATTAGGGGTATCAGTGTTCTCTATTGTGCGTTTCATCGCAAAAAACATCTCTTCTTCAAGTATCTCTTCGCACCATGTCACCCGCTTTCTACCCGCCTGAACGTTAAACCCGGTGTGGTAGTTGATATCTTTGGCGATATTTTGCACAGTTCGCCGTTCACAGTAACGTTTGATGGCCACGGAACGAATCGGACTGTCGCGCTTAATCTCTTTGTGCATGACCGACTCCACGAAAGCGGCGTCATCCTCTTCTTTGGCCGAGGCAAGAATATTGCTTATCGATGCGCCAGGTACCACGATTTGACGCGATCGCCTGAACAGCTCCTCGCCGCGAAGCCCTTCTTTATAAAGACCTTCAACGACCTTAATGATTCTCTCCGACTGATCCTGGCTCCATTCAGAGCGGATCATCAGTCTGCCAATCACGCTGACACAGCCGGTCGGTGCATCATCGCCGCCGAGATGTTTACCCCATAGAGACAGCATATAGCGCGTCCATACCCGTTGCGCAGGCGTAATAGTTCTACGGCCGCGACACCAAACGCGGCGCAGATCCGCCTGTTTTAACACCATAGGTAAGGTATAAAGTGCATCTTGCTTTCTCATATATTTCCCCAAATATTCTAAATTTTTAGTTAATGCCTTGAGATTGAGGAGCCTTTCCGACTCCTTCTTTATCTGTAAGAGGTGACAACCGAGAACGCTGAATCACTGCATCAGGTCAGTCTCCCGAGTGCGCTCTGCCAGCGAGTGCTGGACTGAGGCCGACGCCTGCGTTCTTCGAGATAGGCTGAAACGCACCATGAGAGACGGTCTGGATTAAGCTGCTTGCGGGTCTGGATATGACGGGCGTGGTACTGGAGGATTAGCTGTTCGGCTTCGTCGGTGCTGAGGTTATCGTGTAGAAACCAGCTTCGCTTCATGCTGCCTCCGACACCAATACGCACAGGTTGAAATCGGTATCCCGGTGATGGCCACAATCTGCCGATAGGACTTGCCCTCGCCCTTGAGTCTGACTACCTCGTTGACCGACGCCTGAGTGTGCTGATTGTTAGGTCCGCGGCTAAAATAGATGCCGTTGCGGCTTGCGAAAGCCATCAATGCGGCTTTGGTTCTGTTCAGAGTGTCTGCAATTTCCTGCGGAGAATACTGACCGGCCATCTCTTTAATCTTCTTGATGTCGCCGGTGGTGTATTCCCGCTTTATAACTTTTTTACCTTGTCCCTCTGACTGATGGTCATCAGAACGCCATTAATCACGGCATGTTCCTCAGCCTTTCGGTCATTAACATATTTCTTGAGAGTTAGACGACTAACGCCCAGGATCCTCGCCAGTTGAGCCTGATTACCTCTGGTCGATACCAGAAGGTCGGGAATTGTTTTTACGTTGATGTCCATACATTGCTCCTTCTAGAGTTGTCGTGCCCAGCGAAGATAAATCTCAACCACTTCTTCACTGCGCCTGATAATTGCGGCACACCGCTCTGCGGTGCTGACACGAGAGATCCAGCTACGGTCATGGTTGGAATAGATGTCGATGACCAGGAAGTCGGTAGAGGTGATTTTCATAAGGCGCCCCTTAGGCCATGTTTGGCTCGAAGTTCAGCGATTTTGTTGAGTACTTAACTGCGTAGTGTGAGAGTCTCTTCACGGACGGAATGCATCCATTGGCATGCTGACGGGCAATATCCTTGATAGATATCACCCTAACCCTCTGATATTCATTAATTCGCTTTGCAGCGACGTAGGACAGTACGTCCATTGTGAAAAGAGCAAGATGTCTTCGGTGGCTAAGCAGTTTTGTAATTAAACGCTGAAAGCCCTTCCTTTTCGTACTTTCAGTACATATTATTATTGAACTGAAAGTCTTTGCAAGTGGTTTACTATCGTACTCATGGTTCAAACTGAAAAACTGCGTGAAGAATTTGCTCAGAGGCTGGCGCAGGCCTGTAAAGACGCTGGGCTTGATGAACATGGACGTGGGATAGCCTTATCCCGCGCGACAGGTTTGTCTTCAAAAGGCGTGAGCAAGTGGTTAAACGCAGAATCGTTGCCGCGCCCTGCCGTCATGGCAGAGCTGGCCAAGTTTCTCAAGGTTGACCCCGTCTGGCTGCAGCTGGGAATCATCACCGGTGAAGGCAGCAACGTGTCCAACCCAAGGCCTTACACCCGAGGTACCCAATATCCGGTGATAAGCAAGGTCCAGGCCGGTGCCTGGAACGAAGCCATTGAGGCTTATAGCCTAAAAGATATCGACCAATGGCTTGAGTCTGACGCGCATATTCAGGGCGAGGGATTTTGGTTACTGGTTGACGGTGACTCGATGACCGCCCCCATGGGGCTCAGCATTCCTGAAGGGACCTTTGTCCTGTTTGACACCGGCAAAGAGGCCACCAACGGCAAACTAGTGATCGCCAAACTGACCGATGCCAACGAAGCGACGTTCAAGAAGTTAGTGATAGACGGTAACCAGAAATACCTTAAGGGGTTAAATCCCGCCTGGCCGATGGTTCCGATCAATGGCAATTGCCGCATCATTGGCGTCGCCGTCGAGACTAAGTTCAGACTGCCATAATCCGCGCTATTAGATTAACGATACCGCCTAAACCCAGCCTTGCTGCTGGGTTTTTGTACCTGCCGTTCATTTTCATCCTCCTCCCCCGTTATTTGTTCAACCAATGACATCAAATATTTTTGAAATAAATCTCTTTACCCCTCAACAATTTAAACCAAAAGTACGAATTTTTCATGAGATTATGTACTTTTAATTCTTGCGAAATTTGTACCAATAGTTCAATATTTATTTTCAAACCGGCCTGGAAGAACGCGACTATAGAATCCTGTGCTGCCCGCTCTTTACAACGGTGCCTGACGCACCTACGTGGCTGAAAAGCCGATGAAACCCCGCTTGAACCTGGGCATATTGATAAATAGTGCCCGCCACATTCAGGAGACAGGTATGACACGCAGAACGCCTTTTAACGGAACCGCTGCCACGCGCCGTCGCGAAGCGCGCCAACATTTACAGACGCTCGCGGTCAATGACTTCAGCAAAGAGCTGGACGTAACACCCGCGCGGCCAAGTCGGGTCGAGCTAAGCTGCAAACGCAGGCCGATCAGTCGGGTGGACAAGGCACTGTCGGTTCGTGAAACGCGCTACTACCCAAGCGGCGATAACCTTTGCCTGCCACAGGTCGCGCTATTTGCCGTCTCGCCTCGCAAATAATGCGGTATTGCAGTCCCAGACATCCGCACAAACTTAAAAACCTTTAAGCCGCCTCGCGCGGTTTTTTTACGCCCACATTTTACGTCGACACAATGATGAGGATGGAACTATGAGTACGGACAACGGTGGTCAGGCCTTTCCCCGCCCTTACAGCAAGGACGACTGGCTGGAGGAGCATAACTACGCGCAAGACGGTATGAGCCTACGCGATTTTCTGGCCGCGAAGGCCATGCTGGGATTGGTTATTTCCGAAGGTAGCGCCAGCGCGGCCAACGGTTACGCCGATCTGAGTACGGCATCCTATGCCCTGGCTGATGCCATGTTGGCCGAGAGGAGCAAATCATAAAAGAACATCATCGGGCCTCGTTAATACGGGGCTTAATCCCCTTTTAGAATCGAGGTTCGTATGAGCAAATTCGATGATTACATGGATGAATACGTTGAGGATATTGCCGGTATGGCAATCAAGAGAAGACACACGATGAGCCTGCCCCGCGTCGATTACATCAGAAAGATCTTTGATGAAATCTATCAACGCGGTTATGACGAGGCAATGGAAGAGACAGCATATAACAAGCAACCCAGGAGGCAGCACAATGGCTGATATCATCGACCAAGCAATGGAAGAATTTGAACACCACCTCAACGCAGCAATCGCCAACCGAGCCAAACCTGTCCCCCCTTCGCTGATTTGTAAAAACGGCGATTGTGGGCAACCCTCGCTTAATGGCACCCGCTATTGCAGCTGCGAATGCAGAGAAGATCACGAGAAAGAAGTCTGGTCGATAAAAAATCGAAAAATATCACGCTAATTGCTAGCCAAATTTTACCCGTGACCGTAAAAATGCATTTATTTACTCACGGGTAGTTATTTTTATTTTAAAAAATTACTTCAAAGCTCGAAATTAAATAATTTAACTTATAGCGTGCAATGGGTTTTAAGATTAATTAATAAAAACCTAAGCCAAATCTCATTACCCCCGCATTACTTTGACAAAAATTGCTATCAATCGCTAATTTGTTAGGCTTTCTCAAGAATTAAGGCTAAGTTAATCCCGCTTAAAATTCATAAAAGGGATGTTTTAATGAGTAAGGTTCAGGTCAAGAGCTTTAGTGAAGCTCAGGAGTTACTGTCTATCGGTGACGAAATCGATATCGAGCTGGCGTTTGACGTTACCACCGACGAGTTTTTCACCCTCGCCAAAGAGTGGTGCTGTGAAGGAGTAAAAATTAAAAAAGGCGATAAATTCTTTATCGTATCCAGAAAAAACTTCTTTATTCCCGCAATGAGTTAATGCCTGATTGACGGCATAACTTATCTCTCTACCTCGATGATTTAACGGGCTTCAGAAAATAGCGTGAAGCCCCGACTTTGGACATTCATTTCTGCAAAAGCTTCATATCAACAACAAAAAACCGCCCAAATGAGGTTCTAAATTGCTCAATATGAATCGCTAACCCAATAAAATACATTTTCTAGCTAATTACCCAGCCACTGAGAATTATTTAAAATAAACATTATTTTCAATAAGATGCAGCATTGAGCTAGCAAGACCCACGATCATCTCATCGCTTTTGCCGCATTTGAAGTGTTTTTTGATGAGCTGATGCAAAATACCGTTCCCCAAACAGACTAGTTATACTGAGTTATAACTGAATGCCTCTATTTTGAGCCCAAACATACCCGATAAAAGTCAATGTCAGGCGCGTTCAAAAAGAGACGTGCTTTCACAACGGCATTGTTGCCTTTAAGAGGCTGGGAAAAACGATGATTGAACTCAATATAGTTTCGCTTAACGCCATATTACAACAGGGGCTTTGAGTAGGTATTTTTAGGGGGAAATTATACGACTATCCAAGAGGGGCTGAGATCCAAACGAAAGAGGAAAAGCTTAATAGACTAACAGTAAAAATATCACTTACCCCATTCGAGCGAAATAAGCTGCTGCGTGGTAGCAAGATACCATGGCTTATTTTTTGATAGCCAAGACGGTTTTTTGGGGAAACAGCAAACATCTCGTGATGTTTAAAACACCGAGATTGTAAGATAGTTGGATAATGAATTATTTTTTAGACTCTTTCTTCTCTCAGACAACGAGCCAATCGCTTAAGGATTGCTGAATTGATGGAAATTCCATCCATTGCAGCCATTCGCATAATTTCTTCTTTCATTCTTTCGGGCAAGCGAATCATAAACTGTTCACTTTTACTTTGCGTATGCAATAGGCTCATATATTTATAGCTGATCGAGCCAAAGTGAACGGCAGGTCAATGAATTCTGAAATATTGCAAATGATTGACGATAGCATTTCAGGTGCCTCTCAGACCGCTGAAACGGTAAAGCACTATGATGAACACTCCAGGATCATCATCGATCAGCAAAGAAAAATGTTAGCGGATCAGAATGCGCTATCCCGTTATCTGATGGGGGAAGTGACAGCAATACTCAAAGGGCTGATGCCAGACGCTGCAATTACAGAAAAATACAAATCTGCCCTCAAAGGGCTCGAGGATAATCAGGTGATTTTTGATAAACAAATGGAGAAAATCACCCAAAGATAACCTCCGGAAATACACATCTCACAAGCGGCTAAAAACATCTCTCCTATTGACCATTAAATAAATATTACTAAGATCTTTAGGTTGAAGAGACTGATGTTAAGGAGGCGAGGTGATAGGTTGGAAATTACTTGTGAGCCTGCTGGCTTTCGCGATCGTTGGACTTGCACTATTTGGCTTTATTTTTTCATTTCTGCAGATCAAGTAAAGCGAGCAAACTGTATTTTTAGTCGTTGATTTACCTATTCCCTATAACAAAAAACCCGCTCAAAGCGGGTTTTTTTATCACTGTCACTTATCTGCTCAGGCTCAGGCCTTCATCGCTATCGTAAGTGCCAGCGAAATTATCGACAATTAAAGTCCGATAACATTAGCAGCAGAAGGACCCTTCGCGCCGTTCTCGATAGAGAACTCCACTTTTTGACCTTCGTCTAAAGTCTTAAAATCGCTGCTCTGGATAGCGGAGAAGTGCACGAACACGTCCTTGCTGCCATCTTGAGGAGTGATAAAACCGAAGCCTTTCTCAGGGTTAAACCATTTTACTAAACCAGTCATTTTGTTAGACATAGAGACTTCCTTTCATTTTTTTGAGCCACTTGCGTAGCGAACATGGCATGTTTTTCAGCATGTTACTTATTGGGCACTTAGGAGGAGGCTCATGAAGAAGGGTATCTAGTGATAACACTTGAAATGAGGACTGCTTTACTAAAACTGCTTTCATAAGGTCTGTGTTACAAACCGATAACAACATAATAGACCTGGTTTGATTTATTAAGCAAGGTTTAATTTTATTGATGTTTAAATGAGCCACCAAGGTTCCTTGAGCCAAAACATGCGTAATGGGGTGCTCCAGACCCTTATCATTGAGACATAAACAATAAAAGCCCTGACCATTGCAGTCAGGGCTTTTAAGGTACTACAGACTTAATATTTAACATTAATGGACTTAATCATTATTACTGCTAATGATACTACATTTAAATGTACACGTTTACTAAAGATAATATCGGGTATTGATTTTTACTAAAACCTCCCTAAGTTTACCGTTAAGTTTTCTAACAACCCGATGATGCAATTCAAAAATAGCATCTTAAACAAGTACACTCCCCCTCGCGACATAGACTCTTGATGCGTGGCCTTACTTTCGTTGCGATTATCACACTCAATTAATCACGAAACAATATCGCAAACAATCACTTGTGTATCATGGCCTTACATCGTCGCGCTAACATCACTACTTTGCGATGACAAATACCGACTACATGGCCTTAAAACATTACCAATATTAAAAGAGCTTACTCTTAAAATCGGCAATCCCATACAACACACTTCGTGGCCTTTATCGCAAATACATCTTCAACTTAATTGATCTATCCAATTTAAACAGCAACATTGCCGCTGTTTAGTTCTAATTTACGGATTTAAAAAAAAGTGTCAATACTGTTTTTAATAACATGTTTTTATTACCAGTGCTCACAAATACTATCGGTTGAAACCTGTCATTAGAATATTTCCATTGCACAATCTTCTAATAGACTTAGCGACGTAGGCTCTGATAAATGACTATAGAGAGTAGTGCCAGGACAATAGATTCACTGCCTACTGTAAATTCAAACAGTGTCAGAGAGTCTGATGCTAACTCTAAGACATCTTAAATGGCCTAATTTTATACGAATTTTATGATTAATTATTAATAATCAGAGGCTTAACCCATAATCA
>NZ_MRWE01000042.1 GCF_002093665.1 Rouxiella badensis | reverse complement strand
TAAATGTTCTTTTCTTAATTACCTTGCCCCTCCCGACTCTATTAAATTAAAAAAAATTTTGCCAGGAGGGAATATTCCCCCTCGTCCTTCACCTCGAACCCTACCCGCTACGACCCAGGCCTTCGGCGGTTAACACGCAAAAAGGACAAATTTTCCTTTATAAAACAGCAAAAAGAACCCAGGCAACTAACAGGTTATTCTTATTCACCTTTATACGCTCCAGGTATAAATATTTATATAATTTACACTAAGACAGTACTATGGACAGACCTCAAGCTAAGCCATGTACGAACCATTACTCAGGGAGTGATCAATGGCGTGCCACTTTGCCCGATGGACCATCACGGAAAGCGAGCCGGACATCCACCGTTTACCCGCGGAAGTATTAACTTTCGCCAACACCCTTTCCCCGAAGCCTGCCAGACGATTTATCCACGGACGTGTCCTGCTTGCAGAGCTGATGTTTTATCTTTACGGAATCGCTCGACTGCCGCAGATAATCATTCAGCCCAGCGGTCGCCCAAGTTTTTCCGCCAGCGGTTTGCCCGATTTCAGCCTGGCCTATGCAGGGAACCAGCTGGGCGTGATGCTGAGCGGCGAAGGTAAAGCGGGCCTTGATTTAGAGATTCTTCACGCCCTCGGGGCTAGCCATCATCCCCGCCGGTCTGCATTCACTGTCGCAGAAAAAAACTGGGTCACCCTCCAGTCCGATCCCGAAGAGTCAGCCTCGCAGCTCGAATGCATCCGCCAGAGCGTGCACAAACTGTCGGGCCAGAGCGAGTTCACCGCCGATACGCTGAGCCTGCACCCTTCTTCAGGACGTTTACGCTCGAGCGTAACCTCAGACGTGCAGGTCATGAGCGATATTGAAGGCCCCATCGTCTGGTCGTGCGCACACAGCCCGGCCATTCAGCGGCTGATCTGCTGGTGCTACGATCCCGATGAGGGATTCATCCGCACCGCGACATTTTCCCCCCAACAGCAGGTCGATTCGCTACACTTTATGAAATTAACCAGTCTACCGCCGGCCAAGTAGCCAGCATTGTAGCTATCTTCCCCCTACTCAATAAGCCAGGAGTCGTTAATGTCAGCTCAACCCCTGAAGTTTGTCACCCTGTTAGGCAGCTTGCGTAAAGGGTCTTTTAACGCGATGGTTGCGCGCACGCTGCCGAAGCTGGCGCCTGAAGGCGTCACCATTGAGGCTCTGCCTTCGATTGGCGACATTCCGCTTTACGATGCCGATATCCAGCAGGAGTCGGGCTTTCCGCCGACCATCGAAAAAATTGCCGAGCACATTCGCCAGGCTGACGGCGTCATCATCGTGACGCCGGAATACAACTATTCGGTGCCGGGCGGACTGAAGAATGCCATCGACTGGCTTTCACGCGTGCCTGAGCAGCCGATGGCGGGGAAACCGGTGCTGATTGAAACCAGCTCAATGGGGGCAATTGGCGGCGCACGCTGTCAGTATCATCTGCGTCAGATTCTGGTGTTCCTCGACGCCATGGTGCTTAACAAACCGGAGTTTATGGGCGGTGTAATTCAAAGCAAGGTGGATGCACAGCTTGGAGAGGTTATCGATCAAAGCACGCTGGATCACCTTACCGGCCAACTCAGCGCGTTTTCAGACTTTACGCGTCGATTTAAGAAATAATTTAGCGGGAAAAAACCGGCCTGATTCGACTCGTCCCCCACCGAAAAGTAGGGGACGATATTTAGGCGATTTTATTTGTTATCAATAAACGCGATTTTTAGCACGAACAGCAGCGTGACAACCCACACGCAGGCGCTGATGTCTTTAAAGCGCCCACTGCCCAGTTTCATCACCACGTAAGAGATAAACCCTAAGGCTATTCCCTCGGTAATCGAGAAGCTGAACGGCATCATCACGGCGGTCACAAACGCAGGAACCGCTTCAGTGAGGTCGTCCCAGGTGACGCGTGCCAGGCTTGAAGTCATCAGCACGCCGACGTAGATAAGCGCCCCGGCCGCCGCGTAGGCCGGCACCATTCCGGCCAGCGGGGAAATAAAGATAACCAACAAGAACAGCAGTCCGGTAACGACGGCGGTGAGGCCGGTACGCCCACCGATGGCCACGCCGGAACAGCTTTCGATGTAGGTGCTGATAGCCGAAGTACCGATAAAGGAACCCGCTACCGAGCTGAGGCTGTCGACAAACAGCGCCTGCTTCATCTGCGGGAATTTACCCTCGCTGTCGGCCAGACCGGCCTTGTCGGTGACGCCAATCAGCGTGCCCGAGGAGTCGAACAGGTTAACCAGCATAAAGGAGAAGATAACGCCTGATAGGCCAAGATTCAGTGACCCTTTGATATCAACCTGGCCCACCACCGACGTCACGCTCGGCGGCATAGACCACACGCCCGCGTAGTGCACGTCCCCCATTGCCCAGCCAATCAGCGTAGTAATGACGATGGAGATAAGCACGGCGGCATGAATGTTACGCGCTGCCAGAATGGCGATAATGAAGAAGCCCAGGGCGCCCAGCAGCACCGAATGCGAGGTCAGTTTACCGATAGTCACCAACGTGTCGGGATTGGCCACCACGATGCCGGCATTTTTCAGCCCCATCATGCCAATAAACAGTCCGATACCGGCGGTGATGCCGACCCGCAAACTGGACGGAATATTGGCTATCATCCAGTAGCGCACGCGGAAAATGGTCAGCAGGAACAGTCCGACCGCTCCCCAGAAAATCGCGCCCATGCCGGTCTGCCAGGAAATCCCCATTGCACCAACCACCACAAAGGCGAAGAAGGCATTGAGGCCCATTGCCGGCGCCAGTGCGACCGGCAGATTGGCGATCAGCCCCATCAAAATGCTGCCGAACGCGGCAATCAGACAGGTGGTCACAAACACCGCCTGTTTGTCCATGCCCGCTACGCCAAGAATCTGCGGGTTAACGAAGACGATATACACCATGGTCAGGAAGGTGGTGAATCCGGCAACCGTTTCGGTTTTCAGCGTCGTTCCATGCTGAGTCAATTTAAACAGACGCTCTAACAGCCCTTGCCCAGCGCCAGCATTATTTTGTGGTGTGCTCATTAGTGAGTTCCAAAGAGGGGAAAAACAGTCGGCCGCTATCCTACCCCAATTAATCCGTTGAATGAGATGAATCTGCTGCTTTTTATTGCATTTTTACAATCTTTTGACGACATTTCGGACCAACTGACGTTTTTTAACCCTTATTTGGTCACACTTTATCGCGCAACGGAGGCAATAAGGTGGTCGGAACTGGCGCGTATCTTCTGTAAGATGAGGGTTGGCGTCATGTCATAAACAAGGCGATAAGTTCAGAAAAAGGATGAAATATGCCCCGGATAGAATGCGTTTTTTTTGACTGCGATGGCACGCTGGTAGATAGCGAAAGGCTGTGCTGCGAGGCCTATGTGCTGATGTTTGCCCACTTCGGCATTACCGTCTCCTATGACGAGATGTTCAAGAAATACAAGGGCGTAAAGCTCTACGAAATTATCGACATCATCAACCGTCAGCATGGGCTCGAAAAAAGCAAAGAAGAGATGGAAGTGGTTTTCCGCGAGCACGTTGCGCGTCTTTTCGATGAAAAACTTGAGCCAATCGACGGCGCGAAGGCCTTGCTCTCGGCGATAACCGTGCCGATGTGCGTGGTTTCCAACGGTCCGGTGAAAAAAATGCAGCATTCACTCGGATTAACCGGCCTGTTACCCTTTATGGAAGGCCGACTTTACAGCGGATATGATCTGCAACGCTGGAAACCCGATCCTGCTTTGCTTTACCATGCGGCTCAGGAAATGCAGGTGCCTATCGCGTCATGCATATTGGTAGAAGACTCCGTAGCGGGCGTTCAGGCGGGGATTGCGGCCAACATCCCGGTTTATTATTACTGCGCAGATATTCACAACCCGGCCATCGACCATCCTCTGGTTACCGCTTTCACAGATATGCATCAGCTTGCCGCTATCTGGCGAGAGAAAGGCTACAATATCGTCGAACAGGACGCAGTAATTTGATTTGTAACTGTACTTCGCAATAGTTACTCTTTAGAAGACGACAAGGTTCCTTAAGGAGAAGACGCTGACTAGCCAAAGTCCCCAGACAACGGGGCGAAAAAACGATCCAATAGGCCTCAAGCAGCGCATATTCGACAGTGCGCTGAACGAGTTTGCCGAGTCCGGATTAATGGGCGCACGGATGGAAAACATCGCCTCAAACGCGGATACCACCAAACGTATGGTGGTTTATCACTATAAATCAAAAGAAGCGCTCTATATGCAGGTGTTGGAGCATGTTTATCGCTGCCTGCGAAAACATGAGCTTGAGCTGGACCTTTCCGCTTATCCTCCTGCCGAAGCTATTGTTAAACTGGTTGAAGCCAGTTTTGATTTTCACGTATCGCACCCGGAATTTATTCGAATAGTTTCAACCGAAAACATGCTTCGTGGACGCTTTATTCGTCAATCCACCAGCATTCGGGCATTGAACCAGACGGCGCTCACTCTGCTGGACGATATTCTCGAACGCGGGAAGAAAGGCCATCTGTTCAAAGAAGATGCGCAGGCCCGCGACGTTCACAGACTGATAAGCAGTCTCTGCGTTCACCAGGTTGCCAACCAGTACACCTTCGGGGCGCTGTTTGAAAATCCGGACGAGTTTGACACGCAGAATGCGCACTATCGCCAACTGGCGGTCATGGTCGCGCTGCGATATCTGATGATTTAGTGATACCAGCGGTAGAAATGCAAACGCCCGATAAGCAGCTTATCGGGCGTTTGTTTTAATGCGCTCGGCCCTCGGGGCTTTGCGCGATGAAATTAGCTCTTGTCTGACTTGTCCGCTTTACCATTCTTGTCGCCCGCCAGCAGTTTATCCAGCGCGTCGCCCCCGACGTGACGGAAGTCCTGACCTTTGACGAAGTAGAAAATGATTTCGCAGATATTCTGACAACGGTCGCCGATGCGCTCGATAGAACGGGCGCAGAACAACGCGGTCAAAATACTCGGAATTTGACGTGGATCTTCCATCATATAGGTCATCAGCTGACGCACGATGCCCTCATATTCCTGATCGACCTTCCTGTCTTCGCGATAAATTCTAATCGCTTCATCGAGATCCATACGGGCAAAGGCATCGAGCACGTCGTGCAGCATCTGCACGGTGTGGCGCCCCAGCGACTCGAGGCTGACCAGCAGCGGCTGGTGCAGGTGCGAGAACTTCTCAAGTGCCGTACGACAGATTTTATCCGCCACGTCACCGATACGTTCAAGCTCGGAAATAGTCTTGATGATGGCCATCACCATGCGTAAATCGCTGGCAGTCGGCTGACGTTTGGCGATGATGCGCACGCAGGCTTCATCAATAGCCACTTCCATCATATTGACCTTGTCATCACCTTTAATAACGCGCTCGGCCAGCTCGCCGTCCTGATTGTGCATCGCGGTGATAGCATCGGTAAGCTGCTGCTCCACCAGGCCGCCCATCACCAGAACCTGAGTACGGATGTGCTCGAGCTCTGCGTTGAACTGGGCAGAAATGTGCTTATTGAGATTCAGATTGTCCATCGTGCTTTCCTCTCTGCCTCGAAGGGCAATCAACCATAGCGGCCAGTAATGTAGTCCTCAGTCTGCTTGCGGGCAGGTGAGGTGAACAATGAGTCAGTGTCGCTGTATTCAATCAGTTCGCCGAGATACATAAACGCCGTACGGTCCGAGCAGCGTGCCGCCTGCTGCATGTTATGGGTAACGATAACCACCGTATAGTCGGATTTTAACTCGGTAATCAACTCTTCGATACGACCGGTAGAGATAGGGTCCAGCGCCGAGCAGGGTTCATCCAGCAACAGAACGTCGGGGCGAATCGCAATCCCACGCGCGATACACAGACGCTGTTGCTGCCCCCCGGAGAGGCTGTAACCGCTCTGGTGCAGCTTGTCTTTTGACTCATTCCACAGCGCCGCTTTGGTCAGCGCCCACTGCACGCGCTCGTCCATGTCGGTACGCGACAGCTTTTCGAACAGACGCACGCCGAAGGCGATGTTGTCGTAAATCGACATCGGGAACGGCGTTGGCTTCTGGAACACCATGCCGACCTTAGCGCGCAGCAGTGCGATGTCCTGCTTATCCACCAGGATATTTTCGCCGTCGAGCAGAATCTCACCCTCGGCTCTCTGTTCTGGATACAGCTGATACATCTTGTTAAAGGTACGCAGAAGCGTGGATTTACCACAGCCAGACGGGCCGATAAACGCCGTCACTTCATTTTTCGCAATATCCAGGGAGATGTTTTTCAACGCATGGAATTTGCCGTAATAGAAATTCAGATCGCGGACCTGGATTTTACTGTTGGATGCATCGGTCATTCGACTCATTAAGACATCTCTCTTTAATCAATATTTTTTGTAATCACTGCTTTTTCTTGGCGAAAATCACGCGAGCAATGATATTCAGCAGCAGTACGCACACAGTAATCAGCAAAACGCCGGCCCAGGCCATTTGCTGCCATTGCACAAACGGGCTCATGGCGAATTTAAATATGGTGACCGGGAGGTTGGCGATAGGCTGCATCAGGTCCGTGCTCCAGAACTGGTTGGAGAGCGACGTGAACAGCAGCGGCGCGGTTTCACCGGCGATACGCGCAACGGCCAGCAGCACACCGGTGATAATCCCCGATACCGACGCCTTAAGCGTAATCGCAGAAATCATCTTCCATTTCGGGGTACCCAGCGCATAGGCCGCCTCACGCAGGCTGTCCGGCACCAGTTTGAGCATGTTTTCCGTGGTGCGGATAACGATAGGAATCTGCAACAACGCCAGCGCGACAATGCCCGCCCAGCCGGAAAAGTGTCCCATTTTTGCAACCACGATGGTGTAAACAAACAGACCTACGACGATAGAGGGTGCCGACAGCAGGATATCGTTGATGAAGCGGATAACCTCGGCCAACGCGGATTTACGTCCGTATTCGGCCAGATACACCCCTGCCATAATGCCCAGCGGCGTACCGATAACGGTAGACCACAGAATCAACAGGCCGCTGCCCGCGATGGCATTTGCCAGGCCACCGCCGTCGGTGTTGGGCGGCGGAGTATTTTGGGTAAACAGCGCCAGCGACATGCCGTCGATGCCTTTGGTCACCGTAGTAAACAGGATCCACACCAGCCAGAACAGGCCGAAAACCATGGTCGCCATCGACAGCAGCAGCGCGATACGGTTCTTGGTTCTGCGCCATGCCTGACGCTTACGGCGTGATTCAAACAACGCTGCGTTGCTTTGCATTTCGAGAGTTGCCATCTTAACGTCCCTCATTCTTGGCCAGACGCAGAATCATCAGCTTGGAAAGCGCCAACACGATAAAGGTGATGACAAACAGAATCAGGCCAAGCTCCATCAGCGCCGAGGTATGCAGGCCGGAAGACGCTTCGGCAAACTCGTTCGCCAGCGCCGAGGTAATACTGTTGCCCGGCATGTATAGCGAGGCACTGTCGAGCTGGTAGGTGTTACCGATGATAAAGGTTACCGCCATCGTCTCACCCAGCGCACGCCCCAGACCGAGCATAATGCCACCGATGACGCCGTTCTTAGTAAACGGCAGAACGATGCGCCAGATAACTTCCCAGGTGGTACAGCCGATGCCGTAGGCCGACTCTTTCATCATCACCGGCGTCTGCTCAAACACGTCACGCATAACGGAAGCGATGTAAGGGATAATCATGATGGCAAGGATAACGCCCGCCGCCAGAATACCAATACCAAATCCCGGGCCGGCAAACAGCGCGCCAACAATAGGAATACCGGAAAGCACATCACCGACCGGCTGCTGGAAGTAGGTCGCAAACAAAGGTGCGAAGACGAACAGGCCCCACATGCCGTAAACGATACTCGGGATAGCGGCCAGCAGTTCGATGGCGATACCCAGTGGACGTTTGAGCCAGTTAGGTGCCAGTTCGGTCAGAAACAGCGAGATACCAAAGCTGACGGGAACGGCAATCAACAGCGCAATAATCGAGGTCACGATCGTTCCGTAAATCGGAACCAGTGCGCCGAACTGCTCGTTGGGAACGTCCCAGGTTTTATTCCACAGGAAAGAGAAACCAAACTTTTCCATGCTAGGCAGGGAAGAAATAAACAGCGAAACGATGATACCGCCGAGCAGCAATAGCGTAATCAGCGCAGCCAGTTTTACCAGCGCGCCGAAGATAATGTCACCGTTTTTGCTTGGTGCTTTGAAGGACGGCGTTTTTTCAGCCATAACACTCTCTTCTTATTCAGATTTATTTCTCTTTCGACAAGGGGTTATCGGCAGAGAATGAGACAGAAGACCGGTACTTTATATCACCTGCTATCTCAAACCAAAGTAATTGGCGCCGTAGCGGGGCTACGGCGCCAGAAACAGAGGCTTAGTAGAGGGATTTACCGCTGCTGTCTTTAACGTTGGTCTTCCACGCTGTCTGGATTTGAGAAATAACAGACTGCGGCAGGGAGGCGTAATCCAGACCGGTCGTCAGCTTGTCACCATTTTTATAGGCCCAGTCGAAGAACTTCAGAACTTCTGCGCCCTTGGTGGCATCCTGCTGCTGCTTGTAGACCAGAATGAAGGTGGTAGAAGAGATTGGCCATGCGTTGTCACCCTTCTGGAAGGTCAAGTCCTGAGCAAAGGTCTTGCTCCAGTCTGCGCCTTTCGCCGCTGCGCTGAACGACTCTTCAGAAGGGGAAATTGCCTTGCCGCTCGCATCCACCAGCTTGGTGTAAGTCAGGTTGTTCTGTTTGGCGTAAGCGTATTCAACGTAGCCAATTGAGCCAGGCAGACGCTGTACAAACGCGGCTACGCCGTCGTTACCTTTGCCGCCCAGGCCGGTTGGCCAGTTAACGGTGGTGCCTACGCCAATCTCTTTTTTCCAGTCGGCGTTAGCTTTGGACAGGTAGCTGGTGAACACGAAAGAGGTACCTGAACCGTCTGCACGACGAACGACAGCGATATTGGTATCAGGCAGTTTCACGCCTGGGTTCAGCTTAGTGATTTCCGGATCGTTCCACTTCTTGATTTTACCCAGGTAGATGTCACCCAGCGATTTACCGTCCAGCGTCAACTCACCGGATTTAATGCCCGGGATGTTAACGGCCAGCACAACGCCACCGATCACGGTTGGGAACTGGAACAGACCGTTTTTCTCGAGGTCAGCGTCGCTCATTGGCGCGTCTGATGCACCGAAGTCTACGGTTTTAGCGATGATCTGCTTGATGCCACCTGAAGAACCGATGCCCTGATAGTTAACCTGAGCGCCCGTTGCTTTTTGATAGGAGTCAGCCCATTTTGCATAAACTGGCGCCGGGAATGTACCGCCTGCACCGGTCAGATTAGTTGCTGAGAATGCAGACATTGCTGTTAAAGAAAAAGTCGCTGCCACAATACCGGCGACGGTGGTACGCATCAGTTTCATGTTCCACTCCTGGTGGTTATTATTTGATTCGACTCATGTCGAAGCTGAGTAAAGTGTTTAGCACAGGAGCAAAATAGGACAGTTTGGTGACAGTAAAATGTAGGTTATATGACAGTTTTGTGACAGAGGGCAAATTATGGGCGGTATCAGGCGGGTATTGGTTTAAAACCGTCTAATCATGCGGATTAGACGGTTTAAACGGCTAAAAATCATGCAGGCTTATCGGCCTTTCTTTTTACGACCGGGTTGAACAAAACGCTTACGGGAGGCACCATTTCCGTCTGATTTTTCAGCAGTTTTATGTCCATTTTTTGGCCCGTTCACCGAAGGTTTCTTAACCGCCGCCGCTTTTGATGGCGCTTTTTTCGCCGGCTTGTTGTCCTCGGAAGAGGAGTTTTCAATCAGTTTGAACAACTCGATAAGCTCGTCGTCCGTTAAGTCACGCCATTCACCCAGCGGTAACCCTTTCAGATTGACGTTCATGATGCGGGTACGCTCGAGTTTGGTGACTTCAAAACCAAAGTGTTTACACATGCGGCGAATCTGGCGATTAAGGCCCTGCACCAGCGTGATACGAAACACGAAAGGCGCTTCTCTCTTCACTTTGCACTTTTTGGTCACGGTGCCAAGCATCGGCACACCGGCGCTCATGCCCTGAATGAATTCGTCGGTCACCGGTTTGTTCACGGTTACCACGTACTCTTTTTCGTGGTTGTTGCCGGCGCGGAGGATCTTGTTGACCAGATCGCCATGGTTGGTCAGGAAAATCAGCCCCTGAGAGTCCTTATCCAGACGACCTATTGGGAAGACGCGCTTGCTGTGGTTAACGAAATCACTAATGTTATCCCGCTCGCCCTCTTCCATGGTAGTGATGATGCCAACCGGCTTGTTCAGCGCAATCAGCACCAGATCTTCTTCATCACGCGGCTCGATAAGCTGACCGTTAACTTTGACGACGTCCCCGGCGAAAACCTGATCGCCCACGGCAGCGCGTTTGCCGTTGATGAAAACGTTGCCCTGCTCGACGTAACGATCGGCATCGCGACGAGAACAGATGCCGCTCTCGCTAATGTATTTGTTAAGACGAATAGATGAGCTGGTCAACTTGATACCTTCGTAAAAAAAAGCGGACTATACCTTATCCACGTTGGGTTGCGAAGCCTGTCGCGGCCGAATTGTGCAGAGCGGCATATTGATTGGAAAATCTTTTAAAAAATATTTTTCCCGACCGCAACCTTTCCTTTTCGACCAGCGAACCTATGGTTAAGGTCATCAGGCGCGAACGCCTGCCTCACAATGGAGAAAATATAATGCGTATGAAAAGTACCTTTAGCACGTTGGCTGTCGCTGCGGTTCTTGGACTGTCCCTCCCCGTGACTTCCGCATTTGCCGCCCTGCAGGTAGGTGAGAAAGCCCCTGACTTCAAGCTTAGTGCCGCGCTGGCCGGTAAGCCAACCACCTTCTCGTTGCAGCAGGCACTGAAGAAAGGGCCTGTGGTTCTGTACTTCTTCCCGGCCGCCTTCACCGCAGGCTGTACACTGGAAGCACACGACTTCGCCGAAGCCACCGCTGACTTCGCCAAACAGGGTGCCACGGTGATTGGTGTAACTGCCGGTAACACTGAGCAGATTGCCAAATTCTCCCAGCTGGAATGCCGCGACAAATTCACCGTCGCCGCCGATCCAGGGGCGAAAGTGGCCGCAGAATACAAGAACACCATGAATATATTGGGCAAAACGCTGTCTGACCGCACCTCTTATGTGATTGCGCCAGACGGTAAAATCCTGCTGAGTTACACCGATAAAAACCCGGACGCGCACATTCAGAAAGCGCTCGACGCAGTTAAAAAATATCGTCAGGCCAATCCGGCTTAACTTTCAGACTTAAGTGGGTTCATTATGCTGACTGCCCTCGCCGCCGCCTTCCTGGGTGGCATTATTCTCAACCTAATGCCGTGCGTGTTCCCGGTTATCTCGCTCAAAGCGCTGAGCCTGATTCGCCACCACGATAAACCCGCACAGGCCAGAGCTGAAGGTTTGGCGTTCCTGTTCGGCGTGGTCGTCACCATGTTCGCACTCGCGGGCGTGCTGTTGCTGGCCCGTTCCGGCGGTGCGGCAGTCGGCTGGGGATTCCAGCTCCAGTCGCCGCTGGTGATTGCGCTGTTGGTGTTGGTGATGCTGGCGTCGGCGCTGAACCTGTTCGGGCTGTTTGAAGTCGGACTCTCGGTCCAAAAGGTGGGTGAGGTGGGCGGTGGGCGCGGCGGTCTGACCGGTTCTGCGCTGACCGGCGCGCTGGCAATTATTGTCGCGACGCCGTGCAGCGCGCCGTTTATGGCCAGCGCTATCGGCTATGCGTTAACGCAGCCGCCGAGGGTCAGCCTGGTTATCTTTATCGCACTGGCCCTTGGCTTCGCGGCACCTTTTACCCTTATCTCTTTCTTCCCGGTGCTGGCACGAATATTACCTGCGCCCGGCGCCTGGATGGTGACGCTGAAACACGGCCTGGCGTTTCCGATGCTCGGTGCCGTCGCCTGGCTCATCTGGGTGCTGGAGCGTCAGGCCGGCTCGATAGCGCTGGCTGCTATTCTGGCCTGCTGTATCCTGCTCAGTTTTGCAGCCTGGCTGTATGGCATGGCTCAGAAGCGCAGAATGATGGGAAAACGCCACTGGGCGCTGCACATCGCCACCGCCGTCTTCCTTTTGTTAGTGGTGCCGCCGCTGGCTAATCTGAAAACATCGTCCGGTCCGCTAGACTCGGCAGAGGCCTCACAGGCGGCCGCCGCGGTGGCATGGTCACCGCAAAACGTCGATGCGATAAAAGGACAGGGCAAACCCATTTTTGTCGATTTCACCGCCTCATGGTGTATCACCTGCCAGGTGAATGAACGCACCTCGCTGTCGACTCAGGCGGTCAAAGCCGCGATGGCACGCACCAATACTATTTATATGATCGCAGATTCGACCAAGTACAATCCAGACGTCGAACAAGCGCTCAGTGATTTTGGCCGCGGCGGCCTACCGCTTTACGTGGTCTATCCGGCGGACGGCGGCAAACCCGTCATTCTGCCTCAGGTGCTGACACCAGGGATTGTCATCACCGCGCTCGATAACGCAGCAGAAAGCGGTAAAAAAACGTGAACACATTGATGAGTGAACGCCATCCAGATGCACCGCCCCCATGAAATAAACGCAGGCAATGGCGGAAACTGACGTCCGCGCGCTGAAGTGGCCTGCTCTAATGGCTCGCGCTCAGTCGGGCGACAGAGCGGCCTACAACCAGCTATTGAAAGAGATGGTTCCTGCCATCCGAGGTTTTGTGCGCAAAAAAATCCGTGATGAAGCCCTGGTGGAAGACGTGATTCAAGAAGCGCTGCTGGCAATTCATCGTGTGCGCCATACCTATGATCCACAGCGGCCTATCCTGCCCTGGGTTGCCGCCATAGCTTCGGCGCGGGCGATTGATGCACTGCGCCAGCGAGGACGTCGACAGGAAGTGCAGGATGAAGACGCGCTGCTGCATTACCCGGCTGTACGAGAAGGTTCGGACGCCAATGGACGGGAGGAGCACGAAGAATTAACCGGCTATTTAGGCAGTCTGCCGCCGCGTCAGCGCGAGATGGTGGAGTTTGTGCACCTGCGCGAACAGAGCCTCGCGCAGACGGCCGCAGAAAGTAATCTCTCCGTCTCGGCGGTCAAGTCTCTATTGCATCGCGCGATGCTCAACCTTCGTCAATATGGGAACGGTAATCGTGAGAAATCATGACCTGTTGATCGACAAACTCAGCGACACGGCAAAGCCGGTGAAACGCGTCTGGCCTACCCGCTGGCGCGTCGCCGCCTGGATTATTGCCGTGCTGCCCTGCGGTACGCTCACCAGCTGGGCACTGCACAATAGATTTACCGACTGGTCACAGGCGGGCGCCGTTCCGGCGCTGGTCGCGCTGCTGCTGTCTTTTATCATCGGAGCCAGCGCCATGGCCGCCGCCTTTACTCTCAGCATCGCCGGGCGTCAGCCACTGAGGCTAAAATGGGCAGCGCTGCTCGCCGTGCTCTGGCTGGGGGTCAATCTGCTCAACATGTCCCCCTCCAGCACGTTAAAAGTGGGCGAAGGCGTGCACTGTTATCTGTTTATGCTGCTGGCCAGCCTGCCGATGATCGTTATCTCGATAGCCAGCCTGCACCGCACGCGTTCGCTTTACCCCGGTAAAACGCTGGCCCTGGCGGGGTGCGGGATCGCCTTCATGTGCTCAATGCTGCTGTCGCTGTGCCACGAGGTCCATCTTCACCGGTTTGACTTCGCTATGCATCTCACGGCGGGTTTGAGCATCATCATTCTCACCGTGCTTGCGGGCCGCAGGTGGGTCAGACTGAGTTAATGCGCGAGTGCGGCATCCCCCAGAGATTCGGTGATGGTGTTTAGCATATTGTCCGGGCTGTATTTATAGAGCAGGTCAGGGTCCAGCGGCACCGGGTTACCGGCTAAAAATGCCGAGATTTCCTGCCACTCTCTACTACCCAGAATAAAAACACGCTCAGGAGAATAAAACTCGGAATGGGCTAGCTCGGCGTTATTGGTGATCACTTTCTTGTTAAGGAAAATGGCCTCCAGTATGCGCAGCGTAAAACCGGTTTGTCCCTGCTGAACAATATCGACCACCACATCCGACATCACCGTTTTTAAGAAACTGTAGGAATACTCAAACTCCTGATCGACGTAATAAGGGGATTCACCCTGTGAGGTCTTGTCTTTAACAATTGAAAAGTCGATTTCGCACCCTGCCTTTTCTAAACGCTCAGCCAGCTGGGTGAGATAGGCTATGCGACCCTTATCGCGTCCGAGGAAGAAACATCTTGGCTGCCGGGCTTCTAATTTAAACGCATCATAGGTTTTGGCCTCTTTGTAGCCCACGGGAAGAAACTGCGGGAGATAGTCAACGCCCAGTTCCAGGGACCTACCCTCTTCAAAAGTATAAATTTTATCAAATAACGAGGCGGCACTGTCTACGAATTCGCGAGAAACCGGGTTGCGTAACAAGAGGATTTTTTTGCAATCCAGGTGCTTAATGACGTCCTTGTTAACCCCAAAGAAAATATTGCTGTCATGCGTGATAAGCAGGTCATCGCTTTTGATGTCATTTAATTTTTTAGCAATGTGGGATTTAGCAATCCGCGAGGACGTAAGGCCTAAAAATTTAAATTTCTGATGTAGTCTATGGATCTTTCTTGGTGTAAAAACGTTTTTAACTCCATAGTTTTTAACCAAATAACGAACCATCGTTTGTTCGTAACTCGTTGACCAGTTGAAAAAATAAACGTTCATATTATCCCTGACTAAAAATTATAAATTCTTATTCCAGCGATTTTTAAGGAGCGCAGTCATAAAAAAGTCCGGCACGCTACGAGAGCATAACCGGACTTTTTACTGACCGAGGGCCTGTTACTCTACGGTAACGGATTTCGCCAGGTTACGCGGCTGATCGACATCCGTGCCTTTGATAAGCGCGACATGATACGACAGCAACTGTAGCGGAACGGTGTAAAAAATCGGGGCCACAATCTCTTCAACGTGCGGCAGCTGAATGATCTTCATACCCTCGCTATCGGTGAAACCGGCGTCCTGATCGGCGAACACGTACAGCTGACCGCCGCGTGCGCGCACTTCTTCGATATTGGACTTCAGTTTTTCCAGAAGTTCATTATTTGGTGCAACCACGATGACCGGCATATCGGCATCGATCAGCGCCAGTGGTCCGTGCTTCAGTTCACCGGCGGCATAGGCTTCTGCGTGAATGTAGGAAACTTCCTTCAGCTTCAGCGCACCTTCCATCGCTATCGGATACTGATCGCCGCGACCGAGGAACAGCGCATGGTGCTTGTCTGAGAATCCTTCGGCCAGCGATTCAATGGTTTTATCCAGCGACAGCATCTGTTCAATGCGCGCAGGAAGCGCCTGCAGCCCGTGAACGATTTCATGCTCAACCTGCTCGCTCATGCCTTTCAAACGGCCAACGCGCGCCACCAGCATCAGCAGAACGGTCAGCTGAGTGGTGAAAGCCTTGGTCGATGCCACGCCGATTTCCGTGCCAGCCTTAGTCATCAGCGCGAGGTCAGATTCACGCACCAGTGAAGAGCCGGCTACGTTACACACGGCCAGCGACCCTAAATAGCCCAGCTCTTTGGAAAGACGCAGCGCAGCCAGCGTATCCGCAGTTTCACCCGACTGAGACAGCGTGATGATGAGGCTGCCTGGGCGGACGGCGGATTTACGATAGCGGAATTCGGAGGCTATCTCGACGTCGCACGGCACACCGGCCAGAGCTTCGAACCAGTAGCGCGCGACCATACCCGAGTGATAGGACGTCCCGCAGGCAATAATCTGCACGTGCTGCACTTTAGCCAGCAGCGCGTCGGCGTCAGGACCCAGTTCGCTCAGGTTGATCTGGCCGTGGTTAAAACGCCCTTCGAGGGTGTTTTTAATCGCCTGCGGCTGTTCGTAGATCTCTTTTTGCATGTAGTGACGGTACGCGCCTTTATCGCCAGCGTCGTACTGCACCTTAGATTCAATTTCTGGGCGCTCAACCGCCTTGCCGTGTTTGTCGAACACATTGACTTCACGGCGTTTGATTTCGGCCACGTCACCTTCTTCAAGGAACATGAAACGACGAGTCACGGGCAGCAGCGCCAGCTGGTCGGAAGCGATAAAGTTTTCACCCACACCACGACCAATCACCAGCGGACTGCCAGAGCGTGCGGCCACCAGCACCGAGGGATCGCGCTGGTCCATCACCACGGTGCCGTAAGCGCCACGCAGTTGAGGAATGACGCGAAGTACGGCTTCGAGCAGCGTACCGCCCTGCAGCAGTTCCCAGTGCACCAGGTGCGCGATAACTTCGGTATCGGTCTGAGACTCGAAACGGTAACCACGCTCGATCAGCAGAACGCGCAGCGGCTCAAAGTTTTCGATAATACCGTTATGCACCACGGCGATGTAGTCAGACACGTGCGGGTGGGCATTTGCCTCGGACGGTTCGCCGTGCGTTGCCCAACGGGTGTGGGCAATACCGGTGCCGCCGTGCAGCGGATGCGCGTCCAGTGCGTCTGCCAGCACCTGTACTTTGCCCAGGCGACGCAGGCGTCCCATATGGCCTTCGTTATCCACAACGGCCAGACCGGCAGAGTCATAGCCGCGGTATTCCAGACGGCGTAATCCTTCCAACAGAATTTCAGCAATATCGCGTTGCGCTACTGCGCCAACAATTCCACACATCGGTTTTATTCCTATAGAAGGTCTGTTCACAGACCTTTTTTGATGCCTTAACCTGATTGATATCCGCTACGGTCGTGCCGCGCGGGTTCCCCGAGCCTTGTAGAGAGTTGGGGATTATTATGTTTTGCACTGGCCATGACGTGGCGACGAACAGTGCAAAACACAATTGTAAGCCTCAATAAATCAGGTGCAGCGAACTGCACCCGTTTTATTCTCACTTAAGATTCTAGCTTAAGCCTTTCTTTTCACCGGACGTTTCCAATCAGGCTTGTGTACCTGAGTGACGCGACTGATAACCAAACCGCCTTCAGGCACATCGCGGGCGAGGGTAGTGCCCGCCGCAATGGTCACGTCGTTGCCAACGCGGACCGGCGCGATAAGCTGGGTATCGGACCCCACGAAGACGTTATCACCAATAATAGTCTGCGACTTGTTCACGCCGTCATAGTTGCAGGTAATGGTGCCTGCGCCAATATTCACGTTATCGCCAATCGTCGCGTCGCCCAAATAGCTGAGGTGACCGGCCTTGGTGCCTGCGCCGAGGCTGGCTTTCTTAATCTCGACGAAGTTGCCGACGTGCGCAGCCTGGCCCAGTTCGGCCCCTGGACGCAAACGTGCGAAAGGACCGACGGTGCAGTCTGCCTGTAAGGTAGCGCCTTCGAACACGCTGTAAGGGCTAATGACACAGTCGTCACCGATGACGCAGTCTTTCAGCACACAGCCTGCGCCAATCACCACGCGGTCCCCCAGCTTGACCCTACCTTCAATGACCACGTTGACGTCAATGCTCACGTCGATACCATGCGACAGCTCGCCGCGCAGATCAAAGCGAGCGGGGTCCATCAGCATCACGCCTTCCAGCAGCAGACGCTCGGCCTGTTCCTGCTGATAAACACGCTCAAGGCGGGAAAGCTGAAGACGATTGTTTACGCCTTCGACCTCACTCAGTCGAGCGGGATGCACGGTGGCAATCTTGTGGCCTTCGGCGTGCGCCATCGCGATGATGTCGGTGATGTAATATTCACCCTGCGCATTGTTGTTCGAGAGTTTGTTCAACCAGCGCTTGAACGAGGCCCCGTTGGCAACCAGAATGCCGGTGTTGATTTCATTGATTTTCAGCTGCTCGGCCGAGGCATCTTTCTGTTCGATGATACCGACGACTTCGCCATTTTCGCGCACGATACGGCCATATCCGGTCGGATCGTCAAGCTTGACGGTCAGCAGACCAATACCGCCTTCGGGCTTCGCGGCCAACAGCTTTTTCAGCGTATCGACGGAGATAAGCGGCACGTCGCCGTAAAGCATCAATACGTCTTCGTCATCGGAGAAATGCAGTGCTGCCTGCTGCATGGCGTGCCCGGTACCCAACTGCTCGGCCTGCAACACCCAGTTCAGCTCGCTGGCTGCGAGGCTCTGCTTGAGCAACTCACCGCCGTGGCCGTAAACCAGGTAAACGTTGTTGGCGCCGACGCGGGTTGCAGCATCGATAACGTGCTGAACCATCGATTTTCCGGCGAGCGGATGCAGTACCTTGGGAAGATTGGAGTACATACGTGTGCCCTTGCCTGCGGCGAGGATCACGACACTTAGTGCGCTGTTAGACATAGGCAACCTGACAAATCCAGTTTGATTGATAAAAGTAACCCGTTAGCCGGTCAGATTACTACATATTTTTCAATAAAAACTACCCACAAGCCGCACGGGGCAAGGGTTGAACACTCTGTAAGCGACGCGAAAAGAAACGCCTCAAAACTGTCATCATTAGTAGACAGTATTCCATTGAAACGGCATGAATTGAATGAAGAAGATGCCGAAAAATGGGCTTTTTTAAAGGTAAAAAAAAAGCGACCCGAAGGTCGCTTTTCAATTGGCAGTGCTTTTGTGACTAATGCGGCGTTCGCCGATCAGTAACCCGCTTTCCTGGTCAGTTCGATAACGCGAAGTTTCGCGATCGCTTTAGCCAGTTCTGCCGACGCCTGAGCATAGTCGACGTCGCCGTGAGAACCGTTGATGTGTTCTTCCGCTTTGCGCTTAGCTTCAAGCGCGCGCGCTTCGTCGAGGTCTACCCCACGGATTGCAGTGTCAGCCAACACGGTCGACGCGTTCGGTTGCACCTCAAGGATGCCTCCGGAGAGATAGATATACTCTTCTTCGCCGTGTTCTTTAACAATGCGCACCATGCCAGGCTTGATGGCGGTGAGCAGCGGGGCGTGGCCAGGGAAAATACCCAGCTCACCTTCGCTACCCGTCACCTGGATTTTCTGCACCAGGCCAGAGAACATTCTCTTTTCCGCGCTGACAACATCCAGATGGTAAGTTTTTTCAGCCATGTCACCTTCCTCTCTTAATACTGTAACGATCGTTATCCCCTAAGGGAGAACATTACAGTTTTTTGGCTTTTTCCACGGCTTCTTCGATTGCGCCAACCATGTAGAACGCTTGTTCTGGCAGGTGGTCGTAGTCGCCTTCGATAATGCCTTTGAAACCACGAATGGTGTCTTTCAGCGGTACGAATTTGCCTGGAGCGCCGGTAAATACTTCAGCAACGAAGAATGGCTGTGACAGGAAGCGCTGGATTTTACGCGCGCGAGATACAACCAGCTTGTCTTCTTCAGACAGCTCGTCCATACCCAGAATCGCGATGATATCTTTCAGCTCCTGGTAACGTTGCAGAATAGACTGCACGCCACGCGCCACGTCATAGTGCTCTTGACCTACGACCAGCGGATCAAGCTGACGGCTGGTTGAGTCAAGGGGATCTACCGCTGGGTAGATACCCAGAGAGGCTATCTGACGGCTCAGTACCACGGTCGCATCCAAGTGGGCGAAGGTGGTGGCTGGAGATGGGTCAGTCAAGTCATCCGCAGGAACGTAAACGGCCTGAACAGAGGTGATTGAACCGTCTTTGGTAGAGGTGATACGCTCTTGCAGAGCACCCATCTCTTCCGCCAGCGTTGGCTGATAACCTACCGCTGATGGCATACGGCCCAGAAGTGCAGACACTTCGGTACCGGCCAAGGTGTAACGGTAGATGTTATCGATGAACAGCAGAACGTCACGACCTTCATCACGGAATTTCTCCGCCATGGTCAGGCCAGTCAGTGCTACGCGCAGACGGTTACCCGGTGGCTCGTTCATCTGACCGTAAACCAGTGCAACTTTGTCGATAACGTTGGAGTCAGTCATCTCGTGGTAGAAGTCGTTACCCTCACGAGTACGTTCACCCACGCCTGCAAACACAGAGAAACCTGAGTGCTCAGCCGCGATGTTACGGATAAGCTCCATCATGTTTACAGTTTTACCTACACCAGCACCACCGAACAGGCCGACTTTACCGCCCTTGGCGAACGGACACATCAGGTCCATTACCTTGATACCGGTTTCCAGCAGTTCCTGGGAGTTTGCCAGCTCTTCGTAAGAAGGAGCAGCACGGTGAATACCACGGCGTTCTTCTTCGCCGATTTCACCTTTCATGTCGATTGGTTCACCCAATACGTTCATGATGCGACCCAGAGTCGCAGTACCTACTGGTACTTCGATTGGGTGTTGCAGGTTGTTCACTTTCAGACCGCGACGCAGGCCGTCTGAGGTACCCATTGCGATACAGCGAACAACGCCACCGCCGATCTGTTGCTGAACTTCAAGCACCAGCTTGGAGGTACCGTTTTCTACCTCAAGAGCAGTGTACACTTTCGGTACTGCATCCTGAGGGAACTCGACGTCCACCACGGCGCCGATTACCTGGATAATCTTTCCAGTAGCCATCTTGAATCCTCTACGTAATTCGTAAACCTAGCTTAAACCGCGGAGGCTCCCCCGACGATCTCGGTGAGTTCCTGAGTGATGCTGGCCTGACGAGCTTTGTTGTATACCAACTGCAGCTCTTTGATCAGGCTGCCGCCGTTATCGGTGGCGGCTTTCATCGCTACCATTCGCGCGGCCTGTTCGCTGGCCAGGTTTTCTACGACGCCCTGATAAACCTGAGACTCTACATAGCGACGCAGAAGGGTATCCAACAGCGCTTTAGGGTCTGGCTCATACAGGTAATCCCAGGACTTCTTCGCCAACTCGCCGGTTTCTTCCGCAGGCGGAAGTGGCAGCAGTTGCACGATTCTTGGTTCCTGAGACATGGTATTGACGAATTTGTTGCTAACAATGCACAGCTTGTCTAAACGACCTTCATCGTAGGCTTGCAGCATCACTGCTACCGGACCGATCAGTTCTGACAGGGAAGGGTTATCCCCCATGCCAGTCACTTGGGCAACCACGTTGCCACCCACGGAACCGAAGAAAGATGCGGCTTTTGAACCGATCAGGGCCAAGTCAACCTCGACGCCTTGCTCGCTCAAACCTTTCATCTCTGTCAGCAGTTTCTTGAACAGGTTAGTGTTCAAACCACCACAGAGACCGCGATCGGTAGACACGACCAAATACCCAACGCGCTTAATTTTACGCTCGTCCAGGTATGGGTGCTTATATTCCAGATTGCCTAACGCAAGGTGACCTATCACTTTACGAATGGTATCTGCATAAGGACGGCTGGCCGCCATGCGTTCCTGCGTTTTACGCATTTTGGAGGCGGCGACCATTTCCATCGCTTTAGTGATCTTTTGCGTATTTTGTACGCTACCGATCTTACTACGTATCTCTTTTCCGCCGGCCATCTCTGCTTCTCCTCATTACTAACTGTCCTACCGCGTTAGCAGTAGGACAGTTCAGTATTACCAGGACTGGGTTGCTTTGAAGGTTTCGAGGATAGATTGGAATTTACCCTCGATTTCCTTGTCGTACGCACCAGTTTGGTTGATTTGTTGCATCAGCTCGCCGTGCTCGCGGTCAGCGTAAGCCAACAGCGCAGCTTCGAAGCTACCCACTTTGGACAGCTCAACGTCTTCCAGGAAACCACGTTCTGCAGCGAACAGAATCAGAGACTGCGCAACGATAGACATTGGCGCGTACTGTTTCTGTTTCAGCAGTTCGGTCACTTTCTGACCGTGGTTCAGCTGTTTACGTGTAGCTTCATCCAGGTCGGATGCAAACTGAGAGAACGCAGCCAGTTCACGATACTGTGCCAGAGCGGTACGGATACCACCGGACAGTTTTTTCATGATCTTGGTCTGAGCAGCACCACCAACACGGGATACGGAGATACCCGGGTTAACGGCTGGACGAATACCGGAGTTGAACAGGCTTGATTCCAGGAAGATCTGACCATCGGTAATAGAAATTACGTTGGTCGGAACGAACGCGGAAACGTCGCCAGCTTGAGTCTCGATAATCGGCAGTGCAGTCAGAGAGCCGGTTTTACCTTTCACTTCACCTTTGGTGAATGCTTCAACGTAATCTGCGCTAACGCGAGATGCACGCTCCAGCAAACGGGAGTGGAGGTAGAACACGTCACCTGGGTACGCTTCACGGCCTGGCGGACGACGCAACAGCAGGGAGATCTGACGGTAAGCAACAGCCTGTTTAGACAAGTCATCGTATACGATCAGTGCATCTTCACCGCGGTCACGGAAGTATTCACCCATCGCGCAACCAGAGTATGGTGCCAGGTATTGCAGCGCAGCTGATTCAGATGCAGTTGCAACAACAACGATGGTGTTAGCCAGTGCGCCGTGCTCTTCCAGTTTGCGAACCACGTTGGAAACGGTGGAAGCTTTCTGACCGATAGCGACGTAAATACATTTAATACCGGAATCGCGCTGGTTGATGATGGCATCAATTGCCAGAGCGGTTTTACCGGTTTGACGGTCACCGATTACCAGTTCACGCTGGCCACGACCGATTGGGATCATGGCATCTACTGACTTGTAGCCAGTCTGAACAGGTTCGTCAACGGATTGACGATCGATAACGCCCGGTGCGATAGCTTCTACAGGAGAGAAACCGTCGTTATCAACCGGACCTTTACCATCAATTGGGGCACCCAGGGTGTTAACCACACGGCCCAGCAGGCCACGGCCAACTGGAACTTCCAGGATACGACCCGTACATTTTACTTTCATGCCTTCGGCGAGGTCAGCGTAAGGGCCCATTACAACGGCACCTACGGAGTCGCGCTCCAGGTTCAGGGCGATAGCGTAGCGGTTACCCGGCAGCGCAATCATTTCGCCTTGCATGACTTCGGCCAGGCCGTTCACGCGGATGATCCCGTCAGAGACGGAAACGATAGTACCTTCATTGTGAGCTTCGCTCACCACATTGAACTGAGCAATGCGCTGCTTGATCAGTTCGCTGATTTCGGTGGAATTCAGTTGCATGCTCCAGTCCCCTTAAGACTGCAAGACGTCTGCCAGGCGTTCAAGACGACTGCGAACGCTGCCATCAATCACCATATCACCTGCACGGATTACGATCCCGGCAAGAACAGACTTGTCAATTTTGCAATTCAGCTTAACTTTGCGAGACAAACGTTTTTCCATCGCAGCAGCGATTTTCGCCTGCTGTTCTTCAGACAGAACGTTGGCAGAAGTGACTTCTACTTCAACGGTCGACTCCAGTGCTGCACGCAGTTCGATGAACTGTTCCAGCACTTCAGGAAGAACGCGTAAACGTTTGTTGTCAGCCATAACCTTAATCAGGTTCTGACCCGCTTCGTCGAGTTGTTCACCACATACGCCGATAAACGTTTTAGAAAGAGCTTCAGGCGCTAATGCACCGGTAAGCAATTCTGCAATCTGTTTATCGCGTGTGACTTCAGCCGTGAACGCGAGCATTGACTGCCAGCGATCCAAGCTTTGGTGCTCAACGGCAAAGTCAAAAGCTGCTTTGGCGTAGGGGCGAGCTACCGTAGTAAATTGTGACATCAGCCCCTCCCTCCTTACAGTTCAGCGACCAGTTTATCAACGATGTCGCTGTTAGCAGCTTCATCCACGGAACGTTCGATGATTTTCTCGGCGCCAGCAATGGCCAAAATACCGACTTGTTTACGTAACTCTTCACGAGCACGTTGACGTTCTGCGTCGATCTCTGCCTTCGCTTGCGTCACGATTCTGTTACGTTCCTGCTCAGCTTCAGTTTTAGCTTCGTCGATGATCTGAGTTCTGCGCTTGTTGGCTTGCTCAATGATCACCTGGGCTTCCGCTTTGGCTTTAATCAGTTGGTCGGTCGCATCGGCTTGCGCTAAATCCAGCTCTTTTTTGGCTTGTTCTGCGGAAGATAAACCGTCAGCAATTTCTTTCTGACGCTTTTCGATGGCAGCCATAATTGGCGGCCATACGTACTTCATGCAGAACCAGACAAACAGGACGAACGCGATAGCCTGGCCGAGGATTGTTGCGTTAAGATTCACAGCACAATGCCTCTTTCAAAGTGAATTAGTTGATGTCAGTCGTTTAACTCAGAGCGAACTCTGTGTTAGGCGACAGCAAACATCACGTACAGACCCAGACCAACAGCGATCATCGGGATGGCGTCGACCAGACCCATAACGATAAAGAACTGTGTACGCAGCAGAGGAATCAGGTCAGGCTGACGAGCAGCGCCTTCCAAGAATTTACCACCCAGGATGCCGATACCGATCGCAGCACCGATTGCCGCCAGGCCCATCATCACAGCGGCAGCCATGTACAGCAGATCCATACTCAGGTTTTCCATGACAGTCTCCAGTTTGTTTCAGTTAAAACGCAGTATTGTTGAAAGAAAAATCAGTGTTTTTCAGATGCCATCGACAGATAGACAATCGTCAGAACCATGAAGATAAAGGCTTGCAGTGTAATGATCAGGATGTGGAAAATGGCCCAAGGCACACTTAGAATCCACTGTGACCACCACGGCAGCAGGCCAGCAATAAGGATGAAGATCAACTCACCCGCATACATATTGCCAAACAGTCGCAGACCCAGTGAAACTGGTTTGGACAGCAGGCTGACGCCCTCAAGAATCAGGTTAATCGGAATGAAAACCGGATGATTGAAGGGTTGCATTGTTAGTTCCTTAACGAAACCGCCAACGCCTTTCATCTTAATGCTATAGAAAAGAATCAAAATGAATACGCCAAGAGCCATCGACAACGTAATGTTTACGTCGGCGGTAGGCACAACTCGCAGAGCTGGCAAACCGAGAACATGCTCGCCAATGTATGGCAGCAAGTCGATAGGCAGCAAATCCATCAGGTTCATCAAGAACACCCAGACGAACACAGTCAGTGCGAGAGGCGCGATCACTTTGCTTTTGCCGTGATACATGTCACGCACGCTGCCGTCGACGAAACCAACAACCAGCTCTACAGCCGTTTGCAGTTTACCGGGAACACCACTGGTGGCGTTTTTGGCGACGCGATGGAAAATAACCAAAAAGAGTACCCCGAGGACCACGGAGAAAAACATCGAATCGATGTTAATCGACCAGAATCCCGTCCCAACCTGAAGCTGTGTCAGATGGTGACCGATATACTCTTGTGGAGTAGAGATTTCTCCTGATGCAGACATGATGCCTCTTACCCTTTAGTAGTTAAGTACGGTTATCTACGGTTACGACCGATTAATTACGGCCGGAGCTACTATCTGCGTGATTAGCACAGATAAATAGGCCAAACCCAACGGAGCAAAAGCAGCCTTGAACAGGCCCAGCGCGATAACCAGCAAAGTTATGGTAACCACAACTTTCAGCGCTTCTCCAATGGCAAAAGACCAGGCAACTCGTCCAGAGACCGTTGTTTGCGCCTGTTGGCGCCACGCATACAGCATAAACAGTGCATTAGGTAACCAGGCGGCCATTCCCCCCATAAGAGCAGAAGTCGACCACGACAGGCTTTTAAAACCCAACGCTGCACTGAGAAGGACAAACGTCAATAGCTGCAGTATTAACAGCTTTCTCGCTACTTTCCCGCCGTTCTTATCGTATAAGGAGTAAGACACAGACATGACGTTTATTCTCTCGTACCTAACTGGAGGTATGCTGAATGCCGTATAACACTGCCTTTACCCAAAGGAGTCAAGCAGCAAAAAACGTGCAAATTATACGGGCCACTCAAACGAATTCAATGGATAAGTAGCGAAAAGGTGAACAATTATTTAAATTGACCTTTTTAGAGCTATTTTCATAAGGAAACTATAGCGCTAATTAACTACAAATCGGCTGTCGAGTTATTCCATTAACCGACAAAGAAGCGTGCGCGGGATCACAAAAAACCGTTTTCCACGCCATTTTCTCTGCCGCGTTGGGATTGCTATTATCTAATAGATATTTTAAAAAATCATTAAAAACAGTAGCTTAATTGATTCAGCTTTTCATAAAAAATCAAATCTAAATTAAAAGTTTGCTTTTTATACATACCCACAACAAATAACAACAATTTGATCACAATTCGAATATTGACCACTTAAGACAAATTCAATTTCAAAAGTGATTATTTCGCCTTGGATTAAAGCTAAAACGTCAATCAGCTGATGCTAGTCTGTAAAACACAGGTAAAAAGCGAATAAATGTACAAACTACTTAGCTTGCTTATTTTTACCTTTATTAAACATCTGACTTTTGAAGATTTTATTGACGTAAAACAAACTTAGTTTGCCTTCAAAATCACCAGATGCCTTTCGCCATCCAATTCCGGCACACGCAGTTTTATAATCTCTTGCAGCTGGATACCCTGCGGTAGCGTGGCTAATTCGTCATCAGGACGCAGCCCCTTCAGCGCATAAAAACGGCCCTCCCCTTTCACCGGCAAATGATGGCACCAGGACAACATGTCCTGCAGCGACGCAAACGCACGGCTGATGACACCGTCAAAAGCAGGCTCAGGAATGAACTCCTCCACCCTGCTCTGCACCGGCTCGACGTTTTTCAGGCCAAGCTCGTGCTGTACCTGACGCAGGAAGCGCACGCGCTTTCCCAGGCTATCGAGCAATGTGAAATGAGAGTCTGGACGGATAATCGCCAACGGAATGCCTGGCAGTCCTGGACCGGTTCCCACGTCGATGAAGCGTGAGCCTTCCAGATGCGGGTTCACCACGATGCTATCGAGGATATGACGCACCAGCATTTGCATCGGGTCACGTACCGAGGTGAGATTGTAGGCTTTGTTCCACTTATGCAGTAACTCGACATAGCCAATCAGCTGATGTTTTTGTTGATCGGGTAGCGCTATTCCTGCCGCGGCAAGCAGCGAGTCCAATTTCTTTTGCATGGGTTATCCTTGACGAAATCAAAACCCGCAGGCCCTGTCGCAATGACAGGACCTGCGGCGTGGCCAAATCAGGCGCTGCGACGCAGCAGCCCCTGTTTCTTCAGCCAAACAAGAAGTATCGAGATTGCAGCCGGGGTAATACCCGAAATGCGAGTAGCCTGCCCGATCGAGGTTGGGCGATGATCGTTCAGCTTGGCAATAACTTCGTTCGACAGGCCGTTAACCTGACGATAATCCAGTGTTTCAGGCAGCAGCGTGTTTTCGTTACGCTGTTGCTTTTCGATCTCTTCCTGCTGACGCGCGATGTAGCCTTCGTACTTGACCTGAATCTCGACCTGTTCGGCTGCCTGAGGGTCGCTTACCGCTGGAGCAAAGGCTTCAAGACGGGTCAGCAGGTCGTACGTCATCTCTGGGCGACGCAGCAGCTCTTCCGCGCTGGCTTCTTTGGACAATGGCGCAGACAGGTTGGCGTTGATCTCTGCAACCTGTGCGTGATTTGGGTTGACCCAGATCCCGCGCAGGCGTTGGCGCTCAAGCTCAATCATTTCGAGTTTTTCGCTGAAGCGTGCCCAACGTGCGTCATCAACCAGACCCAGTTCGCGGCCTTTTTCGGTCAGGCGCAGGTCGGCGTTGTCTTCGCGCAGCATCAGACGGTATTCGGCACGTGAGGTAAACATGCGGTACGGTTCTTTGGTACCCAGCGTGCACAGGTCGTCGACCAGCACGCCCAGATAGGCCTGGTCACGACGTGGTGCCCAACCTTCCTGTTCGGTCGCGTGGCGTGCCGCATTGAGACCCGCAAGCAGGCCCTGCGCCGCAGCTTCTTCGTAACCGGTCGTGCCATTGATTTGTCCAGCAAAGAACAGACCAGGGATAAATTTGCTTTCCAGCGTCGGTTTCAAATCACGCGGGTCGAAGAAATCGTACTCGATGGCGTAGCCAGGACGAACGATAACCGCGTTTTCCATCCCCTGCATTGAACGAACGATCTGCATCTGAACGTCAAACGGCAGGCTGGTGGAGATGCCGTTAGGATAAATTTCGTTGCTGGTCAGGCCTTCAGGTTCAAGGAAGATCTGGTGTGCGTTCCGATCTGCAAAGCGCATGACTTTGTCTTCGATAGATGGGCAATAGCGTGGGCCGATCCCTTCGATGATCCCGGCATACATCGGGCTGCGATCCAGATTATTGCGGATCACGTCATGCGTTTTTTCGTTAGTGTGCGTGATATAGCAAGGTATTTGGCGTGGATGTTGCGCCGCATTACCCATGAACGAGAACACCGGTGCCACGTCGTCGCCGTGCTGCTGACCAAGTACGCTGAAATCGATGGTACGCGCGTCGATACGCGGCGGAGTCCCGGTTTTCAGGCGATTAACGCGCAAAGGCAGTTCACGCAGACGTTGTGAAAGTGAGATTGCCGGCGGATCGCCAGCACGGCCACCGCTGTAGTTTTCGAGACCGATGTGGATTTTCCCGTCAAGGAAGGTACCCACGGTCAACACCACGGCTTTGGCACGGAATTTAAGGCCCATCTGGGTCACAGCGCCGACCACACGATCGTTTTCGACGATCAGGTCTTCAACAGGCTGCTGGAAGATCATCAGATTAGGCTGGTTTTCAAGCGCGGTACGCACGGCTTGGCGGTAAAGTACGCGGTCTGCCTGAGCACGAGTGGCTCGAACAGCGGGTCCTTTGCTCGCGTTTAGTATCCTAAACTGGATGCCTGCGTGATCGATTGCCGTTGCCATCAAACCACCGAGTGCGTCCACTTCTTTAACCAGATGTCCTTTCCCGATCCCGCCAATGGCAGGGTTACACGACATCTGTCCCAGCGTGTCGATATTATGGGTCAATAACAGAGTTTGACGTCCCATTCTGGCTGAAGCCATGGCCGCTTCAGTGCCTGCATGGCCGCCACCGATGATGATGACGTCAAATTGATCCGGATAAAACATGGTACTGCACCTCGAAGTTCAACGAACGATCGTATTGCGTTGGGAAAACGGATTCTACGCGAGTTTAGAGGTTCCACAAGCCCCAGGGGATCGTCACTAATTAAAAGAAGATCTTTTTATTTAAAGATCTCTTACTACTAACTCTTATTAGGATCGCGATCCTCTGTGTATAAGTCATTATTGTCTATTTAGATCAATATGCTATAGAGGATCTAATGCTGTGAATGATCGGTGATCCTAGCCAGTATAAGCTGGGATCTAAATGGCAAGTTATGCACAGCACCGAAAGCGGTCTAGGGTTGTTAGAGGGATAACTACCGGTTTTACACCGGTTTAAAGCCTAGTTATCCACATCTGATCGCGTAAAATTTACACTTATCTGAGCAAATTAATCCAATTTAGTGCCCAAACCTCAGCCGGATCTTCAGGAATTTCGTGCTGAGTGACGTCGATCTCAAGGCGATCGCCAATTCTTTGAGCACCTAATGCCGTCAATTTTTGATCCAGAGTACGGATAGCACCACAGAAAGTGTCATATTCACTGCTGCCTAAACCGAGCGCGCCAAAGCGGACATTAGAAAGATCGGGCTGCTGTTCTTCTATTTGCTCAAGAAGAGGCTGAAGATTGTCAGGAAGCTCTCCGGCACCGTGCGTTGAACAGACCACCAGCCAAATACCTTCGGTTGGAAGTTCATACAGCTCAGGTCCGTGGAACAGTTCAGTAGAAAACCCCGCTTCTTTAAGCTTCTCTTCTACATGTTCAGCGACATATTCAGCGCTGCCAAGCGTACTGCCACTGATCAGGGTGATGTCAGACATAAGGCTCTTACCCGAAAAAAGAATGGCTATTGTACGCTGTGAATCAGCTGGGATCTACCTGTGGATAATAAGGTATTAAAATTTATTACTCAGGGCTGGATCGTACGCATGATCGGGTTCTGTAAGGAGATTAAGGTTTCGGTTGACTGAATCTCTTCAATCGTCTGGATCTTGTTGATAAGTACCTGTTGCAGCGCATCTATCGATCGGCACATGACCTTGATAAAAATGCTGTAATGGCCGGTGGTGTAGTAGGCTTCCACCACTTCTTCGAGGCTTTCCAGGCGTTTGAGGGCCGAGGGATAGTCTTTGGCGCTCTTAAGAATAATACCGATAAAACAACATACGTCGTAGCCCAGACGCTTGGGATCGACGTTAACGCGGGTCCCCGTGATGATCCCCGCCTGCTTCATCTTCTCGACGCGAACGTGAATGGTGCCGGGGCTGACGTTGAACGATTTTGCCAGTTCGGCATAGGCTATGCGGGCGTTTTCCATCAACGCGTTGAGTATCCCACGGTCTAGGGCGTCTATCAGATAGGTTTCGGACATCGATTAGTTTCTCAATTAAGGACGCTTCCATCGTCGTTGTACACGGCTTTTCATTCCAGTATCAAAGCGCCAAATATGGTCAAAGATACGCATAATTGCCGGTTTACCATAGTGTGACATCGCCAGCGCATGAAAACGATGACGATGGTCGGTTTGCTGTTTCCTGACCCGCTGCTGAATGTCATCCGGTAAACGCTGGGCAATAAAGTCAGAGATTATCACCGCATCGGCATCGTGCCACTCCGGCGTGGCCAGTTTGTCTAGCGTTGCGCTCAGGCAGGCTGAAAGATCGGTGCCGCCGCGGAAATGCTGCCCCAGGAAACGCATCGCCTGATCGAGTCCGCTGGAGGAGGTCAGCTCATAGTGGATAACTTCGCTGGCGAATAACATGATGTAGCAGCGGCGGTTATCGGCCAGCGCTATGCGCAGCAATGCCAGACAGAAGGCTTTTGCGCACTGCTCGTTGAATCCACCCATCGACCCTGAGGTATCGACGCAGACCACAAACGGCCCACGCGGCTGGGGTTCGACCTGTTGATAAACCACCGGCTTCATGACCACCTTCTCTCGCCACACGTCGCCCTGCAGCCGATAGGTCATCAGCCGTTTCTCCAGCAGGCGGCGGTAGAACTCTATCTCAAGCTCGGGAATGCCGAGGGTGGCCAATTCAGGCGGCAATAGGCGAAGAATGTCGTCGCTCTGATGAATGCCGTTGACCTCTTCCGGCACCGTCGCCGGTTCGCGCACCATTAAACGATGTGGCTCGAGGATCGTTTCCTCATGGGGATTGGCTTTCGCGGTCTGACTGCGGCCCAGCTGTTCGGCCAGCTGTTGCAGTTCCGGCTGCTGCTGCAAAAAGGTGCCATAGCGTACCAGCGACTGATAATCGCCGCGCTGGCGCCTTCCTTTACTCATGTCCCAAAGACGCCCCGCCGCCGCGTCGTTTTCTGCTAATAAAGGGGAGAGTTCGCCGCTGAGCTCCAGCCGCTGCTCGAGTTCGTTTTGTAGCTGTTCCTGTTCCTGCTCCAGAAGGTGATGATGCAGCGTGACGGTCTGGAAGGTGATATTCAGCCGCCAGCGCTGCATAAACAGCCCTTGAAAGCTGACGCTATCGGAGGAAGACACGTTGCCTGCGAGCGAACGCGCCTCGGTGGCAAAGGGAGAATTGAGCTGCTCGAGCTGACTTACGGTCTCTTCCAGCTCGGTGTGAAAGGTGGACTGGCTGCTCTGCTGACAGTGCTGATAAAGGTAGAACTCTTTCGCCAGATCGTTAGGCACTTCCGTTTCGTGGATCCTTTGCTGGAGTCGAAAGCGCCACTCGGGAAGATCTTTGGTCAGCGCTCGTTTGAGGCGCGGGAATTTCTCGAAGAAAATCTGCAGCTCAGGCGTTGCCAGCAGCGCGATGATCAGTTCATCTATTATCTCGGCTTCCTGGATAGCCAGCATCACGTCCAGCGTTTCGAGAGTAAACATATTTACCCTCTGCTAAACAACTGCTGCTGCTGCATCAGTTGCTCGTTGACGCGAATCAGGCTGGCCTCGATTTTTGCCGTCCATTCTAGCGGCACAAACAGGCACGGATGATGCTGGTTAAACTGCTGGCGCTGTTGAGTCAGCATCTCGCCTATCGCCGACAGCGTATTCTTCATCTCTTGGGGTACGCTGATGTGCTCGTTGCCCGGCAGCGTCAGGAAGCTTGCCTGGCGGCTCCTGTCGAAAATCACCAGCTGCAGCTTCTCATCAACCTCTACGTCTACTGCCTGAGCAAAACCGATGCCGTTGAGCTTGGCTTTTAATTGGCCTCCTTTATTAAGCCATTCAGCAATCATGTCTCGCTCCACCAGCACGTGGGTCACCTGAATATCATGCAGATGCAGCGGCTGTTGCAGGAACAGCGTCAGGCTGGTGGCGGAAAGCGCTTCAGGAAGTTGATACTGAGGCCTGCGGCTGAACATACCTGATTTTTTACTGACTTTTAGCGCCTGACGCGTGCTCTGCTGCTGTTGATACTGGTTCCACTGCTGATTGAGTTGCTGAATTTTCAAACTTAAGGTTTGCTGCTGATAGGCCTGTTCGGTAATGCTTTGTTCTATCTGCGTTTGTAACAAATGATAAGTACTCATGTCATGCCACAGGCAATCTTTGAGCAAGATAAGGTCTACCGGCGACACCGACTGCCTGCCGCTGAAAAACGCGCACGCCTGTAGCAATCTCAGGGCTTTCTTCCAACGACGGTCCGAAACGTAGGGGGCAGAATCGAGTGCACCGAGCCGTTGACGCAGTTGGAAAATCAGTTCAAAGCCGTGTTCAGTCAAATTGACTTTTTCAATCTCATGCTGCCATTGTTGGTACTCTTCGTTGCTGATGCTGAGACCTTCGGCAACGGGATGCGTGTTTTCAGAATGGCGGCTGGTCAGCAAGGAACGGAAGTTCTGTTTGTCCTGAACGCGGTCGAGCCACAGGCGGATGAGCATGCGGTCATACAAGGCCTCAAGACCGCCATCCGCTTCAGGCAGTTCGTTGGAGGCGCTTATCAGCAAACGCATCGGGATAGCTTCTTCTATATCGCCGTTGCGAAAACGCCTTTCATTGATGGCGGTCAGCAGCGTGTTGAGGATAGCCGGTCCGGC
Source organism: Rouxiella badensis (assembly GCF_002093665.1). Classification (GTDB taxonomy): domain Bacteria; phylum Pseudomonadota; class Gammaproteobacteria; order Enterobacterales; family Enterobacteriaceae; genus Rouxiella; species Rouxiella badensis. The sequence goes on along the minus strand of NZ_MRWE01000042.1, from coordinate 9,602 downwards.
TTTCCAGATTTCGTCGAGAAACACAATTTCTGCTTCGGGTAGATAGCCCTGCGTGAGGCGCAGGTAGCGGCCTTCATCCTTTAATGCTTGGATGGAAAGCGGGCCGAACACCTCTTCAGGGGTGGAAAAGCGGGTCATCAGGTATTCGAATGCGCGAGCGTCACGAAACGCATATTTCAGGCGGCGAGCTATCAGGCTTTTTGCTATCCCGGGCGGACCCAGTAAAAATACGCTTTCACCACACAGCGCAGCCAGCAGGCAAAGTCGTATAGCTTCCTGCCGCTCGTAAAGGCCGTTTTCTAACGCATTAGCCAGTCGGGTGATTCGTTCTGCCAAGAGAGGTGATTGCGCCATAATGTGTTTTGAACTGCCCCAAATAGTGACTTAAGTGATGGAATAGTGGACTGCAAGCCGATAATAAACCATGATTTTTTTTGGCGATATAGCTTGTTGATTCTTAAAATCTTTCTATTTGCTGAAATGTGATCGTCTCGGATGAATTGTTCACTTGTCTTTGTATTAAAGGGTAGGCAATCTTATTTATTCGTGCATACTGTGCGCCTTTTGGTGGGTTTAAAGGAACTGCCAACCCACGTAGCTTACGAATTTTGGGCAACGGATTTTTAGCCAAATACTCAAGTCAGCCAAATGACAAAGCATAAAAGAAACCAATTATGAGCACAGAACATAAACGGTCACTCCCCGCAGTAACCTTGGCCGCTATCGGTGTGGTTTACGGTGACATAGGTACCAGCCCTCTTTATACACTGCGAGAGTGTTTTTCGGGTCACTACGGATTTAGTGTCGAACCCAGCGTGGTTTATGGTTTCCTCTCCCTGATTTTCTGGCTGCTGGTCATTGTCGTATCGGCCAAGTATCTCTCTTTCGTTTTACGTGCAGACAACGCCGGTGAAGGCGGTATCCTTACCCTGATGTCTTTGGCCGGTAGAAATACCTCGGCAAGAGCCACGGCGATACTGGTTATTCTAGGCCTGATAGGCGGCAGTTTCTTCTACGGCGAGGTGGTGATTACCCCTGCGATGTCGGTGCTTTCCGCGATGGAAGGTCTCGAAATTGCCGCGCCCAATCTTGATGCCTATATCGTTCCCCTGTCTATCGCCGTTCTGACCCTGCTGTTCTGTATTCAAAAACACGGTACCGGGCTGGTGGGCAAGCTTTTTGCGCCCGTTATGCTGCTGTGGTTCATGGTGCTGGCCGTACTCGGCCTTAACAGCATCATTCATAACCCTGAAGTCCTGCGCGCCATCAATCCTGTGTGGGCGTTCAACTTCTTCCTGGACCATAAGTCTTTCGCCTTCCTGGCACTGGGAGCGGTGGTACTGTCGATTACCGGGGTTGAAGCGCTGTATGCCGATATGGGCCACTTCGGAAAAATGCCGATTCGCCTGGCGTGGTTTAGCGTCGTTCTGCCTTCGCTGGTATTGAATTACTTCGGTCAGGGCGCGCTATTGCTCAAGAATCCCGAAGCGATTAAAAACCCGTTCTTCCTTTTGGCGCCAGACTGGGCGCTGCTGCCGATGCTTATCCTGGCGACCTTGGCTACCATCATCGCTTCGCAGGCCGTTATCTCAGGCGTGTTCTCACTGACGCGTCAGGCGGTTCGCCTGGGTTATCTGCCGCCGATGCGCATCATCCACACCTCCGAAATGGAAGCCGGTCAGATTTACGTGCCGGTCATCAACTGGATGCTCTATTTCGCTGTGGTGGTGGTTATCCTCGGCTTCGAACATTCGAGTAATCTGGCCGCGGCCTACGGTATCGCGGTAACTGGAACCATGGTACTGACCACTATCTTGTCGTGCACCGTGGCGTACAAAAACTGGCATTGGAAAGGCTTCATCGTGGCCGTGCTGGCCGTGGTGCTTCTGTTTATCGACGTGCCGCTGTTCGCCGCCAACGCTACCAAGATCCTCTCCGGTGGTTGGCTGCCGCTGGTGCTGGCGCTGATGATGTTTGTGGTGATGACCACCTGGAAGAGCGAGCGTTTCCGCCTTATGCGCCGCATGCATGAGCACGGTAACTCTCTCGAGGCGATGATAGCCTCACTCGAGAAATCGCCGCCGGTACGTGTGCCGGGGACTGCGGTTTATATGTCTCGCGCTATAAACGTCATTCCTTTTGCGCTGTTGCACAACCTCAAGCATAACAAAGTGTTGCACGAGCGCGTGGTGTTGCTGACGCTGCGCACTGAAGATGCGCCCTATGTGCATAACGTTCGCCGCGTGACCATCGAGCAGATGTCGCCGACCTTCTGGCGCGTGGTGGCAAGCTACGGCTTCAAAGAGACCCCGAACGTTGAAGAAGTGTTCCACCGCTGTGGCCTCGAAGGCCTGTCGTGCCGCATGATGGAAACCTCGTTTTTCATGTCGCATGAGTCGCTGATTCTGACCAAGCGTCCCTGGTATCTCTACTTCCGCGGCAAACTGTTTATCGCCCTGAGCCGTAACGCCCTGCGTGCACCGGACCAGTTCGAAATCCCCCCTAACCGCGTGATTGAGCTCGGAACTCAGGTCGAGATATAGGGTTTCATCATCAAATAAAGAGAAAACGCCGCAGTCCACAAACCTGCGGCGTTTTTGTTTTCCTCCGCGTTACGCTCGCCCATCTGTTTTATTCCACTTAAGTTAAACCGCTGTTTACCTGCCATCGAAACGTTTCGACGGCGATCACAAATTCACCTTCTGCTCATTGCCAGCGCGTACGAATTTTCTAGAATCAACCGCGAGCGAAACGTTTCGCTGTCGGAGCTGATAATGAAAAAAGCCAAGTTGTTGAACGCCGAAGTTTCACAGGTTATTGCCAGTCTGGGTCATACCGACAGCCTGACGATTGCCGATGCCGGTTTACCTATTCCCGCTACCTCCCGGCGCATCGACCTTGCGTTGACTCAGGGTGTACCGAGTTTTTTGCAGGTGTTCTCGGTGGTTACCGACGAAATGCAGGTAGAGCGTGCCGTGCTTGCCGAAGAGATTAAGCGGCAGAACCCTGCGCTGCATGAAACGCTGATCGGTCAGTTGAAACAGCTTGAGCAACAGCAGGGAAACACCATTACGCTGGAATATGTCAGCCATCAGGCTTTCAAACAACAGACTCAAACCACTCGTGCAGTGATCCGCAGCGGGGAATGTTCGCCATACGCCAACATCATCCTGTTCGCTGGCGTCACCTTCTGAGGTCTCTATGCAACCTTTGCTGCAACTCTCAGGGATTGATAAAGCCTTTCCCGGCGTAAAAGCGCTGTCTGGCGCTGCGCTCAGCGTGTATCCGGGAAAAGTCATGGCGCTGGTCGGTGAAAACGGTGCAGGCAAGTCCACGATGATGAAAGTGCTGACCGGCATCTATCAAAAAGACGCCGGTCAGCTGCAATTTTTGGGTAAGGAAGCCAGCTTCAGCGGCCCGAAAGATTCGCAGGAAGCCGGGATCGGCATTATCCATCAGGAGCTAAACCTGATCCCGCAGTTGACCATCGCCGAGAATATTTTCCTGGGGCGTGAGTTCGTCAACGGGATAGGCCGCATTCAGTGGAAAAAAACCATCGCCGAAGCCGACAAACTGTTGGCGCGCCTTAATTTGCGTTACAGCAGTCAGCGCCTGGTGGGTGACCTTTCCATTGGTGACCAGCAGATGGTCGAAATCGCCAAGGTGCTGAGCTTCGAATCGCGCGTCATCATCATGGACGAACCGACCGATGCGCTGACCGATACCGAAACGGCCTCCTTATTTAGCGTGATCCGCGAACTGAAGGCCGCCGGCTGCGGCGTGGTATATATCTCGCATCGCCTGAAAGAGATCTTCGAGATTTGCGACGACGTAACGGTATTTCGCGACGGGCAGTTTATCGCTGAGCGCCCCGTTAGCGAGCTACAGGAAGACACGCTGATCGAGATGATGGTTGGTCGTCGCCTCGATGAGCAATATCCCCGCATTAATCACGACAGCGGTGCGCTGCGTCTCTCGGTGAACCAGGTTTCTGGACCGGGGGTGAAGCATGCCAGCTTCAATCTGTATGCCGGTGAGATCCTGGGCGTTTCCGGGCTGATGGGCGCTGGACGCACCGAACTGATGAAGATCCTCTACGGTGCGTGCAAGAAAACCGCCGGTACTATCACTCTCGATGGCAAAGAGATCAATCCGCGCACGCCGCAGGACGGTCTGGCCAACGGCATCGTTTATATCTCAGAGGACCGTAAGCGCGACGGCCTGGTGCTCGGCATGTCGGTGAAGGAAAACATGTCGTTGACCGCGCTGCGCTATTTCAGCCGTTTGGGCGGCGGCCTCAAACACGGCGAAGAGCAGCAGACGGTGGGCGACTTTATCCGCCTGTTCAATATCAAGACACCGTCGATGATGCAGCCGATCGGCCTGCTCTCCGGCGGTAATCAACAGAAAGTCGCCATTGCCCGTGGGCTGATGACGCGTCCGAAAGTATTGATCCTCGATGAGCCGACGCGCGGCGTCGACGTCGGGGCCAAGAAAGAGATTTACCAGTTAATTAATCAGTTCAAGCGCGAAGGTCTGAGCATCATTCTGGTCTCTTCCGAGATGCCGGAAGTTATTGGAATGAGTGACCGCATTCTGGTGATGCACGAAGGACAGCTAAGCGCTGAATTCCCCATTGAACAGGCGACGCAAGAAGCACTGATGGCTGCCGCCGTTGGCAAGCAATACGGCGTAAAGCAGGAGTAAACAACGATGAGTTCTCAAATTTTACCGGCCAATAAAAAACGCTGGATCAGTAAAGAGTGGTTATTAGAGCAGAAGTCGCTCATTGCGCTGCTGGTGCTGATTGCGGTGGTGTCTTCGATGAGCCCGAACTTCTTCACCCTGAATAACCTGTTCAATATCCTGCAGCAAACCTCGGTGAACGCCATTATGGCGGTCGGGATGACGCTGGTTATCCTGACGGCGGGTATCGACCTGTCGGTCGGTTCTCTGCTGGCGTTGACCGGTGCGGTTGCCGCTTCCGTGGTTGGGCACGAGTCCAGCGCGTTGCTGGCCGTCGTGGCCTCACTGGCGCTTGGCGCAGCGGTGGGCGGTATTACCGGGGCGATTGTGGCGAAAGGTAAAGTACAGGCGTTTATTGCCACACTGGTCATGATGCTGCTGCTGCGCGGCGTGACGATGGTCTATACCGACGGCAGCCCGATCAGTACCGGATTTAACGACGTCGCTGACGCCTTCGGCTGGTTCGGGATTGGCCGCCCGCTCGGCGTACCGACGCCAGTCTGGATCATGGCTATCGTGTTTATTGCCGCCTGGTACATGCTGCATCACACCCGTCTGGGCCGTTATATCTATGCGCTGGGCGGCAACGAAGCGGCAACGCGCCTTTCGGGCATCAGCGTTGATAAGGTCAAAATCATCGTTTACTCGCTGTGCGGACTGTTGGCGGCGCTGGCGGGAATTATTGAGGTTGCACGTCTGTCATCGGCCCAGCCAACTGCCGGTACCGGCTATGAGTTAGACGCTATTGCCGCCGTCGTGCTGGGCGGAACCAGCCTTTCAGGCGGCAAGGGACGCATCATCGGCACGCTTATTGGTGCGCTGATCCTCGGTTTCCTGAATAACGGTCTGAATCTGCTGGGCGTTTCTTCCTATTACCAGATGATTGTGAAGGCGGTCGTGATACTGCTCGCCGTTCTGGTCGATAACAAAAGCAATAAATAACCTCCCCTACAGGAATAAATACAATGACAATGTCTATGAAGAAAGTTGCATTATGGGTTTCTGCCGCCGCGCTTACCGCGTCATTCAGTGCCAACGTGCTGGCGAAAGACACTATCGCACTGGTGGTTTCCACGCTGAATAATCCGTTCTTCGTTTCGATGAAACAAGGTGCTCAGCAGGAAGCCGACAAGCTGGGTTACAACCTGGTGGTGCTGGATTCACAGAATAACCCGGCCAAAGAGCTGGCCAACGTTCAGGACCTGATGGTGCGTGGCACCAAGGTATTGTTAATTAACCCGACCGACTCCGACGCGGTGGGCAACGCCGTCGCAATGGCCAATCAGGCGAAAATCCCGGTTATTACGCTGGACCGTCAGGCGAGCAAGGGACAGGTGGTCAGCCACGTTGCCTCGGACAACAAGGTCGGTGGTAAAATGGCCGGTGACTATATCGCCAAAAAATTGAGTGATAACGCCAAAGTTATCGAACTGGAAGGAATAGCGGGTACCTCGGTGGCCCGTGAGCGCGGCGCCGGCTTCAAAGAGGCCGTTGATGCCCATCACTTCAACGTACTGGCGAGCCAGCCGGCTGACTTCGACCGCACCAAAGGTCTTAACGTGATGCAGAACCTGCTGACCGCACACCCAGACGTTCAGGCCGTGTTTGCCCAAAATGACGAAATGGCGCTGGGCGCGCTGCGTGCGTTGCAGACCGCAGGCAAAACCGGCGTGCTGGTGGTGGGCTTTGACGGCACTGAAGACGGTATCAAAGCGGTGAAAGGCGGCAAGCTGGGTGCTACAGTCGCTCAACGTCCTGATCAAATTGGTATTATCGGCGTAGAGACGGCGGACAAGGTGCTGAAAGGTCAGACCGTTCCAGCCATTAACCCGGTTGCTCTCAATCTGGTCGCACAACCTTAATGGACACGGCGCCACCGCGACGGGTGGCGCAACAGACTCAGGAATAAATGCAATGGATAAAGGTAAACTGGTGGTACTGGGCAGCATCAACGCTGACCACGTCCTGAATATCAGGCAATTCCCGCAGCCGGGCGAAACCGTGATGGGGTCGCACTATAACGTGGCCTTCGGCGGCAAGGGGGCAAATCAGGCCGTTGCAGCGGGAAGAAGCGGAGCCGATGTTTCATTTATTGCCTGTGTGGGAAGTGACGATATTGGCGAACGCGTGCGTAAACAGTTAGCCAGCGACCAGATCGATACGCGTCCGATTGAGGCTATCGCCGATACCACCACGGGCGTGGCGCTTATCTTCGTCAATGAAGAGGCGGAAAATGTGATTGGCATCGATGCGGGAGCCAACAAGGCGTTGACGCCTGAATATCTCGAACGTTATAAGCAGCAGATAATTGAGGCTTCGGCTCTCTTAATGCAGCTCGAATCACCGCTTGAATCGGTGATCGCTGCCGCCCGCATTGCTAAAGACCATCAAACTCAGGTTATCCTCAATCCCGCGCCGGCCTGTGAGTTGCCCGATGAGCTGCTTTCGCTGGTGGATATGATTACGCCTAACGAAACCGAGGCGGAAAAGCTGACCGGTGTGAAGGTCAGTAGCAGCGAGGACGCCGCACGCGCCGCACAGGTTCTGCACGACAAGGGTATTGCGACCGTTATCATTACGCTCGGCAGCAAAGGCGTCTGGCTGAGCCAACAGGGTCAAGGCAAGAATGTGCCTGGATTCAAGGTGAAAGCGGTCGACACCATCGCCGCCGGTGATACCTTTAATGGTGCATTAGTGACGGCATTACTCGAGGGCACACCGATGGACCAGTCCGTGCGCTTTGCTCATGCCGCCGCGGCTATTGCCGTTACACGTGCTGGCGCGCAGTCTTCCGTTCCATGGCGTCATGAAATTGATGATTTCCTCGCGCATCAGGAGTCCTAGTTGCCGACCATGAAAGATGTCGCCCGCCTCGCGGGCGTCTCCACCTCGACCGTCTCACACGTGATTAACAATAATCGCTTCGTGAGCGACTCTATCCGTGAAAAAGTCAACGCGGCAATAGGCGAGCTTAACTACGCCCCTTCCGCGTTGGCCCGCAGCCTCAAGATAAATCAAACCCGCACAATTGGCATGTTGATTACCTCGAGCAGCAACCCGTTTTATTCCGAGGTCGTACAAGGCGTGGAACGCAGCTGCTACGAACGTGGTTACAGCCTTATTCTCTGCAATACCGACGGCGACGAAGAGCGGATGAATCGCAGCATCGAAACGCTGCTGCAAAAGCGGGTCGATGGGCTAATCATGATGTTTACCGAACATCATTGTCCGTCGCAGGATACGCTGAGCCGTTATCCCTCTATTCCCGCGGTGATGATGGACTGGGCCCCTTTCGCCGGTCTAAACGACATTATTCAGGATAACGCATTCATCGGCGGCAAGATGGCGACGGAGCATCTGATTGAGCAAGGCTATCGGCGTATCGCCTGTATTATCGGTCCGACGGATAAAACGACCTCGACTCAGCGCCAGGACGGTTATCGGCAGGCAATGAAAGAGGCGGGGTTGGTCATTCCCGAAGGTTATGAGGTGACTGGGGATTTCGAATTTTCTGGCGGATTAACGGCAATGCAGCAACTGCTGGCGCTACCGCAGCGGCCAGACGCGGTCTTTGCCGGAAACGATGCAATGGCGGTTGGCGTTTATCAGGCGATTTACCAGCAGGGTCTGCGTATCCCGCAGGACATCGCCGTCATGGGATACGATGATATTCAACTGGCGCAGTATCTCACCCCGCCACTGACGACCATTCATCAGCCGAAGGACGAGCTGGGAGAGCTGGCCATCGATACCTTGTTGCATCGACTAAAAGACCCTGAGGCCGAAGCCCAGGTTCTGGTGCTAACGCCTGAGCTGGTGGTTCGAGGTTCTGTGGGGAGAAAACCTTAATTCTCTCCTTCTTTATATAGAAGAAGAGAATCTCAAATCGGGTCGCGCAGTAAAATGGTACAGGCCTCAAGCGCCGCATCCGCGTCGCTTGCCAGAATCGCATCAACGATTCGCTGGTGGTGCTCGAGCTTGATCACCTCATTATTGGTAATTGCGCGGAAGTAGCTCTGGTAAACCGAGCTGAACAAATTAGCGAAAGAGGTCAGGAACGGGTTTTTGCCGGCCTCGTAGATAAGCTGATGAAACTGGGCATCGACGTTTATCCAACGTTCGCGATCGAAGTTCTCATGCAGCTCGCGCATCTCCGACATATATAGAGAGAGCTGTTGCTTCTGCTCTGTGCTTGCCTGAACGGCGGCGAGCGAACAGGCCTGGGGTTCTAGTGCCTTACGCAGCAGAACAAAGTGTGACATCACCTCGTCAAAGTTATCTCGCGTCATCCACCAGGTCAGCAGTTCGCTGTCGAGAAAGTTCCAGTTGCTCTGCGGCATGACCCGCGTACCAATTCTAGGGCGTGGGAGAAGCATGCCTTTTGCGGTTAACGTTTTTACCGCTTCCCTTACCGCGGTGCGGCTCACACCGAACAATTCACCCAATTCAATCTCTCCGGGCAGGATACTTCCCTCGGCATACTCGCCGGATAACACTCTTTGAGCGATATTCTCCGCCAGAACATAAGAAAGGTTTCGCTGAGCAGCCTGTTGTTGCGCGTTGAGTGACATGAATTACGTCCTGTGCGATTTAAAGTCTTCATTATTCAAACTAGTTTACTCCAGTAATTACAGAGTAAAGGGGGAGTTTACGGGTAAAAACGTCGTTTTATTGTGCGTTTATGGCGCATTTGTCGAAAAAAGAGACGGTCAGAAAGTTTTTTAAAATAAAGGGTTGCGGCTCCTCAGAAACTCCCTATAATGCCGCTCCATCGACAGGGGACAACGCAGCAGCAACGCGGTGTGAACGAGTCGGAAAGAATTAAAAATGATGATGACCGCGAAAATAAACGGTTG
>NZ_MRWE01000041.1 GCF_002093665.1 Rouxiella badensis | reverse complement strand
TATATTTACTGCTAATAATTTTCTTTGTAATTATAAAAATCAATTAAAATCATTAAGTTGATTCAATAAGACCTACTGTTTATACGTCCTACCCTGCTGTAAGCCTGAGTGCTAGCCTTGCCTCGGCGGGCAAAATCGACGATTCTAGCTGTGTCGAAAGGAAGACATGAAACTGAACATTAGGATGATGGCGGTTTCATCAAGTAGGGGAAAGGCTCAGGATGAGTCAGGACGGCATCGGATTATGCCAGGATGTTTCAGGACGAAACAAGGGACACCTCCAGGACGGAGATTGAGAGCCAAAACAGGAAGTTTGGTGGGTCAGGAAGACTAAAGGATGAAAGTCAGGACGACTAGGATGATACGTCAGGATGAAAGTAGGACGATGCAACGGATGGCTGGTTAGGATGACCGCAGGACAAGTTTTCAAGGAACGAGCAGGGAGCACACAGGTAGCTGGATTGCTATAAAACGAACCGGGGGTACTGTGAAAACAGTACCCCCAACTTTTTGTCTCTATCTTGCCAATTTCCCTCACTAAGCCACTATTAGCCTATTGCACCCAGCGTGTCTTCTTTCTTACTTTGCGCTTTTGGCAGCAGGAACAGCGTCGCATAGATATCCAGCAGGTAAATTGCCGCCAGCAGCGTAATCGCTGCGGTAAAGGCTATTTGTGACGCCAGCATACCTATCACCAGTGGTCCAAAACCGCCTACGCCGCGTCCAAGATTAAATAATACGTTCTGTGCCGTCGCGCGCGCATTGACCGGGTAGCTGTCAGAAATCAGGCCCCCATAGCCACCAATCATTCCGTTCACGAACATCCCCATCACGGCACCGGCAAACAGCATCGCCGTCGGGTCTTTCAGTTGGGCATAACACACCACCATCACCACCGCACCGACCTGATAAATCACGAAAATCTTCCAGCGTGCAAAGCGGTCTGACAATGCGCCAAACAACCAGATACCGAAGGTCATGCCGATAACGGTGACGGCGGTCCACATGCCGGATTTGGTGAGCGAAAAACCGAAGTTTTTCGACAGATAGCTTGGCATCCAAATCATTAATCCGTAATAGCCGAAGTTTTGCACCGAACAGAGGATCAGAATGCCAATACTGCATCGACGGGTCGCACGGTCCTTGAACAGCAGCGCTAAACGAGTCAATAAAGGCTCCTGCTGCTGCTTAGAGGACTGCTTAACGAATTCCTCGGGCTCGCCCATACTACGGCGGATAAGAAAGGAGGCGAGGGCGGGCACAAGCCCTATCAGGAACATGCCGCGCCAGCCAATAGTACCGAGCAGCAGCGGTGTCAGGATCGCGGCCATCAGCACACCCAGCTGCCAGCCCATGCCAACGTAAGCAGAGGCACGATTACGCTTCTCAATCGGCCAGGCTTCGGCGATTAGCGCCATACCAATACCAAATTCACCGCCAAGCCCAACGCCCGCCAGAGTGCGATAGGTCAGCAGGTCCCAATACCCCTGGGCAACGGCGCACAGGCCGGTAAACAACGAGAACATCAAAATTGTGAAAGTCAGTACGCGTATGCGTCCAAAGCGGTCGCTGATCGGGCCAAAAATCACGCCGCCAATCACCGCGCCGATAAGCGTCCACGTCACCAGCGAACCGCTCTGTGATGCAGTAAGCCCCAGCTCGCTTGAAATAGCGGGCAACATGAATCCGAGGATCAACAGGTCAAAGCCGTCCATTGCATAGCCTGACACGGAAGCGATCATTGCTTTCATGGGCGTGGCGTGTTTTTTGGGCGTTATTATTGAGTTTGCAGGCATCTTTAAAGTCAATTTATGTAAAGTGCGCCTATTTTGCCCGTAGCAATCACACAGTACCAGTATGAAAAACTGATAGTTGATTGATGGAGGCTATGCTTAGTAGAGACAACGAGAGAGTTTCGTCCAGCGAGTTGAAACTTGGGGCGTTGCGGCTTCAGTGCTATGCTTTGCCCCTTTTCGGCGCGCTATCCAAAACCCGCACGTATGCAATGCAGAGAGTGATTGATGAGTACAGAAAACCAGGTCCGCGAAATATTGCTTAATATTGAGCAAGTTATGCGTGAGTTGTCTTTGTGGCAACCTATGCCGCCAGAGCCCGAAGCGTTTGATAGCAAAGAGCCGTTCGCCGTCGATACCATGTCCGCCGAGCAGTGGTTACAGTGGGTGCTTATCCCCCGTATGCATGCTCTGCTGGCCGCCGAGGCCAACCTGCCGACTCGTTTTGCCATCACGCCTTATTATGAAGTGGCGATGCCGGGAATGGAAAAGCTGCATAACGCGCTACAGCGCCTCGACGATTTACTGAATATAGAAGACTGACATGCTGGAAATTTTGTATCAGGACGAGCATCTGATAGCGGTGAACAAGCCCGCCGGTATGTTGGTTCATCGTAGTTGGCTAGACCGGCATGAAACCGTTTTTGTTATGCAGACGCTGCGTGACCAGATTGGTCAGCACGTATTTACCGTACACCGTCTTGATAAACCCACCTCGGGCGTGCTGTTGTTTGCGCTGTCGAGTGACGTTGCACGAATGCTGTCTCAGCAGTTTGAACAGCATCAGATGATTAAGGTTTATCACGCCGTCGTGCGTGGTTATGTGCTGGAAGACGGCACTGTCGACTATGCGCTTACCGAAGAGCTTGACAAGATTGCCGATAAATTTTCGGAAGGGGAAAAAGCCCCACAGCCTGCGGTAAGCCATTATCGGGTGTTAGCGCGTCGCGAGATGCCTGTTGCGATTGGCCGTTATGACACCGCCCGCTACAGCTTGGTTGAGTTGACGCCGGAAACGGGCCGCAAGCACCAGCTGCGACGCCATATGTCCCATCTGCGTCATCCGATTATTGGTGATACCGCACACGGTGATTTGAAGCAGAACCGCGGAATGGCGCAGCATTTCGAATGCCCAGGCCTGATGCTGCACGCTAGCCACCTGCGCCTGACGCATCCTGTCACCGGTGAAGCCCTGTCGTTGACCGCCCCTTGGGACCCTCGCTGGCAGCAGCTGGTCGAGCGTTTTGACTGGAAGGGCTGTGTCAGCGAGCTGGAAAGGGTTGAGTTTCCTGCGCAGGCGAGTCAGGATAGTTGACAATTTTGGGTTAAAGTTAGGGAGTTAGGGTCATGGCTGAGATTGGTATTTTCGTAGGCACTGTGTATGGAAACGCGTTGCTGGTAGCTGAAGAAGCAGAAACCTTGCTCAAAAAACACGGGCATCAGGTAAAGGTCTTTGAAGAGGGTACCCTTGAGGCCTGGCAATATTATCGCCATCACTTCGTGCTGGTGATTACTTCTACTACGGGTCAGGGCGATTTACCTGACAGCATCGCGCCGTTGTTTGATGCCATCCGCGACCAAGTCGGATACCAGCCGGAACTGCGTTACGGCATGATTGCGCTGGGTGACAGCAGCTATGATTTCTTCTGCGGCGGTGGCCACAAGATGGACAATTTGCTCCAGGAGCAGGGTGCAAAACGTATTGGTGAGATGCTGGAGATCGATGCTATTGAGCAGCCGGAGCCAGAAATTGTCGCTATGCCATGGGTAGAAAAGTGGGCCACTCAATTGAGTTAGTTCGCTGCCCATAATATTTCGAACTGCAGATGAACGTGTTTTCCTGCAGCTCGAAATTTTAGGGTATCGATAACGTTGAACATTACAGGCTCTAATGCAACTGATTAGCGGCCGCTGGTCAGTTTTTCCAAATCGGACTCAATCTCGGTAATCTTATTGGCAACCACGGACTCGAGGTGGCGCAGGTCGTCGAGGATTTTACGCTTGAGGTCGACTTCAATCTGCTCACGCTGGCAGATCTGATCCAGTTCATCGATAACGTAGCGCAGGTTTGGGCTAATCTCGTTAATCTCTTTGTAACCCTGACCCGCGTTGTCGGCGGCAATGGTTTTACGCTGGCGTGGGTATTTAAACTTCACGCTCTTGGCAAAAAACTCGCCTTTATCTTTGCGAAAATAAATCTTCAGAATGTCGTTATTTGCTTCCTGACGCAGATTATAACGATCGACGTCATCAGGATTGTTAATCCCCAGGCCTTTCAGGTTGTCATACATAGCAGCACCATCCTTTTGTTTTAAACTTATTGCTCATACGTGAAACGCCGAAAATACCTTAAAAAAAAGCGGGTTAATTAACCCGCTTCTTCAGTTTAGTCGATAGAACGTAATAACTCATTAAGACCGGTTTTGCCTAAGGTTTTTGCATCAACCTTTTTCACGATAACAGCACAGTACAGGCTGTATTTACCGTCTTTAGAAGGCAGGTTGCCGGAAACAACCACCGAACCTGCTGGCACACGACCGTAGTGAACTTCGCCGGTTTCGCGGTCATAAATCTTGGTGCTCTGACCAATGTAAACGCCCATTGAGATTACGCAGCCGTCTTCAACGATGACGCCTTCAACGATTTCTGAACGTGCGCCGATGAAGCAGTTGTCGCCGATGATGGTCGGGTTAGCCTGCAGTGGCTCCAGAACGCCGCCGATGCCTACGCCGCCGGACAGGTGAACGTTTTTACCGATCTGCGCGCAAGAACCCACGGTGGCCCAGGTATCAACCATGGTGCCTTCATCAACGTAGGCGCCGATGTTAACGTAAGAAGGCATCAGCACCACGTTGCGAGCGATGAAAGAACCTTTACGTACGGCAGCAGGAGGCACTACGCGGAAACCTTCACGCTTGAAGCGCGCTTCGTCGTAGTCGGCAAATTTCATTGGAACTTTGTCGTAGAAGCGGTTTTCCGCGCCTTCCATCACTTCATTGTCATTGATTCTGAAAGAGAGCAGTACCGCCTTCTTCAGCCACTGATGCGTAACCCATTCGCCATCAATCTTCTCGGCAACGCGCAGTTCGCCGCTGTCGATCTTGCTGATAACCTGGTTAACGGCGTCGCGTGTTTCGCTGTCAACGTTAGCCGGAGTGATGTCTGCACGGCGTTCGAATGCCTGCTCAATGACGGTTTGTAATTCCATACTGTTCTCTTTATCTGATAGTGATGTTGAAAGAAAAAAAGCCAAGCGTTACTTGTATCATACTTTATCGAACGGGTTGAGCACCTCAGTTAATCTTCGCTCAATTTCTCGACGTGTTTGCTTGTCTAATGCCCGGCGTTCGCTGTTGGCGAGGATAAACAAGTCCTCTACGCGTTCGCCAATGGTAGAGATTCTCGCACCGTGCAGCGACAGCCCAAGATCCGAGAACACCTCACCGACACGCGCCAGCAGCCCGGGTTGGTCAAGCGCGACCAGTTCCATATAGGTTTTGCGATCGGTATGCGTCGGCAGGAAGCTGACCTCGGTCGGCACGCTGAAATTACGCAGTTTTGACGACGGACGGCGCGCGCGTGGCGGTTGATAAGCCTGTAGCATCGCCTGCTCGAGCGCAAAGCGCGTCGTTTCGTGACGGTCCTGTGCCAGCGGCTTGCCGTCCGGCTCCAGCACAATAAAGGTGTCCATCGCCATCCCGTCGCGGTTGGTGAAGATCTGCGCGTCGTGGATACTCAGGTTGCGTCGGTCAAGCTCACCGGCCACGGCGGCAAACAGGTAGGGTTTGTCCGGACTCCAGATGAAGATCTCGGTGCCGCCACGCGTAGCCTGATGGCTGACCAGCACCAGAGGTTTGGTCGAATCATGGTCGAGCAGATGACGCGCGTGCCAGGCCAACTGGTTCGGCGTATGGCGCAGGAAATAGTCGGAGCGGCAACGGCTCCAGATATGGTGCAGCTTCTCTTCGTCGATGTTGTCCATGCGCAGGAGCGCCAACGCTTGCAGACGATGATGGCGCACGCGCTCGCGCAGGTCCGGCGTGTTTTGGGTGCCGCGACGCAGCTGTTTCTCTGTCGCGAAATAGAGCTCGCGTATCAGGCTTTGCTTCCAGCTGTTCCATAGGGTCTCGTTGGTGGCGCAGATATCGGCCACGGTCAGGCAGACCAGGTAACGCAGGCGATTCTCGGTCTGCATTTCAGCGGCGAACTGCTGAATTTCGTTCGGATCCTGAATATCACGACGTTGAGCCGTGACCGACATCAGCAGATGGCAGCGCACCAGCCATGAAACCAGCTGGCTGTCGTTCGAGCTCAGGCCGTGCAGCTCGGCGAATTCCTGTGCGTCGTGCGCACCCAGCACCGAGTGATCGCCACCGCGACCTTTGGCGATGTCGTGGAACAGTGCGGCCATCAGCAACAGCTCAGGCTGCGGCAGACGAGGAAAGAGATCGACGCAAAGCGGATGACGCGGACGGGTGTTCTCATCAGCAAAGCTTTCGAGTTTTTGCAGCACGCGTACGGTGTGCTCATCGACGGTATAAGCGTGGAACAGGTCGAACTGCATCTGACCGACAATCAGCCCCCACTGTGGCATATAGGCCCACAGCACGCTGTGGCGATGCATTGGCACCAGTGCACGGCTGACCGCGCCAGGGTGGCGCAGGATTGCCATGAAAATCTCCCGAGCTTCGGGAATCATGCACAGCGGCGTTTGAAGGTGGCGGCGCGTACGGCGCAGCAGACGCACGGTGGTCGAGTAAATGCCTTTTATCTCGCGGTGGCGCACCATCAGGTAGAACATACTGATGATCGCCTGCGGCTCGCGGTCAAACAGCGTCTCGTCGCGTACGTCAATCAGGTCACCGCGCAGCTGGAAGTTGTCGTCCAGCGGACGCGGTTTCTCGTTCGGGCCAATGGCCAGAATCGCCTCGTCAAACAGTTGCAGCAGCATCTGATTCAACTCGCCGACGCGGCGCGTCATGCGATAGAAGTCTTTCATCATCCGCTCGACCGGCTCGTTGCCTTCGCCCTGATACTGCAAAAGTTGGGCAACGTTGAGCTGGCGGTCGAACAGCAGGCGGTTATCGTAGCGGTTAAGGATCAGGTGCAGGGCGAAGCGAATACGCCACAGAAAGCTCTGGCATTCGTTGATTTCGTTGCGTTCGGCCTTGGTCAGGAAGCCGAAGCTGACCATTTCGTCGAGCGACGTTGCGCCAAAGTGGCGGCGAGCGACCCACAGCAGGGTATGGATGTCGCGCAGTCCGCCTGGGCTGCTCTTAATATCCGGCTCAAGGTTATAGCTGGTGCCGTGATAACGTTGATGACGTTCGTTCTGTTCGTCGATTTTTGCGCGAAAGAAGGTCGGAGAGGGCCAAAATCCGTCGCTAAAGATATGCTTTTGCATGTTCAGGAACAGGGCGACGTCGCCACAGACCAGACGCGACTCGATGAGGTTGGTTGCCACGGTGAGGTCGGCAAGGCCTTCGAGCATGCACTCTTCCAGCGTGCGCACGCTGTGACCCACTTCGAGCTTGAGATCCCACAGCAGGGTAATCAGTTCACCGATGCGCTGCGCCTGGTCGTCGTTGAGGCG
Source organism: Rouxiella badensis (assembly GCF_002093665.1). Lineage (GTDB taxonomy): Bacteria > Pseudomonadota > Gammaproteobacteria > Enterobacterales > Enterobacteriaceae > Rouxiella > Rouxiella badensis. The sequence goes on along the minus strand of NZ_MRWE01000041.1, from coordinate 35,516 downwards.
TTTCTGGCTCAGCACCAAGACGTCGATATCCGACAGCGGATGCAGCTCGCCGCGCCCGTAGCCGCCAACTGCCACCATCGCCGTCTCGGGGATTTTATCGAAGCCGTAGAAAATCCACAGGCGTTGCAGCATCTGGTCGATGTAAAGCGCGCGCGCGGCAACCAGCTCTTCAACGCGTTGCCCGCAGTTAAACGCCTCTGCCAGCCAAAGCTGGAATTCATCCATGTGCTGTTTTAGAGACTGACGGTTCAGCTCTTCATCGGCATAGGAGGAGGGTGAAGGGGGCTTATCGGGAAACGCGCGAGTTATCTCGACCGGCAGCGGCAAAGCCAGATGAATAAGGTTTTTAGACAGAAACGAATCAGACATAAGTGCGTAGCCCACGGATTTATAAAATAAGACGACAGGACACTCTGATAAAAAAGCCGGCAAAAATAGCCGGCCTGTATGCATTCTTCGGGATTAGTTCGCCGCCGTGGTTTCGTGCGTCAGGACGTTGGGGATAGTCTCATCCTTACGCAGGGTCATGATTTCACAACCGTTGTCGGTCACGACGAGCGTGTGCTCATACTGCGCAGACAGGCTGCGGTCTTTGGTTTTCACGGTCCAGCCGTCTTTCATGCTGCGAATTCGATAGTCACCGGCGTTTACCATCGGCTCGATGGTAAATGCCATGCCCGGTTGGAGAACCACGCCGCCGTCGTCTGCATCATAGTGCAGCACCTGTGGCTCTTCGTGGAAGCCTTCACCGATGCCATGACCGCAGTATTCGCGCACCACGGAGAATTTCTCACCTTCGACGAACTGCTGAATCGCCTTACCTAGTGAACGCAGGCGAATACCCGGCTTGACCATCTTCAGCGCCAGATACAGGCTCTCTTGGGTCACGCGGCACAGGCGCTCGCCGAGAATGGTCGGCTTGCCGGCGATAAACATGGTCGAGGTGTCACCGTGGAAGCCGTCTTTAATCACGGTCACGTCGATGTTCACGATGTCACCGTCTTTGAGAACACGGTCATCGGAAGGAATGCCGTGGCAGACGACTTCATTAATGGAAATACACACTGATTTCGGGAAGCCGTGATAGCCCAGACAGGCCGGAATTGCCTGCTGCTTCACAGTAATATGCTCGTGGCAGATACGGTCAAGCTCAGCCGTGGTGACGCCAGGTTTGACGTGTGGCTCGATTATCTCCAGCACTTCTGCGGCGAGGCGTCCGGCCACGCGCATTTTTTCGATGTCTTGAGGTGTTTTGATTGAAATTGCCATGAAAGAATCCTGCTGGTGTCGAGTTTTTTGACGAGCCTGGTTTAAACAGCCTTTATTTATGCCTGCGGGTCGTCAATAATTAGCTAGGTCTTATGGTATCAGCCCAGTTCTGAGCTGCCAAATTATCATTCTACCGCCGCGCCTTTGTGTAAGTTTAGTTGGTTTCTTACCGTGATTTATGGTATAAAGCGCGCCGGCAATCACTGTATTGTCTTTGCAGACAAAAGGTGGATGAGCCAAATACTCACTCATTTGTGTACTTATTATTCATTCAATAAGTAATAACACACACGTATCGACACCTGCGCCGGGGTGCTCTGGAATCGCCTTCTTCGGATGGCTTTTTACGGGGTCGGTTGCATGGGATACGTGGAGGCATAACCCCAAACATTTACTATAGAGGTTTTATCATGGCAACTGTTTCCATGCGCGACATGCTCAAGGCTGGTGTACACTTCGGTCACCAAACCCGTTACTGGAACCCGAAAATGAAGCCATTCATCTTCGGCGCTCGTAACAAGGTTCACATCATCAACCTTGAGAAGACTGTACCAATGTTCAACGAAGCTCTGGCTGAGTTGACCAAGATTTCTTCCCGTAAAGGTAAGATCCTGTTCGTTGGTACCAAACGCGCAGCAAGCGAAGCGGTAAAAGACGCTGCAAACAACTGCGACCAGTTCTTCGTGAACCATCGCTGGTTGGGCGGCATGCTGACTAACTGGAAAACTGTTCGTCAGTCCATCAAACGTCTGAAAGATCTGGAAATCCAATCACAAGACGGCACTTTCGAAAAGCTGACCAAAAAAGAAGCTCTGATGCGTACTCGCGAGCTTGCGAAGCTGGAAAATAGCCTGGGCGGTATCAAGGATATGGGTGGTCTTCCTGATGCACTGTTTGTTGTCGATGCCGACCACGAACACATTGCAATCAAAGAAGCTAACAACCTGGGTATCCCGGTATTCGCTATTGTTGATACCAACTCTGATCCAGATGGCGTTGACTTCGTTATCCCTGGTAACGATGACGCAATCCGTGCAGTAAATCTGTACCTGAGCGCCGTTGCTGCCACTGTTCGTGAAGGCCGTTCTCAAGATCTGGCTGTTCAGGCAGAAGAAAGCTTCGTAGAAGCTGAATAATAAGGAAGGCTCACAGCAGCCCTTATTAACCAGGTATTGAATATGTTGGTTAGGGGGCCTTAATTGGCCCCCTTTGCTTATCTTAAATGCGAGAAATATCTCAATGCAAAAGCCTTTTTGCACTGGGATAATCGAGGAAACTACAATGGCTGATATTACCGCTGCCCTGGTAAAAGAACTGCGCGAACGTACTGGCGCTGGCATGATGGATTGTAAGAAAGCGCTGGTTGAAGCTAACGGCGACATCGAGCTGTCAATTGAAAACATGCGTAAATCTGGCGCGATCAAAGCTGCTAAGAAAGCAGGCAACGTAGCTGCTGACGGCGTGATCAAAACTAAAGTCGAAGGCAACTACGGTCTGATCCTGGAAGTTAACTGCCAGACTGACTTCGTTGCTAAAGATGGTGGTTTCCAGGCTTTCGCTGACAAAGTGCTGGATGCTGCTTTCGCAGGCAAAATCACTGACGTTGAAGTACTGAAAGCTCAGTTCGAAGAAGAGCGTGTTGCTCTGGTTGCTAAGATCGGTGAGAACATCAACATTCGCCGTATCGCTGCACTGGAAGGCGACGTTCTGGGTAGCTACCTGCACGGTGCTCGCATCGGTGTTCTGGTTGCTGCTACTGGCGCTGAAGAAGACCTGGTTAAGCAAATCGCTATGCACGTTGCTGCAAGCAAGCCAGAATTCGTTAAGCCAGAAGACGTGTCTGCTGAAGTTGTAGAAAAAGAGTACCAGGTTCAGCTGGACATCGCGATGCAGTCTGGCAAGCCAAAAGAAATTGCAGAGAAAATGGTTGAAGGCCGCATGAAGAAATTCACCGGCGAAGTTTCTCTGACGGGTCAGCCTTTCGTTATCGACCCAAGCAAATCAGTTGCTCAGGTTCTGAAAGAGCACAACGCTGACGTGACTAACTTCATTCGCTTTGAAGTGGGTGAAGGCATCCAGAAAGCTGAGACTGACTTTGCTGCAGAAGTTGCTGCAATGAGCAAACAGTCTTAATGCTGGATTGATGTAAAAATGGAACCGCTGAAACTGGCGGTTCCGTTTTATCCGGCCTTAAAAAATACCTCAGAGGTTATCCTCTACTAGTTTAATCAGGCAGATAAGTTGATGTCTGATGACATCACAGGACTTGTGATGCAAAAAAAACGACCATCCCATTACGACACATTGCTTCTTAGGACAGACACCATGGCTACCAATGCGAAACCCGTTTATCAGCGTATCCTGCTAAAACTCAGTGGCGAAGCCCTGCAGGGCAGTGAAGGTTTTGGTATCGATGCGAGCGTTTTGGATCGCATGGCACAGGAAGTGAAAGAGCTGGTTGAGCTGGGCATCCAGGTGGGTGTTGTGATTGGCGGCGGGAACCTGTTCCGCGGTGCTGGTCTTGCTCAAGCTGGAATGAATCGCGTCGTAGGCGACCACATGGGAATGCTGGCCACCGTAATGAATGGTCTGGCAATGCGTGATGCACTGCACCGTGCCTATGTGAATGCGCGCCTCATGTCTGCGATTCCGCTTAACGGCGTTTGCGACAACTACAGCTGGGCAGAAGCCATTAGCCTGCTGCGTAACAATCGTGTCGTAATCTTTGCAGCCGGTACCGGCAATCCATTCTTCACTACAGATTCTGCGGCCTGTTTGCGCGGGATCGAAATCGAAGCTGACGTGGTTCTCAAGGCCACCAAAGTTGACGGCGTCTTCTCTGCCGATCCGGTTAAACACCCGGACGCGACTATGTTCGATCACCTGACTTACCAGGACGTGCTTGAAAAAGAATTGAAAGTCATGGACCTTGCTGCCTTCACGCTGGCTCGCGACCACAACCTGCCGATTCGCGTTTTCAACATGAACAAACCAGGCGCTCTGCGCCGCGTCGTCATGGGTGAGAACGAAGGTACGCTCATCTCCAGCGGCGAGTAACCTGTCGTTTATTAGAAGACCGTTTTGAATATTCACGGACTATAATAAAGTTATGGTCTGCCAAGTAACCCGTTTCCAAAGGTTCGCAACGTGATTAATGAAATCAGAAAAGATGCTGATACCCGCATGTCAAAATGCGTAGAAGCATTCAAAAATAACATCAGCAAAATCCGCACCGGTCGTGCACAGCCAAGCATTCTTGATGGTATCCATGTCGACTACTATGGCTCTTCCACTCCGCTGCGTCAGTTGGCAAGCGTTGTTGCAGAAGATGCACATACCCTGGCTGTTACCGTATTCGACCGTTCCGTTAGCGCAGCGGTAGAGAAAGCTATCATGGCGTCCGACCTGGGTCTGAACCCGATGTCTGCCGGTAGCGTTATCCGTGTTCCACTGCCTCCGCTGACGGAAGAGCGTCGTAAAGACATGATCAAAATCGTGCGCGGTGAAGCCGAGCAGGGTCGTGTTTCTGTGCGTAACGTTCGCCGTGACGCTAACGATAAAGTGAAAGCACTCCTGAAAGACAAAGAGATCAGCGAAGACGAAGATCGTCGTTCCCAGGACGACATTCAGAAAATGACTGATACTTATATCAAAGCGGTAGACAAAGCGCTGGCTGATAAAGAAGCCGAGTTGATGGATTTCTAATCTATCTCTGCGTATTACCTGAAGCGTCGCAAATGCGGCGCTTTATTTTTTTGAAAAAACATTTCTTATAAAAGCCCTACAGTTAATTGTAAATTAAGTATTAATCAATAAAATGGGCCCTATCCCGTCGTTGTGACACATGAAATTTGGTGCTTGAATCTGATAGACAAGTGGCTGAATGAGTAACAGACTGTGTCACCTCCGATAATGACTTTCGCTATATTGAGTACCTTCATGAAGCAACTGACTATCCTTGGCTCAACAGGTTCTGTTGGCATTAGCACGCTTTGCGTCGTGCGGTCCAACCCTGAGGCCTTTGCCGTGCGTGCGCTGGTCGCAGGAAACAATGTTCAGGTCATGGCCGAGCAGTGTCTCGAGTTCTCTCCTTTGTACGCCTCAATGGCGGATGAAAGATCGGCCGCTGCGCTGAGAGAGATTCTAAAAGAGCAGGGGAGCAAGACGCAGGTCATGTCGGGCGTGAATGCCGCCTGCGAACTGGCCGCGCTGGATGAGGTTGATCAAGTCATGTCTGCCATCGTCGGTGCCGCCGGCCTGTTGCCGACGCTTGCCGCCGTCAAAGCCGGTAAACGCGTTCTGTTGGCAAACAAAGAGTCGCTGGTGACCTGCGGTCGCATCTTCATGGATGCAGTACGTGAAAATAAAAGTCAGCTGTTGCCCATCGACAGCGAACATAACGCGATTTTTCAGAGCCTGCCGGAAACTATTCAGCAACAGCTGGGTTACGCATCTCTGCCAGACAACGGCGTGTCGCGCATTATTCTGACCGGTTCGGGTGGGCCTTTCCGTGAACTGCCGCTGTCAGAGTTCGCCGACGTGACGCCTGAACGCGCCTGCGCGCATCCAAATTGGTCAATGGGTCGGAAAATTTCTGTCGACTCGGCCACAATGATGAACAAAGGTCTGGAGTATATTGAGGCTCGCTGGCTGTTTAACGCTTCGGCGGAGCAGATGGAAGTCATCATTCACCCACAGTCGATGATTCACTCGATGGTGCGCTACATCGACGGCAGCGTATTAGCTCAACTGGGTTCGCCGGATATGCGTACGCCAATCGCCCACGCCATGGCGTATCCACAGCGTGTTGCTGCGGGCGTTGAGCCTCTGGATTTCTGCAAAATGGGCGCATTGACTTTCAGCGAGCCAGACTACGAGCGTTATCCGTGTCTAAAATTGGCCATCGAGGCCAGCCGTACTGGTCAGGCTGCAACCACGGCGCTCAATGCCGCTAATGAGATTTCGGTTGCTGCATTCCTGGCGGGGAAAATTCGCTTTACCGATATTGCCAAACTCAATCATCGGGTCATGGATAAAACTTTGCCCGGAGAGCCAAGCTGCGTAGAAGAGGTTTTGGAAATAGACCGCTCTGCGAGAGAGGCCGCATCATTGTTATTACAGTCATTTACTCTGTAAAATTATACGTCAATGAATGAGGTCGTTTGTTCGAACAACGTTGAAATGATATAGTCTGCGCCTCCTGACGACGCGAAATTGCGTTTCATGGCCGTACTACTCATTTTTAAGTACGTTGGTAGTCAGGTGAAGCCGTGCCTGATAGGGTTCACGGCTTTTTTACGCGCACGCTTCATCATGCACGCGAATGCAGGGTTTACAGGTGACGTCGTTAATTCTAGCTGAAGGGAAAGAGTACGGGTTATGTCGCTCGAGAATCAACAAATGACTGATACAACTTGTCTGCTACCGCGCCATGTTGCCATTATTATGGATGGAAATGGCCGTTGGGCGAAACGCCAGGGAAAAATGCGGGTCTTTGGTCATAAAGCGGGAGTAAAGTCCGTTCGCAAGGCTGTCAGCTTTGCTGCAAGCCATCACCTTGATGCGCTCACGCTTTATGCCTTCAGTAGTGAGAACTGGAATCGCCCGATTCAGGAAGTTTCTGCTTTGATGGAGCTTTTTGTCCGTGCGTTAAGCAGTGAAGTAAAAAGTTTGCATAAACACAATGTCCGCTTACGGGTTATCGGCGACGTCAGCCGTTTTAGCTCACGTTTGCAGGACATGATCCGTAAATCGGAAACGCTGACACAAAATAACGATGGGCTTACGCTAAACATTGCTGCCAATTACGGTGGGCGATGGGATATTATTGAAGGCGTAAAGAAGCTGGCAGGCCAGGTTGAAGCTGGTACACTGCGGGCGGACCAAATCACGGAAGAGGCGTTAGGTGCATCGGTCTGTATGAGCGAACTGGCACCCGTCGATCTTGTTATCCGAACCGGTGGGGAACATCGTATCAGTAACTTTTTGCTGTGGCAGATTGCCTATGCAGAGCTTTACTTTACCGACGTCCTCTGGCCGGATTTTGATGAAAATGTCTTTGAAGGTGCGCTGAATGCTTTTGCACAACGCGAGCGTCGCTTCGGGGGGACTACACCTATCGGCGCCAATGCGTCCTAGGGAGAACTTTTGCTGAAGTATCGCATTATCACAGCTTTGATTTTGATTCCCATTGTCATCGCCGCTCTATTTTTACTGCCGCCCGTCGGCTTTGCCGTCGTCACTATCGTCGTTTGCATGTTAGCAGCGTGGGAGTGGGGCCAATTTGCCGGATTTAAATCACGCACCCAGCGCGTGTGGTTAGCTATTCTCTGCGGCTTCCTGCTTGCCGCCATGATGCTAAGTCTTCCGGCTTATCAGCAGTCTGTTCATCTGATTCAGATTAGTGGCTCGCTCTGGCTGTCGCTAGCCTGGTGGATTGCAGCGTTTATTTTGGTCGTTTTGTATCCTGGTTCTGCCGCAGCGTGGCGTAACTCACGTCCGTTGAAGCTGATTTTCGGTTTATTGACCATTGTTCCGTTCTTCTGGGGTATGCTGTCGCTGCGCCTTTACGGCTATGCTGAAAACCATTACAACGGCGCCTGGTGGCTGCTCTACGTGATGCTGCTGGTATGGGGTGCCGACTCTGGTGCCTACATGTTTGGCAAGCTGTTTGGTAAGCACAAGCTGGCCCCGAAAGTCTCGCCAGGTAAAACCTGGGAAGGGTTGATTGGCGGTCTGTTGACCTCGGCTTTGATATCATGGCTGTTTGGTCGTTATGTACCGTTGAACGTTGCACCGGCAACCCTGTTGATTTGCTCCGTCATTGCGACGTTGGCATCGGTTCTTGGCGATCTGACCGAAAGCATGTTCAAACGTGAAGCAGGGATTAAAGACAGCGGTAACTTAATACCCGGCCATGGCGGCATCATGGACCGTATCGACAGCCTGACCGCTGCGGTGCCGGTTTTTGCTTGTCTCATGCTGTTGGTGTATTAACCTTTATGCCTGCGGCAGTTTTTAAGGAATAGTTGGGATTATGATGAACATACTCTGGAGCCTGGCCGCCTTTATTGTTGCATTGGGGGTGCTAATCACCGTGCACGAATTCGGCCATTTCTGGGTTGCTCGTCGCTGTGGCGTTCGCGTTGAACGTTTCTCTGTCGGTTTTGGGCGCGCTATTTTCCGCCGCACCGACAAGCAGGGAACGGAATACGTGTTGGCCATGATCCCGCTGGGCGGCTACGTCAAAATGCTCGATGAGCGCGTTGAGGCAGTCGCCCCCGAATATCGTCATCAGTCCTTCAATAACAAAACCGTCTGGCAGCGCGCGGCCATCATCAGTGCCGGCCCCATCGCTAACTTCATCTTTGCCGTTTTCGCCTACTGGCTGGTCTTCATTATCGGCGTCCCGAGCCTGCGCCCGGTCGTCGGCGAAATCGCCCCACATTCTATTGCCGCACAGTCCAATATTTTGCCCGGAATGGAACTTAAGTCCGTTGATGGTATCGAAACGCCTGATTGGGATTCAGTTCGCATGGCGTTGATCGGCGAAATTGGAGACGCGAAAACTACCGTCGGGATTGCCCCCTTTGGCTCGTCTCAAGTTGTTGTAAAACAGCTTGATCTCACGGCGTGGCACTTCGACCCGGAAAAGCAGGATCCTGTTGTATCACTGGGTATTATTCCCCGTGGTCCGCAGATAGAATCTATTCTGGCTCAGGTGCAGGCTGACTCCGCTGCGCAGAAGGCAGGTTTGCAAGCGGGCGACAGGATAGTTAAAGTTGATGGTCAGGTTTTAGTAAGTTGGCAAGCTTTTGCCATTCAGGTACGCGATAATCCGGGCAAGTCGATGGCGTTGGAAATCGAGCGCAATGGGCAACCTGTGAACTTAACGCTAATACCAGACACTAAATCAGTGGGTAAGGGACAGGCGCAGGGTTTTGCCGGCGTGGTCCCAAAAATTATTCCACTGCCTGACGAGTATAAAACGATTCGCCAGTATGGTCCGTTTGTGGCGTTTTATGAAGCTGGGGATAAAACCTGGCAACTCATGAAATTAACGGTCAATATGCTGGGCAAGTTAATAACCGGTGATGTGAAGCTGAATAATTTGAGTGGCCCTATTTCCATCGCACAGGGTGCAGGTTTATCAGCTGAATATGGATTTGTGTATTACCTGATGTTTTTGGCATTGATAAGTGTCAATCTCGGTATCATCAATCTGTTCCCATTACCGGTGTTAGATGGGGGTCACCTGCTGTTTCTGGCAATAGAAAAGCTAAAGGGTGGGCCAGTTTCCGAGCGAGTTCAGGACTTCAGTTATCGCATTGGCTCTGTATTGCTGGTGTTATTAATGGGGCTTGCACTTTTCAATGATTTCTCCCGTCTTTAACGGCTGGGGATTAGGTTAGGAAGAACGCATAACAACGATGGCGATCAAAAAGTTGCTCATAGCGTCGCTGCTGTTTGGCAGCGCAACCGTATACGGTGCAGATGGATTCGTAGTGAAGGATATTCATTTCGAAGGCCTGCAGCGCGTTGCCGTCGGTGCGGCGTTACTCAATATGCCGGTTCGCGTAGGGGATACAGTCACCGACGATGATATCAGTAATACCATTCGTGCATTGTTTGCCACAGGCAACTTTGAGGACGTTCGCGTCCTGCGCGATGGTGACACGCTGATTGTTCAAGTCAAAGAGCGCCCGACTATCGCCAGCATCACCTTCTCCGGCAACAAAGCCGTGAAAGATGACATGCTGAAACAAAACCTTGAGGCCTCTGGCGTCCGGGTTGGCGAAGCGCTTGACCGTACCCAGGTCTCCAATATCGAAAAGGGTCTGGAAGACTTCTACTACAGCGTAGGTAAATACAGCGCGTCTGTTAAAGCCGTTGTAACGCCTCTGCCTCGCAACCGCGTCGACCTGAAACTGGTCTTTACCGAAGGTGTCTCTGCGCAAATTCAGCAGATCAACATCGTCGGTAATCACGCTTTCAGCACCGATCAATTAGTTTCTCAGTTCCAGCTGCGCGACGAAGTGCCGTGGTGGAACGTTATTGGGGATCGTAAATATCAGAAGCAGAAGCTTTCCGGTGACCTGGAAACCCTTCGCAGCTACTACCTCGATCGCGGTTACGCGCGCTTTAACATCGACTCGACTCAGGTCAGTTTGACGCCGGACAAGAAGGGGATCTACATCACCCTGAACATCCACGAAGGCGATCAGTACAAAGTCACCGGTGTGCAAGTTGCGGGCAACATGCAGGGTCACTCGGCTGAAATCGAAAGCCTGAGCAAAATCAACAATGGCGAGCTTTACAGCGGTGCCAAAGTGACCAAGATCGAAAATGACATCAAAGCGATGCTTGGCCGTTACGGATATGCGTATCCTACGGTGAACACGCAGCCTGAAATCAACGACAAAGACAAAACAGTTATCCTGCACGTCAACGTTGACGCAGGTAACCGTTACTATGTCCGTCACGTTCGTTTCGAAGGCAATGACACCAGTAAAGACAGCGTGCTGCGTCGTGAAATGCGCCAGATGGAAGGCTCATGGCTCGGCAGCGACCTGGTCGATAAAGGTAAAGATCGTCTGAACCGCCTGGGTTATTTCGATACGGTTGACGTCGAAACCCAACGTGTGCCAGGGACAACCGATCAGGTTGACGTAGTTTACAAAGTGAAGGAGCGTAACACCGGTACCTTCAACTTTGGCGTAGGCTATGGCTCCGAGAGCGGCGTGAGCTTCACGGTGGGCGTCCAGCAGGATAACTGGTTAGGTACCGGCTATCAGGCAGGCATTACCGGCACCAAAAACGACTACCAGACCTATACCGAGCTGACCGTGACCAACCCGTATTTCACGGTTGATGGCGTGAGCCTGGGCGGTCGCATCTTCTACAATGACTTCAAAGCAGATGATGCAGACCTGTCCGAGTACACCAACAAGAGCTACGGTATCGGCGGCAACCTGGGCTTCCCGGTTAACGAAAACAACTCCCTGCGTCTGGGTCTCGACTACGTCCATAACGACCTGTCGAACATGGAACCGCAGGTGGCAATGTTCCGTTACCTGAACAGCGTGGGTGTGAACCCGAGCGTTGTGGCCGGTGAAAACACTTCGGATGCAACCTACAGCGCCAACGACTTCTTCCTGACGCTGGGCTGGGGTTATAACGACCTTGACCGTGGCTTCTTCCCAACGGCGGGGAGTAAAGCCAGCCTGACGGGTAAAGTTACCGTGCCAGGTTCGACCAACGAATACTACAAAGTCACCTTCGATGCGACCAGCTACCTGCCTCTGACGCAGAGTCATAACTGGGTGCTGATGGGACGTGCCCGCGCCGGTTATGCCGACGGCCTGGGTGGCAAAGAAGTGCCGTTCTACGACAACTTCTATGCCGGTGGTTCAAGCAGCGTCCGTGGTTTCCAGTCGAATACCATCGGTCCTAAAGCGGCTTATTACAACTGTGCAACCGGTGCAGCCTCATATAAAGATTGTCCAATCGACAACTCTAGTGATGCGGTAGGCGGTAACGCGATGGGACTTCTCAGCGCTGAGCTGATCGTTCCTACGCCATTTGTCGGTGACAAATACGCTAACTCGCTGCGTACCTCTGTGTTCGTTGACAGCGGCACCGTTTGGGATACCAACTGGGAGAACACCCCAGAGACTATCGCTGCCGGTGTTCCTGACTACAGTAAACCAGGTAATATCCGTGTTTCTTCCGGTGTGGCATTGCAATGGCAGTCTCCTTTGGGACCTCTGTCATTCTCTTATGCACAGCCGGTTAAGAAATATGAAGGTGATAAGGCAGAACAGTTCCAGTTTAACATCGGTAAAACGTGGTAATCTGTTACGGAATTATACCCCAGGTATCAGGGTATAAGCCTTAATCAGCAGAATCGCTTGGGCCTGAGTGATAATAATCTTCTCAGGCCCTCTGCGTAATTGACTGTGCCATCTGGCACAAACGGGTGATGGAAGGAGTTTATAGTGAAAAAGTGGTTATACGCCGCAGGCCTCGGATTAGTTATGGCTGCTTCAGCTAGCGTTCAGGCTGCTGATAAAATTGGTGTTGTAAACGTTCAGCAAATTTTCCAACAAATGCCTGCTCGTGAAGCTGTTGCTAAACAGCTTGAAAACGAATTCAAAGGTCGCGCTACCGCACTTCAGGCACAGGAAACTGCTCTGCAGTCTCAGATGCAGAACCTGCAGCGTAACGCTTCAACAATGAAAGCCGCTGACCGCGCCAAACTTGAAAAACAAGTTATGGCTAACCGCGAAGATTTCTCTGCAAAAGCTCAGGCTTTTGACAATGATAATCGTCGTCGTCAGGCTGAAGAACGTAACAAAATCCTGGGCCGTATCCAGGACGCTGTTAAAACTGTTGCAGCAAAAGACGGTCTTGATATCGTCATCGACGCCAACGCTCTGGCTTATGCATCAAACGATGCTAAAGACATCACTGACGAAGTGCTGAAACAGGTTAAATAAGCATGGCTTCAATTCGACTGGCTGATCTCGCACAGCAGTTGGATGCACAATTGCACGGTGATGGCGAACTCGCCATCACCGGCATTGCTTCAATGCATTCCGCACACTCTGAGCAAATCACGTTTTTATCAAACAGCCGTTACCGTGAACAGTTAGCATCCTGCCTTGCAGGCGCTGTAGTGTTGACCGAAGCGGATCTGCCCTTTTGCCAAAGTGCGGCATTAGTGGTTAAAAACCCGTACCTGACTTATGCACGCATGGCTCAAATTCTTGATACTACGCCTGCGCCTGCACAAGACATCGCTCCGAGCGCCGTCATCTCTCCTGAAGCAAAAATTGGGCAAGGGGTATCGGTAGGCGCGAATGCAGTGATCGAATCCGGTGTTGAATTAGGCGACGGCGTTATTATTGGCGCGGGCTGTTTCATCGGAAAAAATGCCAAGATTGGTGCGGGAACGCGCATTTGGGCGAATGTCTCTATCTATCATCGCGTCGAAATTGGTCAGAAATGTCTGATTCAATCAGGTACGGTGATCGGTGCAGATGGCTTCGGATACGCGAACGATCGCGGCAATTGGGTTAAAATCCCTCAGCTTGGTACCGTGATTATCGGCGATTCTGTTGAGATCGGTGCCTGTACCACGATTGACCGTGGTGCCCTTGATGACACGCAAATTGGTAACGGTGTCATCATTGATAATCAATGTCAGATTGCACACAACGTCGTGATTGGAGACAATACGGCGGTTGCAGGTGGTGTGATTATGGCGGGTAGCCTAAAAATTGGGCGTTACTGCCAGATTGGCGGTGCCAGCGTCATAAACGGCCACATGGAAATTTGCGATAAGGCTGTTGTCACTGGAATGGGAATGGTCATGCGACCAATTACCGAACCTGGGGTATACTCTTCCGGGATTCCGTTACAGCTGAACAAAGCATGGCGTAAGACTGCCGCGTTGGTTATGAATATCGACGAGATGAATAAACGCTTAAAAGCCGTAGAGCGTAAAATCGAAGAAGACTAATTCACCAACAATTAACTACTAAAAATCAATAAGTAATGTGATGTTTCAGTTTCACTGTTCATCGTCTTTACGATTCTTAGTCCCTATTTGCGGCCTGCACAATGCTCCTCTTTGAGGGGCACGCAGGCCGTGCTATTGATGATATCAGTAATATTAGACAGGACGAGTATTTTGAGCACTCCTACTCACAACGATCACTCTCATGAAGAAGTTAGCGTAGAAGGTTTTGGTATTGGAGAAATACTTGAGCTGCTTCCGCACCGTTTTCCGTTCTTGCTGGTAGACCGTGTTGTTGAATACACGCCCCACAAAACGCTGCGTGCGATTAAAAATGTTTCTTTCAATGAGCCTTGCTTCCAGGGACATTTCCCGAGCAAACCCATTTTCCCTGGCGTTCTGATCCTTGAAGCCATGGCGCAGGCTACCGGCCTGCTGGCGTTTAAAAGCGTCGGTAGACTTGAGCCAGGCGAGCTTTACTACTTTGCTGGCATCGACAGTGCACGCTTTAAAAAACCAGTGGTTCCAGGCGACACCATGGTTTTGGAAGTCGAGTTCAAGAAGACTCGTCGCGGTGTCACCTGGTTCACCGGCGTGGCGAAAGTCGATGGTGCCGTAGTATGTGAAGCCGAGATGATGTGCGCCCGTAGTCAGGAGAAATAATCCGTGATTGATAAAACCGCCTTTATTCACCCTAGCGCTGTCGTTGAAGAGGGTGCTGTTATTGGTGCAGGCGTTCATATCGGGCCTTTCTGCTATATCGGCTCTCAGGTCGAAATTGGCGAGGGCACCGAGCTCAAGTCACATGTGGTGGTGAATGGCGTGACCAAAATTGGTCGCGACAACCGTATTTTTCAGTTCGTTTCCATCGGTGAAATCAACCAGGATCTGAAATATGCCGGTGAACCTACACGTGTTGAAGTGGGCGATCGCAACAATATTCGTGAGAGCGTCACCATTCACCGTGGTACCGTTCAAGGCGGCGGGCTGACTAAAGTAGGCAGCGATAACCTGCTGATGGTCAATGCCCATATTGCTCATGACTGCATCGTCGGCAATCGTTGTATTCTTGCTAATAATGCGACCTTGGGCGGTCACGTTCAGGTTGACGACTTTGCCATCATCGGTGGCATGACCGCCGTGCACCAGTGGTGCATCATTGGTGCACACGTCATGGTTGGCGGCTGTTCCGGCGTTGCTCAGGACGTACCTCCTTTTGTTATCGCTCAAGGAAACCACGCGACGCCGTTCGGTATCAATATCGAAGGGTTGAAACGTCGTGGTTTTGACAAGCCTTCTCTTCACGCGATTCGTAACGCCTATAAGGTATTGTATCGCAGCGGTAAAACGCTTGAAGAGTCGCAGCCGGAAATTGCAGCTATTGCTGCGGAGTTCCCGGCAGTGCAGCCGTTCAGCGACTTCTTTGCCCGCTCCACGCGCGGCATCATTCGTTAACAGAGCACCGTTAATTAAAGAAACGCTCATCACGGCGAGCTGATTTAGCAGCACAACTGGATTTAAGAAAAAAATGGAAAAGCCCGTTCTGACAATCGGCCTGGTTGCCGGCGAAACATCCGGCGATATTCTGGGGGCGGGCTTGATCCGGGCTCTGAAGGGCCACTATCCTGATGCGCGCTTTGTGGGGGTCGCTGGCCCTCTAATGCAGGCAGAAGGTTGTGAAGCCTGGTTCGAAATGGAAGAGCTTGCAGTGATGGGCGTGGTAGAAGTGCTTGGGCGTCTGCCACGCCTGTTAGAAATCGGCAATGAGCTGACGCGACGCTTTGCCGAGCTTAAACCTGATGTGTTTGTCGGCATCGATGCGCCTGATTTCAATCTCAGGCTCGAAGCCCGCCTCAAAAAGCGCGGTTTGCGCACTATTCACTATGTCAGCCCGTCGGTCTGGGCCTGGCGACAAAAACGCGTTTTCAAAATTGGTAAAGCCACCGACATGGTGCTGGCGTTCTTGCCTTTTGAAAAAGCGTTTTATGACAAATTTAATGTCCCATGCCGTTTTATCGGCCACACGATGGCAGACTCGATCCCGTTGGATCCTGACAAACAGCTGGCGCGTGAGACTTTAGGTATTCCTCGTGACGTACACTGTCTGGCGTTGCTGCCGGGAAGCCGTCATGCCGAGGTAGAAATGCTGAGCGCCGATTTCCTGAAAACGGCGCTGCAATTGCGACAAACTTACCCTGATTTGCACATCGTCGTGCCGCTGGTTAACGCCAAACGCCGTGAACAGTTCGAGCGTATCAAGGCCGAGATTGCCCCTGATTTACCGGCACACCTGCTCGATGGGCAGGCACGCAATGCGATGATAGCCAGCGACGCAGCCCTGCTGGCATCCGGCACCGCGGCGCTGGAATGCATGCTGGCCAAGTGTCCGATGGTGGTCGGTTATCGAATGAAGCCGTTTACCTTTTGGCTGGCCAAGCGTCTGGTAAAAACGCCTTACGTATCTTTGCCTAACCTGTTGGCCGGTCGTGAAATCGTGACCGAACTGCTGCAGGAAGAGTGCGTACCTGACAAACTTTCGGCTGCACTGCTGCCGCTGCTGGCGGGCGGTGAGAAGAGCCACCAGTTGAAACAAACTTTCCTGACGCTGCATGAAAGCATTCGTCGCGATGCCGACGAGCAGGCGGCGCAGGCGGTGATGGAGTTGGCAAGAAAATGACAGACATTTTTGTATACCCGCAGGCGAATCTCATCGCCGGCGTGGACGAAGTCGGACGCGGCCCTCTGGTTGGTGCCGTGGTAACCGCCGCGGTCATTCTGGACTCGTCAAAACCGATTGCCGGTCTGGCCGATTCAAAAAAACTCAGCGAAAAGCGCCGTGAATTTCTGTTTGAAGAAATCAAGGAAAAGGCGCTGGCCTGGAGCCTTGGCCGCGCTGAGCCAGAAGAGATTGATGCGCTCAACATCCTGCATGCCACCATGCTGGCAATGCAACGCGCCGTGGCGGGATTAGGTATCGCGCCTGAATTCGTCCTGATCGACGGCAACCGTTGCCCGAAACTGCCAATGCCTTCGCAGGCGGTGGTAAAAGGCGATAGCCGTGTTGCAGAAATCAGTGCGGCGTCTATATTGGCTAAGGTTACTCGCGACCGTGAAATGGTTGAGCTGGATAGGGAATTCCCTGAGTATGGCTTTGCCAAACACAAGGGCTATCCAACGGCGGCGCATCTCGAACAGCTGGCACGCCTGGGCGCGACCACTCACCACAGGCGCAGTTTTGCCCCTGTCCGACGTGCGTTGGAAGATGCGCTACTGTCGCGTTAAGCGGCCGTCGTATAGACCGATAACACCGTTTTTTCACAGCAACTCTTAGATTTCTGGTAACTGAATATGGCCGAACCTCGTTTTATTCATCTGCGCGTGCACAGTGACTATTCCATGGTTGATGGATTAGCCAAGGTTGGCCCGTTGGTGAAACGAGCGGCTGCTCTCGGCATGCCTGCGCTGGGTATCACCGATTTCACCAACCTCTGCGGGCTGGTGAAATTTTATGGCTCGGCGCACGGCGCCGGGATTAAGCCGCTGATTGGCGCCGATTTTAACGTACACAGCGACATGCTGGGCGATGAGTTAGCCCAGCTCACCGTGTTGGCGATGAACAATCAAGGCTACCAAAACCTGACGCTGCTGATTTCCAGAGCTTACCAGCGCGGCTATGGCGCGGCAGGTCCGATTATCGAGCGTGAATGGCTGGCAGAGCTTAACGAAGGCCTGCTGCTGCTTTCTGGCGCGCGTCACGGCGATATCGGCAAATTCCTGAGCCGTTCTAATCAACCGCAGGTTGAGCAATGCGTTGAGTTTTATCAGCAATACTTCCCAAATCGCTACTATCTCGAGCTGATCCGCACCGGCCGTCCTGATGAAGAAAACTATCTTCACGCCGCAGTCGCGCTGGCGGGCGAGACCGGCTTGCCGGTGGTTGCCACTAATGACGTACGTTTTCTGGTAGAGAGCGACTTCGACGCGCATGAAATTCGCGTGGCTATCCACGACGGTTTCACCCTTGATGATCCTAAGCGTCCCAGGAATTACACCGCGCAGCAGTATATGCGCAGCGAAGAAGAGATGTGCGAGCTGTTTGCCGACATCCCCGAGGCGTTGCAGAACAGCGTCGAGATTGCGAAACGCTGTAACGTTACCATTCGCCTAGGCGAATACTTCCTGCCGCAGTTCCCGACCGGGGATATGTCGACGGAAGACTTCCTGGTAGTGTGCTCGAAAAAAGGGCTCGAGGAGCGTCTCGAGTTCCTGTTCCCTGATCCGGCGGTGAGAGCCGAGCGTCGCCCGGAGTATGACGAGCGTCTCGACGTCGAGCTGCGCGTAATCAACCAGATGGGCTTCCCGGGCTACTTCCTGATAGTGATGGAGTTCATCCAGTGGTCCAAGGATAACGGCGTGCCGGTGGGTCCTGGCCGTGGTTCCGGTGCAGGTTCACTGGTCGCGTATGCGCTGAAAATCACCGACCTCGATCCGCTGGAATTTGACCTGCTGTTCGAACGCTTCCTGAACCCTGAGCGTGTTTCGATGCCTGACTTTGACGTCGACTTCTGCATGGAAAAACGCGATCTGGTGATCGAACACGTTGCCGAAATGTACGGACGTGAAGCGGTATCACAGATAATCACCTTCGGTACCATGGCGGCCAAAGCGGTAATCCGCGACGTAGGCCGTGTACTGGGTCATCCATACGGTTTTGTGGATCGTATTTCAAAACTGGTACCGCCGGATCCAGGCATGACGCTCGAGAAAGCCTTCGCAGCAGAGCCACAGCTGCCTGAGATTTATGAGGCCGACGAAGAAGTCAAAGCCCTGATCGACATGGCGCGCAAGCTCGAAGGTGTGACGCGTAATGCCGGTAAACACGCAGGCGGTGTCGTTATCGCCCCGACCAAGATCACTGATTTTGCGCCGCTGTACTGCGACGCAGAGGGCAACAACCCGGTTACTCAGTTCGACAAGAATGACGTGGAATATGCCGGGCTGGTGAAATTTGACTTCCTTGGGCTGCGAACGCTGACTATCATCGACTGGGCGTTGAATATGATCAACGCGCGTCGTGCAAAAACAGGTCTTGAACCTCTTGATATTGCAGCGATTCCGTTAGACGATAAGAAAAGTTTCGACATGCTGCAACGCTCGGAAACTACCGCGGTTTTCCAGCTCGAATCCCGCGGTATGAAGGACCTTATCAAGCGTCTGAAGCCCGACAGCTTTGAAGACATGATTGCCCTGGTGGCACTGTTCCGTCCCGGCCCGCTGCAGTCGGGCATGGTAGACAACTTTATCGACCGTAAACACGGGCGCGAAGAGCTGTCTTACCCGGACATTCAGTGGCAGCACGAATCCCTGAAGCCGGTACTTGAGCCGACCTATGGCATCATCTTGTATCAGGAACAGGTGATGCAGATTGCCCAGGTGCTGGCCGGTTACTCGCTCGGCGGTGCAGACATGCTGCGTCGTGCGATGGGTAAAAAAAATCCGGTCGAGATGGCCAAGCAGCGCGGCGGTTTTGAAGACGGCGCTAAATCACGCGGTATCGACGGCGAACTGGCGGTGAAAATCTTCGATCTGGTAGAGAAATTTGCTGGTTATGGATTTAACAAATCGCACTCCGCTGCCTATGCCCTGGTCTCGTATCAGACGCTGTGGTTAAAAGCGCACTATCCGGCAGAATTCATGGCGGCGGTAATGACGGCCGATATGGATAACACCGATAAAGTGGTGGGGTTAGTCGACGAATGTTGGCGAATGGGGCTTAAAATTCTGCCTCCGGACATCAACAGCGGCCTCTACCACTTCCACGTCAACGACGACGGGGAAATTGTTTACGGCATCGGCGCTATCAAAGGCGTGGGTGAAGGGCCAATTGAAGCTATCATTGAAGCTCGCAATCAGGGCGGCTATTTTAAAGAGCTGTTTGATCTCTGTGCACGTTCGGACACTAAAAAGCTCAATCGCCGCATTTTAGAGAAACTGATCATGTCCGGGGCGTTTGACCGTCTCGGACCGCACCGCGCCGCATTGATGCACTCGTTGGGCGATGCGCTGAAGGCCGCAGATCAACACGCCAAGGCCGAGGCTATCGGTCAGGCTGACATGTTCGGCGTACTGGCTGAAGAGCCGGAGCAGGTCGAGAAGTCTTATGCCAGTGTTACGCCCTGGCAAGAACAAAAGGTATTGGACGGTGAACGCGAGACTCTGGGACTGTATCTGACCGGACATCCGATCACCCAGTACCTGAAAGAAATCGAGCGTTATGGCGGTGGCCAGCGCCTGAAAGATATGCACCCGACAGAACGGGGAAAAATGACCATCGCAGTCGGTTTGGTTGTGGCTGCGAAGGTGATGATGACCAAGCGGGGTAACCGCATTGGCATTTGTACGTTGGACGACCGGTCAGGCCGTCTTGAAGTGATGTTGTTTACCGAAGCCTTGGAAAAATTTCAGCATTTGTTGGAAAAAGACCGTATCCTGATAGCGACGGGACAGGTCAGCTTTGATGACTTCAACGGCGGGCTTAAAATGATGGCCCGTGATTTAATGGACATCAGTGAAGCGCGTGAAAAATACGCTCGTGGTCTTGCTATATCGCTGACTGACAGGCAAATTGATGACCAGCTTTTGAACCGTCTGCGCGAATCGTTGGAACCTCATCGATCGGGGACGATACCAGTTCATCTGTATTATCAACGAGAAAACGCTCGGGCACGGCTCAGATTTGGTGCAACATGGCGTGTTACGCCAACCGATCGTCTGTTGCTTGATTTACGTTCTCTGGTAGGTACTGAACAGGTTGAACTGGAATTTGACTAAAATAGGAATGCTATGAGTCTGAATTTTCTTGATTTTGAACAGCCGATTGCGGAGCTGGAAGCGAAAATTGACTCGCTGACTGCAGTCAGTCGTCAAGACGAAAAATTAGATATTAATCTGGACGAAGAAGTGGGGCGCCTTCGCGAGAAAAGCGTCGAACTGACTCGTAAAATTTTCTCAGATTTGGGTGCCTGGCAGATTGCGCAGTTGGCTCGCCATCCGCGTCGTCCTTACACTCTTGACTACATCAAGCACATCTTTACTGATTTTGATGAACTTGCGGGCGATCGCGCGTTTGCCGACGATAAAGCTATCGTAGGTGGGATTGCACGTTTGGGTGAGCGTGCCGTGATGATCATTGGTCATCAAAAAGGTCGTGAAACCAAAGAGAAGATCCGTCGTAACTTCGGTATGCCAGCTCCAGAAGGCTATCGCAAGGCGCTGCGTCTGATGGAAATGGCCGAACGCTTCAAACTGCCTATCATCACCTTCATCGACACCCCGGGTGCTTACCCAGGCGTTGGTGCTGAAGAACGTGGTCAGTCCGAAGCTATCGCTCGTAACCTGCGCGAAATGTCCCGTCTCAACGTACCGGTTATCTGTACCGTTATCGGTGAAGGCGGTTCAGGTGGTGCATTGGCTATCGGCGTCGGTGACAAAGTCAACATGCTGCAATACAGCACCTACTCGGTGATTTCACCAGAAGGCTGTGCGTCAATTCTGTGGAAGAGCGCAGACAAGGCGCCGCTGGCAGCGGAAGCTATGGGCATCATCGCTTCACGTTTGAAAGAGCTGAAGCTGATCGACTCCGTGATCCCTGAACCACTGGGTGGCGCGCATCGTGACGTTCCTGCTATGGCCGCATCACTGCGTGCTCAGTTGGAAGCTGACCTCAGAGAACTCGACGCGTTGAACACCGAAGAACTGCGTGACCGTCGTTATCAGCGACTGATGACTTACGGCTACTGCTAATATCCTTCAGTCTTCGCGATGTAGGGGATTGGCTGCGTCTGCTCACCCCAGTCACTTACTCAGGTAAGTTTCTGGGGATTCGTGACGTTGCCGCCGACTTACATCACGGATACTGTGGATATTTGCCAGGCAATTAAAATTTAAAGGGCAGTCTTAGGACTGCCCTTTTTTATTGTCTCGAGGTGTTAGGGTCTATAACCTGTCTTTTAGGAAACCAGAAGGATTTGTCAGATGAATATTCTCGCCATCATGCGCCCGGAAGGGGTTTACTATAAAGATGAGCCCATCCGTGAACTGGATGCTGCCCTGAACGAGTTGGGCTTCAAGACGATTTACCCGCGCGACAGAGCCGATTTGCTCAAGCTTATTGAAAGCAATGCGCGTATCTGTGGCGTTATTTTCGATTGGGATTTGCACAGTTCAGCGCTGTGTTCAGAAATTAACGAGCTGAATGAGTATCTTCCGCTCTATGCGTTTATCAATACCCACTCCACGATGGACGTTAGCGTACACGACATGCGCATGGTGCTGTACTTCTTCGAGTACGCGCTCAATGCCGCAGACGATATTGCTAAACGCATTCGACAGTATACCGATGAGTATATTGACCAGATTACCCCTCCGCTGACCAAGGCACTGTTTAATTACGTCGAGGAAGGGAAATATACTTTCTGTACTCCTGGCCATATGGCAGGGACTGCATTTCTAAAAAGTCCGGTCGGCACGCTGTTTTATGACTTCTTTGGTGCTAAAACGCTGAAGGCGGACGTCTCTATCTCGGTCACCGAACTGGGTTCTCTGCTCGACCACACCGGCCCACATCTCGAGGCCGAAGAGTATATCGCCCGCACCTTCGGCGCCGAGCAGAGCTATATCGTCACCAACGGTACATCGACCGCCAACAAGATTGTCGGCATGTACTCTGCGCCAGCGGGCAGCACGGTGCTGATAGACCGCAACTGCCATAAGTCACTGGCACACCTGATGATGATGACCAATATCATCCCAATCTATCTGCGCCCGCTGCGCAATGCCTACGGAATTTTGGGCGGTATTCCCCAGCGAGAGTTCACCCGTGAGAGCATTGAGCAGAAGGTGGCGCAGACCGAAAATGCCACCTGGCCGGTGCACGCGGTCATCACCAACTCAACCTATGATGGCCTGCTCTATAACACCGATTTTATCAAGCAGACGCTCGACGTGGCCTCTATCCACTTTGATTCCGCCTGGGTGCCTTACACCAATTTCCACCCGATCTATGCGGGGAAAAGCGGCATGAGCGGCGATCGAATCACGGGGAAAGTCATCTATGAAACGCAGTCGACCCACAAGCTGCTGGCGGCGTTTTCCCAGGCTTCGATGATTCACATTAAAGGGGATTATAACGAAAATACCTTTAATGAAGCCTACATGATGCACACGACCACGTCGCCAAACTATGGAATTGTGGCCTCTGCCGAAACCGCAGCGGCGATGCTGCGAGGCAACCCGGGCCGTCGTTTGATCAATCGGTCAGTGGAAAGGGCGCTCTATTTCCGTAAAGAAATTCAGCGCCTGCGTGAAGAAATGGACGGCTGGTTCTATGATATCTGGCAGCCGGAAGGGATTGACGAGGCGGAATGCTGGCCGCTTAATCCGGATAACAACTGGCACGGTTTCGCCAACGCTGACCCGGACCATATGTATCTCGACCCTATCAAGGTCACCATCCTCACGCCGGGGATGGACGAAACCGGCAAGCTAGAGGCAGAAGGCATTCCCGCCGCGTTGGTGGCTAAATACCTCGATGAGCGCGGCGTGGTGGTGGAGAAGACAGGTCCTTATAATTTGCTGTTCCTGTTTAGCATCGGCATCGATAAAACCAAGTCGATGAGCCTGATGCGAGGTCTCACCGACTTCAAACGCGCTTACGATCTCAATCTGCGGGTGAAGAATATGCTGCCGGATCTTTATGCCGAAGATCCTGATTTTTACCGTCATATGCGCATTCAGGATCTTGCTCAGGGGATCCACAAGCTGATCGTCGAACACGATCTTCCTACGCTGATGCTCAAGGCTTTTGACGTGCTGCCGGAGATGAAAATGACGCCTTACGAGATGTTCCAGCATCAGGTACGAGGCAATATTGAAGAGTGTGAACTCGAACAGCTGGTGGGTAAGGTGTCGGCCAATATGATACTGCCTTATCCACCGGGGGTACCGGTGGTCATGCCGGGCGAGATGATTACGACGGAAAGCCGCGCGGTGTTGGATTTCCTGCTGATGCTGTGTTCTATAGGTGAGCATTTCCCGGGCTTCGAGACCGATATCCACGGCGCGAAGCTGACCGAAGAGGGAAAATATCTCGTTAAGGTACTTAAACAAGAGGTGCTCGATGCTTAATTTACGCCGGATCCATCACATCGCGATTATTGCCAGCGATTATGAGGTCAGCAAAAAGTTTTACTGTGAGGTACTCGGCTTGACGCTGCTTTCCGAGGTTTATCGCGAGGCGCGTGACTCATGGATGGCCAATCTAGCCATCGACGGGCACTATCAAATTGAACTGTTCAGCTTTCCTTCGCCGCCAGCGCGCGTGAGTCGCCCCGAGGCCTGTGGCCTGCGTCATCTGGCGTTTAGCGTGGAAAATATTGAGCAGTCTGTCGCGCATCTTCTGGCGGCGGGCGTAGCCTGTGAACCGGTGCGTATCGATGAGCACACCGGCAAGAAATTCACCTTCTTCGCCGATCCCGATAATCTGCCTTTAGAACTTTATGAAATCGATTAAGTTTGCCTACAGCGCGGCCAGCCATGCTGCCTGAACATCTGGTCAAACAGCTGGGAGACAGGCGTCGCCTGTGCGTGGCATTCAGCGGCGGGCTCGACTCGACGGTGCTTCTGCACGCGTTGGTACAGCTGCGGGCCAGTATTCTGCCTGACCTACAGCTGCGGGCTATACACGTTAATCACGGGCTGAGCGCCTTTGCTAACCGGTGGACCGCGAGCTGTCAGGCTCATTGCCAGCGCTGGCAGGTCGAGTTTTTACCGCTGTTTGTGACGGTGGATGCCAGTCAGGGGGGAATAGAAGCCGCGGCGCGCAATGCGCGTTACCAGGCACTGACGCAAAATCTTCACAGCGGCGAGACCTTACTGACGGCACAGCATCTCAATGACCAGTGCGAAACCTTTATACTGGCACTCAAGCGTGGCAGCGGACCCGCCGGGCTGTCGTCGATGGGGGAACGCGCGAAGGTCGGCGGTTTTCCACTGCTAAGGCCTCTGCTTTCGCTCCCCCGCGAGGCGCTGGAGGCCTATGCTGGCCAGCATCAGCTGAGCTGGATAGACGATGACAGTAATCAGGACACGCGTTTCGATCGCAACTTTTTGCGCCTGGAAGTGCTGCCGCTGCTGTATCAGCGCTGGCCGCATTTTGCTGCCGCTACGGCACGCAGCGCTGGCCTCTGCGCAGAGCAGGAGTCTTTGCTCGATGAGTTGTTACAGGAAGACTTAGATAGTCTGACTGATGCGCAGGGCAGCCTGTCGGTCAGCGGATTAGAGCCACTCTCTGAGTCCCGACGCTTTGCGTTGCTCCGTCGATGGCTGGCGGGATGCGGCGCTAAAATGCCCTCACGTGAACAGCTACAGCGAATGTGGGACGAAGTGGCGGTCAGCCGCGCAGACGCTGAACCTCAGATGCGCCTCGGTGCCTTCAGCCTGCGGCGTTTTCGCCAGCGACTTTACTGGCTGCCACCGATGCAGGCGTTGAAACAAACGGTCATTCCCTGGACCGGAGAGGGCATACTCAATCTTCCGGACAATCTCGGTCATTTGACGTTCGCGTCCCAAACGGATGAAGGTCTTTCGATACGCAAGCCGCGTGACGATGAGACGATGAGCATAAGGTTCTATGCCCGTGGCGAGGTGCATAAAGTGGGCCGCGACCGTTCGCGGCAGATGAAAAAACTGTGGCAGGAGCTCGACGTCCCACCCTGGGAACGTGACCGCATTCCTTTAGTGTTTTATAACGAACTGCCGATCGCTGCGGCGGGGCTATTTATTACCCATGATGCATTGACCACAGGTCCGCAAGAGGCTGTCTGGTCGCTGCTTTGGCAAAAATAACAAGACTTAACATTACCGCCGGGGTGAACCGGTTTGGGAGCAATGATGCATTGGTTAACTAAAGGCGCGTTGAGCGCCGCTCTGGCGTGGGCGAGCCTGAGTCTGCCTGCGCTGGCTGACGGAAATATTGCTGACGGTCAGGCTAAGTCGTCAAGCTGTGCCGCTTGTCATGGGGCAACCGGTAAGGCCAGCAACGCGCTTTATCCTAATCTTGCCGGACAAAATGAGGCCTATCTCGCGCTTGCGCTTCATGGCTATAAAAATGGCGGACGAACCGGCGGGCAGGCGGGGGTAATGCAGGCGTTTACTGCGGGGCTTTCCGATCAGGATATCAGCGATTTGTCGGCCTTCTACGCCAGCCAAAAACCCTGATATCAGACCATAAAAAACGGGCAACCTTGAGATTGCCCGTTAACGTTTTGGCTTGGCCCTGTAGGGCAAAGTCTTGTTCTTTACTTGCGACTACTCTGCGCTGACAACGACTGTGCCAATTTTTGGATTACTGAAGCTCTCGATATGGTCAAGCCGCAGTTCCAACTGTTGTCCACCCGAGTCAACAATCAGATATTCCACTTTTTTTCGCATCAACAAATCTTTGGCTTTAGCCTCGACAAGCTCTCCGCTGCGCATCTTTAGCGTCAGAACCAGATGATCCTGACAGGCAAGCTCGAGATTATCGTAGTCATCGCAATTGATGGGTTGGTACTCATCATTAATCGACATAATCGCTCACCAGTAAGTTAGCGGCGGCATAAGCCGCCTGTTCTCGAACGGAAGACGGAAGTTCGGCGTTGGCCGCCACATCGTCTAATGCCTTTAGCACACAGCCCAACGCATCGGGCACATAACCAAGACAGCCACTGCCTATCTCGGAATATTTTTGGCGTACTAATTCAGAGTATTGTTGCATAGGTCCTCCTTTAGAGCTTGTTCGAAATGGCTCTTTACGAATCTTTTCGAATAAGCTCCTTTCTGCTTCCCTCGATAAGCCAAATCCTTTCAGCCAGGGAAATATAAACTTCCGTTATTAAACGACTATAGCACAGAGACGCTGTAGTTATCAGCACAGGTCCAAGCTTTATCTTGTGTCGATATCAAGTACAATGTGCGTCCATTACTTAGAGGTTTACCATGGCGTTAAAAGCAACAATTTATAAAGCCGCAGTCAATATTGCCGATATGGATCGTAATTTTTTCTACGATGCCAATCTTACGCTGGCACAGCATCCCTCTGAAACCGAGCAGCGCATGATGCTGCGTTTACTCGCCTGGATTTGCCACGCCAACGAACGTTTGACCTTTACGCGCGGACTCAGCGCAGAAGATGAGCCGGAAATCTGGCTGAAAAATGACCATAACGGCATCGAGCTGTGGGTAGAATTGGGCTTGCCCGATGAGAAGCGTCTGAAAAAGGCGTGTAATCAGTCGCGCAACGTCGTGCTTTATGCGTATGGTGAGCGTGCTGCCAAGGTCTGGTGGTCGCAGGTTCAGAACAAAGTTAGCCAATACTCGAACCTGAGCGTGCGCTATATTGATGATGAATTACTGACCCAGTTGGTCTCTTTTGGTCAGCGTGGCATGGTATTGCAGGCAACGTTACAAGACGGTGCTATCTGGTTATCTGACGCCCAGAATAACGTGGAGATTCATTTCCACGAGTGGCTGGACGGCGGCTGGAAACAGGCGGAACTTTAAGGGTGTTGATACTCTCCGGCAGGCTCGAGATTCCCGACAGCGAGATTGAACTGACGGCCATTCGCGCACAGGGAGCGGGAGGGCAGAACGTTAATAAAACCTCTACCGCTATTCACCTGCGTTTCGATATTAAAGCCTCAAGCCTGCCCGAATATTATCAGCAACGTTTGTTGGCGTTTAAGCATCATTTAATTACTGCCGAAGGTGTTGTCGTCATTAAAGCGCAGGAATATCGCAGCCAGGAACTTAATCGCGAAGCCGCATTGGCGCGCCTGGCTTCATTAATCGAGCAGGCCATGGTGGTTGAAAAGCCACGCCGTGCAACCAAACCAACGCGGGGTTCCAAGATCCGTCGGGTTGAAAGTAAAGTACGCAAAGGCGCTACAAAAGCATTGAGAGGAAAAATCCGCTCGACCTGATGAGAAACGTCGAGGCCGAGTGAAGATAAAACGCAGTGGGAGAAAACTGTGAAAAAAATAATGATTGCTATGGGGCTGACCTTCAGCCTGTTATCGCTATTCGGATGTCACAACAAGATTTTTGCACAAGAACAACCTTTTGAGGCCATGCAGCAGAGCTATAAGGGCGTGCTGCCGTGCGCAGACTGTGACGGGATCGAGACCTCGCTGTTCTTGCAGCAGGACGGGACCTATATTCTACGCGAAGTCTATGAGGTCAAGCCGAAGGACAATAAGGCCTTCGCTCAGTACGGCAAATGGGCCCGAACCGCGGATAAGCTGGTTCTGACCGAGGCCAACGGCGAGAAACGTTATTTCCGCCCGGTGGGAGATAACCTTGAGATGCTCGATACCCACGGCGAAGTCATACATTCTACCCTCAAGTATCAGCTTAAGCCGGCCGAACAGCATATGCCGCAAACGCCGATGCCGTTGAGCGGAATGGTACGTTACGACGCCAATAACGTGGTCTTTACCGACTGCGCGACCGGTAAAGTCATCCCGATGGCGACCAGCAGCAGTCTGCAAAAGGCCTACATGGATGCGCGTCACAGTCCTGACCAACTGGTTTTTGTCTCGATGGACGGACATTTCCAGGTTGAGCCGGGCGGGGATGAAGGCAAAGGGCATAAACTGCTGGTGGCCGACAGCAATATCAGCCTGGATGCCAACAGGCAATGCCAGTAATCGTGGTGAGATGACCCGATAAAAAACGCCCGCCGTTGCAATGAGCACCGGCGGGCGTTTTGTTATTGATGGCACAGCGGGCAACCTAAAGGTGTACCCGCCGCGCTTTTAGCGTGGGATCTGGCTCAGCAGGTAATCAACGATGTCGTTGATTTTAATCATCTGCTTTTCACCGCTGCGGCGGTTTTTATATTCTAGCTCTTCAGCGTCAAGGTTACGTTCGCCGATAACAACCTGATGCGGCACGCCGATCAGTTCCATGTCGGCGAACATCACGCCCGGACGCTCTTTACGGTCGTCGAGAATAACGTCAACGCCTTTGGCACGCAGGGTGTTGTACAGCGCTTCGGCGGCGTCCTTCACGCGGAAAGACTTGCTCATGTTCATTGGCAGGATAGCCACCTGGAAAGGGGCAATCGCGTCTGGCCAGATGATGCCGCGACCGTCGTGGTTCTGCTCGATAGCCGCTGCAACCACGCGGGTCACACCGATACCGTAACAGCCCATGGTCACAACCTGGTTCTTGCCGTCTTCACCTTGAACGGTCGCTTTCAACGCTTCAGAGTACTTGGTACCCAGCTGGAAGATGTGGCCAACTTCGATACCGCGCTTGATAAGCAGGGTACCTTTGCCGTCCGGGCTTGGATCGCCTTCAACTACGTTACGCAGGTCAGCCACTTCCGGCAGCGGCAGGTCACGTTCCCAGTTAACGCCCAGGTAATGTTTACCGTCGATATTGGCACCGGCGCTGAAATCGCTCATTACCGCAACGGTGCGGTCAATCACGATTGGCAGCGGCAGGTGAACCGGACCCAGCGAGCCTGGACCTGCGTTAACCAGCGCACGAATTTCTGCTTCGGTGGCAAAGGTCAGCGGAGAAGCAACCTGTGGCAGTTTCTCGGCCTTGATTTCGTTCAGCTCGTGGTCACCGCGAACCAGTAGGGCAACCAGCGGATGTGCGCTACCATCGGTGGCGCGAACCATCAATGTCTTAACGGTCTTCTCGATTGGCAGTTGGAATTGCTCAACCAGCTCGGCGATAGTTTTGGCATTCGGCGTGTCGATCAGACGCATTTCTTCAGTCGGGGCGCCACGTGGTGTGGTCGGCGCTACTGCTTCGGCTTTCTCGATGTTGGCCGCGTAGTCAGACTCGGTAGAGAAAATCACGTCATCTTCACCGCTCTCTGCCAGCACCTGGAATTCGTGAGACGCGTTACCGCCGATAGAACCGGTGTCAGCTTCTACAGCACGGAAATCCAGACCCATGCGGGTGAAGATTTTGCTGTAGGCTTCGTACATTGCGTCATAGCCTTCCTGCAGGGATTCCTGACTGGTGTGGAAAGAGTAGGCGTCTTTCATGATGAATTCACGAGAACGCATCACACCGAAACGCGGACGTACTTCGTCGCGGAACTTGGTCTGGATCTGGAAAAGATTCAGCGGCAGCTGCTTGTAGGAGCTGATTTCATTGCGCATCAGGTCAGTGATGACTTCTTCATGCGTAGGGCCGAGTACAAATGCGCGATCGCCGCGATCGACAAAACGCAGCAACTCGGGACCGTACTGTTCCCAACGTCCGCTCTCCTGCCACAGGTCGGCGGGTTGCACGACGGGCATGGAGACTTCGATAGCGCAAGCGTTGTTCATCTCTTCGCGCACGATGTTTTCGACTTTCTTAAGCACACGCAGACCGGTTGGCAGCCAGGTATAAAGACCTGAGGCCAGTTTGCGGATCATTCCCGCGCGCAGCATCAGCTGGTGGCTGATGACTTCGGCGTCGGCTGGCGTCTCCTTCAGAGTGGAGAGCAGATATTGTGTTGTACGCATGATGTGTTGGTTCCGTTAGCACTGCAAATCGTCCGCAGGCCGGGTGCCTGCCAGAACGTGAAAGTATTCGAATAATCGGTCGTCAACCGCCGCTATCATGACCCCAGAAATAGCCTGCGGTCAGCTAGTTTACCAGTCGCCGACGAGAGTCAAAAGAGAACCACCGAATTTTAGTGCTGGTCGAGCGAGATTACCTGATTTTGATCGGCAACTACGCGCCATCTCACGTTAAAATCCAACAGTCGAACGGCATAGTCGCGCTCTAGCTCTTCACCTTTACGGTAAGCGGGGCGCGGGTCCTGGCCTAGTACCTGAGTAATAAAACGACGCAGATGCGGATAGCGGGTCAGATTCGCCGCCAATTGGGTCTCTGCCAGCGTTGAGAAAGTCACCGGCATGTTGGCTTCGGGGGCGTTCTGGGCAAACCCTGCGAGGGCCTGTGGTTGACTTTCGGCGAAGGGAAGATAGGGTTTGATATCCACCACCGGCGTGCCGTCAACCAAATCGAGACTCCCCAGCTCCAGAATGACCTCTTTACCCTGACAGCGGATGCCTTTCAGCTCGACCAGCGACATCCCGAGCGGGTTAGGCCTGAAGGTAGAACGGGTCGCGAAGACGCCAACGCGAGCATTGCCACCCAGACGAGGAGGGCGCACGGTAGGACGCCATCCGCCTTCCATCGTTTGGTGGAATATAAACATTACCCAGAGATGGCTAAACTCTTCCAGTCCGCGCACGGCCTCGGGCTGATTATAAGGCGGGAACAGATGCAGCTCGCCACCGCCGTCTTGCACCAGCCCGGGTTGACGAGGTACGGCAAACTTTTCTTTATAGGGAGAGTGAATTCTCCCTATTTCATTGAAGGTAAATGCTGTCATTTAAAGCTGACGTCGAGCGCGGAGCCTTGGCATATTGCCTGACGATGACAGCCTGCGGTGTCGGCGACAACCTGGCACTGGTGCAGCAGAACGGCGTTGGCCTTCATGGAGGAGGCGTGATTCAGCATTTTTCTGCGCGCGGTCGATAGGCTCGGCGCTGCTTCGTGGCGCGTTATCTGGCAAGACGTACCGGTCACTTCACCCAGATCGCGGAATGGCGTACCTACCAGAGCCTCGGCGTTTTTATACAGTTTCACTGCCACCGGTCGGGGTGCTGGCTTAGGTTTGACGGGTTTTGACTGCTCTACATACGGGTGTTCATTAAAAACAGGCTGCGTTCTGTGAGTCGCGGAACATCCAGCTAGCAAAAGGGCTAACAAACAGAGAGGTAAAGCGCGCATGATATATCCTCTGCTCCATACCCTGAATCGATCAAAATGCTCTGGCTTTGATTTCCTTTCGCGCCCTGTTATTGGTTATATAAACGCTCAGGGAGTCGCAGGGTTGTCATCTAGCGCATTTTAAATGCTGTTGGGTATATTTATAGTGAAAGAAAGAGGCGTTATTGAAGCAAGGTATTGAGGAAATAACAAGGCGGGCATAAGCCCGCCTTAGGAATATATTATGTAACTATGAATATATTTATGACGTTAACCGGTAATTACCAGCCTTTTACCGCACCGCCGTTAAAGACTTTGTTAGCAGCCTGGTATACTTCGTCAGACTCGTAGGCTTTAACAAACTTCTGCACGTTTTCAGCATCTTTATTATCTTCACGCGCGACAATCAGGTTCACGTAAGGTGAATCTTTGTCTTCGACGAAGATGCCGTCTTTCTCTGGCGTCAGGCCAATCTGGCTTGCATAGGTGGTATTGATCACCGCCAGCGCAATTTTGTTGTCATCCAGTGAACGCGGCAGCTGTGGCGCTTCCAGTTCAACCAGTTTCAGATTTTTTGGATTCTCGGTGACGTCCAGAACGGTTGGCAACAGACCCACGCCGTCTTTCAGTTTGATCAGACCCACTTTCTGCAGCAGCAGCAGTGAACGGCCCAGGTTAGTCGGGTCGTTAGGCAGCGCAATTTGGTCACCGTCTTTCAGATCGTTAATGGATTTGATTTTCTTGGAGTAGCCAGCAATCGGATACACGAAGGTATTACCGACCGGAACCAGCTTGTAGCCGCGATCCTTAATTTGTTGATCCAGGTATGGCTTGTGCTGGAAGGCGTTGACGTCGATATCGCCTTTGCTCAGCGCTTCGTTTGGCAGAACGTAGTCGTTAAAGGTCACCAGCTCTACGTCCAGACCGTATTTCTCTTTGGCAACTTTCGCCGCAACTTCAGCAACCTGCTGTTCTGCACCGACGATAACGCCTACCTTGATGTGATTAGGATCTTCTTTCTTCGGGCCACAGCCTGCAAGGGCCAGCGATCCCAGAAGTACACCCGCAACTGCAAGAGATTTAAATTTAATGGACATGTCCTATCCTCTATACATTTTTATATCGAGATTAATTATGGGCGGCGTGAAGCCCTGCCGCCGTTTTTTCTTTACTTATGAGTAACCGCTTTTGCAATGCGGTCACCACAGAGTTGGATTAGGTACACCAATACAACCAGTAATACTAATACAGTATTCATTACCGTGGCGTCGTAACCAATATAACCGTACTGATAACCAATCTGACCCAAACCGCCAGCACCCACCGCACCGCCCATCGCTGAATAACCTACCAGCGTAATCAGCGTGATGGTCGCCGCGTTAACCAGGCCCGGCATAGCTTCTGGCAGCAGGATTTTACGGATGATTTGCATCGGCGTTGCACCCATTGCGCGGGCCGCTTCGACCAGACCGCTTGGGATCTCAAGCATTGCGTTCTCAACCATGCGGGCGATAAACGGCGCTGCACCCACGGTCAATGGCACGATAGCGGCCTGCAGACCAATCGAGGTGCCCACGATAATGCGGGTGAATGGAATCATCCAAACCAGCAGGATAATGAAAGGAATCGAACGGAAGATGTTGACCAGTGCCGACATCACGCGGTACAGCTTTTTATTCTCAGCAATCTGGCCAGGACGGGTAACGTACAGCAGTACACCGATCGGCAGACCCAGCACGAAACCAAAGAAGCCGGAAGTCAGGGTCATTATGACGGTCTGCCAAACACCCTGGCCAAGTAACCACATCATTGCCTCAGACATAACCCAATACCTCTACCTTAACTTGATTCTGGTGCAGGAATTCAATCGCTGCCTGTGTATCTTCAACGCTGCCGTGCATCTCGGTCAGCATGATGCCGAACTTCACGCCACCGGCGTAATCCATCTGCGCGCTAATAATGTTGTTATTGATGTTAAATTTGCGAACCGCATGAGAGAGCAGCGGCGCATCGACCGATTGACCGGTAAATTCCAGACGCAATAAAGGAACACTTCCTTCGCTGTGCTCGGGTTTCATGCGCAGCGCATAGTCGTCTGGAATATCCAGGTGCAGCGTTGACTGAATAAACTGCTGTGCCAGCGGAGTTTTCGGATGCGAGAACATTTCACTCACCTTGTCCTGCTCAATCAACTGACCGTTGCTTATCACCGCAACCTGATCGCAGATACGTTTCACCACGTCCATCTCGTGAGTGATGAGCAAAATGGTCAGCCCCAGGCGACGGTTAATGTCTTTCAACAGCTCGAGGATAGAGCGGGTAGTGGCCGGGTCCAGAGCGCTGGTGGCCTCGTCGCACAGCAAGACTTTGGGGTTGCTTGCCAGGGCACGGGCAATAGCTACACGTTGCTTCTGCCCGCCGGACAGGTTGGCAGGGTAGGCGTCCTGCTTATCTTCCAGCCCAACCAGCGTCAGCAACTCGGTAACGCGCTGCTTAATCTCTTTGGAAGGAAGGTTGTCCAGCTCAAGCGGCAGGGCAACGTTACCGAAGACGGTCCGGGAAGACAGCAGGTTAAAGTGTTGGAAGATCATGCCAATCTGACGACGCGCGCGGGTCAGCTCTTTCTCCGAGAAGGCAGTCAGGTCCTGACCGTCGACCAGCACTTTACCTTCGGTTGGGCGTTCGAGCAGATTAACGCAGCGAATCAGCGTACTTTTACCGGCACCGGAAGAACCGATGACGCCATAGATTTGTCCTGCAGGCACGTGAAGGCTCACGTTGGAAAGCGCCGTGATGTTGCGCTGACCCTGCTTGAACACTTTGGTGATGTTAGAAAGTTTAATCATATTTTTCTTATATCGGCTTTACTGCCGTAACGTATAAAAAGTAACCCTCTGGAATTCATCCCAGAACTTGGCGTGGATGCTAAGGCGTCTAGACGTCCAAGTCAACCAGATAGCATTCTCACCGCCCCCTAAAACATGCGATACTTACGCCGTCAACCAGCCATCAGGAGCAAATACGTGGCACAAACTGTTCCAGCAATATTTTTAGACCGCGACGGTACCCTTAATGTCGATCACGGCTACGTCCATGAAATTGATGACTTCGAGTTCATTGAAGGCACTATTGAAGCCTGCCTTAAACTGAAGGAAATGGGCTTTGCCTTAGTATTAGTGACCAACCAGTCGGGCATCGCTCGCGGAAAATTCACCGAAGAACAATTTTTCACTCTCACGGAATGGATGGACTGGTCGCTGGCCGATCGCGGCGTCGATTTGGACGGCATCTATTTCTGTCCTCACCATCCTGATGCAATAGTAGAAGAGTACAAACAGGTTTGTGACTGCCGTAAGCCAGAACCCGGCATGTTCATTACTGCTAAAGAAGAGCTGAACATCGATATGGCCGCTTCTTATATGGTAGGCGACAAAATTGAAGACCTTCAGGCAGCAATGAAAGCGGGCGTAGGCACTAAAATTCTAGTCCGTAGCGGTAAGCCGGTCACCCAAGAAGGTGAAGAATTAGCGGATTTAGTGCTCGATAGCCTGGCACAACTGCCTGTAGCCATTAAAAACGGCTTAAAATAGAGCGTTGCGGGCGAAAAATAGGCAAACGAAATAAAACTGTATTTATTCGCTTGCCATTCCCGCCAGCCTCCCTATAATGCCGCTCCATCGACAGGGAACAACGCAGCAGCAACGCGGTGTGAACGAGTCGGAAAGAATTAAAAATGATGATGACCGCGAAAATAAACGGTTGACATCAAATGAGGAAAGCGTAATATACGCCACCTCGAGTTAGCAAGCGAAAGCGCGTAACTCACTGCTCTTTAACAATTTATCAGACAATCTGTGTGGGCACTCACAAGACGATATCAGCCACCTCGGTGGCAAAA
>NZ_MRWE01000040.1 GCF_002093665.1 Rouxiella badensis | reverse complement strand
GCCTGATTATGATTTGATATTTTTTTTGAATTTTTATTTTTTGGAAATATGAGCATGGAATATAAAAGACCTAAAGCAGATGTGGTTATTGTCGGACTTGGCTGGTCAGGTTCAGTGATGGCCGAGGAGCTGACCCGAGCCGGGCTTAACGTGGTTGCCATTGAACGCGGAGCCTATCGCGAAACCAGTGCAGACTTCCCGACGACCAGCGATCCTGATGAATTACGCTATTCCGTACGCAAGGAGATCCTTCAACCTGCATCGGTTGAAACATACACCATCCGAAATAATGTTAATCAAACCGCCTTACCCGGACGTGAGTGGAATAACTGGACGTTAGGGATGAACGTAGGAGGGGCTGGCACGCACTGGGCAGCCGCCTCGTGGCGCTTCCTGCCGTACGATTTGCAGGTTGCTAGCACCGTCAAAGAACGCTACGGGCTCAAGCAGCTGGTCGATGGGCTTATCGTGCAGGATTTTGGGGTGACTTATAACGAGCTGGAACCCTTCTACGATCGGTTTGAGAAAATAGCCGGCACGTCAGGCACTGCCGGGGTTATTAATGGCGTTAAACAGCCGGGCGGTAACCCTTTCGAAGGGAGCCGCAGCCATCCCTATCCGACCCCTTCACTGGTGCGCTCCCGCTGGAACGACATTTTCGACCAAACTACCACCAAAATGGGCTATCACCCGTTTCCCGTGCCCGCAGGAACAATAGGCGCAGCCTATAAAAATGCGCTAGATATCGAGCTGGCACCCTGTACCTACTGCGGCTACTGCCAGCTTTACGGTTGCGGTAACTGGTCCAAGTCTTCGCCAAACGCCTGTGTTATGCCGGCACTGATGCAGCGTAAAAACTTTACTATGCTCACCGAATGCGAAGTCCTGCGCGTTGAGAAGAGCGCGGATGGTAAAACGGCTGCCGGTGCAACCTTCATCGATTCTGACGGAAATTACGGCTTCCAGCCCGCCGATATCGTCGTTATCTCGGCCTATCAGCTCGATAACGTGCGCCTGCTGATGCTCTCCAAATTTGGTCAGATGTATAATCCTAAAACTGGCGAGGGCACGCTGGGGCGCGCTTTTAATTTCCAGACGCTTTCCTATGCGTTTCTGAATCTTGAAAATGAATTCCTGAATCCATTTATGAATACCGGCGCATTAGCCACCCAGATTGACGATTTTAACGGCGATAACTTTGACCACACCGGGCTCGGCTTTATCGGAGGTGCGGGGATACAGGCGCTGTCAAACACCGGCTTGCCTATCAGCCTCTCTGACCAGATACCGGCCGGGCATCGCCAGTGGGGCTCAAGTTGGAAAAAAGATTTTCAGTCAGGGTATCAAAACTGGGCGATGGTGCAGGGTCAAGGAACCAGCTATTCACATCGCGAACAGTTCCTCGATCTCGACCCGACCTATAAAGACCGCCACGGGCAACCTTTGCTGCGTCTGACCTACGATTACAACCTCAATGACCGTCGTTCGGGTGCCTATATTCGTGACCGCTGTCGTGAGATTGCCGAAGCCGTGGGGGGCAAAAACATTCGCGCCGTTTCTTTCGCCGACGATCATTACTCACCTTATCGCCCGTTTGACAGCTCGCATACTATGGGCGGTGCGGTAATGGGGCTGGACCCGAAAACGTCGGTCCTTAACCGTTTTCAGCAGCACTGGGACGCACACAACCTCTTCGTTACCGGCGCATCTTCCTTCCCCAACAATGGCGGCTATAACCCTACCGTCACCATTGGTGCGCTGACTATCCGCACTGCACGCGCCATTATTGAACGCTATATTAAATCACCAGGTTCACTGGTTTAAGAAAAAAGGGATGAACCGGCAACCGGTTCATCCCTGACTTTACAACCCCGTGGGTGTGATTGCGCCGCTATCCCTGACTTTTTTCTACCAGCCTCGAGCTTTGCCAATCGATACGCTCAAACAAAATGACCGTCACCACCGCCATTAACAGGCTGGTGACAGGAAACGCATACCACAGGCCGGAAACGGCGAGGGAAGTATAGTGGGACAGCCCCCATGCCAGCGGGATCTGCACCAGCCATTGCGAAACCAGCGCCAGCGTCATCGTGGTCATGGTGCGCCCCGTCGCGCGAAAAGCCCCGCTGAGTGCCATCTGTAAGCCAATCAAGCCGTAGCTAGGCGCGATAATATGCAGGAACCTTTCCCCATGACCAATGACCGGCGTCTGATTAGGGGCAAAGAAGGCCACAATATCAGGGGCAAAAGTGAAGGCGAAGACGCCCACCAACGTCAACGCGAAAAATGATATCAGCGCGCTTAAACGCCCAATCGCCCTCGCACGTTCAAAATTTCCCGCGCCAATATTCTGCCCAACCAGCGTCGCGGTGGCTATCGACACACCAATGGCCGGAACAATCACCAGCGCATTGATGTTGTTGACCACCCCATAAGCCGCCGTGACCGCCGTTCCAAGCACCGCCACCAGCGACATCATGCCGCTTGCACTCAACGCATGGGCGCACAGTTCGATTGACGAGGGCACCCCGAGTTGAACCACCGACTTAAAAATATCCAGGCGAGGTTTCATCGCCCGAAAACTTACCTTCAGCACCACGTGACGCGAATGCAAGACCAGCAGCCCCGCTACCACGGCAATACCCTGATTGATAAGCGTTGCGATGGCCGCACCGGTCACGCCAAATGCCGGGATAATTCCCCAGCCATAAATTAGCAGCGGATCCATGACAGCGTTAAGAATCAGTGTGCCCAGCGTTATCATCAGCGGGATGCGGACTTCGCCAGAGCCCCTCATCAGGGACTGTAGCATGGAAAAACCGAAGGTAAATATCATGCCGCTGACGATGACCCGCAGGAAGCTGAGCGCCAGAGGAAATACCTCTTCCTGAGTGCCGAGCGTTCGCAGCATCCAGGGCGACAGCCAATAGGCGCCTACTGAAATCGGTAGGCCGAACAGCAGCGCCAGCATAAACACCTGTGACGCAATGTTACTCGCCTCGCGATGCAGGCGAGCCCCGATACACTGCGCAACCAGCGTTGTCCCCGCGACGCTAAGCCCGATGCCCAACGCAAAAACGAGAAAAACGATGGGCTGACTTACCGATATCGCCGCCACGGCCTTGTCGCCTAAACGCCCTACCCAAAAGGCGTCCACCATGATGTAACCTGACTGCAAGAGGTTAGCCAAAATAACGGGCACGCCAATTTTAGTCAGTGAACGTAATATCGAACCTTGCAGCAGAATATTTGCTGTGTTGTCGGAAATATCAGTGGCCAAGAATTGATCCCTTCTTCAAATAGTGACGCAACGCTTATTGTTATGTTCAAAAAGCCCCAGAGGATTGACTTACCCGAAAGATAAGCAGCTTACCGACGAGCTCTTGACGTACTTTATTATCCTGACCGACCGTAGATATATGAATATTCACCCTGGCTCTGTCCGGCCTTGCGGGGGATATTGTGATTTCGGTAATTTTGGCATTGATTCGCAATATATCTCCCGGTCGCGTCGGTCTGAGCCAGTTAATTTTCTCCACGCCGGTGCCAATAATCCCATGCGCCAGAGGCAGGCTTTTCACCAACAGATTCATGGTGATACTGACCGTATGCCAACCGCTCGCGGCCAGGCCCTTAAAGATGGAGTCTTTCGCCAGTTCGTCGTCCATATGGAAGGGTTGCGGGTCATATTTGGCCGAGAACTCGGTGATTTCATCCGCACTGACATAATATTCCGCGCTGTGAAAAACCTGCCCGACCTTAAGGCCGTCTAAATGTAATTTAGGCGCGGCAATGTCCGCGACCTCCGTTCCTGTAGAGTATTTGTCGGCGCTATCAAAATGATTGTTTGAAGAACTTTCATTATACATATTCACAAGTACCCCTTTTATTCTCCGGCGGGTAACAGCTTCGTTTCCCTGCCCGCCGTCAATTAAAAATTAGAGACAAAACCTGCTAGGAAAAGGCCATCCATCGGCTCTTGGCCTGACCAGGCCGCAGTCGAAACTTGATAAATGCTTCCACGTTGTCGAACGATAAATAGACGTTATAGCGAAATAGCCTCTCAAACGTTAATCCAGGCGGCTGAACATAACTGTGGCCGGGATAAATCTGTACCTTACCGGGCAACATCGCCTTAAGACGTTGAATACTAGAATACATACGGCTTGCCGCGTCACTGTCAGGGCAAAGGCCGCACCCTTCGATGAACAACGTATCGCCCGTGAACAGATGGTTACCTATCCAGTAGCAGGCACTGCCCGGCGTATGGCCTGGAGTGATTATCGGGCGGACAAGCATGCCTGCGGCTTCCCACGGCTGCTCATCGAAGGTACGCAGAGCGGCAATGCTGAAGCCGGATGACGCGGCCTCCCGACGAGATATCCACACCGGGCAGCCATGCTCATTTGCCAACGTGTCGGCAAGGTCGATGTGGTCGGCATGAGCATGGGTTAACAGAATCCCCGCCAACTGGGCGTTAGCCGCCTTTAGCGCGGAGTCGACTGTCTCCCTTTCCCACGCTGGGTCGACAAGCAGCGCCTGCCCGGTCCGCCGATTAAGCACCAGATAGTTGTTATTGATAAAGCGGCCGCCGCTGACTTTCAGCGCCGTTACCGCGACGTTGTCTGTTAAAGCCGCAAGGTGCTGATTCAAAGAAAACCCCAGTGCTGTAATTCAGAAATCGTGTTATCTACCCCATTTTCCTGATTGACCTGCTGCCAGAGCTTTTTAGCCCGGTTTACCACCTCGGTCGAGAAACTCTTGTTCAACGCGTTTTCAATGTCATCCTCTCCGACGCGCTTCATGTCGAGGCTGCCGCCGCTCACGCCAAGCTCTTCAAGCTGCCATGCCCAATAAAACTGGTCATAGATAAACGGCATGATCACCTGGGGCGTTCCCGCTCGCGCCGCGGCGGCAACAGTGCCGCCGCCGCCGTGGTGGAACACGGTTTTTACCCGAGGAAATAACCATTCATGGGACACGCTGTCTACGCAAAGCACGCCCGGCAGACGAGCCGACGCGATCATTTCCGCGCTGATGGCCCCACCGCCGCTCATGATGACAGCACGCACACCTGAACGTTTGATGACGTTGATAATTTTTTGCGTCAGCCCCTCAGGATCAGAGCTGGCCATGCTGCCGAAACCCACGTAGATAGGCGACTCCCCTTCGGCGATAAAGCGCTCCAGTTCGGGTGAAACTGTCTGCGTACTGCTGACCTCCCCGAACCAGTTGCCGGTTATCTTGATAGTCTCTTCGGGCCATTCCTTCGGCCTTGGCACCAGATGCCGGCTAAAGGCATAGAGTATCTTTCTCGAACCGTTGCTTTTATCGGACCACGGACCGCTCCAACGCCAGTCGGGGAGCTCAAGGCTGGCACGACAGGCGGTAAAGGATTTCGCCACAAAACGCCACATCACCAGGCGCAGCAGTTTCCAGACCGCGAGATTGATAAACCCCGGCAGCCTGACGATTTTTTTCAGGAAAAACGGCGGTATCGAGCTCGACGGCGTCAGGGGCGCGAAATAGGTGGTCACCACCGGAATATCGAACTTCTCGCCGACGGACATAGCCAGCGGAACCGCCTGATTGGCGGCGATGATCAAGCGGCTGTCCTTAGCCGCCGTCACGGCTTGTTCTACCCACAGCGACATCAGTTTCTCGACCACGCCCGACATCTTTTTCGCCGCCTTGCGAGCCGAGTCACCGTCCATCAGCCCCTGCTCCACCTGGCGAGCTTCTGGAAGATCGAGATCCCATCGGTCGTAACCCAGCCCCTCCTCGGTGACGATTTTTTCATTCCTCTCGCCCGACATGATGGAGCACTGATGCCCCATCTGTTGAAGTCGTTTGCCGAGCACGATAAACGGGCGAATGTCGCCCATCGAGCCGGCGGTGAAAATGGATATTTTCATCAACTCACTCCCTCACTGGCGCGGCAATCCCTTGATGTCCTTAACTTCAGCCTCCTGACTCGCATGGGCTCATCCTTTTGGAATAATGACGTTAAGATTTTCAAAGCCGTGCAAAAAGTTGGAGTAGTTTCGCTCCGGTTCGCCCAGCACGTTGATTCTGGAAAAGCGTTTGAGGATCTCTTCCCAGATAACCGAGAGCTGCATTTCTGCCACCCGGCTGCCGATACAGGCGTGGACGCCCACCCCGAAGGAGAGATGCCGACGCGCGCGGTCGCGGTCAATGCAGAAGGTATCAGGGTCTTCAATCGCCGAGGCGTCGCGGTTGCCGGACAGGTACCACATCAGGACGCGATCCCCCTGACGGATATTCTTGCCGCGGATCTCCACGTCGCGATTGGCCACGCGGCTCATAAAGCTGATAGGCGTCTGGAAACGAAGCGTTTCGGAAACCATCGACATCACCAGTTTCGGATTGGCCTTGAGCTTGGCAAACTCCTGCGGGTATTTGTCCAGCCAGTAGAGGCTGCCCGAGATAGTGTTACGCGTGGTGTCATTACCGCCGATGATCAGCAGCACTATGGTGCCGCGAAACTCGTCGAGCGTCATGTCACAGGTCTCAGGATGGTGCGCGAGCATCGAGATAAGGTCATGGGTTGGCGGCTCGTTGCGGCGTTTCTCCCACAGCGCTTCAAAAGCCTGATAACACTTTATGGTCTCCTCGGCCTTGTGTTCCCAGCTCTTCACCGGCCCGCGTCCCGGCTCGCACATCAGCATGTCTGACCAAAACGTCAGCTTGCGGCGCTCTTCAAACGGAAAATCGAACAGCGTCGCCAGCACGGTCGCGGTCAGCTCCTTGGAGACTTTATCCACCCAGTCAAAAGGTGCGCCAATCGGCAGGCCGTCGAGAATAATGCCCGCACGCTCGCGCAAGACAGGCTCCATTCGCGCCAGGCTGGCCGGCCCCATGCCCGGCGTGACCGCCTTGCGATGTTTGGTATGCTCCGGCGGGTCCATGGTAATGAAGCCGACGTTTTTACGGCGTTTATGGCCGAGCGCCTGCAACGCGGCTTCAAGATTTATCTTTTCTTCAATCGATTTGAGGTCGATGTTCTCCGTCGAGGTAAAATCGCGATGGTTACTGCCCACGGCGCGAATATCGTCCCACAACGTCAGTGACCAGTAAGGCCCAAATTCACTTTCCGGGGTGTAATGCACCGGATCCTCACGTCTCAGACGTTCAAATACCGGCAGCTCGGTCGCATTCGCGAAACGATCCCTGCGCGCAGGGTTAAGCTGTTCTAACGGGACCGCATTAATATCTTCAAAAACAACGTGTGACAGCTCAGTCATTTCCACTCACTCATTATATTTTTCGATAGTGCTACAGCACGAACTGAAGCCACCTTTGCACAAGCTCGCTGACGTGAGGCGTTTTCAACAGGGTAAAGTGCTGAGCCGGTCCCGTCAGGGTCTCAAGTTTTTCTGCCCAACGCGCCCAGCCCGCGGCATCTTCGTCACGACGCTTGAGACACTCCTCGAGGGTCATCCACGGGTCACGCACCTGAATCAGATAAAGCGGATTCGGGTAGTGCGATGTCGGGATATAATGCGTTTGCCGCGCGGCATAGAAGGTTTGCCACGGACCTTTCAACAGCCGGGCAGAGGCGTTGGCCGGGATTTTCCCCAGACGCTGAAGATGCTGGTGCACAACGTGCAGCATCTGTTCAACGTCGCCGTTGGCGTAAAGCGCGCTGTCGATATCCAGCTCGGCGTCGAGATTAAAGCCGATGCTTTCGACGTATTCGCGCATACACGCCGTCAACGTGCGCGTTATAACGGGGTCTTCCGCGCTCCGGGGCGCTTCGCTATCGAGCAGAGTCAACGACGCCACGCGATAACCTTGCGCCTGCCATTGCCTTGCCATCTCGAATGCCACCTGCCCGCCGAAAGAGTGACCCAATAGATGAATCGGTGTCTCGGCGCCAAATCCGGCCTCATGAAGCGCGAGCAAGTTGCGGGCCGCAGCGGCTTCAACCGAACGCTCTGGTTCATGCATGCCATCGATACCCTTGTGCAGCAGGCCGTAGACCGGCCAGTGAGCGGGTAATGCCTGAATGAAAGGCAAGAAGTCGGTAACCGTTGCGCCAGCGCCAGGAACACAGAAGAGAGACGCCGCGCTGGCCGCCCCTTTTTGCAGCACTAACAGCGGATTAAAATCGGCTAGCGCAACCGCGGCTGAAGACGCTGACGACTGGCGAATTTCCGTCTGCGCATTGCCGACTTTCAGCTCGCTGACCCGAGCATCCGGAGCCGCCACCATCGCCTCAAGCGTGGCGAGATAGCCTGTCACCAGACGTTCGGCGGTTTCACGGCTAAACAAGTCGACGGCGTATTCCAGTATGCCGTCCATGCCCAGTGGCGTGCCCTCATCGCCGTAATTCTCGTACAGCATGTAGTAGAGGTCCCACTTGGTGTTGCCGCTGTGGGCCGGAAACACGCGGGCGTCGAGGCCAGGCACATCGAACATTTCCGCAGGCGTGTTTTGCAGAATCATCATCGTCTGGAACAGCGGATAGTGCGACGGTGAACGCACCGGCATAAGCTCGCTGACCAGCTTGAGATAGGGAATATCCTGATGATCGTAGGAGGTTAACGCCTGCGTACGCACCCGCTCAAGCACCTCGTTGACGCGCGGATTACCCGAGGTATCGACGCGCATCACCCACTGTGTCAGGAAACATCCCACCAGCTCGTTCAGTGCCTCGTCACTGCGTCCCGCCAAAATGGCCCCCAGCGGAATATCCTCGCCCGCACCCAGACGGGTATAGAAGATACCCAGAGCCGCCTGAAGCACCATCGATAGCGTCATGTTGCGCTCGCGCGCCAGTCCGCTTAAACGCTGGTGCAGACCGGCGTTGATTTGCAGCGGCAAGACTTCCCCACGATAGCTCGGCT
Organism: Rouxiella badensis; assembly: GCF_002093665.1. GTDB lineage: Bacteria > Pseudomonadota > Gammaproteobacteria > Enterobacterales > Enterobacteriaceae > Rouxiella > Rouxiella badensis. Next base: position 35,466 of record NZ_MRWE01000040.1, on the reverse strand, counting down.
TTTCCGGACGCGGAAAGTCTTGCGGCAGGGCCAGCGTAGCAGGCACGCCGTTGAGCGTTTTCTTCCAGTAGGCCAACTGTTCGGCATACAGGCTGTCCGGCTGGTTAGGATCGCCGAGCAGCTCACGATGCCACACCGCGTAGTCGGCATACTGAACCGGCAACGGAATGAATGACGGTGCTTGACCGGCGATGCGTGCCTTATAGGCCTGCGTCAGATCGCGTGTCAACGGCGCAAGTGAAAATGCGTCACAGGCAATATGGTGGAACAGCATCACCAAAATATGCTGCCGTAGACCGACGCGTAAAATCGAGGGACGGAAGGGGAAATCAACGGCGAGGTCGAAAACTCGCCTAATCGCCTCAAAAACGGTGTGATTCACCTGCTCAACGCCGACATCGATGCAAGGGACGTCGAGTTGAACGTCAGCAAGGGGTGAGACCACCTGCACCGGCTGACCATTCACTACCGCAAAACGGGTGCGCAGCGTTTCATGGCGTTCCACCAGATCGTACAGCGCGGCCCTTAACGCCGCCAGATTCAGGTCACCTTCCAGCGAGACGACGATCGGCGTGTTGAGCGAGGAGTTATCCCCGCGAGTGTTCTGACCGACCCACATCAGCTGCTGGCTGTAGGATACCGGCAGCGGCGCAGGACGGGGCTTAATCTGGGTTAACGGTTGACGAATTCTGCCTGGCGTATCGAGATGCCTGGACAGACTCGCCACCGTTGGATTCTCAAACAGAACCCTTACCGGCAGCTCGACGCCCAGACGGGTACGGATGCGCGCAATCAAACCGGTAGCGAGAATCGAATGGCCGCCCATCGCAAAGAAATCATCATCAATGCCAATACGCGGCTGCTGGAGTAGCTCGGCGAACAGTGTGCAGAGTGTCTCTTCCTGCGGGTTACGCGGTGCACGATAGGCCGTGGTTTCGCTAAACTCCACCGCAGGCAGCGCCTTGCGATCCACCTTGCCGTTCGGCGTCAACGGGAACTGCTCAAGCGTGACGATACGGGCAGGCAGCATATAATCCGGCAGACGCTCGCCCAAATAATCCTGTAACTCCGCCTCAGGCACAGCGCTGACCGCGTAAGCGACCAGGCGCTTGCCGCTGCCACTATCGAGCGCCAGCACCCGCGCTTTCTCAACCTGAGGATGCTCGGCCAGACGCGCCTCGATCTCTCCCAGTTCGATGCGAAAACCACGCAGCTTGACCTGCTGATCGTTGCGCCCCACGAACAGCAAATTGCCGTCTTCCCGATAACGCACCAGGTCGCCGGTGCGATACAGGCGCGCCCCATCGTCGGCAACAAACGGGTCAGCCACGAAGCGTTCAGCGGTCAGCTCCTCACGATTGAGATACCCCAGTGCGACGCCGTCGCCGCCAATGTACAACTCGCCGACCGCACCTAATGGCACCGGCTGCTGGTGTTTATCCAGCACATAGGTGCGGGTGTTGCCAATAGGACGCCCAATGGGAATACCGGTAGAATTGGCGGAGGCCGCATCAATCGGGTAGGTCGTCGCGAAGGTGGTGGTTTCGGTCGGGCCATAGCCGTTAACCAGCTTCGCTGCAGGAGACGCACGCAGTACCTGAGCGATAATCGTCGGGTCGAGTGCGTCTCCGCCGACAAACAGCGAGGTGAACTGCGGGATAACCGGTGCCAGCTCGCTATAAAGCTGGTTGAACAAGCCCACCGTCAACCACATCTGGTTCACGTCATGCTGCCTGAGCACGCGCACCAGCGCGGCCGGAGACAGCAAGGTATCCTGCGGGATAACCACGCAGGCCCCGCCGGTCAGGAGCGGTGCCCAAATCTCCAGCGTACTGGCGTCAAAGGCGGTGTTGGCCGCCAGCGCCATACGGTTGCCCGGCTCGAAAACGCCCACGCCGCTATTAATCACCAAACGATTCACCGCACGGTGCGGCACCATGACGCCCTTGGGTAACCCGGTCGAGCCGGAGGTGTAGATGATATAAGCCGCCTGGCTGGCAGAACTCGGGACCACGACAGGCGTGCTACTGGCACGCGCAACTTCATCGCTTTCAACGTCAATCACCGGCAGGCGCAGGCCCGCAGCCAGCGGCTGACGGGCATCGCTTATCACCAGTCGCGCCGCGCAGTCATCAATCATCCAGTTCAGACGCTCCTGCGGGGCAAGCGGGTCCAGCGGTACGTAGGTCGCGCCCGCCTTGAGAATGGCCAGCGTCGCAGCCAGCAAGGCGCTGCCGCGCGGCAGCAGCAGGGCCACACTCTCCCCCGGTTTGACGCCTCGGGCAATTAACGTTGAGGCCAGGCGGTTAGCCTGCTGGTTCAGTTCGAAGTAGCTTAGCTGCGTGTCACCGTCAATCACCGCAACGGCCGCAGGGGTACGGGCAGCCTGCTGCTCGAACAGGCGATGCACGGTCTCATTCGACGGATAAGACGCCGCGGTATTATTCCAGTCGACCAGCAGTTTACGGCGCTCACCGGCAGGCAGGATTTCCAGCGCCGACATCGGCAGCGCCGGGCTGCTGTCCAACGCCTGCGCCAGACTTTTCATAGTCTGCTGGAGATAGCCCATGATGCGTTCGGCGGAGAACTCTGGCACCGCGAGCACGTTGAGTCGCAGCGTATCGCCAAAGTCATCCACCGAGACCGTCAGCGGATAATCGGTCCGCTCCTCGAAGCCGTGCCACTCCACCGCATCGCGTTCGCCGGTCGTATCGACGTACTCATCCTCCGCCTGCTGGTTGTGGCGATAGTTAAACAGCACGTTGAACAAAGGCGTTGGCGGCGCAATCCCGCTACAGCGCTGGGCCAAACCGAGCGACGCATGCTCACACTCCAGCAAGGCAGCCAAACGTTTATGCGTTTCGCGCACGCTTTCTTCGACGCCCACGTTGCCGAGGTCAAGACGGAGGGGCAGCGTATTGATGAACGGCCCCATAATCTGATTGGCCCCCTCGCCCGCCTGCAAACGGCCCAGCAGGATGGTACCCATTACCACCGTATCGCTGTCGCTGGCGCGCGCCATGACCTGTCCCCAAACCAGATGACAGAGGCTGCCCATGCTGACGCCAAGACGGCGCGCGTGGGCACGCAGGCGGTCAACCAGGGTCGCGTCGACATTGCGGCGAAGTTCGACCACCGTCGCGTTGTCTACCGCCACGTTCGCGACGCCAAACGGCAGCGTAGGCGCGTCAATATCGCTCAGCATCGCGCGAAAGAACTGCTCGTGCTGGGCCTCGGAGGCCGATGACCGTATTTTGGCAATCAGGCGGCGGAACGGCGGTGGCGCAGGTAACAACTGCCCACGCCCGAGCATAAAGGCGCGGATATCCTGGATCATTATCTGCAACGAGGCGATATCGTCGATCAGGTGGTGTTGCAACATGATCATTTCCCAGCGCCCGCTGTGCGGGTCCTGGGCGGTAAATAGGCTCAGCAGCGGTGCCTGAGTCAAATCAACACGGTAGTGCGCCGGGTCATAGCGCTTGACCAACTGGTCCATCACTGGGCCATTGGCCGGGTCGAGCTCAACCTCGGTTAACTGCACGGGCGCATGACGCAACACCACCTGCGCCGAGGTCGACAGTCCCTGCCAGAGAAACGCGGTACGCAGAATATCGTGTCGATTAATGGTCTGCTGAACGGCCTCGACGTACTGCACCAGCACCTCACGGTTTGCCAGCGAGACCTTGGCGAACTGGAGATAGGGATCCCCTTTACCGCTCAGCCGATGCAGGAAGAGAATGCCCTCCTGCAACGGCGTCAGGGCGTAAATATCCTGCACGTTCGCTACGCCGCCTGGAATCTGGGCGACAATGTGCGCGATATCGTCCGGCGTCAGGTCAATCAGCGGCAGCATATCCGGCGTCAGGTGGGTCGTCTGTGGAGTTATCACATTCACCGGCACGTGTGAACCGCCACCTCCCCCCTGAGAGGAGAAATCTCTCCCCTGTTGCAGGGCATCGACAAGAGCCGGTTTGTGCTCTCGCAGTGCCGTCTTGATATCAGGGGTCAGAGACCCCTTGGCTGCCTTGATGACCAGAGATTCGCCATCAAGCGACAAGGCAATGTTGGCCTCGTCAAGTGCCTGCAAAAGGTCATCAAAATCCATCATATTCTCATCTCATCGAGTTCAACGGTACGCTCAGACAGCTCTGCCAGGGTCGGGCTTTCGAACAACGCGCGGATCTCGATACTTAAATCGCGCTGGCGCAGATGCTCCATCAGCTGCACGGCCAACAGAGAATGTCCCCCCAGTTCGAAGAAATTGTCGTGACGACCGATACGCTCCACGCCCAGCAGCGCCTGCCACAGCTCTGCCATAGCAATCTCGACATCGCCCTGCGGCGCGGCGTAGGTGCGGCGGAAGAAAGAGGAGTCATCGGGCAATGGCAACGCTTTGCGGTCCAGCTTGCCGTTAGCGGTGAGCGGAAGTTGATCAAGTTTGACGAAGGCGGCGGGCACCATGTAATCCGGCAACTGGGCGGCCAGGCTGTTTCGCCACTGTGCGATGCGCTCAGACGTACTCAGGCCTTCTGCGTCTGCGCGGGCGTCGAGCACCACATAAGCCACCAGACGCAGGTCGCCTTGCGCATCATCACGGGCTACCACCACGGCTTCACGAATGGCCGGCTGTTTCTGCAACGCGGCGTCAATCTCGCCCAGTTCGATGCGGAAACCGCGGATCTTGACCTGATTGTCGTTACGTCCGAGATACTCGATGTCACCGTTATGCAGGTAGCGCGCCAGGTCACCGGTGCGGTACATACGAGCGTTGGCATCCGAGGCAAACGGGTCTCTGATAAAGCGCTCAGCCGTCAGGTCCGGACGGTTGAGATAGCCACGCGCTACGCCTACGCCGCCGATATACAGCTCACCCGCCACGCCGAGTGGAACCGGGCGCTGGTGCTGGTCGAGCAAGTAAATACGCAGGTTGGCGATAGGACGCCCAATCGGCACAATCGCCGTCGCCGGTAAATCTTTGGGGCAGGTCCAGGCCGTCACGTCGATAGCCGCTTCGGTCGGCCCATAAAGGTTGTGCACCGCCGTATCAGGCAGCACGCGGTGGCAGGTGGCAACGCTTGCCGAACTCAGGGCCTCACCGCTGCACACGATGCGGCGCAGATAGCGGCAGGCCGTCGCGCCGTCGCTGGCCAGGAACAGATTCAGCATCGACGGAACAAAGTGGATGGTGGTGATGTTGTTCGCCTGAATAACCTGTGCGAGCGCCTGCGTATCTTTGTGCGCGCCCGGAGGGGCTACCACCAGCGTTGCCCCGACGGAAAGCGGCCAGAAGAACTCCCACACCGAAACGTCAAAGCTGAAGGTGGTTTTCTGCAATACCGCATCGCTGCTGTCGAGCTGATAGGCATCCTGCATCCACTGCAGGCGGTTGATCAGACCACGGTGTTCGTTTTCCACACCCTTTGGCTTACCGGTCGAGCCAGAGGTGTAAATAACGTAGGCAAGATTGTGCGACGTCAGGCCCAGTTCGGCAGGCGATAACGGCTCGATGGGCAGCGAAGAGGTTGCCAGAGACTCGGCGTCAAGGTCAAAGGTCACAACACCGGTCGTATCTAGCCCGGCGGTGATTTCGCGCCCGCGTTTGTCGAGCAACAGCAGCTTCGGCGCGGAGTCTTGCAGGATATAGGATAGGCGGTCTACCGGGTAATCAGGGTCAAGCGGCACATAGGCGCCCCCGGCCTTGATAATCCCCATCAGGCCAACCACCATCTCGATGCTGCGGTCCAGACAGATAGCCACGCGATCGTCCGGTTTTACCCCTTTTTGGTGTAAGAAGTGCGCCAGTTGGTTGGACAAGGCATCCAGCTCGGCGTAGCTCAGTTTGCGATTCCCAAAGCGCAACGCAACCGCGGAAGGCGTGCGTTTTACCTGCTCCTCGAACATCTGGTGGGTATAGGCAACCTCAGGATAAACCTTGGCAGTGTCGTTCCATTCATTCAGCAACAGATGGCGTTCTGCGGCAGGCAGAATATTGATCTGCTGCATCGGCGTGTTGGGGGCTTCGTCCAGCGCTTTGGCGATATTTTCAAGCGCGTGCTGCATATAGGCAAACAGCAACTCGGGATCCAGTGAATCGACCACCTGAATATTCAGGCCGAGCGCTGTGCCATAGTCGTCAACGGAGAGCGTTATCGGATAGGTGGTACGCTCTTCAAAGCCGTCCCACTGGTCTGCCTCAGGGACCACGAAATCCAGCGATTTACTCTCTGATTCGCGGTTATGGCGATAGTTGAACAGCGTATTGAACAGCGGCGTTGAGCCGGTGATGCCGCTGCAACGCAGTGCCAGCGCCAATGACGCATGCTCGTGGCTGAGCAGTTCGGCCAAACGTTTATGCGTTGCACGCACACTTTCCTCAACGCTCGCGCCGTACATATCCAGACGCAGTGGCAGGGTGTTGATGAAAGGCCCCATGATCTGGTCTGCGCCTTCACCGGCGTGCATACGGCCAAACAAAATGGTCCCGAATACCACCGAGTCCTGACCGCTGATGCAGGCCAGCACCTGCCCCCACGCCAGATGGCAGATACTGCCGAGGCTAACGCCCAGACGACGCGCATAGCCGCGCAGCACGTCGTTGAGACGCTGTGGCACCTTGCGCGTGACCTCAATAATTTCGGAGTCATCGAGCAGATTGACTAGACCATAGAGTGCGGTCGGCTCATCGATATCACCTAAGGTCGAGCGGAAATAACGCTCGTGCTCTTCCGGGCTTTTGCCCAAACGGACCTGGGCAATCAGACGACGGAACGGCTGCGCCTCTGGCAGCGTATGGCCGCGCCCTGCCAGGAAGGTGTGGATTTCGGCAGACAGGATCAGTACCGAAGTGATGTCATCAATCAGGTGATGCAGAACGCGGAACATTTCCCAGCGCTCATTGCGCCTGTCGTAAGCCACGAAGGCGTGCAGCAGCGGCGGTTTAGCCAAATCGATGCTGTAGTGTGAGGGGTCGAAACGCGCGGCCAACTGCTCGGCAATCGGGCCGTTCGCCGGGTCCAGCTCAACGTCCAGCACGTGCAGTTTTGCGCGGCGTTGCACCACCTGACACGGCGTGGAGACGCCTTCCCAGTAAAAACCGGTACGCATGATGTCGTGACGGTCGATAACCTGCTGCACCGCCGCCAGATAGTTATCAACTTTTTCGCGGCTATCGAAGGTCATCTGACCGGTTTGCAGATACGGGTCACCCTTGCTCGCCAGCATGTGGTGGAACAAGATCCCTTCCTGCAACGGGGCCAGCGAATAGATGTCCTGAATATTGCTGACGCCGCCCGGCACCTGATCGACCACCTGATCGATGTCCTTCTGCGTAAAATCAATCAATGGCAGCAGCTCAGGCGTGATAGTGGTCGTCTCGGGGGTAATCTTGTTCGCCGGAACCACCACCTCAAAGGCGTTGGACAGGCGTTTGCCGTTGCGCAGCGCGGTCACCATCGTTGTCTTGTGCTCACGAAGCGCACTTTTAATCTCACTGGTAAGCGCACCCTTGGCTGCCGTGATAACCAAATCCTCGTTATCCAGCGAGATCGAGATTTTTGCCTCTTCCAGAGTCAGCAGTAACTGGTCGAAATCGCTCATTATTTGTTCTCCATGATAATAGCTTCTATGCGAGGGTGTTTTGCGTAATGCAAGGTGATGCAACAGGCACTGTCGTTTTGCAAAAATATCGGGAATAACGTCTTCACAGTCGGGTCTCCGCGAGCTCGATGGTTTTGGCCGCGAGGTCGGCCAAAACAGGCGTATCAAATAGTGTGCGTATTTCGATGCTGAGCCCTCTGCGGCGCAGCTGTTCAATCAGGCGTACCGCCAACAGCGAATAGCCGCCGAGTTCGAAAAAGTTGTCCTGACGGCCAATGTGCTCAATGCCCAGCAACTCTTCCCAAATGGCCGCCATGGTGATTTCCAGCGTGCCCTGCGGTGCCGCATAGGCGCGACGGGTGAAGGACATCTCATCCGGTGGCACCAGCGCATTGCGGTCAATCTTGCCGTTCGGCGTCAGCGGTAAAGCCTCAAGCATCACGAAGGCCGCGGGAACCATGTAGTCCGGCAACGCGTCCTGTAGATGCTTACGTAACGCCTTGCGGCCAAACAGCGTCTGAACCATGCCTTTCAGCTTCGCCAGATGCTCCAGCGCCGACAGCGGATCTTGTGGCTCAATCCAGTCAATCAGGCAGGCCACCTCGTTCACCCCAATCTCCTGCAACTGCTCTGCCACTGACAGCGCAGACTCCGGCGTACCGATAAACGACAGCTCGCGGGTATAACGCTTGAACGCGAATTCCAGCATGCTGCGTTTGTCTTCGCCCGGCAGCGATTCGAGATTGATGTTCTGCTCCCTCAGCCAGCCAGAAAGCAGGCTCAGATGCCCCTCCAGGTAGTCGAAGAACGGCTGCTTAGCCTGGCTTAGCACGGCGTCGAGATGTGCCCCAAGATAGGTGTGGACCATCACCGTCACCTTGCCGCTGCGAGGGTCAAATCCGGCTTTTTCTCGTGCGGCACGGTAAAGCGCGATATGGTCAGCGAGCCCATCGATACTTTGAGTGAGCAGATGAGTGAGCACGTTCGCCCCGCTGCTGCCCGCATACTCGAAGGTTTCCGGCGTACCGGCGGCGGTTAACCAAATCGGCAGCTCCTTCTGGACCGGCACGGGATAAATCGCCACCGAGACGTCGTGGCCTTGGCTGTCCTGCCGCGTCACGCTGCCGCCCTGCCACAGTGTTTTCAGCTCTTCAATGCCCTGACGCATCACGTCCCGACGGGGGCCGTAGTTTTGCGGAGCCAGCACGAAGTCCTTCTGGTTCCAGCCTGAAGCAATGCCAATCCCGACGCGACCGTTCGACAGGTTGTCGACTATCGACCAGTTTTCTGCGATGGAAACGGGGTCGTGCAGCGGCAACACCACGCTGCCGGCACGCAGCTTGATGTTGCGGGTTCTGGCCGCCAGCGAGGCCTGTAATAACGCCGGATTGGCATACAGTCCGCCGACGCTGTGGAAGTGTCGCTCCGGCGTCCACACGGCGGTGAAGCCGTGTTTATCACCAAACTCTGCCGCCTCGGCGTAATCGCGATATCCGCGCTGGGCATCGGTATGGGCACCAAAGAAGAACAGGCTAAAATCAAGGCTGGTGCTTTCAACCGGAACGTCTTCTGCTCTTTCTTCACGGGAACGTGGCACCACATAGGCCACCAGACGCGCCTCACCGGCCATGTCCTCGCGTGCAACGACCACGGCCTCACGCACCAGCGAATGGCTCACTAAATGCGCCTCGATTTCCTGCAACTCAATCCGATGCCCGCGCAGTTTGAGCTGGCTGTCGGTACGGCCAAGGTAAACCAGGCGTCCGTCGGCCAAAAACTGTGCGAAATCGCCGGTGCGATAGAGGCGCGCGGCAGAGTCACTTGAAAACGGGTCGGCAATAAAACGCTCGGCGGTCAGTTCGGGACGCGCGTGATAGCCCCGTGCAACCCCCTCACCGCCAATGTACAGCTCACCCATCGCCCCCATCGGCACCGGGTTGCCGTGTGCGTCCAGCAGATACACCTGCGTGTTGGCAATCGGGCGGCCAATCGCCTGGTTGTAGTGCGTGACGTCCTCTGCCTCGACGCGATGACAGGTTGACCAAATAGTGGTTTCGGTTGGTCCGTACAGGTTCCACAGCGACTCACCAAAAACGTGCAGACGCTGAGCCAAATCCCTTGGCAACGCTTCGCCGCCGCAGAGAATTTTCAACTGCGGATGAGGCGTTGTATCGGCATCCACCAGCGATCGCCAGGTAGTCGGTGTCGCCTGCATCAGGGTGATCGGGTGAGTGTGCAACAGCTTGAGCAGCGCATGAGGATCCATGGCCTGACTGCGGCTCGCCAGCACAATCGACGCGCCGGTCATCAGCGGCAAATAGAGCTCAAGTCCGGCGATATCAAAGGAGATACTGGTGACCGACAGCAGGCGGTCCTTCGCGGTCAGATTGAACAACGCCTGCATTCCGCTCAGGAAATTAACCACCTGACGATGCTCAACCATCACACCCTTCGGCTTGCCGGTTGACCCCGAGGTGTAAATCACGTAAGCCAGATGGCGTGGATTCAGGGTGACGACCGCAGGATTGCTGACCGGCAACGCCTCCCAGTGCGGCCCGTCGACGTCCAGATTGACCACCGTGAGAGTGTTGCCCGGCTGCTCGCCAAACAGCTCACGCCCGCGCCCGTCCACCAACAGCACTTTCGGACTGGCATCGTCGAGAATGTAGGCTAATCGTGCCGTCGGATATTCCGGGTCGAGCGGCACGTAAGCGCCGCCAGCCTTAAGCGTGGCCAACAGCGCGATAAGCATTGTTGCGCCACGTTCGGTGCACACGCCCACCCGCGTATCCGGCGTAATCCCTAATGCGACGAGATAATGGGCCAGGCGATTGGCGCGCTGGTTCAGCTCGGTATAGCTGAGACTCACCTCGCCCGCCTGGAGCGCCAGCGCCTGCGGTTGCAGCGTGACCTGCTGCTCGAACAGCTGATGTATGGACGCCGTGGTCGGGAAAGAGACCGCCGTATCGTTGCCGGTTTTGAGCAGATGCTGACGTTCTTGCGACGGCAGAATCTCGAGCTCATACAGCGGTATTTGCGCCGGGGAAGGCGGAATATCGGCCTCAAGCGCCGCCACCAGACTCAGCAGGCTTTGCTGGAAGTAGCCAAACAGGCGTTCGCTGGAGAGTGACGGCAGAGTCTGCACGCTGATGTCCATCGCCTCGCCAAAATCATCTACCGAGGCGGTGATCGGATAGTTTGTCCGCTCCTCAAAGCCGTGCCAAACCACGCCGTCGAATTCGATATCCCCCAGCACATCCACCTCGGTAGGACGGTTGTGACGGTAGTTGAATACCGAGCTGAACATCGGCGTCGGAGGCGCTATCCCACTGCCTTGCTGCGCCAGCGACAACGTCGCGTGCTCGTGTTTGATAAGCGCGGTGAGGCGCTTATGCGTCTGGCGAACGGCATCGACGGCCCCGATGCCACCCACCTCAAGACGCAGCGGCAGCGTATTGATGCAAGGACCCAGAATCTTATCGCTGTCCTTGCCCTGCATCCGCCCTGAAAGCACCGTGCCCAGCACCACCGTGTCGCGTCCACTGGCTGCGCCCAGCACGCGCGCCCAGCTTAGATGACACAGGCTGCTCAGGCTGACCCCGAGACGGCGAGCCTGATGACGTAAACGCTCTGCCAACGGTGCCGCAAGCGGTTTACGGGTTTCGGTGATGCGCTGCCCGTGAAGGTGACCGGTTTTGAGATTAAACGGCATCGTCGGTTCTTCAATGTCCGCCAGCATCTCGGCAAAAAAGGCCCGCTGCTGTTGGCCGTCGGCGTGCAGGCGCAGCTGCGCCACGTGTTGACGGAATGCGGTCGCCGGAGGCAGGCTTACGCCGCTACCGCTGAGAAACGCCTGAATATCACCGAGGATAATCTGCAACGAGGCGAGGTCTTCCACCAGATGGTGGATATACATCAAGGCTTGCCAACGCGCCTGCGTTTCATCATAAGCCACTAATATATGCAGTAACGGCGGTTGGGTCAGGTCAATGCGGTGGACGTCAGGGTCAAGACGCGCCTTCATCTGCTCTACGACGGCATCGGCATCCAGCTGAAGCTCCTGCACATGCAAACGCGCCTGACGCAGGACGACCTGCACCGGCTTCTCCAGCCCTTCCCAGATGAAGGCGGTGCGCAGGATGTCATGGCGTTCAATCACCCGTTGAAGCGCCGCAAGATAATTATCCAGCGTCTCACGATGGGTAAACGACAAATGTCCACGCTGTAGATAAGGATCGCCCTGCTCCTCGAGCAGGTGGTGGAAGAGAATGCCTTCCTGTAGCGGTGCCAGCGCATAGATATCCTGAATATTGGCGACGCCTCCCGCGACCCGCGCCACGATGTGGTCTATCTGCGATTGCGTAAGCGAGACCAACGGAAAATGCTCGGGATGCAGCGCGGTAGTCGACGGCGCAATCAGATTTGCCGGGACGGCAAACGTCGATGCGGCATCCTCTTCCCGCCTGATGTGTACCGCAAGCTCGGCCAGCACCGGATACGCGAAGACCGTCGGTACATCGGTATACAGGTTCTGCTCAAGCAGTTTCGCCTTCAGCTGCATCGCCAGCAGCGAATGGCCACCTAGCTCGAAGAAGTTGTCCTGACGACCCACCTGATTAACGCCGAGCAAGGTCTGCCACAGCTTTGCCAGTACGGTTTCCGTTCCGGCGCGTGGCGCGTCGAAGTCACGCTGAAGGTAAGCGCTGTTATCCGGCAACGGCAGCGCTTTACGGTCAATCTTGCCGTTGGCGGTCAGCGGTAACGAGTCCATCACCACGAACGCCGCCGGGATCATATAACCAGGCAGCTGGGTGGCGAGCACCTCACGCCACTGCGCAATCACCTCATTCCCGCAAGGTTTTTCCGCGACGACATAGGCCACCAGACGCGCCTCGCCCGACTCTGGCAACAGACCTATCACGGTGGCTTCCTTGATTTGCGCCAGCGCCGCAATGCGCGACTCGATTTCACCGAGCTCGATACGGTAACCGCTCAGCTTGATCTGGTGGTCACGACGCCCGAGGAACTCGATGCGGCCGTCTTCAAACCAGCGCCCAATATCCCCGGTGCGATAGACCCTAGCGCCCGCCACCCAGGGGTCGGCAATAAACTGCTGGGCCGTCAGCTCAGGGCGATTAACGTAGCCCACCGCGACACCCTCGCCGCCTATCCAGATTTCGCCCGCCATCCCCGGTGCACAAAGCTGCCCGAAGTTATCGACGACGTACATCCGGGTATTGGCAATCGGTCGCCCGATGCTCAGACGACTCTCCTGAGTCTGCTCAAAGCCCCGCATCCATGCCGAGGACATAATAGTGGTTTCGGTCGGACCGTAGCCGTTGATATAGCGACAACGCTCGCTCCAGCGCTCAATCAGCGCCAGAGTGGGGGCTGAACCGGCAGTGAGCAGCGTCATGCCCTCTGGTACCTGCGCCGGGTCGAGATGCGCCAGATAAGGAGGCGGGAAGGCCGAAAAACCAATGTCGTTTTCAACCATATACGCCGTCAACGCGGGAGGATTTTGGATAAGCGCATTCGACAGGAGGTGCAGTTCGCAGCCACGCGTTAGCGTGCCAAAAATCTCCCCTGCTGACGCATCGAAGGTATAAGGCGCAAACTGAGTAATGGGCTGCCCGGCGCTGAAAATGCCCAGGTGTTCGCACCAGGCGCAGAAGTTGATCAGGCTGCGCTGCGCAATCTCGACGCCTTTCGGCGTACCGGTGGTGCCCGAGGTATAGATGATGTAGGCAATGGTGCGTGAATCGATGGCGTCAACAGGTTCATCCTGGTCCTCGACCTGAACGAGATAATCATCGACGAACAGCAAAGTGCTGCTCTCTTGCTCGGCGAAGCGGGGAGCATCCGCCCGCGTCGTCAGCGTCCAGCGTACCTGCGCGTCGTTGATGATAAACGCACGGCGCTCGCTCGGGGCGTCCAGAGCAATCGGGACATAGGCCGCTCCGAGTTTGATAATCCCCAGCATGGCAGCGATCAGCTCCGGCGACTTGTCCATGCTCAGCACCAGGCGATCGCCCTGAGCGACACCCACGTGGCGCAGCCCGGCGGCAATCTGTCTGGCTCGGTCGGCCAGCTGCCGATAGCTGAGACGCACATCGTCCGCCACCAGCGCCGTTGCCTCGTTTCTGGCCGCGACTTGCTCGGCAAACAGCGTGTAGAGTGAGCGGTCCAGCGCCACGTCCAGCTCGGTGGCATTCCACTGTTCAATAACGCGGTCGATTTCATCGCGGCCGAGCAGAGACTGTTCGCCAAGGGTGCGCTTTTCGCCCTGCGTAAAGCAGGTCAATAGCTGCTGTACGCGATAGAGAAGATTCTGTGCATCGGCATCGCCGAAGTCGCTCGCCCCATAACGCAGCTCCAGCGACAGTTCGCTACCGGCATGCAAAATCAGCTGCAACGGCGCGGAGACGTATTCTGTAGACGCGGCGCGATGCACACTGATCAGCGATTCGAAAAGCGCTTCGTTGGCCTGCACACCGGCAGGCAAGGCGTCGGCATGACGCTGATGCTGCTCGAACATGTCGGCAATATCATTAAACCAGTCGCTCAGGGCGAGGTCGGCATCGAGGTGCATCCGCACGGGAAACGCCTGGCTCGCCTGCGCTTCAGCATCTGAAAGCTGTATGCCAAACAGCACGTCCTCTTCGCCGCTGTACTTGCTCAGCAGCAGACCCCATGCGGCCGACAGCAGAACCTCCAGCGACAGTGACTCACGCTGAACCTGCGACAGAAGCGCGGTGCTCAGCGCCGCCGGAACCGGCGCAACAAGCACACTGACGCGCGCCTGCGGCGACGAAGAGGCCGCGTTTGCCGCCTCAGTGTCGGCGGCATTTGCCAGATTGGCGTTCGCTGTTCTTTGCGCGCCGCTCAGGTACTGTTCCCAGTACGCCAACGCCGTCTCTTCGCGCGGCAAGAGCATATTATCCTGCACCATAGTCATTGATTACGCTCCCTCCGTGACAGCTTGCTCGGAATGTTTTTTAAGCTCATTCAGTAAGTTAGATACGCTTTCGACGTTCCTGCCGAATTGATTGATAGCCGTACCGTGCTGAATAAGCGTTGGAAAACCGTATTTGAGGAAGGTTGACAAGGTGCCGCTCGGGCTGAGATCGACAAAAAATGCGTCGCTGTTCTCGCTCAAAACCTTCATCAAACTGAAGAAATCGACCCTGTCCCGCAGGACTCGCCAGAAATACTCGTCGTCCCACCGCGCCACCGACGTTCCTGACATGGCGGAGTACACCGGCAGGGACGATGTCTGTATGGCTAACGTCCCCACCAGCGCGCGGAAATCTTGTTCGATGGCGGCTATCCCGGCGGAGTGGAAAGGCTGCTCGACCGGCAGCAGCATCGAGATAATCTGTTGTTGGGTCAGCTGTTCCTTCAGTGCAGCAAGACGCTGGAGCTCCCCGCTGACCACAAAATTTTTCTGGAAGTTGATGCTGGCTAATTCGGTGTGCTGGTACAGCGCAGAATGGGCGTGGAAGTGATCCACCGGCGCGAGCACACTCATCATGCCGCCGCCGGCGGTTTTTTCGCTCAGCAGGCGCGCCTGATTCACCAGCAGTTTCATGGCGTCGTCCAGCGTCAAAACGCCCGCAACCACCGCCGAGATGCACTCACCGAGGCTGTAGCCCACCACTGCGCCGGGTTCAACCCCTTCCGCGCCAAGCACGCGGGTCAGGCTGACGCCCACGCTCAGCAGCGCCGCATTCGACAAGACGACATCGGTGAGCGGCAGGTGGCGGCGCGTCTCGTCATACAGCGGCTCCAGCAGGCTGTGCCCCGTGTGCTGGCGATAAAGTGCATCGCACTGGTCCATCTGGCTGCGGAAAGCAGCGTTGCGTCGGTAAAGTTCAGCGCCCATGCCGTAATACTGCGCGCCCTGCCCGCCGTACATAAACACCACGCGCGGTTTGGCGGCGCTGGCCGCGTTTAGCCCCTTTGGCTCTGCCGACAGCGTCATCGGCTGGGCCTTTATTTTGGCGAACAGGCTGGTCAATACCTGCCCCGGCCCAATCTCCTGCTGACTGACCTCGCCCTGCGCCAGCAGGCGAGAAATACTCTCGTACCAGCGAACCGGATGACTTATCTGCCGGGTTAACAGAGAGAGATAATCGGTCTGTGGATAGTCGAGCGCCGTGTAGTTTGAAATAACCCGCGCATTAAGCGGGTTGAAAGTGAAGCTTTGTGCAAACTGCTTAAACTGTTGTTCGATATCGCGCATGTAGCGAGAGTGGAATGCTGCACTCACGTTCAGCTTCACGTAGCGCGCTCCCGCCTGCGTAAAAAGCGTTTCGCAGGCAACGATGTCGTCATAAAGCCCGGAAATCACGATTTGCTGCGCACAGTTGACGTTGGCGATGTCGATACCGTTAAATGCCGATCCGGCGATCAGTTCGGCCACCCGCGCCTGCGTGAGACCGACCACGGCCGCCATCGCCCCCCTCGGTGCCGTCGACATCAACCTGCCGCGCTCTTTCACCAGCGCGACACCGGTGGCGAAGTCAAACGCCCCGGCGGCAAACAGCGCGGCAAACTCTCCCAGGCTATGGCCCGCATAGCACTGCGGAGCCGCCAACCCGTCCTCACGTTGGGCCAGCAGGCAGAGCGCTGAAACCACGAACAGCGCGGGCTGGGTGAATTCCGTTTCGCCCAACACCCCGTTGAGATCCTCGAGGCACAGCTCGCGAATCGAATAACCGAGAACCTCATCAGCCTCGTTGACCAGGTCTGGGAAGCGCGCAAACAGCGCCTCTCCCATCCCTTTGTGCTGCGATCCTTGACCAGGAAATACCCAAATTGAAGAAGACATAAGTCGCCTATTACTGTTTCCCAGGATTGTCATTTCGTTCAGGATTTGACGGCTTCGGCAGGAAGATGCGCTTCAATCTTGCCAATCAGGTCACCGAGCGTGTAAATCGCCCGCTTTTCGCTGTCGTTAACCTTGATGTTCAGCTTCTTCTCAATCTCGTACCAGGACTCGAGCATCTCGACGGAATCCACGCCCAATTCCCCCCCAAGAAATGCCTCTAAATCCACGACGTCAGGGGTAAAACCGGTGTTCTTGATATCGTTAATTGTGTCGAGAACCACGCTCAGAATGTCTTTTTGATCCACTGTTTTTGTCTCCCAATCCACTCGATTACAGCGCGTCAAATTCGCGCGCAACTTCGGCAATAATCTCGACAGCCCTGTCTATCTCGTCACGGGTATGAGAAGACATGACGGAAATACGCAGGCGTTCTTTGTCGGGCGGCACCATCGGGTATTCCATGATGTTGGCAAAGACACCGCGTTCAAAAAGACGGCGATTGATGTTGCCCACCACGGAGATTTTTTCGAAGAAAACAGGAATGATCCCGGACTGCCCGCGAAGGATGTTGAAGCCTTTCGCTTCGAGCTGGTCCTGCATGTAGCGCACGTTGTCATGCAGACGCTCAATGCGCTCCGGCTCTTTTTCCATCACGTCCAGCGCAGCGGAAATCGCCGCGATCGTCGGCTGGGCCAGGCCGGAGGTAAACAGGTAAGGATAAGCAAAGTGGCGCAGCATAAAGATGTACTCGCTTTTGCCGGAAACGAAGGCACCCTGTGCGCCGAGCGATTTGCTACAGGTGGACATACGCAGGTCAACCTGACCCAGCAGATCCAGATGCTCAAGCGTTCCCTTGCCGGTTGGCCCCACGGTGCCCAGACCGTGCGCGTCATCGAGGATAGTGATAATGTCGTGCGCGCGGCAGATTTCGATGTAACGCCGGAGGTCGATGATCGATCCGTCGGTCGAGCGCACGCCTTCCACCGTCGAGAAAATCTGCGTGCCCGGCTTGGTGCGCTCACGAATCTTGTGCAGCATCTGGTCGAAATCCTCCAGACGTTCCGGGTCAAAGGTGTAGAACGGCACGCTGGTCATTTTGATGGCGTTGATTACGCTGGCATGACTGTTCTGGTCGTAGACGATGATATCGTTGCGATTCATCAGGCCATTGACCCAGCACAGGTTGGCCATGTATCCGCTCGGCAACAGCACGGCATCTTCATGGCCAGCTAACGCCGCCAGACGCTTTTCCAACTCTTTGTGCTGTCGGGTATAGCCCGAAAAAGCCGGTGAACCGCCGGTGCCAATACCGAATTTCTCTACCGCCTCGACCACCTTGTTTTTCACGTAAGGATGGTTGGCCAGTCCCAGATAGCTGTTTGAGCCAAACACCAGCACGTTGTTGAAGGTGTCGCTGTGCAAATCCTTGTAGTACATCTGCGCATCGACGGGTCCGTCGCCCTGACGTCCAAACATAAAGCCTTTCTCTAGCTCTTTCAGATAGGCGCTGTAGCGCAATTTCACGCGCTCTTTGAAAGGCTTACGTTCCAGTTCTATCAGCTCATGGAAATCCATTATAAAAACCCCCTTGGTTGTCTATTCTGTCACTGCGAGAGATTCCGACGGCGCGGAAGCAATAAAACCGTTAGCCCTGTACCAGGTGGCGCACTCCTCCACCATCTGACTCAGGGAAGCAGGCTGATAGCCCAGTTCACGTTCTGCTTTGGCGCTGCTGAAGTAATAGCTTCCTTTGAACACCCGCAGGCGATAGGCGTCTAACACCGGTTCGCCGGGGATCAGTCGCGGGAATTTTTCCTGCAGCCACGTTTTGAGATAGAAATACGAATACGGGGTCTGGGGGAGAGAGACCTGACACTGGGTGACCGCCTCAATCGTCTTGATGAGCTCGGTATAACGCACATTCACACCGGCGATGATGTAACGCTCGCCTGCGGTCCCTTGGGTCAATGCGCTGACGTGTGCTTCGGCGACGGCTGCTGCGCCACAGAAGCTGGCCCCGCCCGGAGGCATAAACGGCAACTGATTGTAGGTCACCGCCAGCACCATACGGCCCCACTGCATAGAGTAGTCGTAGGCGCCCAGCACTTCGGCAGGATTGAGAATGACGGCGGACAGACCGCGATCGCAGGCGCGATAGACGCACTCCTCGGCCTGTAATTTGCTTTTGGCATAGGGATTATTGACGCGAAAACCGCGCAACGGGGTTTCCTCGGTCGACTCGACCTGAGGATTGTTGCGCGCCCCTATCGTCGAGGTGGTGCTGGTGAACACCAGGCGAGCTATCCCGGTTTCCAGCGCTGCGTCAGTCACCCGGCGAGTCCCTTCGATATTTACCGCCTCGAGAAGCGGCCAGTCGCGGGGATTGCTGCTGGTATTGCCCGCCGTATGAATGACGGCGTCCTGCCCAGCCATTGCCGCGCGTAACGCCGCACTGTCGTGCAGCTCGCCGCGTACCAGAGTGACGCCGAAAGGCACCAGAAAACTCACGTTGGAGGACGCTCGAACATAGGCGGTCACCTGATGCTGTGCGGCGACTAATGCTTTTACCACGTTAAGGCCAACGAATCCGTTTGCGCCGGTGATCAATACTTTCATGACAGTTGCTCTTGCTGGTTAAGTTGTTCAAGCGTTTTCCAGAAGGCCTTGCGTCCTTCGCCTTTGCTGCGCATCGGGAGTGCGGCAGGATTTTTGTCCAGGTGAGTGGCTAAGCCCTCAAGCAGAGTGACCCACTGTTCGAGCAGTTGATTCAGATTATCTTCCGTGGTGTCTAACCCACGACAGTCAATACGCAGACTCAGGCTGTGCGCCTCGACGCTGACCAACAGCGCCAAATGCAAATCCGGCTGCACGGCAAAGAGCACGGCGACGGCATCGTTCACGTTGACAGTCGCGCTGTCGTCGAGGATGGCCACCGCGCTGTCAAACAGCGGCGCGTCATCAACCCAGTGCTCTATCTGCCCAAGGGTGGCGGCCGCATGCTCAAGATATTTCTCCAGCTGCTGCTCAACGCTGCCGAGCCATGGCCCGACCTTGTGGCGTCCTACTACCTGAACGCGTGCAGGGATGACCCGCAGCGCCTCATTGTTGAAACCGCGGATCACGCCAAACTGAGAGAGCTTGACGCGCACGTGTCGGTTAGCGAGCAGCGCCCAGCCCGCAACCACCAGCGTTTCGAGAGTTACCTGTAGGCGTTGGGTACAGATTTGCAGCGCATCAACCGTGTCCTGGCTGATTTGTCTCTCGACGTTAATGAGAGGCTGCTCTGCGTCCTCGGCGTCCAACGCCTCTGCGCCACCCAACAGTGCCGGGGCAATCAGCGAACCCACATCATCTTCGGCGTGGAGTTGTTCAGCCCAGAAAGCGTGCAGCGCCTCGTCGTCAAGCGCGGAGGCCTGGCACTCGGCAATCGTGCTGGCAAACCACGCCTGCGGTACCGCTGGGAGTACGTTCTCTGCGGCACGTTTCATGGCCTCCAACTCACTGTTGCGGGCTTTACGGCGCGAGATATCGAGCGCCAGCGCGGCGTTGAGGTCACAAGGTTGATTGGCGAACGGATAGCCTGGGAAGGCCACGCGGCGGCGTGAGGCGTTGAGGTGCAGCAGGCTCCAGTCAACCTCGCAGCCACGGCACCACAGAGTGGCCACTCGGCCAAGCTGCTGGCTTTGCAGCAGCGCCGTGATGAAATGCTTACCGGCCTCACCGGCAACAAGCTGCGAGACTTCTTTAGCGTCGTGAACGTTGCCGCTGTGAATGTCTGCATCACCGTGCGTGGCCTCAGGATGCGCAATAAAACGCTCAAGCTTCGCCAGCAGGTCGGCGGCGTCGACGGCCACAATCGCCAGGCGATTTTCAAGCATGATGCGTCCAACCTGACTGGTATAGGCAAGGTCGGCGAGACGCAGCGTACTGCCCTGTCGCTCGACAAAGTCGTGCATCTCGGCGGCGTAGGCCAGCAGACGCTCGGCGCGCTGGGCAGACAACACCACTATTTGCGGCGCATTCTCGGCGGGCGTCGGACGAGGGCTTTGCATCAACACCTGCTCCGCAGACTCGACCACCACAAACGCCGTTGAGCCTCCCATACCGTAGGAGTTGATCCCGGCGATACGCGTGCCGCGACCGTTGGTGTCCCAAGCCCGCGCCTCGTGCGGGAACAGGAACGGTGAGGTCTGGTGCTCGAACGAAGCATTGACGTTTTTAAGGTTGACGCACGGCGACAGGCGGCCATGCTGCATGCTCAACAACACCTTGATTAATGAACAGATACCCGATGCTGCTTCCATATGCCCGAGGTTAGCCTTGGTCCCCAGTGCGCAGAATTGTTGCGCCTCGGTTTGGCGGCGCAGCGCGTTGGACAACGCCTTCAGCTCAATAGGGTCCCCCAACTCGGTCGCCGCACCATGGCTCTCGATATAGGTCAGCTCATTGACATCAATGCGCGATTCTTTCAGCGCCCGCGCGGCGGTTTCTTCCATCACCGCCAGATTGGGCAGATATTGCCCCGCGCCGGTTCCCGCATGACCGATGCTTGAACCGCGCAGCACGCCATAGACGGTGTCACCGTCGGCCAGCGCCGCGCTCAGGCGTTTTAGCACCACAATTCCGCTGCCTTCACTCGGGATCAGGCCGCTGGCGCGCTCGTCAAAGGTGTGTTCTTTGCCATCGGAAGACAGCACTTTCATGTCCTGCAGCAGCATGTATTTGCTGGGGTGCAGGCTCAGGTTGATGCCACCGGCCAACGCCATATCGCACTCGCCGCCGAGAATGGCTTTGCGCGCGATATGTACGCTGGTCAGCGATGAAGCACAGGTGGTCGCTACGCTAAAACTCGGGCCATGCAGGTCCATCAGGAAAGAAATACGGTTGGCGAGCTCGCTGACCACCGAGCCTGCGCCCGGATAATTCCCAGTGCGGGCATAGTATTCGGACATCACCCAGGTGAAGTCTTCATTCATCGCGCCGACGTAGACGCCAACCTGCTGGGATTTGAGCGCCGACGGCGTATATCCTGCATCTTCCAGCGCGTGCCAGGCGGAACGCAGCAGCACGCGCACCTGGGGATCGAGGCGGCTTGCCTCCTCGCTGCTCATGCGGAACATGTCAGGATCGAAGACGTTTGCCTTGTTGAGGAACCCACCGCGATTGACGTAGCGTGGATTGCCGTTGTCGTCCTCGACAGCGGCCCAGCGCGCGGGCGGAATAGCGGTCAGATTCTCTTTGCCAGCCTGAAGCGTTGCCCAGAAGTCGGTCAAATTGTCGACGCCGGGGAACTCGCCCGCCAGACCGATAATCGCCACGGCGTCGCTGTCTGCATCGGCGGGCGTTGAAGAAAGCGAGGCCGCACGAGCAAAAGGCGAACCCGAGACGTTAACTGTCGCAGCGGTGAGTGCGCGTTTGAATGCCGGTGCCGCTGTTGCGCTAGCCGGACGGTGATTGACCGTGGCCACCGAAGGCGTCGACTGCGTGACACCGTAACGCTCGCACAGGTATCCGGCAAGCTTGGCGGTCGTGTTGTACTCGAACGGTGCCGTTTTCGACAGTCCCGGGTACTCCTTCTCAAGCAACGCACGCAGCTCCATCAGCATGATGGAGTCCATACCGAGTTGCTCAAAGGTGGCATCCACGGCGATATCAGACGCCGGGATTTTGGTGACGGTAGAGATGTGTTGCCTCAGCGCGTTCTCGCTGTGCAGATAGGCACTGTCATTGTTTTTTGTTGGCTCAACGCGAGCGGGCGCGCTGTTCACGGGCAACGATGGCGCAACGTCGACCACGTCGTTGAACGGGATGCGCAGCGCGCGGGCCACCTTATTACGGTCTCCCACCGCCACCAGCAATTCGGGGCGCTGTTCGAGCAGAGCGCGCTCCAGGGCAATAATCCCCGCCTCTTGCTGCAAGGCCGCCATGCCCGAGAACTCAAACAGCGAAGCGTCCTCTGCGGCAATATTCATTTGGCCGCTGGCCCACAGCGGCCAGTTAACGGAGAGGCTCTGACCGGACCGCCGCCCTTTGCTGACTTGTTGATTACGCCACAGCGCATGGCTATCCATAAAGCGATTGCCCGCCGCGTAAGCCCCTGAACCCAAATCTCCGAGCACCGCAGAAACGGAGGAGAAGTTGATAAATACCGCCAGTGGCTCCTGCGCCGTGGCGCGGTCAAGCGCCACCAGTCCGTCGATTTTAGGGCCAATCAGTGCATTGAATTCAGCCTCTTGCAGCTCGGTCATCGGCGTATCGCTGGCAACACCGGCGCAGTGCAGCACGCCGTTCAACGCACCAAATGCCGCTTTCGCCTCAGCCAGCAGGGACTCTGCCTGCCCGTACAGCGCGACGTCCGCCGCGACATACAACACCTCAGCGCCTTGCTCACGCATCGTGGCAATCTGCTGTTGAACCTCATGGTTTATCTGGGCTGAACGACCACTCAATACCACCCGGGCCTGATAACGAGACGCCAGATAGTGCGCCATCAGCAGCCCCAACTTGCCCGCACCGCCGGTAATTAAATAATGCCCGCCGCGTACCAGAGGCAGTGGTTCGACAGACCCCAAGCCCTCGGCTTTCGGCGGCACGATTTCGGTGAGCTGGCGCTGGTGGCGTTGACCCTGCCGGTAAGCCAGCTCAAGTCCAGGGAGCGAGGCCAGACGCTGTACAAATTCCTGATAGACTTGCGTCGCGAGCGCCGCCGCAGTATCGGCATCGCTGCGCAGCGTGAAGAGTTCAAACCGGTGATTGATGGTCAACAGCGAACGCGCATAGCCACTGATAGCGTCATGCTGTGGCTCAACCTGAGAGGACTGTGCGCGATAGACGTTCACACAGCGCATCACCTGCCTCGGCTGCGCTTTTTCCAACGCCACAAACAGATGGCGTAACGACTGTAAACCAGCGTGCAGTATGGAAGGGATCCCAGACTCCACCAAATGGTCAAAATGCAGGTCAGCGCCCACCGCATGCACGATATGCGTCGGCCACGTTTGCTGGGACTTCAGCTGTGCGCACAGTGCCTCAAGGCTCGACGGAGACTGAGTATCGACGCTAAAACGACTGACGTCATGCTGCTCAAAGGCAGCGCCGTGGGTCACGGTAATCACACTGCCCCGCTCGCCGTAAAGCTCGCGCAGGGCGTCGGCCAGTTCGCTATCATCGGCCAGTACCAGAACCCGCGCCGCCTCAACGAGCGGCGTCGAAGCCGCTAACGGTGACGGCTGCCAGTCATAGCCATAATACTGTACGTCCTGCTGCGCCGGGCGTGGGGTTGCAGTCGTTTCCTTTTCAAGACGGCGTGCCGCAAACTCTTTCAGGCGTGCCAGCACCCGTCCGTCGGTATCAACCAGCGTGATGTCATGCTTTTGAACATGGCTGTCTGTAACCGTCGACTGCGTTCGGGTCACGTAGGCGTAGCACTCTCTGCCAAGCGGATGGCGGAATTCCAGTTCGCCAAGATAAAACGGCACAATCGGGGTCGCGTATTCAACCGGCGTCAGTCCCACGGCCAGGCAGGTGCGCAGTGCGCCGTCCAGCAGTGAAGGATGCAGATAAAACGCATCGGCCGATGACACGGAGTCAGGCAGGCGCAGATAACTCAGCGCGGCGTCTGCAAAACGATAGCGTTCGTGGGTCACCTGATAGCTTGGACCATAGGCGAAGCCCATTTTCGCAAACTCGGCATACAGGGCGGCGCGATCGTTTTCCAACAGCCCCCGGCTGCGCAGCGCGTCAAGATCGATCCATTCATCGGCAATCTCGACCTGTTGCGAGCGATACACCAACTCTGCCTCGACCGACAGCACGGCGGTGTTGAGGTTGTTTACCGCGACTTTGACGCTTTCACCGTCCAGATGAACCAAGTCGATAGCTATCTCAACCGGTTCGGCGTCCACCTCGACGGAGTTCATCCACATCAGGTGGCGAATAGCGGCGACTTTCCAATCGTTTTCAATGGCTAACTGCCCTGCCGCATGGATCATTTCAACATAGGCAGAGCCTGGCAGAATCATGCGCGCTTTATCGCTGCCAATCAGGTGGTCGCGCAGATAGGTTTCCTGACCGGTCAACTGCTTGCTGAATTTCTGCTGAGACAGCGTTGAGATATTCTCGTCAATCAACGGATGCAGCGAGTTAACGCGGCCCTGCAAAGCCTGTTCGGAAGGCTGCGCCAGCCAATGACGCCGCGTCATCAGCGGCAGAGGGGGGAAAGAAACCCGACGCACGCTTCCCGCAGTTTCCGGGTTATCACAGAGCGGTCTGGCGAACTGCTGCCAATTGACATCCAGCGTGGTGGTCCACAAACGCCCCAAACGCACCAGCTGGCGTTGCTGCACCAGCCCGGACACCAGTTCATTGAGCTGCGTGCCATCGAGAATAGTATCCAGACGGTCTTGACTGCCCGCGATGCGCCCACGGAAAAGCTGTTGCGCGCTTCCCTCGTCGCGGTATTGCTCAAGCTTGCCGAGCAGATCGCCCAGACTGCTTGCCACCACCGCAAGACGTTCGGTCATCGCCTCACGGCCGATTAACGAGGAGAACGCCAGAGAGGCCAGACTCGGTGCCGTCTCAGGGGTATTCACCGCCTTGTCGAGGAAGACAATCATATGTTCCACGTAGCGCGACAAACGCGTTTCGCTGTCCGCCGAGAGAACCCACAGGTAGGATTCGCCGGTAGGTAACGCGTTTGCGGATAACGTCGGCGCTTCTTCTATTAAGACCGAGGCGTTCGAACCTCCCGCGCCAAAGGCACTCAGGCCCGCACGACGGGGAGTACCCGGTGCAGAGGCCCAGTCTTCAAGCGATTGCACCACGCGGAAGGTTGAGGTCTCAAAGTTGATTCGGCTGTTTAGCGTCTGTGAATGCAGTGACGGCACAAACTGGCGATGGCGCATTTGCAGCAGAATCTTGGTCAGTCCGGCAATGCCTGCCGCAGACTCAAGATGGCCGATGTTGCTTTTCACCGACCCGATGCGGCAGTGACCCGGCGTCGGAAAGCCCTGAATACCCTTTTCGGTGTTGATGCGTGCGAAGGCTTTGGACAGGCCGGAAATCTCGATAGGATCGCCAAGCATGGTGCCGGTGCCGTGCGCCTCGATGTAATCGACCGAGGCAGGCTCCCAGCCCGCGCGCTCGAAGGCGTTGCTGATAACGTTGCTCTGCGCCGCTTGATTCGGCACCGTAAAGCCGCTGGTTTTGCCGCCGTGATTAATCGCGGTCGCCTTGATAACGCCATAGATTTGGTCACCGTCAGCGAGGGCTTGTTGCAGGGGTTTAAGCAGCACCGCGCCCATTCCCTCGCCCGGCACATAGCCGTCGCCGCCTTCACCAAAGGCGCGGCAGCGACCGTCGCTCGACAGGAACTGGCTCTGCCCGAGTTGATAGTATTTCATCGGGTGCACAATAAGATTGACGCCACCGGCGATAGCCATCTTGCAGTCGCCGCTCTGAATAGCCTGACAGGCCATGTGCAGTGAGGTGAGTGACGACGAACACATGGTGTCGAGCGCAACGCTCGGGCCATTCAGATTGAAATAGAATGACACCCGGTTCGCCACCGAGGAGTGCAACGACATCGGGAAGCCGGTTTGATACTGCTCGGCGGTGGTTTCAATAAACTGATACTGACCCCACATCACACCGACATACACCCCGACCCGCGACTGGCTCAGCGAGTGGCGCGAATAGCTCGCGTCAGACACGCACTCCCAGGCGGTCTGTAAAAACAGGCGTTCCTGAGGGTCGAGCAGCTCCGCTTCGCGCGGGGAAATATTAAAATACTGGCTGTCGAACTGCTCGATATCATCGATAAAACCGCCCCACTTGCTGTAAACCTTGTCTTTAGGCCCACGCTGCGGGGAATAATGTTTGCGGTAGTCCCAGCGGGACAGCGGGATTTCGGTGACGCTGTCTACGCCCGCGGTCAGATTGGCCCAAAACTCTTCAACGTTTTTGGCACCAGGATAACGGCCGCTTAGCCCGATAACGGCGATATCGTGCTGCGTATTTTCCGCATTCGACGCCCCCTGGGGACGGCGCTGACCGGCATCGAGACGTGACCCGTTAAGCAGGCTCGCCAACGTTGGCTGCACCGGCGGCTGTGGGTGCTGCGCCATCACCGCAGGTGCCTGCGTTGCCTGAAGGGCCATGGCCCACTCGACCAGGGTGTTATAAAGGAAGACCGAACGGGCATTGACGCCATTGAAACGGGCGTCCAGCTCGTGCTGCAAACGCATCTGGCTGACGGTATCCAGCGGCCATTGATGCAGCGGCATCAGCGCAGAGCAGTTTGCCGCTGCCGCACCGATGGCGGTTACCAGACTGTCGAACAGCCTATCGCTGATTGCCGACACCTCTTGCGCATCCGCCATATTGGTAGCAGCTTGGCCGCTATCTGGCAGCAACGGTGGCGTTGCAATCACCTCAACCGTCGCTGGCTGCAAGGCTGCGGCCTGCCGCGGATAGCTCTCGCAGAGGAAATCTGCCAACGAGTCGATATCCTGATATTCGTAGAACAGGGTTTGCGACACCTCGCCAAAAGTGGCTGCCAGCTTCTCGTTGAGGGCTAAAATCATCATTGAGTCGAGGCCGTAATTCGCCAGTTCGGTGGCCGGTTGTACCTCGTCCTCGTCGAGTCGGGTCACCGCAATCACGCCAGCAATCAAGTAATCCAGCACGCCGTCACGCACCGAACGGCTGACTGGGGCATTAACGTTGCTCGGCAGCGAGGCTGTCTCCGTTAAAGGCGCGTCATATTGCGGGTGTTGTTCAAGCAAATAATCGGCCAGCGATGCGAGGTCTTGATACTCGTAGAACAGCGTCTGAGAGAGGTTTTCAAAGGCGCTCGACAACCGCTCGTTTAGGGCCAGGATCATCATCGAATCAAGACCATATTCCGCGAGCGGCGCGGTAGCGCTGACGTCGCCCGCGTCCAGCCTGGTGACATCAATAACGTGGCTAATCAGCGTGTTAATCAACGCCTCGCGTGAAGATATTGCGAGAGGCTGGGCAGAGACCGGGCTGGCGGTAAACTGAGCCGCAGGTTTGGCACTCTGCGCCACGGCGCTCACTTTCATGCCTAACTGAGGCACCGCCTGAGTTTGTAGCCGGGTGATGCTGACCACCACGTCACCGACGCTGTCCAGCAGACAGATATCGTAGCTCGCGGTCATCGCCGCCGCGCCAGGCTCGACGTTACGACGGGCATAGGCGTAGCGGATACCCGCCACCGGTTTGCAAACCTGCAAGCCCGCCAACGCGACCGGGACTTCGAGCGTTTTCACGCCAGCGTCAAGACCACCGATGCCGAGCGCGGTGCGGAATGCGCCGTCGAGAAGTGACGGAGGCAGAATAAAGGGCTGAACCAGCGGAGTGATTTGCAGATAGTCAGGGAATTTCAACTCCGAGAGTGCCTCATCGGCCTGCGTATACAAGCGTTCAATCACCTGAAACGCCGGACCGAAGCTAAAGCCACGCTGTTTAAAAGCCGCCTCAATATCGTCACGCTCGTAAAGCTGACCGCGCGTGAGCAGGCGTTGCAGTTCGACCGGTTTTGGTGATGGCGCGGTCTCTTCACACAGGCGACCGCTGCCGAAGACATGACGCTTCTCACCCTCGTGGCGGTAGATGTCAAAATCGAGACCGCCCTGCGACGGAGTCAGCGCAATCTCAATCTCCAGCGCGTCGCCGCTCACCAGAATAGGCTGACGCCATGTCAGGTCATGGACTCGCGACAGCACAGGTTTAGCACCGGCCTGCGGCAGCACATTCCCCAGCAGGGCAAGCTCGCTGGCGCTCAATGCCATCTCGATAAAGGCCGCAGCGGGCAGAATTCGATTATCGCCAAGACGGTGATCGTTCAATAAAAACTCGCTGGCGCGTAATGATTTGCGAAACGCCTGCGAGGCCAGCGTGGAGACATTGCTGTCGATCAGCGGGTGCAGCGCGGCGGCACCCGGCAAAAACGAATCAGTACGTTCGGCGGGCAAGGTCGGTGCCCAGCAGTCCTGACGCTGAAACGCATAGCCCGGCAATGAAACGCGGCGGCGCAGCTGTGCCGCATGCAGCTGAGCCCAGTCAACCCCGTGTCCATTGGCCCAGGCTTCGCCCAGCGCGCCGAGGCGGCCGAGCGTGATCCATTCGGCCAGCGGAGGCGTGTCCGTCGCCTGACGGGCATTGTCGCGATGGCCGGTCATGATTCCGGAAAGCTGCTGTCTGGCATAAGCCCGCAGCAGGTTAACGGCATCGGCGGCAACTTCCGCGACCAAGGCCACGCGGTATTCGTGCGCCACGCGCCCGACCTGTAGGGTGTAAGCAATGTCCTGCAACGAGAGGTCGGCGTGCTGTGCCATAAAGTCTGCCAGCTGTTCGGCCATGGTACGCAGCGCCGTTTCACGACGGGCAGAAAGCACGATTAACGCAGGTTTTCCCTCGTCGGCAGGGTCGGCCTTCGGCTCAATGTACTCCTCGACTATCAGGTGCGCGTTGCTCCCGCCCGCGCCGAACGAACTGATGCCCGCGATGCGAGGAATTTCTTTGGTCACCGTCGAGCCGCTGGACTCGGTCACGGCAAGAACCGGACGCGGCCACGGCTCCAGCGATTGCTGAATGCGGAACGGTCCGCTCTGGAAGTCAATAAACGGGTTCACGGCCTTCGACTGGATGGACGGCACCAGCGTTTGGTGTTTCATTTGCAGCAGCACTTTGGTCAGGGCCGACATGCCCGCCGCTGCCTCCAGATGACCGATATTGGCTTTCACCGAGCCGATGGCACAGTATTTGGTGCTGTCACCGGCAATCGAGAAAGCCTTGTTCAAGCCGCTGATTTCGATCGGGTCGCCGAGTTTGGTGCCGGTCCCGTGCGCCTCAACGTAGCTAATGTGACGCGGATTAACCTTGGCGGTGGTCAGCGCATCCACAATGAGGTCAGCCTGACGCTTGGCGTTGGGCACGGTAAAGCCTGACGTTTTTCCACCGTGGTTGACCGAGGTGCCGCGAATAATGCCATAGATATGGTCACCGTCCCTTCGCGCCTGTGAAAGCGGCTTCAGCACCACGGCACCCACGCCCTCTCCCGGTACGTAGCCGGTTCCGCCCTCGCCAAAGCTGCGGCAGCGACCGTCCGAGGAGAGGAAGTGCATATTCGATAACAGGTGGTATTTGTAAGGATGCAGCGACAGATTGACGCCACCGGCGATAGCGACCGGCACATCGCCGCTACGAATGGCGTTACAGGCAACGTGAATCGCCGTCAGGGAGGATGAACAGGCGGTGTCCAGTGCCATGCTCGGGCCTGAGAAGTTAAAGAAATGCGAAACGCGGTTGGCGACCGACCAATAGGATGAATGGGAGGTTGTCCATTGGTCCTCAGGGCTGGCGTGGGCGTGGAGCTGATAGTCTCCCCACATCATGCCAACATACACGCCGACGCGATTTTCACGTCCGGCCGTTGAGGGGGTCAATTTGTCTGCCGTGTAGCCAGCGTCTTCAATCGCGTGAGTGACCGTCTCGAGGAACAGCCACTCGTTGGGATCCATGATTTCCGTCTCTTTCGGCGAAATATTGAAATAACGCGGATCGAAACGTTCAACGCCGGAAAGGAATCCTCCCCAACGGCTGTAGCTTTTCCCAGGCGTTGCGGCCCCTTCTTTATACCAACGCGCGTTCCAGCGCTCGGCAGGCACCTCGATGACGCAGTCACGCCCTTGCGCCAAATTATTCCAGAACTGTTCAAGGCTATCGGCTTCAGGATAACGTCCGGCGATACCGACAATCGCGATATCGTCATCGTTATTCTGCACACCCGACTGGCCGGGAGAAACTTCGCGCACGAAATCAACGGCAGGCGTTGCGGCACGCTGAGCCGGTATAACCCGAGAAGACGCTAAAGGTGCGCCCACCAGCCCGCGACAAACCTCATCATAGTTTTCCAGCAGGAAGCGGCTCAGTTCCTCCATGGTCTGATGTTCGAAGAACAACGTCATCGGCAAGCTGCTGCCGAACGTCTTCTTCAGCTCGTTGACCAGCTCAATCACCACCACCGAATCGAAGCCGTAATCACGGAAGAAACCATGGCGTTCAAAATGCGCCGGGATTTGTAACTTTCTGGCGAACAGCTCGGACAAATAGCGAATCACGATGTCCTGCTGCGACTGGCCGCTGTCTGCGCGCACAGCCTCTTCTGACGGGGTAATATCGACAACGCCCAGAACCTCGTTGATGCGGGCGGCCTCTCCCGGCATCACCACCATCTGTGACGCCCCGCTTTGCAACGCATAGTTAAAGACGGCAATACCGTCGTCGGTCAGCAGGGGGACAATCCCGAATTGGTTCTTGAGGAAGCCTTCTTCTTTGTCGGTAAGACGCATGCCGCCGTCTTTCCAGTACGGCCAGTTTAGCGAAAGCGCCTTGCCGCTACGCTCGCCGCGCTGCTGTCGCGCGTTACGCTCGCGGGAGAAATCATCTTCGAACGCATTGCCAAAGGCATAATCGCACTGCCCCATATTACCCAGTACGCCGGTAACCGAGGAGAACAGCACGAAGAAGTCAAGCGGCAGGTCGCGCGTCGCCTGATCCAGCAACCAAGTCCCGAGGGTCTTCGGGGTGACGACCCGCTCAAAGGCCTCGCGGCTCTTGCGCAGAATAAAGTTATCTTCGATGACGCCAGCGGAATGGATAATCCCGTTCAGGCGATGGCCAGCTGCACGAATAGTTTCTAACAACGCCTGCACGCTGGCGGCATCGCCAATGTCACACGCGACATACAGCGCCTTACCGCCCAGTTCACTTAGCGCATCAAGCTGCTGCTGACGAGATTCATCCAGTGCAGAACGACCGCTCAGGTAAACCGTTGCGCCGTAGGCTGAACAGAGGAAGCGGGCAAAAATTAGCCCCAACGCCCCCATTCCGCCGGTGATGAGGTAAATACCCTGCGGACGCAAAGCCGCAGGCGCTGAGCCTGAAAGGTTGAGCCCGGCGGCGTTCGCAGCCGCCACAAATCGGCGCACCTGACGCGTTCCCTTGACATAGCGCACGTCGGCATCTTTCGAGACATCGGCGAATTCACGGTAGATAAGCGCCGGCAGCGGGTGAAGATTGAAGTCATTATCGCAGTGAACCACGCGGCCGATATAATCGGGCTTTTCGACGCGCAGGGTACGGTAAAAACCGCTGATGGCAGCGACGTCTGGCAGGCTCGCGTCGGCCTGGTGGAAATGCACAAAATTCACTTTCTTGACCTTGCGCATCAGCGCCTGGGTCAGGGCAAAGAGGCTGTAAGGACCGGTACTGAGGCGAAGCGCGAAATCGTCATTGGCCAGCTCCGCACTCACCCAAAGCACCTGCCTGAAGGTGGCACCCTGTGCCAGCAGTGCGTCCACGGCGGCAACGAAATCGTCGCTGTTGCCCGGACGAACGCGCGCAGTTTGTGGGTCAGCGTTGATCTGGGGCGCGGCGGCAAACAGGATCCGCTGGATGCGCGTCGCCGCCTGCGACTGCGCGATAAGCCTGGCAAACCGCTCAACGTCCTGCTCGCTGCCTACCAGCACAATTTGCTCGACGGATGCATCGGCCTCTGGCAGCGCTTTTTCAACCCAGTGAGGCTGATAAAGGTGGGCTCCCTGCGGGGGAACGTTTGACCGCTGCACGGTTTTCGTCGGTTCTTTAGCGGCCAGACCGTCATTGAGCACGCGCAGGCATAAACCTTTGAATATCAAAGCGGTATTTTCAGGGTTGTGGGCTTCTGTCAGGTGAATATCCACTTTGATCACCTCGTCACGCAGCGTCGTCTCGCCTGCCAGCGTAACGGTCGCCGTCATCGCTGCGCTGCAAGGCTGCAACAACGCCAGTGCTTCCAGTGAGAAAGGAATGACTAAAGGCCCCTGCTCAGTCGCCTGTTGCCCGCTGCGCAGCTTTTCACTCACCCAAACCACGGCGGCCTGCACGGCACCGTCTGCCATCGAAGGATGAATGATAAAGTCGGCAGGCTGTGCGGCAGGCAGCGTCAAATTGGCGACGCCGGCATGCTCATCAAACGTCAGATGGCTTATCGACCTCATGCCTGCGCCATAGCACATCTGCAAACTTTCGAGCCGCTGATAGCAAGCCGTTTCATCAAGCGTGCGGGCGTCGTCAGCCATCGTCGCCACCGGCACTGCGGGCCTCGCCTCTGAGGAAAGACCCACCGTGCCGTGGCAGTAAATTTTGTCATCGCTGCCGAGGAGCTGGAATAACCGCTGCTCCTCCGACGGGTGTGGGTCGAGCTGGATAATGATATCCGCCGCCTTACCCTGACAGGTAAAGGGTCGCAACCAGGTCACCTGAGAGAAGGTTAATGCGCTGGCATCGGCGAGAGTCAGCGCATCGGCGAAGGCCGCGCGAACCCATTCCAGAGACATCACGCCCGGCAGTATCGCCTGACCGTCAATCTGGTGATCGGCAATAAAAAATTCATCGCTTTGCAGCACGGTCTTATAACGCGAACTGCCGACGTTTACGACCCGCTGCGGCTGGGCACGCAGTGCAGGTTGCGGACTGGCTGCATTATCCCTCGGGGTTATCCAGAAAGGTGCGTGAACAAACGGATAGGTCGGCAGCGCAACACACTGCGGGTCAGCACCCTTGAATAGCGGCGACCAATCCAACGTCGCGCCACGGGCATAGCATTCACTCATCTTGAGCAACAGCGGGGTTACCGCAGAGGCGTCCGTGGTACTGATAGCCTCAAACAGAACGGCAGCTTCGGCTGCGGCTTTTTGTGCCTGATCCGCCGCCGCAGGGTGTTCCAGACTTAGCGGCCCCTCGGCGACGGATTTTTCCAACTCATTGATAATATTATGAATATCTTGACCCACGCAGCCATAACGATAAGCAAAATGTTCGCGACGGGTTAACAGTGTCGCGCTCACATCACCGAGCGAGGCTTTAGGATTTTCGCGCAGCCATTGGATCAAATCTTTTTGACGCTGTAACAGCGCCGCCGGGCTTTTGGCAGAAAGCGCAATAAAATACCCGTTGCGCGAGGCAGATTTGCCCTTTGCTGGCCTGCGGCGCACAGGTTCTGGCGCTTCCTCCAACACAACGTGAGCGTTGGTTCCGCCAAAGCCAAATGAGCTTACGCCTGCGCGGCGCGGCGTAGCGGCGTCGATGCGTTGCCAGTCTTTTTCTTGTTCAACGAAATAGAACGGCGTTGAAGCGGCATCGATACGCGGATTTAGGGTGGTAAAATTTCTCAGCGGGGGCAGCTTGCGGTGCTTAAAGGCCTGCAAAATCTTAATAACGCCCGCGACACCGGCCGCCGCTTCGAGGTGACCAATGTTGCTTTTGACCGAGGTTAAGCCGCAAAAAGCGTCATCCAACGTCACGCCCTGCTGCTGCGCCAGTGCGTTAAATGCCTGGGTAAGACCTTCAAATTCAATCGGATCGCCCTTAGGTGTGCCTGTCCCATGCGCTTCAACCAAACCAATGGAGTTGACCGGTACGCCGGCTTGCGTATTGGCGGCCACAATAACTTCGGCCTGCGCGTCGGCGCTGGGATACGTTAACGTATACGACGTTCCGCAGTGGTTGATTGCACTGCCTTTCACCACGCCGTGAATGACATCGCCGTCGGCCAAGGCCTTTTCCAGTGGCTTCAATAATAAAACGCCGGCCCCTTCCCCACGGACATAACCATCGGCGTTGCTATCAAACGAGTGGCAGGCACCGGTAGGCGATAACATGCCCATTTTGGCAAAAGACTGATGCCGGGTTGAGGTCAAAATGAGATTAACCCCACCGCTAATGGCCATTTCACAGTCGCCTTGGTTTATTGCCTGAATAGCCGCGTGCATCGCATTTAGCGAACTTGAACAGGCGGTATCAATAGCAATGCTAGGACCATGAAAATCAAAGAAATGTGAAATACGGTTGGCAATTATGGAGGTCGCAGTTCCTGTCGAATGATGCGCCTCGACTGGATTATTAGCATTTTCCTGGAGTTCTTTATAATCGTTATTGAACACACCAATAATAACGCCGACTTTATTGCCGCGCAGGGTCGACGGCATTATCCCGGCATCTTCCAAACAGGACCACGTAAGTTCCAGCATAATCCTCTGCTGCGGATCCATTGTTTCAGCGACTTTGGGAATAATGCCAAAAAATTGGTTATCAAAACCGTCCACGGTATTAACCAAGGCCGCCCATCGATTTTCACTGGCATCAGGCCACTGTAATGACTCTCGACTCAGCGATGCCGTTTCTTTATCAACGGCGGCAACTTTAGTGACCGAATTACGGTGATTAACGATATTGCCCCAAAATTCGATGTAATTTTTGGCATCAGGGAACTGACAGGAAACGCCGATAATTGCAATATCCATATGTTTTTAATTTCTCGAAAATTGATGTAACTATCACTCCCAAATCGCTTCTTCAACGCTTGGCACATCGGTAGGTTAAATAGAAATCAACAATTCATTAATATTAAACATATTAGAGTTTCTATCACAACCATAATTATGCTGACAAATTAATTTATTTTTTTGAGGGGAGCCATGATGAAAATGAGTTGCATTTAGACACTCGCGAGCAGGGTTAGACAATACGGGGAAATGCCTTTAACGAATAAGAGAAAATGCGCCACGGGCCGCGCCACGGCTGGGATTATCAGTATTTTTATTGAATTTCCTTTTGACCAAAACTGCATTTTTTGCATAGAAAAACTCACTCCCCCTGGCGCCATTCCCGTTATTTATGACAGCTTGCGTACAGACAAATAATAGATATACATTTGATTTTTATTCACATTGTACTAAGGATTGCCCGACGCGCTTGCGTCATAAGTTTTAGCAATGACTTTACCCTACGAAGCATAATGACAATGCCTTGCGAGACCATTATGTTCCTAAAAAGAATTATTTATTACAGAGATAAAATCGAAGTGTGATGGCTTTTTTACCCCTCCGGCACACAAAGATAGCGGTTTTTTCGCAACCTCTAAGTCTGGATTGGGAGAGGCAGGCTTGTAGTTTAAATGTCACTAAGAT
>NZ_MRWE01000003.1 GCF_002093665.1 Rouxiella badensis | reverse complement strand
TTGCTCTTTAACAATCTGGAACAAGCTGAAAAATTGAAATGATACAGCTGAACATAACTCTCCGTAGAAGTAC
This sequence comes from Rouxiella badensis, assembly GCF_002093665.1. Taxonomy (GTDB): domain Bacteria; phylum Pseudomonadota; class Gammaproteobacteria; order Enterobacterales; family Enterobacteriaceae; genus Rouxiella; species Rouxiella badensis. The sequence goes on along the minus strand of NZ_MRWE01000003.1, from coordinate 206,220 downwards.
TGAGTTATGCGCACCTGTATTAGAGTCTCTCAAATAATCGCAGCCTCGAATGTTGTCACTCTTTATGAGTTTATAAGACACCTTCGGGTTGTGAGGTTAAGCGACTAAGCGTACACGGTGGATGCCTAGGCAGTCAGAGGCGATGAAGGGCGTGCTAATCTGCGAAAAGCGTCGGTAAGGTGATATGAACCGTTATACCCGACGATACCCGAATGGGGAAACCCAATGTGATACGTCACATTATCGCATGGTGAATACATAGCCATGCGAGGCGAACCGGGGGAACTGAAACATCTAAGTACCCCGAGGAAAAGAAATCAACCGAGATTCCCCCAGTAGCGGCGAGCGAACGGGGAACAGCCCAGAACCTGAATCAGTTTGTGTGTTAGTGGAAGCGTCTGGAAGGTCGCACGGTACAGGGTGATAGTCCCGTACACAAAAGCGCATAAATTGTGAGTTCGATGAGTAGGGCGGGACACGTGACATCCTGTCTGAATATGGGGGGACCATCCTCCAAGGCTAAATACTCCTGACTGACCGATAGTGAACCAGTACCGTGAGGGAAAGGCGAAAAGAACCCCGGCGAGGGGAGTGAAATAGAACCTGAAACCGTGTACGTACAAGCAGTGGGAGCCTACTTGTTAGGTGACTGCGTACCTTTTGTATAATGGGTCAGCGACTTATATTTTGTAGCAAGGTTAACCGTATAGGGGAGCCGTAGGGAAACCGAGTCTTAACTGGGCGTCAAGTTGCAAGGTATAGACCCGAAACCCGGTGATCTAGCCATGGGCAGGTTGAAGGTTGGGTAACACTAACTGGAGGACCGAACCGACTAATGTTGAAAAATTAGCGGATGACTTGTGGCTGGGGGTGAAAGGCCAATCAAACCGGGAGATAGCTGGTTCTCCCCGAAAGCTATTTAGGTAGCGCCTCGTGAACTCATCTTCGGGGGTAGAGCACTGTTTCGACTAGGGGGCCATCCCGGCTTACCAACTCGATGCAAACTCCGAATACCGAAGAATGTTATCACGGGAGACACACGGCGGGTGCTAACGTCCGTCGTGAAGAGGGAAACAACCCAGACCGCCAGCTAAGGTCCCAAAGTCATGGTTAAGTGGGAAACGATGTGGGAAGGCATAGACAGCCAGGATGTTGGCTTAGAAGCAGCCATCATTTAAAGAAAGCGTAATAGCTCACTGGTCGAGTCGGCCTGCGCGGAAGATGTAACGGGGCTAAACCATGCACCGAAGCTGCGGCAGCGACGCTTAGGCGTTGTTGGGTAGGGGAGCGTTCTGTAAGCCGTAGAAGGTGAACTGTGAGGTTTGCTGGAGGTATCAGAAGTGCGAATGCTGACATAAGTAACGATAATGCGGGTGAAAAACCCGCACGCCGGAAGACCAAGGGTTCCTGTCCAACGTTAATCGGGGCAGGGTGAGTCGACCCCTAAGGCGAGGCTGAAAAGCGTAGTCGATGGGAAACAGGTTAATATTCCTGTACTTGGTGTTACTGCGAAGGGGGGACGGAGAGGGCTAGGCTAGCCGGGCGACGGTTGTCCCGGTTTAAGCGTGTAGGGGTGTAGACCTGGTAAATCCGGTTTACTGTAACCCTGAGGCGTGATGACGAGTCACTACGGTGATGAAGTAGTTGATGCCGCACTTCCAGGAAAAGCCTCTAAGCATCAGGTAACATTAAATCGTACCCCAAACCGACACAGGTGGTCAGGTAGAGAATACTCAGGCGCTTGAGAGAACTCGGGTGAAGGAACTAGGCAAAATGGTGCCGTAACTTCGGGAGAAGGCACGCTGTCGCTAGGTGGAGGAACTTGCTTCCCGAGCCGAAGACAGTCGAAGATACCAGCTGGCTGCAACTGTTTAATAAAAACACAGCACTGTGCAAACACGAAAGTGGACGTATACGGTGTGACGCCTGCCCGGTGCCGGAAGGTTAATTGATGGGGTTATCCGCAAGGAGAAGCTCTTGATCGAAGCCCCGGTAAACGGCGGCCGTAACTATAACGGTCCTAAGGTAGCGAAATTCCTTGTCGGGTAAGTTCCGACCTGCACGAATGGCGTAATGATGGCCAGGCTGTCTCCACCCGAGACTCAGTGAAATTGAACTCGCTGTGAAGATGCAGTGTACCCGCGGCAAGACGGAAAGACCCCGTGAACCTTTACTATAGCTTGACACTGAACATTGAGCCTTGATGTGTAGGATAGGTGGGAGGCTTTGAAGCGTGGACGCCAGTCTGCGTGGAGCCAACCTTGAAATACCACCCTTTAATGTTTGATGTTCTAACTCGGCCCCGTAATCCGGGGTGAGGACAGTGTCTGGTGGGTAGTTTGACTGGGGCGGTCTCCTCCTAAAGAGTAACGGAGGAGCACGAAGGTTAGCTAATCACGGTCGGACATCGTGAGGTTAGTGCAATGGCATAAGCTAGCTTGACTGCGAGAGTGACGGCTCGAGCAGGTACGAAAGTAGGTCATAGTGATCCGGTGGTTCTGAATGGAAGGGCCATCGCTCAACGGATAAAAGGTACTCCGGGGATAACAGGCTGATACCGCCCAAGAGTTCATATCGACGGCGGTGTTTGGCACCTCGATGTCGGCTCATCACATCCTGGGGCTGAAGTAGGTCCCAAGGGTACGGCTGTTCGCCGTTTAAAGTGGTACGCGAGCTGGGTTTAGAACGTCGTGAGACAGTTCGGTCCCTATCTGCCGTGGGCGTTGGAAGATTGAGAGGGGCTGCTCCTAGTACGAGAGGACCGGAGTGGACGCATCACTGGTGTTCGGGTTGTCATGCCAATGGCATTGCCCGGTAGCTAAATGCGGAAAAGATAAGCGCTGAAAGCATCTAAGCGCGAAACTTGCCTCAAGATGAGTCTTCCCTGGAGCTTCGAGCTCCCTGAAGGGACGTTTAAGACTAAGACGTTGATAGGCTGGGTGTGTAAGTGCAGCGATGCATTGAGCTAACCAGTACTAATGACCCGAGAGGCTTAACCTTACAACACCGAAGGTGTTTTAGAGAGACGAGACGAAAGTTTCAAGAAATCAGCTTGTTCAAAGATTGGTTCTGATGGCGGCCTGCAGGAATGTGGAAAGCGGTTGGAATGAAACAGAATTTGCCTGGCGGCAGTAGCGCGGTGGTCCCACCTGACCCCATGCCGAACTCAGAAGTGAAACGCCGTAGCGCCGATGGTAGTGTGGGGTCTCCCCATGCGAGAGTAGGGAACTGCCAGGCATCAAATAAAGAACAAGCCCTAGTCGAAAGACTGGGGCTTTTTCTCGTCGGTAATTTAAGAAATTCCAGTTCAAGAGAAGGCCCCTGTCTGACGACAGGGGCTTTTTTGTGCGCGTTTACTGACCATTTTTAACCCTTTTTGCCTCCTTCTAAATAGCTAAAACTCTTCATCAAACAGATATAAATAACTAAATGTTATGAGCATATAGCCTTAAGCTGAATAATTTTCACCTAGGCTTTACAAGCTCGACATAGCCGCTGAAAACCGTTATCTTCGGGCATCTAGATGTCTAAACGTATAAGCGGATGTAGTGAGGAAGTTGTTATGCCAATTCGGGTTCCAGATGAGTTACCAGCCGTGAACTTTTTGCGCAATGAAAACGTCTTTGTGATGACGTCTTCACGTGCAAAAACTCAAGAAATTCGTCCATTGAAAGTGCTGATACTCAATTTGATGCCGAAGAAGATCGAGACGGAGAATCAGTTTCTTCGCCTGCTTTCCAATTCCCCTTTGCAGATTGATGTTCAGCTGCTGCGTATCGACAGCCGTGAGTCCAAGAACACGCCTGCCGAGCATTTGAATAACTTCTACTGCGATTTTGAAGATATCCAACACGATAATTACGACGGGTTGATCGTGACCGGTGCACCGCTGGGTCTGGTGGACTTCTGCGACGTCGCCTATTGGCCGCAGATTGAGCGTATCGTTCATTGGGCAAAAGAACATGTCACCTCAACGCTGTTTGTCTGCTGGGCCGTACAGGCCGCGCTGAACGTGCTTTATGGCATGCCGAAAATGACCCGCGAGACCAAACTCTCCGGCGTATATGCGCATCAGACGCTACAGCCTTTGGCGCTTCTGACCCGTGGATTTGACGAGTCATTCCTGGCGCCACACTCGCGCTATGCGGACTTCCCGATTGAAGAACTGCGCAAATACAGCGATCTGGATATTCTCGCCGAATCGGAAGATGCGGGTGCTTATCTGTTCGCGACAAAGGACAAGCGCATGGCGTTCGTCACCGGCCATCCAGAATACGATGCCGGTACGCTGGCAGGCGAGTATCTGCGTGACCTTGACGCAGGCCTTTCACCGGACATGCCTTACAACTACTTCCCTGAAGACAATGCGGATCTGGCACCGAAAGCCAGCTGGCGCAGCCACGGCCATCTGTTATTCACCAACTGGTTAAACTACTACGTCTACCAGATAACGCCATTCGATCTTCGCCAGATGAATCCTACGCTGGAATGAGCTCTTAGCCTGTCTCGGTAATACAAGTCTGAACGCCCACGATCACTTCTCCGATCGTGGGCGTTTTTATTTTGTTCCTGCCAATGCCGATCCTTGTTCGATTGCAAAAATTATGGAAATTGATCCTGTTTCTATAAAAATATTTCACCCTCTATTTAGTTGAATCAAAAAGACTTTATTTTTATTTAAAATAAAAATGGAAATCGTTTTTGATTTTATCATTTTCTTGATTACGCTTAAGTCTATCGGCTAGTAAATAACCAGTCTGGTCATTTCAAGTTATGCGATCTTTTTACGCCTCGGATCGTCGCCGTGATCAACGCGTCCAGCTCAGGCAGATGTTTAATGAGCTCATTGAAAAGTCAGGAGAATGTAGATGTCACAGCAGATAACCCACAGCCCACTCGACTTTACACGCCAATTTTCAGAACAGGCATCCAGCATTCTGACCGAACCCGCCATCGACTTTTTGGCTGATTTGGTAAGCCAATTCGCCCCTGTACGCCAGCAGCTACTGACAGAAAGGCGATATATTCAGTCGGATATTGATGCCGGTAAGCTGCCGGACTTTATTTCGGAAACGTTTTCCATTAGAGATACTGAATGGCGCATCCAAAATATTCCTGATGACCTGCTCGACAGGCGAGTCGAAATAACCGGGCCTGTCGAACGTAAGATGGTCATCAATGCGTTGAATGCCAACGTTAAAGTCTTCATGGCAGACTTCGAGGATTCACTTGCGCCTAACTGGAGCAAAGTGATTGAAGGGCAGGTTAATCTGCGCGACGCGGTGCGCGGCACCATCAGCTACACCAATGAGGCAGGTAAGATTTATCAACTTAAACCTGACCCGGCCGTACTGGTTTGTCGAGTCAGAGGATTGCATTTGCCCGAGAAACACGTGACCTGGCAGGGTGAGCCTATCCCGGGCGGCCTGTTTGATTTTGCGCTGTATTTCTTCCACAACTATCGCGAACTGCTGGCCAAAGGCAGCGGCCCTTACTTCTATCTGCCCAAAATGCAGTCTTACAAAGAGGCGCAGTGGTGGAGTCAGGTATTTTCCTTCGCCGAAGACAGCGTCGGGCTGCCGCGCGGCACTATCAAGGCCACGGTACTGATTGAAACATTGCCTGCGGTATTCCAGATGGACGAAATCCTTTATCACCTGCGCGAACATATCGTCGGGCTCAACTGCGGGCGCTGGGACTATATCTTTAGCTATATCAAAACATTAAAGAACTTCGGCGATCGCGTCTTACCTGACCGCCAGGTTGTGACCATGGATCAGCCTTTCCTCAGCGCCTATTCCCGTCTGCTTATCAAAACCTGCCATCGCCGAGGGGCGTTCGCGATGGGCGGCATGGCGGCATTTATTCCGAGCAAGGACCCGCAGCGCAACGCGTGGGTGCTCAATAAGGTGATCAAGGATAAGGAGCTTGAGGCGGCGAACGGCCATGACGGCACCTGGATTGCGCATCCCGGCCTCGCCGATACCGCCATGTCAGTATTCAGCAAGGCACTAGGTTCACGTCCCAACCAGCTTGACGTTACGCGTGAGGAAGATGCACCGATTTACGCCGAAACTCTGCTTACGCCATGTCAGGGAGCGAGAACAGAGGAGGGGATGCGCGCCAACATCCGCGTCGCGGTGCAATACATCGAAGCATGGATTTCAGGCAATGGCTGCGTGCCAATCTATGGACTGATGGAGGATGCCGCCACGGCGGAAATATCCCGTACCTCAATCTGGCAGTGGATCCATCACGGCAAAACGCTAGACGACGGACAAAAGGTGACCAAAGAGCTTTTCCGCCAGCTGCTGGCGGAGGAGATGCAGGTCATTCAACAAGAATTAGGTGACCAGCGGTTTTGCTCTGGGCGTTTTCACGAAGCCGCAGCGCTGATGGAAAAAATCACCACCCAGGATGAACTGATCGACTTCCTCACGCTGCCTGGCTATGCGCTGCTGGCTTGATAAACCCTGATAAGAAATCGGAGTCACCGTCATGAAAATTACCCGTACCCAACAAATACAACAACTCGAAGAATCATGGTCACTGCCGCGCTGGAAAGGGATCACTCGTCCATACACGGCCGCAGAAGTTATTAGCCTGCGCGGCTCTGTGAATCCCGAATGTACGCTGGCGCAGCATGGCGCGAGCCGACTGTGGGAGCTGCTGCACGGCGGGTCACGCAAAGGTTATGTCAACTGCCTCGGTGCACTCACCGGTGGGCAGGCGCTGCAACAGGCCAAGGCCGGTATTGAGGCGATTTATCTGTCTGGGTGGCAGGTTGCCGCCGACGCCAACACCGCGTCGAGCATGTATCCCGATCAGTCTTTGTATCCAGTGAATTCCGTTCCCGAAGTGGTATCACGCATCAACAATACCTTTCGCCGGGCGGACCAAATTCAATGGGCAAACAACATCGAACCGGGCCAGCCGGGTTATACCGACTATTTCTTGCCGATTGTTGCCGATGCAGAGGCCGGTTTCGGTGGCGTGCTGAACGCGTTTGAATTGATGAAATCTATGATTGAGGCAGGCGCGGCGGCGGTGCATTTTGAAGACCAGCTGGCCGCCGTGAAGAAGTGCGGGCACATGGGCGGAAAAGTGTTGGTTCCGACGCAGGAGGCAGTGCAAAAGCTGGTTTCTGCTCGTCTGGCGGCAGACGTTTTGGGCGTACCTACTTTACTGGTCGCCAGGACCGATGCGGATGCGGCCGACCTGCTGACCTCTGACTGTGATCCCTATGACAGCGCGTTTATCGCCGGCGAACGCACCCATGAAGGCTTTTACCGCACTCATGCCGGTATTGAACAGGCCATCTCGCGCGGGCTTGCCTATGCGCCTTATGCAGACGTTGTCTGGTGCGAAACCTCGACGCCGGATCTGGCGTTGGCGAAGCGCTTTGCCGAGGCAATTCATCAGCGTTTCCCGGGAAAACTGCTGGCCTACAACTGCTCGCCGTCGTTTAACTGGAAGAAAAACCTCGATGACCAGACCATTGCGAGCTTCCAGGATCAACTGGCAGCGATGGGTTATCAGTACCAGTTTATTACTCTCGCCGGTATTCACAGTATGTGGTTCAACATGTTCGATCTGGCCCATGCCTATGCGCAGGGCGAGGGCATGAAACACTACGTCGAAAAAGTCCAGCAGCCGGAGTTTGACTCCGTAAAACGTGGCTATACCTTCGCCTCGCATCAGCAAGAGGTTGGCACCGGTTATTTCGATAAGGTCACCACCATTATTCAGGGCGGACGCTCCTCGGTGACGGCTCTGACCGGCTCGACGGAAGAACAGCAATTTTCCTGAGAACGCAATGGCCCGAATCATACGGGCCATTTGGACCCCGCGTAAGTCAGAGAGCAGAGTGATGAAGACAGAACTGTTGATTGCCCAAACCATTCTTCAGGGATTCGATGCACAGTATGGGCGCTTTCTGGAAATTACTTCCGGCGCTCAGCGGCGTTTTGAACAAGCTGACTGGGCTGCCGTTCAGCAGGCAATGAAGCAGCGTATTCATCTTTATGATCATCATGTTGGGCTGGTGGTCAGCCAGCTGAAGTGTATTACCGGTCCACGCTTTTATGATGCGACGTTCAATGCGCGTATCAAAGCCTGCTTCAGCAGCCTGTTGCCTGATTATCCGCGCGGTGAAATTGCCGAAAGCTTTTTTAATTCAGTCTATTGCCGCATCTTCAAACATCGTGATTTAGCCGACGACAGGCTGTTTGTCTTTAGCGAACAACTGCCGCAAAGCGCTAAACCGCCACAGAGACCTCTGGCACGACTCTTTGCGCCTGGCCCTAGCCTGCGGGACATGCTGCAAAAATTGTTAATGGAACTGCCGCTGCGCCTGCCGTGGGAGGACATTACAAGGGACGCGCACGCCATTGCTGATGCCCTGAACGTTTCTTTTCCTGACGGTGAGCTCGACAACGCAGAATTCGAAATGGCCAACGAGCTTTTTTACCGCAACAAAGCGGCGTGGCTGGTCGGCAAGATTCGTCTGGCCGGCAGGGCACAGCCTTTCCTGTTACCTGTCCATCAAAGCCGACAGGGACGACTCTTCGTTGATACGTGCCTCACCGAGCAGGACGATGCCAGCATTGTTTTCGGTTTCGCCCGCTCCTATTTCATGGTTTATGCGCCACATCCCGGTGCATTGGTCGAATGGCTGCGCGAAATTCTTCCCCACAAGACCACGGCAGAGCTTTACAGCGCCATAGGCTGTCAGAAGCATGCGAAAACAGAATGTTACCGTGAGCATCTGCGCTATATGGCCTCAAGCACCGAGCCTTTTATCATCGCTCCCGGCGTTAAAGGCATGGTTATGCTGGTATTTACCCTGCCAGGCAGTGACCGCGTTTTCAAAGTCATCAAGGACCGATTTGCGCCCCCCAAGCAGGTTACCGAGCAGCGAGTCAGGGACTGCTACCAGTTGGTCAAGGAGCATGACCGGGTAGGGCGAATGGCCGATACGCAGGAGTTCGAGCATTTTATCCTGCCCAAAAATCGCATCAGTGCCGAGTTGATGGCCGAGCTACAGTGCGAAGCCGTCAATAAAATAGAAGATCTCGGCGACAGCATCGCAATACGCCATTTATACATTGAACGGCGAATGAGCCCACTAAACCTCTACCTTGCACAGGCAACGCCCGAGCAGCTGCATGACGTGATAGAAGAGTACGGTAACGCAATTAAGCAGCTGGCCGCCGCAAATATTTTTCCGGGGGATATGCTGTTTAAAAACTTTGGTGTGACGCGCCATGGTCGGGTGGTGTTCTACGACTATGACGAGATTTGTTATATGACGCAGGTTAATTTCCGTGACCTGCCTTTGCCGCGCTTTCCCGAGGAGGAACTGGCGAGCGAACCCTGGTACAGCGTGTCCGAGAACGACGTCTTCCCGGAGGAATTTCGGCATTTCTTGTGCAGCGACGCACGACTTCGGCCGCTATTTGATGCGCTGCACGGCGACCTGTTTTGCCCTGACTATTGGCGCGGGCTGCAACAGCGTATTCTCGCGGGTCACATTGAAGACGTTTATGCCTACCGCCGCCGACAGCGGTTTAGCGCCAGAACGTCGCAGAAGCCCAACGCTGAGGCGAGCTAATCTCGCCCCGCTTTTTAATGCTTGCCGCCGCCGTAGGCCTGGGTTATCTCTTTCGCCGCATGGATAACCAGCGCCCCGAGCTCGGTAACGCGATCGTCAGTAATCCTTGAAACCGGCCCCGAAATCGAAATTGCCGCGTAGGCGTCATTGTGTTCGTCATAAATACAGGTCGCCACGCAGCGCAGTCCTAACGCATGTTCTTCATCATCAAAGGCATAGCCGCGCTTGCGGGTCTCGGCCAGCTCCTGCTTGAGATTCGCCGGTGAACTGCGGGTCATCGGCGTGTAGCTGTGCAGCCCAATTTTGTGTAGCAGTTTAACGAGACGCTCTTCGGGCAGCGTGGACAGGAATGCTTTGCCTGCGCCAGAAGCATGCATCGGCAGCTTGCCACCAATGGGTGCCGACATCCGCATCAGCGCATTGCACTGTACCTGATCGATAATGATCGCCTGGTAATCGCTGTGATCGAGCACCGCAAGGTTCACTGTCTCGCCAGATTCTTCCATTAATCGGCGCAGCATGGGATGAACCATGGCTAACAGGTTGCGGCTTTGCAGAAAGCTGCTGCCGACCACGAAAGCGTGGGAGCCAATTGTCCACAGACCCAGATCGCCAACCTGACGAACGAAACCCTGTTGCTGCATGGTGGTCAGGAGCCTGTGCGTTGTCGAGTTGGGCAGTCCGGCCTGCTGGGCCAGGTCGGTGAGCGCCACGCTGCCCTGAGCTTCGGCAATGTATTCAAGCAACTTCAGACCGCGGGTTAACGATTGAACCTGTCCGGTTGCTGTGCTGGCACTGGCCGTTGTGCCTTTGCCCTTTTTAGTGCGTTTTGCTGCCGTGGCAGAAGAGGTCACCATCGTGCTTTCCCTTGTCAGCGTCGCCACTATAACGGCGAGAAAATATTATTTTGGAATTGGTTTTCGTTTTTACAGTATGGATCGCAAACAAGTTTTGCGCTCATCCGATGTGTTGCATCGACTCTGGAATGTGCCTCGAGGATTTGATGAAAAAGACTCAGGTTGCTGCCGGCACTGGGCCTGAGCAAGGTATGCTAGGATTATTGGCGGATTTTGAAGCAGGTTTTCATAAATTATGATTAAAGTAGGGTGCTGAAGACCGGCCAAACGTGAAAGTAGCAGAATTTTGCAAGCAATGGGTGATGAGGTGAAAGTGACTAATCGAGTTGAAGCACTGCATGAACAGCTGGCGAAGCGGATTTTAGTTCTCGACGGTGGCATGGGGACAATGATCCAAAGCTATCGTCTGGAAGAAGAAGACTATCGCGGCGAACGTTTTGCTGATTGGGAAAGCGATCTCAAGGGCAATAACGACCTGTTGGTGCTGACCAAGCCCGAGATTATTACCGCCATCCATTACGGCTATCTCGAGGCTGGGGCGGACATTCTCGAAACTAACACCTTCAACTCGACGACCATCGCCATGGCCGACTACCACATGGCGTCACTCTCGGCCGAGATAAACTATGAGGCGGCCCGACTGGCGCGTATCTGCGCTGATGAATGGACTGCACGCACGCCAGAGAAACCGCGCTATGTGGCGGGTGTGCTAGGGCCAACCAACCGCACCGCCTCGATCTCTCCCGACGTCAACGATCCTGCATTCCGTAACGTCTCCTTCGATCAGCTGGTGGAAGCCTATCGCGAATCGACCCGTGCCTTGATCGAAGGCGGCGCGGATCTGATCATGGTTGAAACGATCTTCGATACCCTGAACGCCAAAGCGGCGACCTTTGCTATCGAAACCGTGTTTGAAGAGATGGGCGTCCTGCTGCCGGTGATGATTTCCGGCACGATTACCGACGCCTCTGGTCGCACGCTGTCAGGCCAAACGACGGAAGCATTCTATAACTCGCTGCGCCACGTCAAGCCGCTGACCTTTGGTCTGAACTGTGCACTTGGCCCCGACGAGCTGCGTCAATACGTCGCCGAGCTTTCCCGTATCGCCGAATGTTACGTCACCGCTCACCCTAACGCCGGTCTGCCTAACGCCTTTGGGGAATACGACCTTGAAGCCAAAGAAATGGCTGAACACATCGGCGAATGGGCACGCTCCGGCTTCCTCAATATTGTGGGCGGCTGCTGTGGTACTACCCCAGCGCATATCGCCGAGATAGTGCTGGTCCTCGACGGCGTTGCACCACGCAAATTGCCCGAAATTCCGGTCGCCTGTCGTTTAGCGGGTCTTGAACCGTTAACGATTTCTCCCGAGACGCTGTTTGTTAACGTGGGTGAACGTACCAACGTAACGGGGTCGGCTCGCTTCAAAAGATTGATTAAAGAAGAAAAATATTTAGAGGCGCTCGAGGTGGCCCGCCAGCAGGTTGAAAGCGGGGCGCAGATTATTGATATCAATATGGACGAGGGCATGTTGGATGCCGAAGCGGCGATGGTCAAATTCCTCAATTTGATCGCCGGCGAGCCAGACATCGCCCGCGTGCCCATCATGATTGACTCTTCAAAGTGGGACGTTATCGAAAAAGGCCTGAAATGCATTCAGGGCAAAGGCATCGTTAACTCGATTTCCATGAAGGAGGGCGAAGAGTCTTTCCTCAACTACGCCCGCAAGGTGCGCCGCTACGGTGCTGCCGTGGTGGTCATGGCCTTTGATGAAGTCGGACAGGCAGACACTCGCGCCCGTAAAATCGAGATTTGCCGTCGCGCCTACAGGCTGTTGACCGAAGAGGTGGGGTTTCCGCCGGAAGATATTATCTTTGACCCGAACATCTTTGCCGTCGCAACCGGTATCGAAGAGCACAACAACTACGCCGTTGACTTCATTGAAGCCTGTGCCGATATCAAGAGCGAGCTGCCTCATGCCCTGATTTCGGGCGGGGTGTCCAACGTCTCTTTCTCATTCCGTGGCAACGAGCCGGTCCGTGAGGCGATTCACGCGGTGTTCCTTTATCACGCTATTCGCAACGGCATGGACATGGGCATAGTCAATGCGGGTCAGTTGGCCATTTATGATGACTTAACGCCCGAGCTGCGCGAGGCGGTGGAGGACGTCATCCTTAATCGTCGCTATGACGGCACCGAGCGGCTTTTAGATCTGGCAGAGAAATATCGCGGCAGCAAAGACGACGGTGAGGCGAACAAACAGCAGGCCGAGTGGCGCAGCTGGGACGTCAGAAAGCGCCTTGAATATTCGCTGGTGAAGGGCATTACCGAGTTCATTGAGCTCGACACCGAAGAGGCTCGTCAACTGTCGACGCGACCGATTGAGGTCATCGAAGGTCCGCTGATGGACGGCATGAACGTGGTGGGTGACCTGTTTGGTGAAGGAAAAATGTTCCTGCCGCAGGTGGTGAAATCAGCACGCGTTATGAAACAGGCGGTGGCTTATCTCGAGCCCTACATCGAGGCCAGTAAAGAAAAGGGTAAGACTAACGGCAAAATCCTGCTGGCGACGGTAAAAGGCGACGTGCACGACATCGGCAAGAACATCGTGGGCGTGGTGCTACAGTGTAATAACTATGAAATTATCGATCTGGGCGTGATGGTCCCGACCGACAAAATTCTGAAAACGGCCATCGAAGAGAACGTTGATATCATTGGGCTTTCTGGCCTGATTACGCCGTCGCTTGACGAAATGGTCAACGTGGCGAAAGAGATGCAGCGCCGTGGTTTCACCATTCCGTTGCTGATTGGCGGGGCAACTACCTCGAAGGCGCACACGGCGGTCAAGATTGAGCAGAACTACCAGGGGCCGACAACCTACGTACAAAATGCCTCGCGCTCGGTCGGCGTGGTGTCAGCGCTGTTGTCCGACACGCAACGAGATGCCTTTATCGAAAGAACCCGTAGAGAGTACGAAACCGTGCGTATTCAGCATGGGCGTAAAAAACCGCGCACGCCGCCCGTCAGCCTGGTGAAGGCGCGTGAAAACGCGACCGTGCTGGACTGGGAAAGCTATACGCCGCCTGTGGTGCATCGTTTGGGTATTCAAAAGGTTGAGGCTAGCATCGAGACGCTGCGTAATTACATCGACTGGACGCCGTTCTTCATGACCTGGTCGCTGGCCGGTAAGTATCCTCGTATTCTTGAAGATGAAATTGTCGGCGAAGAGGCTAAACGCCTGTTCAAAGATGCCAACGACATGCTGGATAAACTCTCCAAAGAACGGCTTCTGCATCCGCGCGGCGTGGTCGGTTTATTTCCGGCTAATCGAGTCGGCGATGACATTGAAATCTATAGCGATGAACGTCGTGATGACGTGCTGGTGGTCAGCCACCATCTGCGTCAGCAAACCGAAAAAACCGATTTTGCCAACTACTGCCTGGCCGATTTTGTCGCGCCAAAAACCAGCGGCAAAGCTGACTATATTGGCGCTTTTGCCGTGACCGGCGGGCTGGAGGAAGATGCGCTGGCCGAGGCCTATGACAAACAGCACGATGATTACAATAAAATCATGGTCAAGGCGCTGTCAGACCGTCTGGCCGAGGCGTTTGCAGAATATCTTCATGAACGAGTGCGTAAGGTTTATTGGGGCTTCGCGGCTAACGAAAATCTCAGTAATGAAGAACTGATTCGCGAAAATTATCAGGGTATCCGACCGGCACCGGGCTATCCGGCGTGCCCGGAACATACCGAGAAAGGACAGATCTGGAAGTTGTTGAATGTCGAGGAGAATACCGGCATGCAGTTGACCGAATCCTTCGCAATGTGGCCGGGGGCGGCCGTTTCAGGCTGGTATTTCAGCCATCCGGAAAGTAAATACTTTGCCGTGGCGCAGATTCAACGCGATCAGGTTGAGGACTACGCGGCCCGTAAAGGGATGCCGATAGCCGACGTCGAGCGCTGGTTGGCCCCCAACCTCGGCTACGACGCAGATTAATCTCTTCTTCTCCCTTCTCCTTTTAAACAGGAGGAGGGAATTCCTCACCCTACCTCCACATCAATCTGTAACGCATCGTAGCGCCAATATTCTAAATCACAGTCAATTACGCGATCCTGTCGATCGCGGTTGATCCGCGTAATAAACAGCGCCGGGCTACCCGCCGCGACTTTCAGAGCAGTAGACGCCTGTTCTGGCAGTCGCGTCGGCACCATATCAAAACGCACCCGACCATATTTCACCCCATAGCGGGAGAAATACAGGTCAGTCAGGGACTGCGTCAGGTCATCGTGAATGATATCGGGGAAGAACTTCGGATTGAGGTAATGCTCAACGTAGAGCACCGCGCGTCCATCGATGTACCGCAAACGGCGGATGCAATAAATGTCACTTTGCGGTGGCAGATTGAGCCTCTGACACAGTACGTCGCTGCCTTTTATCTGGCTTGCGTCGAGCAGCTCCGTCTGGGCAATGCGCCCTTGCTCCTTTGCCATCGCGTGGAAGTGGCTGCGCTGAAGCGGGTTATAGAGGATACGCGGCGGTGAAATAAACCATCCCCGCCTGACCTCCCGGTAAATAAGTCCTTGCGCCTCGAGCTGCCCCAGAGACTCGCGCAGAGTGATTCGCGTCGTGGAGAACTCCTCACTTAGCGTTCTCTCTGAAGGCAGGCGTCCTTCGGTGCGATAAAACCCTGCGGCTATCTTTTCACTCAATGTCTGGCAGATAGCTGCAACGGTAGTTTGCGATTCACTCATCAGTCTTCAGCCTCATTTCAGTGCATTTTTGCACCACAATGACCAATAAAGGTTGAAAATTTGTGCACTTGTTAACAGCTATTAGCTTAAAAATGCCGCTTTTTCGCGCTGTCATATAATTATCACAAACGATCTTTAGATTGGCTTGGTTCTTGCTGGACTAGACCAGCACTCACACACACTATCATCTGGAGCATCAGTTATGAAACAGTTGTTCGCTACTGTGTTAACCACCGCGCTCGTTATGACCACGACCACGGCGTTTGCCGCCGAGTCTCTGGCAGATCTGGAAAAAGCCGCTAAAGCCGAAGGCACGGTCAACAGCGTCGGGATGCCTGATTCGTGGGCTAACTGGAAAGATACCTGGAATGATTTGAATACCAAATACGGCATCAAACACAGTGATACCGATATGAGTTCAGCTCAGGAGATAGCGAAGTTTCTGGCGGAAAAAAATAACGCCAGTGCGGATATCGGCGACGTGGGTGCAGCATTCGGTCCGGTTGCGGTAAAAGAGGGCGTTACACTGCCGTACAAGCCAAGCACCTGGGATCAGGTTCCTGCCTGGGCGAAAGACAAAGACGGAAATTGGGCTCTGGCTTACACCGGAACTATCGCGTTTATCATTGATAAATCACAGGTTAAAGACGAGCCACACAGCTGGGCCGACCTGCTGAAGGGTAAATATAAAGTCACCATTGGTGACGTGAGCACCGCCGCACAGGCCGCAAACGGCGTGCTGGCGGCCACCTATGCGATGGGTGGCAACGAGAAAAACCTCAAGCCGGGTCTGGAGTATTTCGCTAAACTGGCTAAGGCCGGTCGTCTGAGCCTGACCGACCCGGTTATTGCCTCGCTGGAGAAAGGGGAAGTGCAGGTCGGTGTGGTCTGGGACTTCAACGGCCTTAACTATCGCGACCAGATTGATAAAACCCGTTTCGACGTGGTTATCCCTTCAGACGGCAGCATCACCTCTGGTTATTCAACCATTATTAACAAATACGGCAAGCATCCAAACGCTGCGAAATGGGCGCGTGAGTACATCTTCTCTGACGCGGGCCAAATCAACCTGGCGCGTGGTTATGCTCGTCCTATTCGCGCAGAACATCTGACCCTGCCGGATGACGTGAAGGCCAAGCTGCTGCCAAACAGCGAATACGCCAATGCGCATCCGATTGCCGATCCGGACGCCTGGACCAAGAGTGCCAAGACGCTTCCACGCCTGTGGCAAGAGCAGGTCATGATCAACCTCCAACAATAAAATCCTCGTCATCTCGCGTGTTTGAGGGGGCGGTGGCTTCTCAGCCGTTTCCGGTCACTTACTTCAGTAAGCTGCCGGGAAACACTTGGTCGCCGTCTTCCTGACACGCGAGATCTCTAGAGGATTAATTTCCCAGCTTTGAAATTTTAAATAAGTTATTGAAATTAATATTAATTTTATCAGGGCCATACGTAATGAAAAGTATTCTGGTGGTATTGGACGGTCTGAACTTTCAGGTTGCCCGCGATGCAATGGGTTATTTACAGGCACAGTGTGCTGCGGGACGCGGGCGCTTGTATCAACTGGAGTGCGAGCTGCCTTCACTGTCACGCCCGCTGTACGAATGCATTCTGACCGGTGTGACGCCGGTGTTAAGCGGGATTGTGCATAACCACGTTGACCGTCTCTCTACCGGACAGAGTATTTTTCACTACGCGCGCGATGCCGGTTTGACCACGGCGGCAGCCGCCTATCACTGGGTGAGTGAACTCTATAACCGCACGCCGTTTGACCCTGCGCGTGACCGCCACACTGACGACAAGAGTCTGGCTATCCAGCACGGGCATTTTTATTACGACGATGCTTATCCGGACTCTCATCTGTTTGATGATGCAGAAAGTTTGCGTCTGAAGCATCACCCGGACTTCCTGCTGATCCACCCTATGAATATTGACGATGCGGGCCACAAGTTTGGCCTCGATTCGATGCAGTATCGCAACAAGGCGCGCGTGGCAGACGGCATTTTGTCGCACTATCTCGGCACCTGGCTCGATGAGGGTTATCAGGTGATTGTGACCGCGGACCATGGCATGAACAACGACCGTAGCCACGGCGGCATTCTGGCAGAAGAGCGTCAGGTGCCGATGTTCGTCTTTGGCAGTGCTTTTAGCCTGCAACAGGCTGAGCCGCTACAAACGGAGCTGTGCGGTACGGTATGCCAGCTGCTTAATGTCAGCCACGACAAACCGCACTGCGCGGATTTGCTGGCCTGAAACGCGAGAGGTTGAGGATAACGGATGAAAGCTAAGTGGCTCGCACTGCTGTTTGTACTCCCTTTTGCAGTGTTCTTTATTGCGTTCCAGCTTGCGCCGCTGGTGTGGGTCGCCGTGAGCAGTTTTTACAGCGATACCTATGAGGCGTGGGGATTCGGCAACTACAGCGATATTTTGACCTCGCCGTTTTATCTCCAGGCGATGAAATTTTCGTTGGATATCTCGGTCTGGTCGAGTTTGTACGGTTTGCTCATCGCTTTGGTTGGTAGTTACTCACTTCGCCAGCTGGGCCCAACAAAACTGCATGATTTCGTCATGTCATTCACCAACATGACCAGCAACTTTGCCGGTGTACCGCTGGCTTTTGCCTTCGTCATTCTGCTCGGTCTCAACGGTACGCTGACGCTCGTCATGCGCAAATATGGCCTGATGAGCACCTTCAATCTGTACTCCAAAGACGGTCTGATTGTCCTCTATACCTATTTCCAGATCCCGCTCGGTGTTCTGCTGCTTTACCCAGCCTTTGACGGACTGCGCGAAGACTGGAAAGAGTCTGCGGCGTTGCTGGGGGCGGGGAAATGGCGTTTCTGGCGCTACATCGGCCTGCCGGTGTTGGCGCCCGCGTTGATGGGGACTTTCGTGATTCTGCTGGCAAATGCCCTGGGTGCCTATGCCACGGTTTATGCGTTAACCACCGGCAACTTTAACGTCGTGCCGGTGCGTATTGCGGCACTGGTGTCGGGCGATATCTCTCTCGACCCGAATATGGGCAGTGCGCTGGCGATTCTGCTGGTGCTGTTAATGGCGGTCATCACGCTGGTGCATCAGTGGCTGTTGCGCAGGAGCTATCTCAATGTTCGCTAGGACTTATTTTTTGATTAACCGCAGAAGGGGGGCGAGCTATGTCACGTGCTGAAAGCGTCTATCATCGCCTGGTTGTCTGGGTATTATTCATCATTTTGGTGCTGCCGCTGGCTGCAACGCTGATATATGCGCTCGTGGAAGACTGGGGAGCGACGATTCTGCCGAGTGGATTCACCATGAAGTGGCTGATAGCGCTGTGGAGCGACCCGCGTTTTCTGGTGGCGCTGGGGCACTCACTGCTAATCTGCCTTGGGACACTGTTCTTCTCGATGGTGCTCATCCTGCCGCTTATGTTTGTGATTGCTTACTATTTTCCAAGGCTCGATGCCTTAATGAACGTCCTTATTTTGTTGCCGTTTGCCGTTCCTCCAGTCGTCTCGTCCGTTGGGCTGATGGAGCTCTATTCTTCACCCCCGTTCGAATTAACCGGTACGCCGTGGATTTTGATCGGCTGTTATTTCACTATCGCCCTGCCGTTCATCTACCGCGCGATTTCCAACAACATTCAGGCGATAAATATGCGTGACCTGATGGATGCAGCGCATCTGCTCGGAGCGAGCACCTGGAAAGCCGCGTTGCTGGTGATTTTGCCGAATTTACGCAAGGGGGCCACCATTGCGGTACTGCTGTCCTTCTCGTTCCTGATTGGTGAGTTTGTATTCGCTAACCTGCTGGTGGGCAGCCGCTATGAAACCCTGCAGGTCTATCTCTACAATATGCGTAATGGCAGCGGCCATTTTACCAGCGCATTGGTCATCTCCTATTTCGTGGTCGTCCTGGTCTTCACCTGGGTGGCGAACGTGTTGAATAAAGGGAAACGCTGATTATGTCCTACCTGCAAGTCACTCAGCTCAACAAGCATTACGGCCAGACGCAGATTTTCAATAACATCGATTTCAGCGCTAAAGAGGGCGAGTTCGTGACGCTGCTCGGGCCAAGCGGCTGCGGAAAATCGACACTGCTGCGCTGTCTAGCGGGCCTGACCTCGGTCGATAGCGGAAAAATTCTGCTACAGGGGCAGGACATTGTTCCCCTGACGCCGCAAAAGCGCGGCATCGGCATGGTGTTTCAGAGCTATGCGCTGTTTCCTAACATGACCGTCGAGGGTAACGTCGCCTTCGGCCTGAAGATGCAAAATATTTCGGCCAGTGAGACCAAACGAAGAGTCGCGGAGGTGCTGAAGCTGGTTGAGCTGGACGAGTTTTCGCGCCGTTATCCGCATCAGCTTTCCGGTGGTCAGTGTCAGCGCGTGGCGTTGGCCCGTTCTTTAGTGACCCAGCCGCGTCTTCTGCTGCTCGATGAGCCACTTTCGGCGCTAGACGCCCGTATTCGCAAACATCTTCGTGAGCAAATTCGCCGTATTCAGCGTGAAATGAACCTGACTGCTATCTTCGTCACTCACGATCAGGAAGAGGCGCTGACCATGTCCGATCGCATTGTTTTAATGAATAAAGGACAAATCGTACAGAATGGCGACGCTGAAACGCTGTATACTGCCCCGGTTAATGCCTTCGCGGCAGGATTTATCGGCAGCTACAATCTGCTGACCGCCGAGCAGGCCTACGCACTAACCGGACAGAGTTATCCTTCTCAGGTGGCCGTCAGGCCTGAGTCCATCGCGCTTTGCGCGCCAGAGCAGGGAATTCCAGCCCGCATCATCAATCACAGCCTGTTAGGTAACGTTGTTCGTTATCGTGTCGTGGCTCACAATGTCGAGTTATCCGTGGATGTTTTAAACCGCTCCGTTGACTCTCTATATATTGATGGCACTGATATTGGTCTACAGTTAGATCTTGATACCTTACGGGAAGTTGCATGAATCTGGCGCTGTTCGATTTGGATGAAACGCTGATCGGCGGTGACTGTTCCAGCCTGTGGTCGGCCTTTATGGTCAAGCAAGGCTGGGTCGCCGATCCCGACGTATTTTTGCAGCAGGACGCCGAGATGATGCGTCTGTATGCCATAGGTCAGATGGATATGACCGAATATATGAACTGGACCCTGAGCCCGCTCAAAGGCCGCACCGAGGCCGATGTTGCCGCGATGGTTGCGCGCTTCGTTAACGAAGTCATTGCCGACAGGGTTTACGCCAAAGCACGAGAATGCCTGAGTGACCATCAGGCTAAAGGCGATCGCACCCTTATAATTTCCGCCTCGGGTGAGCACCTGGTCGCGCCGATTGCGAAGTTTTTGGGCGTAAACGAGACGCTGGCTATCGGCGTCGAGAAAATTAACGGTCTCTATACCGGTTTTACTGAAGGCGTGCTGACTTTCCGTGAAGGAAAAGTAACGCGGCTGATGGCGCTGTTAAATCAGGATGCCAGTCAGCTCGAGCGCGCCTGTTTTTATTCGGATTCGCACAACGATCTGCCGCTGCTTATTAAAGTCGCCAGCCCTGTCGCAGTGAATCCGGATGCTATCCTGCTCCAACACGCCAGGCAGGCAGGATGGCCTGTTTGCGCCTGGCGCTAAAGGAGCTCTTTTTTAGTGTTAACTCTTCTTCATTTGCTTTCAGCTATTTCATTACTCGTATGGGGTACGCACATTGTGCGTACTGGCATCATGCGTGTGTTTGGTGCCAATTTGCGCCGCGTTCTCAGCAGCAGTGTTGAAAAGAAACCTCTGGCGTTTGTTTCCGGTATCGGCGTGACTGCGCTGGTACAAAGCAGCAACGCAACGGCGCTCCTGGTCACCTCTTTCGTTGCCCAGGGACTCGTGGCGCTCTCTCCCGCGCTGGTGATAATTCTGGGGGCCGACGTCGGTACCGCGCTGATGGCGCGCGTGCTGACCTTCGACCTCTCGTGGCTTTCTCCGCTGCTGATTTTTGTTGGCGTGGCCTTCTTCCTGAGCCGCAAGCAGACGCGGGCAGGGCAGATGGGGCGCGTCGGGATTGGTCTGGGGCTGATTCTGCTGGCCCTCGAGCTCATTGTCAGTGCGGCCACGCCAATCACGCAGGCGTCGGGCGTTAAGGTACTATTCTCGTCGCTGACCGGCGATACCATTCTTGATGCCCTGACCGGTGCCGTTTTCGCCATCATCAGCTACTCCAGTCTGGCCGCAGTGCTGCTGACCGCCACGCTTGCCGCGACCGGCGTTATCTCGCTCAAAGTCTCGCTGTGTCTGGTGATCGGTGCCAACCTCGGCAGCGGTATTCTGGCGATGATCAACGCCAGCAAACAAAATGCGGCGGGGCGTCGGGTTGCCTTGGGTAGCCTGCTGTTCAAGCTGATTGGCTGTGTGATTGTCTTGCCGTTTATCGGACCGCTGACGGGGCTGCTGGCGCGCATTGGCATTCCTGATGAAGAGCTGGTGATCTATTTCCACGTGTTCTACAACCTGATTCGCTGTCTGGCACTGGTGCCTGCGGCGGGCATGATGGCGCGTATTTGTGAGCTGTGGATTGCCGATGTCCCTGAGGATGACCCACGTCTGCGTCCGCGTCATCTCGACGTGAGTGCTATCGACACGCCGACGCTGGCGCTGGCCAATGCAGCACGCGAGACGCTGCGCATGGGCGATGTGGTTGAGCACATGCTTATCCTTCAGCATGAGGTCATGCACGGTAAAATTACCCAGGATCGTGAAGTACGCCGCCTCGATGATGACGTCGATGTGCTTTACACCGCCATCAAACTTTATCTGGCGCAGATCCATAAAGAGGATTTGGGCGAGGACGATTCGCGTCGTTGGGCGGAGATTATCGAGATGGCGCTCAACCTTGAACAGGCCGGCGACATTATCGAGCGCATGACCGGCGATATCACCGCCAAGTCGCACGATACGCGGCGTGCCTTCTCGGCCGAGGGGCTGTCTGAGCTGGACAATCTGCATGAGAAACTGGTCGATAACCTGCGTCTTAGCCTGTCGGTATTCCTGTCAAACGATCTGACCAGCGCCAAGCGTCTGCGTCGTTCCAAGCATCGCTTCCGCCTGCTTGACCGCCGCTACGCCCACGCCCACGTTGACAGGCTGCATCAGCACAACGTTCAAAGTATTGAAACCAGCTCGCTGCACCTTGGTTTACTGGGTGACATGAAGCGCCTTAACTCGCTGTTCTGTGCCGTGGCGTACAACGTGCTGGATAAGGACGAGAAAGAAGACGAGCGCGAAGAGCTCGATGATGTGCCGGGAATAGCAAAATAACGCCGTGACCGCCGCAAACAAAAAGGCCGCGATATTCTCGCGGCCTTTCTTTTTTGCCCGATCGGTACAGATTACTTCTGCGCTAATTTTTCGCTTTTTTTCACCGGACGACCCGACCAGTAACCGGCCAGGAGCGAGCCGGAGAAGTTATGCCAAACTGAGAAAATCGCACCCGGCAGGGCAGCAATCGGCGTGAAGTAAAGCTTGCCAAGCGTGGCCGCAAGGCCTGAGTTCTGCATGCCAACTTCGAGCGCGATGGTGCGGCAGGTCGTCTCATCAAAACCAAACAGCTTGCCGCCCCAGTAGCCGCTGAGCAGCCCGATGGCGTTGTGCAGAATAACCGCTGCCACCACCACCAGACCGACCGAACTAATCAGACTCTGGCTTGCAGCGATAACGGCACTGATGATGGCGAGAATGCAGACCATTGAGAATACCGGCAGGTAAGGCTCGATACGTTTGACCGCATGAGTAAACAGATGATGAATAATCAGTCCCGCGAGAATAGGGAACACGACAATTTGCAGAATACTCAACAGCATGCCTTCGACATCGACCTTGATGTGCGTATCGACATACAGGCGGGTGAGCAGTGGGGTTGCAAAAACGCCGACCAGCGTGGAAACGGAGGAGATGGTCACTGACAGTGCCACGTCGCCTTTGGCTAAATAAATCATTACGTTAGATGCAGTACCGCTGGCAACGCTTCCCACCAGAATCATACCGGCGGCGAGGTCGTCAGGCATGTGGAAAAGTTTGGCCAACAGCCAGGCAGCAAGAGGCATCACCAGATAGTGCAGGAAGGTTGCGGCGGCAACCGGCGCAGGGCGTGAAAGTACGCGTTTAAAATCGCCAAATTCCAGGGTAACGCCCATCGCAAACATAATCAGCATCAGCAGGCCGCTGACGTGAGGGCCAATCGGGGTAAACGTGGACGGCGTATAATAGGCGGCAACCGCCAGTAATAAGGCCCACAGCGGGAACAGGCGTGTGATCTTGGCTAACATGCAGGGAAATCCTCAGCGTCTTGTCATTTTATTGTGTTGTTGTGTATTTAATTTTTTTATTAAGTAATTTTTAAAGCCAAACAGTTTTATCTTCTCTGTGTATTTCAGGCAACCCTCTGCGGAGAATTAATAAACATGCAGGCATAAAAAAAGCCGGGCTATCGACCCGGCTTATTTATCTATCTGCTGGAATCGAAAATCGATTAATCCTGCTCGAATAGATTGTGGTGTAACTTCTGCACGACCTGGTTGGCATCGTCGCCCGGCACCAGGAAGCACAGGTTATAGCTGCTCGCACCGTAGCAAATCATGCGGATGTTGAACGGATCCAGCACGCCGAAGACTTCTTTGCCCACGCCGCAGGCCTGGGACAGCTTGTTGCCGATGATGGCAATCAATGCCAGATTTTCCTCGACCTCAACGCGACACAGTGAAGAAAGCTCGGTCAGTAACGAGGTGGTCAACAGGCTGTCACCGGAAGAGGTTGAACCTGTGGTGTCCAGCGTCAGGGCCACGCTCACTTCGGAGGTAGTAATCAGGTCCACCGAAATATTGTGGCGCGCCAGAATATTGAACAGTTCAGCGAGGAAACCTTGCGAATGCAGCATGCTGAGGCTATGCAGGGTTAGCAGGGTCTGCTTACGACGCAGCGCCAGCGCGCGAAACAGCGGCGGGTTTTCTGTGGTATCGCAAACCAGCGTGCCGCCCGCAGACGGGTCTTTACTCGAGCCGACGAACACCGGAATACCGCGACGCACCGCAGGCAGCAGGGTCGCTGGATGCAGAACTTTCGCGCCGAAGGTCGCCATCTCGGCCGCTTCTTCAAAGGCAATGCGATCGATGCGTTTAGCACCCGGCACCAGACGCGGATCGGTGGTGTAAATGCCCGGAACGTCGGTCCAGATATCCACGCGGCTGGCGTGCAGCGCTTCACCAAGCAGGGCAGCCGTGTAATCGCTGCCGCCGCGGCCCAGTGTGGTGGTGCGACCTTTTGGCTCAGCGCCGATAAAGCCCTGAGTGATAATGAGTGCTTCCTGTAGACGAGGTAATAGCTGCTGCTCGGCCAGTTCCAGTAGAATCTGGGTGTCTGGCTCAGCGCGGCCAAAGCGGTCATTGGTGCGCATGATTTTGCGGACGTCGAACCACTCTGCAGACACGTGGCGCTGGCGCAGGATCTCGACGAACAGCAGCGTCGAGATAATCTCACCGTGGCTGACCAGCTCGTCGGTCAGCGCGGTCGAGGTAGCCAGGCTTGCCGCTTCTGACAGCGTGCTGATATTTTCCAGCATGCGTTCGATTTCTTCGCGGATAACGTCCGGTTGCTCGAGACGGTCAATGATAGCGGTCTGGATGCGGCGAATTTCGCTCAGCAGGAAATCACGACGCTCAGTTTCGCGGCCTTCTGCCAGTTCAACCAGCAGATTGGTCACGCCAGCGGAGGCGGAAAGGACCACCACGCGAACGTCAGGATTGGAGAGTACCACATCGGCACTTCGGTTCATGGCGTCGAAATCTGCCACACTGGTGCCACCAAATTTGGCAATGACCGTGTTGTTCAGAGGCGGTTGGTCAGCGATGCGGGATGTTGCTTGATTCATTTAAAACCTCGTGTCAGGGTCGTCATTTTCAGACGGCCTTTTTAATTGCATATTCCATGGCACAAGGGTAGAGCGGGAAACGGGAGCAGACGTAGAGATGCTACGATACACCCAGAAGCGCCCCACCATGCCAATAGCTCATCGAGCTATAGCGGTGACAACCCAGAGGATTCAGCCCCTGTAGTCGATCTTTTCCCAACCGTTGGGTGTCTGACCTCGGCGTCGCACCCCATAATGCACCTTCGTCGGATACGGTTCCTCCGATACATTGCCTGGGCGACGCGCCTCTTCTGGCTTACCCGCGCGGACGCGTATAAGTTAGGCGCCTAGGATCACCGGTTCTGTGCCATCTGTCAACGATCGCGCGGCCTCTGACTCACATTTTGAATGAATGTCATCTATTATTCAGTGCGGTATTTGTCTATCAGGCGCATTGCCAACAGTTATTGCCTATTGCAAGAAACGCAAGAAAAGGCATCTCAACTTGTAAAATACCGGATACAATCAAGGCAGTTGCGCTAAATAATAGTCAAGATGTCACCTTACATTCTCAGCCTAAGAGCATTGCTATGAAAAATATCAATCCAACTCAGACCGCTGCCTGGCAAGCCCTGCAGCAGCATTTCGATAAAGTTAAAGATGTGACCATCAGCCAGCTGTTTGCTGAAGATAGCGATCGTTTCTCCAAATTCTCTGCCACTTTTGACGATCAGATTCTTGTCGACTTCTCCAAGAACCGCATCACCTCAGAAACGTTGGAAAAACTGCAGGCGCTTGCCAAAGAAACCGAGCTGCAAGAAGCCATTAAATCGATGTTCTCAGGTGAGAAGATTAACCGCACCGAAGACCGTGCCGTGCTTCACGTTGCTCTGCGTAACCGCAGCAACACTCCTATCGTGGTTGATGGCAAAGACGTCATGCCTGAAGTCAACGCCGTGCTGGCGAAAATCAAAGGCTTCACCGAGCGCGTTATCGGCGGCGGCTGGAAAGGCTATACCGGCAAACCCATCACCGACGTGGTCAACATCGGTATCGGTGGTTCCGACCTGGGTCCTTTCATGGTGACCGAGGCGCTGCGTCCGTATAAAAATCATCTGAATATGCATTTCGTTTCTAACGTTGACGGCACCCATATTGCCGAAACGCTGAAACCGCTGAACCCGGAAACCACGCTGTTCCTGGTGGCCTCAAAAACCTTCACTACCCAGGAAACCATGACCAACGCCCACAGCGCGCGTGACTGGTTCCTGAAAACGGCCGGCGATGACCAGCACGTTGCAAAACACTTCGCCGCGTTGTCTACCAACGGTAAAGCGGTTGCCGAGTTTGGTATCGATACCGACAACATGTTCGAGTTCTGGGACTGGGTCGGCGGTCGTTACTCTCTGTGGTCTGCGATTGGCCTGTCGATTGCCTTGTCTGTGGGCTTCGAGAACTTCGAGCAGCTGCTGAGCGGCGCGCACGCGATGGACAACCACTTCGCTAACACGCCGGCTGAGAAAAACCTGCCCATCATTCTGGCGCTGATCGGTATCTGGTATAATGATTTCTACGGCACCGAAACCGAAGCTATCCTGCCATATGACCAGTATATGCACCGTTTCGCGGCCTATTTCCAGCAGGGAAATATGGAATCCAACGGTAAATACGTTGACCGCAATGGTTCACCGGTTGACTACCAGACTGGCCCAATCATCTGGGGTGAGCCTGGTACCAACGGCCAGCACGCGTTCTATCAGCTTATCCACCAGGGCACTAAAATCGTTCCTTGTGACTTTATTGCGCCTGCGGTGAGCCACAACGCGTTAAGCGATCACCACGCCAAGCTGCTGTCTAACTTCTTCGCGCAAACCGAGGCGCTGGCATTTGGTAAATCGCTGGAAGTGGTCGAAGAAGAGTTCGCGGCTCAGGGTAAAAAACCTGAAGACGTTAAACACGTTGCGCCGTTCAAGGTCTTCGAAGGCAACCGTCCGACCAACTCAATCCTGCTGCGTGAAATCACCCCGTTCAGCCTGGGTGCGCTGATTGCGCTGTATGAGCACAAAATCTTTACTCAGGGCGCTATCCTCAATATCTACACCTTCGACCAATGGGGCGTGGAATTGGGCAAACAGCTGGCAAACCGTATCCTGCCTGAGCTTGAAGGCAGCGAGAAGGTCACCGGCCACGACAGTTCAACCAACGGTTTAATCAACCGCTTCAAAAACTGGCGTGCCTGAGAATAGTTTAGCCGCAGCTCTTTCTAAATTGCTGCGCTAACTGTGACGGTGATAGGGGCTAACCGCTTGTCGGTTGGCCCTTTTTTATTATGAAAAACGCCATAACAAAAAATGTCTATTCCACATGAAACAAGCGCCTTTCGCGGCCTTGGCGCTGTGGTATTCTTCTGCCATTGAACAATAAAAGTGGGATGTACATCACATGGCAGGATCTAAAAAGGCAACGATGGTCGCGACCATCATGCAGCGTATTTTAAACATTTTTCTTTTGGGGTTAGCGGCTATTCTGATGCTGTTCCTGGGGCGGGAAACCTATCATCTGGCATTGGTGCTCTTCGTCAACAACGACGAATCATCTTCCTACATGCTGATTGAAGGGATTGTTATTTACTTCCTGTATTTCGAATTTATCGCGCTGATTGTTAAGTACTTTGCGTCGGGCTATCACTTCCCGCTGCGCTATTTCGTCTACATCGGCATCACGGCGATTATTCGTTTTATCATCGTCGACCATAAGAGCCCGATCGATACGCTGCTCTACACCGCCGCTATTCTGGTGCTGGTGGTGACCCTCTATCTTGCCAACGGCGAACGCCTGAAACGTGAGTAAATCTTGTCCCCGGCGGGATTACCGCCGGGGCAATCTGCGTTAGAATGCCCCCCTGAATTCTTTTTGGTAGCCACCGCTGCCCACTCGGAGTCTGTCATGTCTGAGTCTTATGTGCCTTTTCCCGATGCTATCCACTGGTTTGACTACGCGTCTGATGTGCCGCCCGAGGTTGTAGACTGGCTGCTGGAGATGGGTTCGATGACCCGCCGGTTTGAACAGCACTGCGCCAAGGTCAGCGTCACCCCGCAGCGGGAATGCTTCGTCTCTCGCGCCGAACTGACTCCTGAAGAGGCGGAACAACTGCCTGAGAGCGAGCGTTACTGGCTGCGTGAAATTGTCCTGTTTGGAGACGACGTGCCTTGGCTGCTCGGCAGAACGATAATCCCGCTCGAAACCCTTACCGGTCCTGAAAACGCCTTGGTAGACTTGGGCACGTTGCCGCTTGGGCGCTATCTGTTTGGTGGCAACGCGCTTAGCCGCGACTATATCCATCTGGGGCAGCAGGCGCAGCACTGGGTCCGTCGCTCTCGTCTGCGGCTTTCCGATAAACCGCTGCTGCTGACCGAGATTTTCCTGCCGGCCTCGCCGGTGTATGACGCCAGTAACACAAAAGACCTAAAATCTACAACAGAGCAGTAATGCCTCAAGGGAGAATACCAAGTTGATGGGGACGATGAAGCAGGGACAATGGCGCGATTATTGTCGTCTGATGCGAATAGACAAGCCGATCGGATCACTGCTGTTAATGTGGCCGACGCTATGGGCACTTTGGCTGGCCAGCGACGGCACGCCACCACTCAAGATTCTGATTATTTTCGTTCTGGGCGTATTCTTCATGCGTGCGGCAGGCTGTGTCATCAACGACTATGCCGACAGAAAAGTAGACGGTCACGTGAAGCGCACCGCCGGTCGCCCATTACCGAGCGGCTCTATCACCAGCAAGCAGGCGAAAATGCTGTTTGGCGGGCTGGTGTTTATCTCGTTCTGTCTGGCGCTGTTGCTGAATTATAAAACCATTCTGCTCTCGCTGGTGGCGTTGGCGTTGGCGTGGAGTTATCCGTTCGTGAAGCGGGTCAGCCATCTGCCGCAGGTCGTTCTGGGCGCGGCGTTCGGTTGGGCAATCCCGATGGCCTTTATGGCGGTGGGGGAGACGGTGCCGTTGAGTTGCTGGCTGCTGTTCCTCGCCAATATTTGCTGGACCGT
Source organism: Rouxiella badensis (assembly GCF_002093665.1). Taxonomy (GTDB): domain Bacteria; phylum Pseudomonadota; class Gammaproteobacteria; order Enterobacterales; family Enterobacteriaceae; genus Rouxiella; species Rouxiella badensis. The sequence goes on along the minus strand of NZ_MRWE01000003.1, from coordinate 177,101 downwards.
GGCGTACGACACCCAGTATGCCATGGTGGACCGTGACGATGACCTGAAGATTGGCGTCAAGTCGACCGCCATTCTGTTTGGTCGCCACGACAACCTGATTATCGGTCTGTTACAGTTAGCCACGCTGGCTCTGATGGCGGCGGTAGGGCATCTTAATCATCTCGGTGCGCCTTTCTATTGGTCGCTACTGCTGGCCGGATGCCTGTTCGTGCATCAGCAAAAAATCACCGCAAAACGTCAGCGTGAGTCGTGTTTCCAGGCGTTTCGCAATAATAACTATGTAGGGATGGTGATGTTTATCGGCATCCTGCTGAGTTACACCATGACCGCGGTCTAAGCGCCATGGCATGAGCCAAAGAAAAACCCCGGTCCTCTCACGATGACCGGGGTTTTTTTATGCCTTAATACGGAGATTAGTGGTCCGTGTCTCTGACGTCGATTTTCGGCTCTGCCGGGGGTTCGGTGGCTGCCGGTAACTCTGAAGGCATGCCCGCGCTCTCAATCGTCAGTCGAATATCCGGCGTGATGAGGTCGCTGAGAATGGTGTAAATCTCACGGGTATGTTCAGGGATAGCGTCGCCAATATCATTGATATAGCCTTCATCACGCAGCGTACCGACCAGCGTAGTAAATACCGCTTTGTCGAAGAACTCCGGTGCGTTAATGCCGTGCAGCACCGACAGACGCTGTGCCATGATACGGCTCTCTTTCTCCAGCGCCCCACGGCTGATGCTAGGATTATTGCTCAGCAGCGACAGGGTAATCGCATAGCGTTGCAGCGTTTCACGAACGCCTGCTGCCAACAGCTGAAGCGGTCGGCTGCGCAGCGGGTTAAGCAGCAGTTGGTCATCTTCGACCAGAATCAGTTCTTGACGTGCCAGTTCCGCCGTGAGGGCTTCAAGTACCTCAGACAGCTGCGCTTTATCGTAATGCATGAAGAGCTCGGCCTTCATCATCGGGTAAATCAGCTCGACCTGACGCAGCAGTTCGGCTTTGCTTACCTGACTATGGTGCATCACGATGCTGGCAATCAGAGAAGGCATGACCAACAGGTGATGAATATTGTTGCGATAGTAGGTCATCAGCACGGCCTGCTCGCGAGGCAGAATGATGATATCGCCAATATTGTCCTTCTCGACTTCGAACTTGTTCATGTTCAAGGCGTGGTCGAGCAGCTGGTCAGCGGTCAGGTCCGGCACCGTAGAATCTGCGGTATAGGGCACATTGCGGAGCAATTGCAGGTAGCAGTCGAGCTGTTCAATCAGCTGTTCGCGGGTCAGCGATCGCTGACGCGAAGCCAGCAGCGCCGTTGAACACAGGTTCATGGCATTGGCGGCCGCCGAGTTGTTGATACGCACCATGATCTTGTCGGCGATATCCTGCACCGTCGGCGTCAGCCAGCTTGGGCGATGCGCTTCGATAGGGTCAATCGAATCACGCCATTGCGGGACGTTCTGGTTCAGATAAGGCGTCAGGTGCAGCGGCTCGCCGAAGTTGACATAGCCCTGACCCAGGTTGCGCAGTTTACGCAAGCCGTTGATCATCTGTAGGAAGCTTTCTTTCTCCTTGGTCGCCCCGCGCAGCTCTTTCGCGTAGGTACCGACTTCCATCACGTGCTCGTAACCGATGTAGATAGGGACCAGCGTGATAGGACGAGAGCCGCCGCGCAGCATCGCCTGAATCGTCATGGAGAGCGTGCCGGTCTTTGGCTCTAACAGGCGACCGGTACGCGAACGTCCACCTTCCACGAAGTATTCGACCGAATAACCGCGGCTGAACAGCTCGCCGAGATATTCCCGGAACACCGTCGAATAGAGTTTGTTGCCTTTAAAGGTACGACGAATAAAGAACGCGCCCAGGCGGCGGAAGATAGGTCCGGCCGGCCAGAAGTTCAGGTTGATCCCTGCCGCGATGTGCGGAGGCACCAAGCCTTGATGATAGAGCACGTAAGACAGCAGCAGGTAGTCCATGTGGCTGCGGTGGCAAGGCACATAAACAATCTCCTGACCGTCCAGAGCCAGCTGACGCACACGCTCGGCGTTATGAACGTTGATCCCTTTATACAGACGGTTCCAGGTCCAGCTCAGCACGCGGTCAGAAAGGCGAACCGCTTCATAATTGAAGTCGGCGGCAATCTCTTCCATTAGGTCAATGGCGTTTTGCTGGGCCTTGTCGTGGGAGATTTTTTTGCTACGTGCTTCATCTTCAACGGCTTTTTCAATCGCTTTGGAGGCCAGCAGCTTGTTGAACAAGTCCTGACGAACCGGAAGACGGGGGCCGACTGCGGCCAGACGCTGACGCGAGAAATGCATACGCGCAACGCGGGCGAGCTTGTGGGCGATGGTTTTGTCGGTACCGTGTTGGGTAGCCATATCGCGCAGCGACACGGTGTTAGAGAAGCGAACAAAGCTGTCGCGGCCTAACCACAGCACGGCAAAGAATTTCTGAATGCCGTTCAACACGCGCAGATGCGGAGTTTCCTGACCTTCACGGCCCGGCGCGCGGCCAAACATCACCGAAACAGGCAGCATCTGAATATCAAGATTCGGATTATTTCGGTGCAGGTCCAGATAGTCATGGAACAGCTTCACCGATTCCTGTTTAGGCTGATAATAGGAGAAAACACGTGGCCCTTCACCGATGAAAACGTGACTTGGCAGTTGAACGCCGTCTATTTCCAGAGGAATGAGCGGGTCGGGCAGATTCTGCGCGAGGCATTGTGCCCGCAGTGTCAGAAGATCGGCCTTGGAGTTGTACGGCAAAACATACAGAATTGGACGCGTTGGATCTAAACGCAACTCCGTCACGGGATCTGTAGGAATGACCTTGCTTCTTACCAGCAAATTTAGCGGTAAATTCAGTAAGGTATAATAAAGTCTACGCCATCCTGACATAAAAAACGTAAAGCCTCTTGTTAGCAATTCGCCGCAAGGATACCAGAAAGCAGGTATGAGATCTGTGGTGATAGGACAACGAATTCAGGCTAAAATGCCTAAAAATCACATTAAGACTTAAAAATAATGGCAAATCAGGTCACTGGGTTTACCCGAATTTATAAGGCAGCCGGCTATTCTATCAAGGGAATTACCGCCGCCTGGAAGCATGAAGCCGCATTCCGTCAGGAAGCTATCGTCGTTGTCCCCGCCATCTTACTGGCATTTTACCTTGATGTTAGCAGCATCGAACGAATATTAATGGTTGGCGCACTCATTTTAGTGCTGGTTGTTGAATTACTGAACAGTGCGGTAGAAGCGGCAATCGACCGAATTGGCTCTGAAATACACCCACTTTCTGGGCGTGCGAAGGATATGGGTTCCGCTGCTGTTTCAATCACCATTGGCTTTGCGCTTTTCACCTGGGCAGTCATCCTGGTGCCGCACTGGCTTTGAATATTTCATACTTCTTAATGTCTGTTTTTGCAGATTCTTAGGTTTTAATTCCGCCAGTACCTGTATATACTCACAGCTGGACTGTATAAACAACCAGGGGGCGGAATGAAAGCTTTAACGACCAGACAACAAGAGGTCTATGACCTTATACGCGATCATATTTCGACCACGGGTATGCCGCCAACACGTGCAGAAATTGCCACCCGTCTGGGATTCCGCTCGCCTAACGCCGCTGAAGAACACCTGAAAGCGCTGGCACGTAAAGGCGTTATCGAGATTGTTTCCGGCGCTTCTCGCGGCATTCGTTTGCTGATGGAAGAAGAAGCCGGGCTACCGCTGATTGGCCGCGTGGCCGCCGGTGAGCCATTACTGGCGACTCAGCATATTGAAGGGCACTATCAGGTTGACCCAGGTATGTTCAAACCGAGCGCCGACTTCCTGCTGCGTGTCAGCGGCATGTCGATGCGTGATATTGGTATTTTAGACGGCGACCTTCTGGCGGTTCACAAAACGCAGGACGTCCGTAACGGGCAGGTTGTTGTCGCACGCATTGACGACGAAGTGACCGTTAAGCGTCTTAAAAAGCAGGGCAATACCGTGCAGCTGCTGCCTGAAAACAGCGAGTTCGAACCTATTGTGGTCGATCTTCGCGAGCAAAACTTTAGCATTGAAGGACTGGCGGTCGGCGTTATCCGCAACGGCGACTGGATCTAATCAGCCTCCGCTTTTGGCGTTAGCCATTTACACAGTCTCGTTTTGCCTGTCGCCCCTTCATTGGGGCGATATTGTTTCTGTCACACGAAGACCTGTTATTCATAAGCCGTTGTTGTTTATATAATCCGTTAAACCACGAATCGTCATCACAGCCTGGGCTCTCACACCATTATGCGATCGCTTTTCTCTTTGCCTGCTTTAAGAAAAACCTTTCTAAGCCCTGCCGACAAGGCGCTCTGGCTTCTCGCCCTCCCGATGATCTTCTCCAACATTACCGTGCCCTTGCTGGGTTTGGTTGATACAGCAGTGATTGGTCATCTTGATAGCCCTGATTATCTTGGCGGTGTCGCCGTCGGGGCAATGGTCACCAGCTTCCTATTTATGCTATTGCTCTTCCTGCGTATGAGCACCACCGGAATGACCGCGCAGGCGCTGGGGGCGCGTAATAACCTTCTGCTGGCCCGCGCGTTCGTGCAGCCGTTTTTGTTGGCACTGATTGCCGGTACGCTCATTTTCCTGTTTCGCCAGCCGTTGATTTCCGCCGCATTGCACATCGTGGGCGGCAGTCAGGCGGTGCTCCAGCAGGCGCAAATATTCATCTCGATTCGCTGGTATAGCGCCCCTGCGTCGCTGGCGAACCTAGTGATTCTCGGCTGGTTGCTGGGGGCCCAGTATGTGCGTGCGCCGGTCATCATGCTGATAGTAGGCAATCTGCTTAACGTTATTCTTGACCTGTGGCTGGTGGTCGGGTTGGGATGGAACGTCAAGGGTGCGGCCGTTGCTACCGCCTGCTCCGAATATGCCACGCTGGCTTTGGGACTGTGGCTAGTTTCCATTGTGATGAGAAGACACGGAATAAGTATTGAGCTGCTGAAAGACGCATGGCGCGGCAATCTGCGCCAGCTGATCGCGCTTAATCGGGACATTATGCTGCGTTCCCTGCTGGTGCAGCTGTGCTTCTCTTCCCTTACTATCATCGGTGCGCGACTCGGGACGGAGATCGTTGCCGTCAACGCCGTGCTGATGAACCTGCTCACCTTCACCGCCTTTGCGCTCGACGGCTTTGCCTACGCGGTCGAGGCACATTCCGGGGAGGCGTTTGGCGCGAAAGACGAGAGTAAGCTGCTGCACGTGTGGCACGCGGCCTGTCGACAGGCCGGACTGGTCGCGCTTGGCTTCGCTGTGGTGTATGCGCTGGCCGGTGAGCAAATTGTCAATCTGCTCACCTCAATTGCCGACCTAAGAACGCTGGCCGACCGCTATCTTGGCTGGCAGATTATCTTACCGCTGGTGGGCGTATGGTGTTATCTGCTCGATGGCATGTTTATTGGCGCAACGCGTGGAAAAGAAATGCGCAACAGCATGGCGGTCGCCGCCGCAGGTTACGCGTTGACATTACTGGCGTTACCCACGCTGGGTAACCACGCTCTCTGGCTCGCCGTGGCGGTCTTTCTGTCGCTGCGGGGCGTGGCGTTAGGCTGGATTTGGCGACGCCACTGGCAAAAAGGCACCTGGATTTAAATGCTTTGGATTAATCCTAGTTATGCTCTTAATTCCTGTTTAAGCCTGAAATGCTGAAATTAGCGACTACAATTAGAACTGTTGATAAGCATTTATCAAATGCAGTAACACCTAAGCTAAACAGGAGAGTTGATTATGAATAAGGACCAAGCAGACGGTAACTGGAAGCAGTTCAAAGGCAAAGTGAAAGAAAAATGGGGTAAGCTAACCGACGACGACCTGACTGTTGTTGAAGGTAAGCGCGATCAGCTGGTCGGCAAGATTCAGGAAAGATACGGATATCAGAAAGAGCAGGCTGAAAAAGAGGTTAAGTCCTGGGAATCTGACCATAAATACCACTGGTAATCGGTGACTCCCCCCGAATGTGCATCCTGAGAATTAAAGCTGCTCCTACCCAAGACGCTTTTCAGGATGCAGGGTACAAGGAAGTACCCACTCCGTTGTTCAAACCTATCTCACCCAATCCCCTTAGAAAAACGGGTCAGCGTTTGATGAAACGTTATTCCTGCGTCGGACTGAACCGCAAGTAACCTGCTATCTTCGCCGCGGTCTGCGTATCTTTAGGATGCGTCTTGCCGTTCATCACGACCACTTCCGGGAAATCAAACGGAGAGACACCCTCGAGGCAGGCAGTATTCACGCCATACTGGGTCGGATTTGAGCGCCGTTGATGGTGGGTGTAGATCCCGCAAACGGAGCAGAAAAAGTGTTTCGCGGTTTGGGTATTGAAGCGATATTCGGTCAGTTTTTCCTGACCTTCAGTAATGGTGATATCCTGCAGATCGGCCGATACCACCACGGCACCGCGCATGCGGCAAAGCGAGCAATCGCAGCGGCGGATGGTGTTAAACCCGTCTGTCAGTTTCACGGTGAATTTAACCGCACCGCAGTGACAGCTCGCATTGAAAACGTCTTTCATAAGAACTCCCTCAGTAAACCCTCTGCAAGACCTCTGATGAGATCCCAAAGACCTCAATGGATGATTGGAATAACCGTTCTTTTAACGCTTTTTTACTGCAATAGTATGATCGTGTTCGCAGTGGTCATGACTTTCGCATGATTCAACGATGGCGCACTCGGCGCAGAGACCATGTGCTTCCACGACAGAATGGCGCAGCGCAAAACCGGAGTCTTTCGCCAACTTGCCGAGTCGCTCTTCAATCCCGTCAGTGGTTATCTCTGTAACCAGTCCACAGCGGTCACAGATAAACAGCGCGGAAGTGTGGCTAGGCTCTTCGAAATGGTGGCAGACCACATAGCTGTTTGCTGATTCAACGCGGTGAATAAAGCCTTGCTCGAGCAGGAAATCCAGTGCGCGGTAAACCGTAGGCGGTTTGGCCTGAGGCTCAGTTTTTCGCAGAAGATCGAGCAGGTCGTAGGCGCTGATGGCGCCAGGTTGTTCCGTCATCAGACGCAACACTTCAAGCCGCTGCGGGGTAAGCCGAACGCTACGTTGCTGGCACAAATGCTCAGCTTGAGTGAGGATATTTTCCGTAGTGGTTGAGTTCATCGCGACGTCTCTGCATAAATAGAATGCTGATTTTATCACGCTTCTGGACAATCGCCGAGAGCTATGCCGCAGTTGCCGTTGGGTCTATGAGATGCCGAATCTTTGTTCTGTGATATAATCACCCATCATATTCCAGCCTTTATCACGATTTCGGTGCTTTTAGCCGCGTTATCCTATAAAGCGTTGGTACGCCATAAGCCCATTTTCAGCGAATTTCAGGTCGATGTCAGAGATTAATCATCCAGGAAAGCCTTCCCCAGAATCAGCGAATGCTGATGCGAGTCCTTCACGTTTTTCCGCTCAGCGCTTTTCTATCGCGCCAATGCTGGACTGGACCGACCGCCACTGTCGTCATTTCCATCGCCTGATGAGCCGCGATACGCTGCTGTATACCGAGATGGTGACAACTGGAGCGATTATCCATGGTAAAGGGGATTATCTGGCTTTTGGTGAGCAGGAACATCCGGTTTCGCTTCAGCTGGGCGGCAGCAATCCGCAAGACCTGGCAACCTGCGCCAAACTGGCCGAGCAGCGTGGCTATGATGAAATCAATCTCAACGTTGGCTGCCCGTCGGATCGAGTGCAGAACGGCATGTTCGGTGCCTGCCTGATGGCTCAGGCCTCTCTGGTTGCGGACTGCATCAAGGCAATGCGTGACGTGGTGTCCATTCCTGTCACCGTCAAGACGCGCATTGGCATCGACACGCTGGACAGCTACGCATTCCTGTGTGATTTCGTGCAGCAGGTCTCCGAACGTGGCGAATGCGACACCTTTATCATTCACGCGCGCAAGGCATGGCTGTCGGGGCTTAGCCCAAAAGAAAACCGTGAAGTGCCGCCGCTGGATTACCCTCGGGTCTATCAACTCAAGCGTGATTTTCCGCATCTGACGATGGCGATTAACGGGGGGATTAAAAGTCTCGACGAAGCACAAGCGCATCTGCAGCACATGGATGGCGTGATGATCGGACGTGAAGTCTATCAAAATCCGTCTATTCTGCTCGACGTTGACCAACGTCTGTTTGGTCGCGAGGCGTCAGGGTTGACCGGGCCTGACGTGATCCGCGCGCTGTATCCGTATATTGAAGCCGAGCTCTCGAAAGGGACCTATCTTGGCCATATTACTCGCCATATCCTCGGCATTTTCCAGGGGATACCGGGGGCACGCCAATGGCGCAGACATTTAAGCGAGAACGCGCACAAGCCGGGTGCAGGCGTTGAGGTAGTCGAGCAGGCACTGTCGTTGGTGACACGTCCGCAGATGGCAGCCAGCGAAGCTTAAGGGTAGCGAGAATTAACCAATAGTTAGTCTTTCTGACCACATTATTTCACCCGCCGTGGCGGTGGGTGAAATAACCCATTGAATATCAACGTATTAAAAAACCCTCTTCTCTGGCACGTTTCTTGATATATCCCTGTGTTGAAAGCACTTCCTGGTGCCGATTTTGCCTGTTAACGGGCAGATTGCGGCCCGCCATTCTTGCCCGAGGAGTCATATCATGTTGGCAGTATTATTCGTGCTGGGTTTTTTCTTTATGCTGTTGCTGACCGGCATCTCTTTACTGGGGATGGTTGCGGCGCTGGTGGTTGCGTTTGCGCTGATGATGCTGGGCGGATTGTTGACGTTTGTTATTAAAATGTTGCCTTGGCTGATTTTGGCGGTGGTCGCGGTGTGGATTTATCGCGCCGTAAAACAGCCAGAAAAACCTGTTTATAAGTCACGATATAGAAACAGAAGATTACCTTAAGCCAGTCAAATGGATGATTAAAATATAAACGTCATTATTTTCATGGATATAGGTGAAACGCCTCAACATTGTAAATGTAATTGTGCAGGCATAACTTTTACTTATGTGGGCTCGATCACAGGTTGAGCGATAAAATGCTTTCCATGCGAATTAATCATATTTTTTAACATGGCACGCTGTTAGGATGAATGCATCGTATTTACGAAAAAATTTCATCCGATCTGGTGCGGCCAAAAATAGTTGCTCAAGCGACATCGTCCCCAGATTTACCTTGCAGTAACCTACAGGCAGTACCGTTCTGAACTCAACGTGATTGACGAAAGAACAGCATAAGAGGGCTCCTTAACCGGAGCCCTCTTTGCATTTACAGACTTATGAACCCGGAATGAGCAGGCTTGAGCCGGTAGTGGCGCGGCTTTCCAGCGTCTCATGGGCTCTGCGTGCCTGTGACAGCGGGAATTTCTGTGCGTCTTTGACATCGACCTTGATGGCATCGCTGGCAATTAGCGAGAACAGCTCTTCGCTTGCCGCAGCCAGCTCTTCCTGCGTTGTGATATAGCCATTCAGAGAAGGGCGGGTGACAAACAGTGAGCCTTTCTGGTTCAGAATGCCCAAATCGACGTCCTTCACCGGACCCGATGCATTACCAAAACTCACCAGCAAACCGTGGCGTTTGAGGCTGTCGAGCGAAGCCAGCCAGGTGCTCTTGCCAACCGAATCGTAGACCACTGAGACTTTTTCGCCCTGTGTCAGCTCAGCGACGCGCGCAGCAATATCCTCAGTCTGGTAGTTAATCGTGGCCCATGCACCGGCTTCTTTCGCCAGTGCGGCTTTCTCGTCAGAGCCGACGGTTCCAATCAGTTTTGCCCCCAGCGCTTTGGCCCACTGGCTGGCAATAAGCCCAACGCCACCGGCGGCGGCATGGAACAGGAAGATATCACCGGCTTTGATTTTATGGGTCTGGCGGAATAAATACTGTACGGTCAGGCCTTTAAGGAAGGAGGCCGCGGCCTGTTCAAAGCTGATGCCCTCAGGCAGGACAGCAACCTTCTGCGCAGGCACGTTGTGATACTCGCTGTAGGCACCCAGTGAAGACTGCGCATAAACTACGCGATCGCCGACCTTGATATGGCTGACTCCAGTGCCCACTTTGGTCACGACACCAGCCGCCTCGCTGCCTAGCCCGGAAGGCAGCGGCGCGGGATAGAGGCCGCTGCGCACATAGGTATCGATATAGTTGATACCAATCGCCTTGTTCTCGACCTGGACTTCGCCCGCAGCGGGATCTTTAGGTTCAAAATCAACATACTCTAAAACTTCCGGACCGCCTGTTGCGCTGAACTGGATACGCTTAGCCATTTTCTTTCCTCGTTTTAAGTGATGGATTTCACCCTACGCTAATTAATTTGCCTTTCCTAGTGACGGACGTGCTGTGCTAAGACCGTTTGGAAATGAGGCATCACAAGGAATTATAATTCGGTATACTGACGCGTTATCAGGGTTCACCTCGAACCTCACGCAAGCTCTGCCAAGCCAGTTATTCATAGTAGGAAAGCATTTACCCATGGCCGGAAACAACAAACCAACCAACAAACCGAACGAACCACGCGATCGTCAGATGGAAGGGCTAAAGCTTCCGCCACACTCTTTGGAGGCCGAGCAGTCTGTGCTGGGTGGCCTGATGCTGGACAACGAACGCTGGGACAACGTCGCCGAACGCGTGGTCAGCAATGACTTCTTCAGCCGTCCGCATCGCCTGATTTTCACCGAGATGCAGCGATTGCTCGAGATGAGTAAGCCTATCGACCTTATCACGCTGTCAGAGTCTCTCGAGCAGAAAGGGGATCTGGACTCGGTGGGCGGTTTTGCCTATCTGGCAGAGCTGTCAAAAAATACGCCAAGTGCGGCAAACATCGGCGCATATGCCGACATCGTGCGTGAACGTGCAGTTGTGCGCGAGATGATTTCTGTTGCTAACGAAATTGCCGATGCGGGTTACGATCCGCAGGGCCGCAGCAGCGAAGACCTGCTGGACCTGGCCGAGTCCCGCGTCTTTCAGATTGCAGAAAGCCGCGCCAATAAAGATGAAGGCCCGAAAAGCGTCGACCGCATTCTGGAAAGCACCGTTGCGCGTATCGAAGAGCTGTTCCAACGCCCACACGACGGCGTAACCGGCGTGTCGACCGGCTATAGCGATCTCGACAAGAAAACGGCTGGCTTGCAGAAGTCCGACTTAATCATCGTCGCAGCTCGTCCGTCGATGGGTAAAACCACCTTCGCCATGAACCTGTGCGAAAACGCCGCGATGATGCAGGAAAAACCGGTGCTTATCTTCAGCCTCGAGATGCCCGGCGATCAACTGATGATGCGTATGCTGGCCTCGCTGTCCCGCGTTGACCAGACCCGTATCCGTACCGGTCAGCTTGACGATGAAGACTGGGCGCGTATTTCCAGCACCATGGGGATCCTGCTCGAAAAACGTAACATGTATATCGATGACTCCTCCGGCCTGACGCCAACCGAGGTACGTTCACGTGCGCGCCGTATCTTCCGTGAGCACGGCGGCCTGAGCCTCATCATGATTGACTACCTTCAACTGATGCGCGTGCCTTCTCTGTCTGACAACCGTACCCTGGAAATCGCCGAGATTTCACGCTCGCTCAAGGCGTTGGCGAAAGAGCTGCAGGTGCCGGTGGTGGCGCTTTCTCAGCTGAACCGAAGCCTGGAGCAGCGTGCCGATAAGCGCCCGGTCAACTCCGACCTCCGTGAATCTGGTTCCATCGAGCAGGACGCCGACTTGATCATGTTTATCTATCGCGACGAGGTCTATCACGACAACAGCGAAGAAAAGGGGATCGCGCAAATCATTCTCGGCAAACAGCGTAACGGTCCGATAGGCACGGTTCGCCTCACATTTAACGGTCAGTGGTCGCGATTCGATAACTACGGCGGCCCGCAATACGACGAAGACTAATGCTTAGGCTGGCTAGCGTGCTTGCCCCTGATTTCGAGTTAAAAGAACAAGCTAAAACCTTTTCATCAATTTCTTCATAAGGACACGCAATGAAGGCGGCTACGGCTGTGATTGATAGCAGCGCCCTGCGTCATAATTTACAGCGCATTAGGCATATTGCGCCGCAGAGTCGGGTGGTGGCAGTAGTAAAAGCAAACGCCTATGGGCACGGGCTGCTTGAGGCGGCGCGCAGTTTGCAGGATGCCGATTGTTATGGCGTGGCCCGTTTGAGCGAGGCGCTGGCGCTGCGTGCTGGCGGTATTCTCAAGCCGATTTTATTGCTGGAAGGTTTTTTCTCCGCCGAGGATTTACCTCTGCTGGTAGCAAATGGTCTGGATACGGCGGTGCACAGCGTTGAGCAGCTTGAGGCGCTCGAGCGCGCGCAGCTGAGTGCGCCGCTTAAGGTATGGATGAAACTCGACACCGGCATGCACCGTTTGGGCGTGTTGCCGGAGAACGCCGAAGCGTTCTATCAGCGTCTCAGCCAGTGCGCCAATGTGATTCAGCCGGTGAATATGATGAGTCACTTCAGCTGTGCAGACGAGCCTGAAAATGATTACACCCTGAAGCAGCTTCAGTGCTTTCAGGCGTTTGCCCAGGCTAAACCGGGCATAAAGTCGATTGCGGCCTCGGGCGGTACGCTGCTGTGGCCTGCGAGCCATCTGGATCTGGTGCGTCCAGGCATTATCCTTTATGGCGTATCGCCGATGGCCAGTACCGAAGCGAGAGAATACGGTTGTCGTCCAGCGATGACGCTGACCTCGAGCCTGATAGCGGTACGTGAACATCGTGCAGGAGAGCCGGTGGGTTACGGCGCCACCTGGGTAAGCCCACGCGACACGCGTTTAGGCGTGGTCGCTATCGGGTATGGCGACGGATATCCGCGCAGTGCGCCAAGCGGTACACCCGTTTTGGTCAACGGCCGTAGTGTGCCGATAGTCGGTCGTGTCTCGATGGACATGCTCTCGGTTGATTTAGGACCCAACGCGCAGGACCAGGTTGGTGACGAGGCAATTCTATGGGGGCCCGCGTTGCCGGTTGAACGCATCGCGGCTGCCACCGGTATTAGCGCCTACGAGCTCATCACCACGCTTACCTCAAGGGTCGTTCGTACCTACACGGGCGACTAACGCTTCAAGGGCCGCCCCATTCTCAGCGGCCCTTTCTGTTTCAGGACTTCTTGCCTGACGCCAGCCATTGGCCAATGATCTTTTGATAATCGCCGTTAGCCTTGCTCAGATGCAGCCACTGATCGACGTACATCTTCCAGCTAATATCATCCTTCGGCAGCAGGTAGGCCTTCTCGCCATACTGTAACGGCTTTTTAGGGTTGACTGCGCACAGTTTCGGATAGTGTTTCTGCTGGAACAGCGCCTCCGAGGCGTCGGTGACCATCACGTCAGCTTTTTTGTCGACTAACCGCTGGAAGATAGCCAGATTGTCATGCGAGAGCTCGAGATGGGCCTGCGGCAGATAGGCGTGTACAAAGGCTTCATTGGTGCCGCCGGCCGGTTCGAGAAGGCGTACTTCAGGTCGGTTTAATTGGGTAATGGTCTGATATTTATGCGCATCTTCGCAGCGTACCAAAGGGATTTTGCCATCCTGATCGAGCACGTTGGCAAACCAGGCTTTCTGCTGGCGTGGCAGTGTGACGGAAATGCCCCCCATGGCGATATCGCACCGGTTTGAGGTCATATCGTCCATCATTGTTTTCCAGGTGGTTTTTACCCAGTTGACCTTCACCCCGAGGCTTGCGGCCAGTGACTGCGCCATGGCGACGTCTATCCCCTCATACTGTCCGTCCGGGCGTAAATAGGTATAAGGCTTGTAGTCACCGGTGGTGCAAACGTTGAGGGAGCCTTTCTGCAGCACTCTGTCGAGATGGGAAGAGGTGCCTTCAGCCTGCGCCGCAGCGGTTCCTGCTATCAGCAGGCTAAGGGTCAGAAGCATCTTTTTCATTATTTTTCCTTGTTTGATAAAACTGCGCATCCATATTCGCCAAAATGGCAGGGTTAATGCAAAGTAAACAGAGGTTTGAATGGAAAAAACGCCCGTCACGTCATAAAGGGAAAGTTCGGCCCTAAAAAAACTGGTAGTGTGTTTATGAATAAAATCGATAAGCAGGTGAGCAGCCATGTACAGCATTGATGATTACGACTTGAAAATCTTGACCTTATTACAGGCTAACGGCAGGTTAACCAACCAGGAACTCAGCGAAATTGTGGGGCTGTCTGCGTCCCAGTGTTCGCGCAGAAGAATAGGCCTCGAACAGCAACAGATGATCATGGGCTATCACGCCCGTCTTGCGCCCGAGGCGCTGGGGTTGGGCATGATTGGCCTGATAGAAATTAGGTTAATCAATCATTTGCCTGAAAATGTTGAAGATTTTCATAAAATGCTGGAGCAGGTGGATGCGGTCATCGATGCTTATAAAACGACCGGTGATGCCGACTATTTGTTGAAGGTTGCGGTGGCAGACTTAGCGGGTTTAAGCACTTTGATAAGCCATATTCTCTCAGTCCACAAAAGCGTTGCCCATATTAAAACCTCCGTGGTGCTGAATCGTATAAAAGAGAATGGCCTGCTGACGACCCCGGCTTAGCAGAGAATATTAAGCCGACTACCGGTAGCCTGAAGATGAACCAGATTGGTGCAATTTCACTAACCTGGTGCATTATTAACGCGTTTTATGCACGAAAATATCCACTTAAAACCAAAATTTGCGTGAGTTGAGTAAAATTACGATTTATTGTGGTTGATTTGTGCGAAAACGATTGCCTTCTTGCGTGCTGTCGTTAATTATCTATAAAAATTCAGCGATCCCAGCGGGCATGCATAGCCCGCACGGCATTTTTATTTTTATAGGCGACAGGCATTCTATGGATAACATCGACAGCATCACACAGCCTCGCGTTGAGCATACCTGGCTCGAAGACGTGCTGGCCATTCTTATGGGCACCCTGATGGTCTCTTTTGGCGTGATGATGTTACGCCAGTCGGGCGCATTGACCGGGAGCACCGCGGGCATGGCATTTCTGATTCACTATCTGACGCATTACTCCTTTGGCGCAGTGTTTTTCACCATTAATCTGCCGTTTTACTGGCTCTCGATCCGTCGCATGGGCTGGCCATTCACTATCAAGACGTTTTGCGCCGTGGCACTGGTTTCCTTATTCACCAGTCTGCATCCGCTCTTCATCCATTTCGACCATCTCGAGCCTTTTTATGCGGTGCTTTTCGGTAACGTTATCATGGGAATGGGATTTATCGTGCTGTTCCGCCACAAGGCGAGCCTGGGCGGCATGAATATCCTCTCGCTGTATTTGCAGGACAAATACGGCATTCGCGCCGGTAAACTGCAGATGGGCGTGGATTTCGTGATAGTGCTTGCGTCGCTGTTTGTGGTGAGTATTCCGATGCTGATCGCCTCGATTCTTGGCGCGTTCGTGCTGAATCTGATCATCGCGATGAACCACCGTCCGGGCCGCTATAGGGTTTAAAAAGATCACAACATTAATGTGATCTTGTTGAGCGATATTTGTTAGTCTACGTGATAATAAAAACAGCAGTAAAAGTCGGTGCTTCGACATAACAGATCCCCTTGAACCGGGCTCTGACGCTTGTCCAAGATACAATTCCAAGGAGAAATATACCGTGTTCCAACATGTTGATGCTTATGCCGGTGACCCAATTCTGTCGCTGATGGAAAGCTTCAAGAACGATCCGAGAGAGAAAAAGGTCAACCTGAGTATCGGTCTGTATTACGACGATAAAGGGATTATCCCACAGCTTGGTGCTGTCGAAGCCGCTGAAAACCAACTGAATGCGCAGCCTCAGACCGCCTCGGTTTATCTGCCGATGGAAGGCCTTGCAGGCTATCGCAGCAGCATCCAGAAACTGTTGTTTGGTGCTGAACATACCGCACTGCAGCAGCAGCGTATCGCCACTATTCAGACCGTGGGTGGCTCGGGTGCGTTGAAAGTGGGTGCTGACTTCCTGAAGCACTACTTCCCAAATTCAGAAGTTTGGGTCAGTAATCCGACCTGGGACAACCACGTCGCGATTTTCGCTGGCGCAGGTTTCAAGGTGCACACCTATCCTTACTTTGATGCCGAAAAGCTGGGCGTTAACTTTGCCGGTATGATCGATACCCTGCAGACCCTGCCCGCGCAAAGCATCGTGCTGTTGCACCCTTGCTGCCATAACCCGACCGGTTCTGATTTGACGCAGTCCCAGTGGGACCAGGTGATTGAGCTGGTGAAGCAGCGTGAACTCATTCCGTTCCTCGACATTGCCTATCAGGGCTTTGGCGATGGCATGAATGAAGACGCCTACGCGATTCGCGCGATGGCTGCTGCGGGCGTGAACATGCTGGTCAGCAACTCGTTCTCTAAAATCTTCTCGCTGTACGGCGAGCGCGTGGGTGGACTGTCCGTGGTCTGTGAAAACAGCGAAGCGTCGGGCCGCGTGCTGGGTCAGCTGAAAGCGACCGTACGTCGCAACTACTCAAGCCCGCCAAACTTTGGCGCAAAAGTGGTTGAGACCGTGCTGAATGACGCTGCGCTGAAGGCACAGTGGCTGGCAGAAGTTGAAACCATGCGCACACGTATTATCGAAATGCGTCAGGTGCTGGTAAACAGCCTGAAGAAAGCCCTGCCGGGTCGCGATTTCGACTATCTGCTGCAACAGCGTGGGATGTTCGGCTACACCGGTTTCAGCGCCGCTCAGGTTGACAGACTGCGTGAAGAGTTTGGCGTGTACCTGATTGCCAGCGGCCGTGTTTGCATGGCCGGCCTGAATCACCACAACGTGGAACAGGTTGCCGCGGCGTTTGCTGCCGTACAGTAATCGCTATCAGTCAAGATAATATCTCGGCGTGATAGTTTATCACGCCGTTTTTTTTTGCCTTTTTAGGCCTCTTTGACCCGCACCACCACGCGTCCGCGAATCTCGCCTTTCATCAGCTTTTCGGCAGCAGCGAGAGTCTCTTCAAGCGTTATCTCCTGACTCACGGTCTCAAGCAGGGTCGAGTCAACCAGTTCGGCCAGTCGCGACCATGCCATCCTGCGTTCTTCTGCCGGGCGGGTGACGCTGTTGATACCCGCCAGCGTCACGTTGCGCAGAATAAACGGCGCGACGCTGGCCGGGAAATCCAGCCCCTGTGCCATGCCGCAGGCCGCGACGGTGCCATTTTCTTTGATGCTGGCGCAGACATTGGCCAGCGTGTGGCTGCCCACGGAATCAATGGCGGCAGCCCAACGTTCTTTTTGCAGCGGCTTGCCTGGCTCACTCAGCGTGTGGCGATCGATGATTTCGCTGGCGCCCAGTTTTTCGGTCAGGTAGGCGGCCTCATCGGGGCGTCCGGTCGAGGCCGTGACCTGATAGCCTAGCCGCGAGAGCAGCGCGATGGCAAAGCTGCCGACGCCGCCGTTGGCTCCGGTAACCAGCACCGGTCCTTGCTCGGGCGTAAGGCCATTTTTCTCAAGCGCGATGATGGCCAGCATGGCGGTATAACCCGCGGTGCCGATAATCATGCTGTCTTTTAGGCTGAGTGCCGCAGGAACCGGCGTCAGGTATTGGGCGTCGATACTGACTTTTTGCGCCAGCCCACCCCAGGCTTTTTCGCCGAATCCCCAGCCGTTGAGCAACACTCGGTCACCCGTCGAAAACTGCGGGTTGCGGCTTCTCGCTACCACACCCGAGAAGTCGATACCGGGCACCATCGGGAAGCTGCGTACAATCGGGCCACTGCCGGTAATCGCCAGCCCATCCTTGTAGTTCAGCGTGGAATAGTGCACATCAACCAGCACCTCGCCCTCGGGCAGGCTGCTGTCATCCAGCGCTTTCAGCGTGGCCTGATAGCGATCGTCATTTTTCTCAATCAGAATGGCTTTAAACATTGTCGGCTCCAGAAGGAAAGGTATCGGCAGGCGGCTTGGGCAGCCCGGCAAGGAAATAGCGGATAAAGTTATGCAACGGCATCGCATTGCCGTTGAGCTTGGCGCGCATTACCGCGCCCTCCCAACCGGCCCAGAAATAGGCGGCCAGCGTGTCGCAGTCGGCCTCAGTCGAGAGCTCGCCGCGTTGTTGCGCCTGGGCCAGACACTGACTCACGCGCCGTTCCCAACTTTGCAGGATAGTTATCAGCTGTTCACGGTAGTTCACTGGAAGATTGGCGATTTCCTGCCCCAGATTTCCTACCAGGCAGCCGCGCGTGAAGGCGTATTTCGCCATGCCCTCTGCGGCGTGATTGACGAACGCCTGAAGGCGTTGCAGCGGAGTGAGGCTTTCGTCAAGCAGGCTTTTGTCCAGCCGATGAGCAAAAAACTGCGCGTAGTTTTCGATAATTGCCTGACCGAAGGACTCTTTACTGTCGAAATAGTAGTAGAAAGAGCCTTTAGGAACGCCGACCTGACGGAGGATGCCGTCGATGCCGGCGGCGGCAAAGCCTTGTTCTGTGAGGACAGCGGTACCGCTGCGGATCAGCGTTTCGCGGGTGTCTGCGTTTTCACGTCCGGCCTTTGGCGGACGACCACGGCGTGGTTTTAAGGTGTCAGTCGTCATTAAACAAATATAGACCGAGCGTCTTGTTAAATCAAAAGCCGCTTAAATGAAGTTATACTTTTAATGACTTTAATCAAAAAAAGGGGGGATTATGTGGTTTCAAAAAGAGCTTAGTCTTAAGCAGCGGCCGCGCGGCTTTCATTTGGTCACCGAGGAAATCCTGCGGCAGGTTCCTGAAATCAGACAGCTTTCCGTTGGGATTTGCCACGTCTTTATTCAGCATACCTCGGCGGGATTAACCATTAATGAAAACGCCGATCCGACCGTGCGGCAGGATTTCGAAGGCTATTTCAATCGTGCGGTGAAAGAGGACGAGCCTTGGTATCAGCACGATTACGAAGGCAGTGACGACATGCCTGCGCATCTCAAGAGCAGTATTTTAGGGTGCAGCCTGAGTATTCCTGTCACTAATGGCAGGCTGAATCTTGGCACCTGGCAGGGCATCTATCTTTGCGAGCATCGCAATCACGGCGGTTCAAGAAGGCTGGTCATTACCCTGAATGGTCATTAATTCTGAATGGCTTTTAAAACTGTTAACTTGATTGCAGTTGGTTGTTTTTTGCCCAGATATACTTCTTCCTCTATGCTCACTCCCTGTGGAAGGATTATCAATATGAATAATGATCAACTGCTCGATTATTGTCTTTCAAAGCCCGGCGCTCATCAAAGTAACGAAAATCTTTGGCAGGCCAATCAGATAAAAGTGGCGGGTGTGATGTTTGCCATGCTGCGTGATAAAGAAGGACATCCAGCCATTTCGTTAAAAACTAGTCATCAAACCGCCGCCAGTCTGCGCCATCAACATCCCGAAATTTTGCCAAGCGATTGCCTCAACAAAGCACACTGGAACTGCGTCCTGCTGGACGGAAATTTGCCGGATTCCCAATTTTATAATCTGATCGACAGCTCCTATCAGCTGGTTCTCGAAGGCCTCCCCGAGGAAAAACGGCAGGAAATAGGCGATTGACGTTAACCTTGGGTTACGCCCAAACGCCGGTGCTTAACGTCGCCGGTGAGTATTCAATGTCGGTTCCCCGCCAGGGCAGCAGCGCCGGAAAGCGCCACGCCGTGGAAATATGCAGGCACCAATAGCGCTCGGCACCTTGCAGTCCGTGCTGAGCATTGTCCTGCCAGCTTATCTCGGTATTGCCCTGAAGATGTAATACGTCGCCACTGTTAAAATCCAGAAACAGCAGTGCGGCTCGAGGTTCTGCCAGCATATTCCCCAGCGTGTTCATATAGCGATTGCCGCTAAAATCCGGCACCCATAGCGTATCGCCCACCAATTTTACGAAGCCGGGGTTCCCGCCGCGATGGGACATATCTGCACCGCCGTTTGCCACATCACTGTGTGCGTGAGTGGCAACGAAAAAGGTGTCGGCGCTGTGGATAAGCTCTCGGGCCGCGGCGTCCAGCAAGCTCAGGCGCACAATCGGCCCGGCGTGGCGCTCGACCGGAGAAATCTGCCTGCGCTGAATGTATTTCGGGCAATTGCCGAAGCTCTGTTGCACCGCAATCTCTAACCGATTCTTGTCCATCCGGCTTATGACGCCATTCACCCGATTTCTTCGCCGGTTGGTGAAATCCAGCCCCAGCGCACCTAGAACCTGTCCGCAGGCGATTGACGAGAGTGCGGGGCAGTCCTCGCGGCGCGGTGCATTAATGCGCAGATGCGAATTATCCACCGAGCTGATAAACCCAGGCGGACCATTGAGCACGGTTGCGACCGGCCACCCGCGCTCGTCCAGAGTGGCGATATAAAACGACCGCAATCCGGCAAAAAAATCGCGGTGCTGCTGTGGCATGGTGGGATAAATACCGGCCGCGCCAACATTAAATCCGGCCAGCATTTGTGCCCGTTTTTCATCAGCATGGAAGATATCCATCATGGCACCTTAGGCTTTTGCCGGTTCGGGTAAGGGCAGTGGAGGCGTAGAGAAGAAGCCCGGTAACTGCTCGATGCGCTTCAGCCATTGTTTGATGGAAGGATAGGCTTCTAGCGAAATACCGCCCTCCGGCGCGAGCGCGATATAGCTGTAACAGGCCAGATCGGCAATCGTAGGCGCTTGCTCTGAGGCAAGGAACTGACGCGGTGACAGATGTTGCTCAAGCTGCGGCAAGAATTTTTCCGCCACCTTAAGCGCGGACTGATAATCCTCTTTGGTGCCAAACTGGGCGATAAGCCGCGCCGACGCCGGACCATAGCGCACCTCACCGGCAGCCTTGCACAGCCACTGTTGGGTGTGCGCCGCGCCAAGTGCGTCCTGCGGCAGCCAGTGGCTGTCAGGCGCGTAAGTTTTCGCTAAATAAATCAGGATAGCGTTACTGTCGCTAATCACCGTCTCGCCGTCCACCAGGACCGGGATCTGTCCCCATGGATTCATGGCCTGAAACGCTTCGCTGGCGCGCACGTCGGCACCCGCTTCTATAGAGTCATGCGGCAGGTTCAACATTTTTAGCAGTAGCGCAACGCGGTGTGTGTGGCCTGAGAGCGGGGTGCCATAAAGCGTTATTCTGTTCATTGATTTCTCCGGTGTTGATTCAGATTTGCTGTAGCCAGATTACTCTTGCAATCGATGAATGAAATCCGGTTATATTGAAATTGATAATTTCGAAAAGTGGAACAATCAATGGATCGTCTCGACGAGCTGGCTATTTTTCTCGAGGTGTTGCAGCACGGTAGCCTGGCGGCGGCGGCAAGAAAGCTGCGTCGTTCGGCTCCCGCGGTTACGCGCGCGATTGCCTCGCTGGAACAGCGATTCGGCGCACGGCTGGTGGAGCGCACGACGCGACGTCTGGCACCGACGGAGGCAGGTTTACGGCTTGCCGAGCGCGCGGCGGTGGTCTTGAGCGCCTATAATGATGCGGTGCAGGATACCGTATCGGCGCAGCTTAAAGGGTTGCTGCGTATCACCGCGCCGGTGCTGTTCGGACGCCGCCATGTCGCGCCGCTGGTCATGGAGTTTCAGGCGCTGCATCCCGAGATCCAGATCGAGCTGATCCTCAACGATCGTAACCTCGAGATGATTGACCAGGGGATCGACGTCGCCGTTCGCATTGGCAACCTGGCTGATTCGTCCAAGGTCGCGAGGCGTCTCGGGGAAGTCAGCGTGGTGGTGGTCGCCAGCCCTGAATACCTGGAGTACCAAACGCCGGTCTGCCATCCGGCTGATTTGGCGGCGCATCAAATCATTCTCAGCAGCAATGATGCCTTTAATGAATGGCGCTTTGGGCCGCACGAAGAGGGACCCCGTGTCAGGCTTTCGCCGCATTTGCTGTTCAATGACGTTGAAACCCGAAGGCTGGCGGTGATAGCCGGAAAGGGAATTGCCAGACTCCTGTCGTATCAGGTCGCCGATGAGCTGGCTAACGGCACGCTGGTGCGACTGCTGCCGGAATTTGAACCGCTGCCGCTGCCGGTTCAACTGGTGGTGCAGAATATCCAGCGTATGCCGATAAAAGTCAGAGCTTTTTGGGACTTTTCGCGAGAAAAATTGAGCCAACTGCCACAGATTCATTCCTCAAGGAGTGAATGACCCGGCGGTAGACACGTCAAACTCTCTTCATGAGATCATAAAAAAAGCGAGCCTAAAGGCTCGCTTTTTCATTGACGTCAACCTATCGATCAGGCTGATTTTTTGGCTTTGTGCGTATGACGCTCAAGCAGCGGTTTCAGGAAACGGGCGGTGTGCGATTCTTTGCACTCCGCGACCGTTTCTGGTGTGCCGGAGACCAGAATCTGTCCGCCGCCGTGGCCACCTTCAGGGCCGAGATCGACAATCCAGTCTGCGGTTTTAATCACATCAAGATTGTGCTCAATCACCACGATGGTGTTGCCCTGATCGCGTAGCTGATGCAGCACCTCGAGCAGTTGCTGGATATCGGCGAAATGCAGACCGGTAGTCGGTTCGTCGAGAATATACAGCGTCTGGCCGGTTCCGCGTTTAGACAGCTCACGCGCCAGTTTGACCCTCTGCGCTTCACCGCCGGACAGCGTGGTTGCCGACTGACCCAGACGGATGTACGAAAGACCCACGTCCATCAGCGTTTGCAGCTTGCGCGCCAGCGCCGGAACGGCATCGAAGAAATCACGCGCTTCTTCGATGGTCATGTCCAGCGTCTCGTGAATACTCTTGCCTTTGTACTTAATCTCAAGCGTTTCACGGTTATAGCGTTTTCCTTTGCACTGATCGCAAGGCACGTAGATGTCCGGCAGGAAGTGCATCTCGACCTTAATCACGCCATCGCCCTGACAGGCTTCGCAGCGCCCACCCTTGACGTTAAAGCTGAACCGCCCCGGCGTGTAGCCGCGCGAACGCGACTCGGGAACACCGGCGAACAGCTCGCGCACCGGAGTAAAGATGCCGGTGTAGGTCGCAGGGTTAGAACGCGGCGTGCGACCGATAGGGCTTTGGTCGATATCGATAACCTTATCGAAATGCTCAAGTCCCTGAATGTCGCGATAAGGCGCGGCTTCGGCGATGGTTGCGCCGTTTAACTGACGCTGCGCCAGTGGGAACAGCGTGTCGTTAATCAACGTCGATTTACCCGAACCGGACACACCGGTAATGCAGGTAAACAGGCCAACCGGCAGCGTTAGGGTGACGTCTTTCAGGTTGTTGCCCGTTGCGCCAATCAGTTTCAGCACCTTCGCCGCATCAGCGGGAACGCGCTGTTCTGGCACGGAGATTTCACGTTTGCCGCTGAGGTATTGCCCGGTCAGGGAGTCCTCTTTAGCCATAATATCTTCTGCGGTACCTTCTGCCACTACCTGACCGCCGTGCACGCCCGCACCGGGACCGATATCGATGATATGGTCGGCGGCGCGGATGGCGTCTTCGTCGTGTTCGACCACGATAACCGTGTTACCGAGGTCGCGCAGGTGAATCAGCGTCTCGAGCAGGCGCTCGTTATCACGCTGATGCAGGCCGATGGAAGGTTCGTCCAGCACGTACATGACCCCGACCAGACCGGCACCAATCTGACTCGCCAGACGGATACGCTGCGCCTCACCGCCAGATAGCGTTTCCGCTGAACGTGACAGAGAGAGGTAGTTGAGTCCGACGTTGACCAGAAACTTCAGGCGATCGCCGATTTCCTTGAGGATCTTCTCGGCAATCTGCTTACGCTGACCGCTGAGATTCATGCTCAGGAAGAACTCCATTGCGTGACCGATGCTGAAGTCGGAGATTTCAGGCAGCGTAGTCTCTTCAACGAACACGTTACGTGCTTCTTCGCGCAGGCGCGTGCCCTTACAGGACGCACAGGGGCGATTGCTGATGTATTTCGCCAGCTCTTCACGCACCGCGCTGGACTCCGTCTCTTTATAGCGACGTTCCATATTGTGCAGCACGCCTTCAAACGGATGGCGGCGGACCGAGGTATCCCCACGGTCATTAATATATTTGAATTCGATGGTCTGCTTGCCTGAGCCGTGCATGATGGCGTGAACCACGTCCTCGCTCAGCGCGTTAAAGGAAGATTCCACGTCAAATTTGTAGTGCTCGCCGAGTGAGCGCAGCATCTGGAAATAGTAAAAGTTACGACGGTCCCAGCCGCGAATCGCACCACCGGCCAGTGAAAGCTCGGGGTTCTGAATAACGCGTTCCGGATCGAAGAACTGCTGTACCCCCAGCCCGTCACAGGTTGGACAGGCACCCGCCGGGTTGTTGAACGAGAACATCCGCGGTTCAAGCTCACGCATGCTGTATCCACAGACCGGGCAGGCAAAGTTGGCCGAGAACAGCATTTCATCGGCGTTAGGGTCGTCCATGTCGGCAACCACGGCGGTACCGCCGGAGAGTTCCAGTGCCGTTTCAAAGGATTCGGCCAGACGCTGGGCGAGATCGTCGCGCACTTTAAAGCGATCGACCACCACCTCGATGCTGTGTTTTTTCTGGAGCTCAAGCTTGGGTGGATCGGAAAGATCGCAAACTTCACCGTCGATACGGGCGCGGATATAACCCTGCGCCGCCAGGTTTTCCAGCGTCTTGGTGTGTTCCCCTTTGCGATCTTTGACGATCGGCGCGAGCAGCATCAGACGCTGACCTTCCGGCTGTGCCAGCACGTTATCGACCATCTGGCTCACGGTCTGTGCCGCTAGCGGAACCCCGTGATCGGGACAGCGCGGCTCACCGACGCGGGCAAACAGCAGACGAAGGTAGTCGTGGATCTCGGTAATGGTACCGACCGTAGAACGCGGGTTGTGCGAAGTTGATTTTTGCTCGATTGAAATCGCCGGTGACAACCCTTCAATGTGGTCGACGTCCGGTTTTTCCATCAGAGACAAAAATTGGCGTGCATAGGCTGAAAGCGACTCGACATAGCGACGCTGACCTTCGGCATACAGGGTGTCAAAAGCCAGTGAGGACTTGCCAGATCCGGATAATCCGGTGACAACGATCAGTTTGTCGCGCGGAATAATCAGGTTGATATTCTTGAGATTATGGGTGCGTGCGCCCCGAACTTCTATCTTATCCATTCATCATTCCCGGAATAACTTGAAAGCTCACCGTGCCGGTGACTGTCCGTGATGCGCGTGAGGATGTGCATACCCGTTCTGCGATTGATTCGGGTATATCCGCCCCAGTCACTGCATCTGAATCAGAAAATTGGGCACAGAAAGTACGAAACGAACAAGTATGACACAAAAAAACCTGAATGGATATCCAGTGCCTGGCTGCAAAATTGTTGGCTCTGTAAACATTTCTGGAATCGGTATTGTAGGTGTTATCTGGAATCCGCCCATGCTAAAATTCATGGTTTATACTGTATAAAATTAACTCATCAGGAGAGTCGACATGGCCAGCAGAGGCGTAAACAAAGTGATTCTGGTTGGGAATCTGGGTCAGGATCCCGAAGTCCGCTATATGCCTAACGGCGGTGCTGTTGCCAATATCACCCTGGCAACTTCTGAAAGCTGGCGCGACAAGGCGACCGGCGAGCAGAAAGAGAAAACTGAATGGCACCGCGTTGTGTTGTTCGGCAAACTCGCAGAAGTCGCGGGCGAATACCTGCGTAAAGGCTCTCAGGTTTATATTGAAGGCGCACTGCAAACCCGTAAGTGGACCGATCAGGCCGGTGTTGAAAAATACACCACCGAAATCGTGGTAAACGTTGGTGGCACCATGCAGATGCTGGGTGGTCGTGCTGGCGGCGGTGCTCCAGCAGGCGGCGGTCAGGCTTCAGGCGGCCAGCAGGGCGGATGGGGTCAACCTCAGCAGCCACAGGGCGGCAACCAGTTCAGCGGCGGTCAGCAGTCTCGTCCTGCGGCACAGAACAATGCGCCTGCGCAAAGCAACGAACCCCCAATGGATTTCGACGACGATATCCCGTTCTAAGAATTATTCTTCCACGAACGCACGTTCTGAAAGTAGCCGCGACGGATACCCTGAGTCTGGCAAACATCAAGAACACTGACCCCGCCTAGGCGGGGTTTTTTTTGCGTCGGCGTTGCATCATCTCCTTTTTCGCGCGGATAATGGCCGTAAAAGGGACTTTCCACCCAGCGGGAATAAAATATGAAACAGGCGGTCAGAGGTTTTGATTTTCGTCGCATTATGGACGATAAAGCCCAACTGAATCAGTTCGTTCTGGATGAGCAACAGCGTCAGGTAATTCAAAGCCTGCATGCGTTGGGTAAGACGCTCAACGCCCCCAAAAAAGCCGCAAAAGGGATTTTTGGTCTCGGCGGCAAGAAAACCGGCGGCGTTTATATCTGGGGGAAAGTGGGGCGCGGCAAGAGTTTCATCGTCGACAGCTTTTTTGCTGCCGCACCCGTTAGCAGCAAGATGCGTGTGCACTTCCATGATTTTTTGCGAGACCTGCATCGGCAAATGAATGCCCCTCAGGCCGCTGATAATACGCTGGAAACCGCCCTTGGTACGCTGCTCGGTGACTGCCGCTTGCTGTGCTTCGATGAGCTACACCTTCACGACGTTGGCGATGCGATGCTAGTAAAAGGGCTGCTTGCCTGGGTCATCAGCAGTGGCACTGTCCTCGTGGCGACCTCGAACTATCCGCCAGAGCAGCTTCTCTCGCATCCGCTTTATCACGCGCGTTTCGTGCCTTCGATAAAACTCATCGAAAAGCATCTCGAGGTGGTGGCGCTCGGGGGAACTCAGGACTATCGCCAACTGGGCAGCAATGATCTCACGCCGTTCTGTGAAGGGGTTTTTCTGTGTCCTGGTAATGACCTTCAGCGCCGCGAATGTGGGCTTCCGCAGCCGGGCATCGGGAGGCAATCCTTAAATATGGGGTCGCGTACTCTCGAGCTACTCTCTGCGCCGGGCGACTTTCTGCATTTTTCCTTTGAGGCGCTGTGCGTTGCGCCCACCGCAGTGATGGATTATCTGGCGCTTTGCGATCGCTGTGATTGCTGGATAATAGAAGGGGTGCCGAAGCTCGCCGGCCAGTCGGGTGCTACGCAGCAACGCTTTATCAACGTTATTGACGTGCTTTACGAGCGGCAATGTCGATTGTATTTATTCAGTGAATACGGGCTGGATGAGATGACCCGGGACGTTGAACAAGAGGATATTCAACGAACCCGCAGCCGCCTCAGCCAGCTTAAAAATTACGTTTAGATAGAGAAGAAGATAGCGGCGGCGATGCCAGCAAAGACAATCCATTTAATGATGTAATAGCCGGTGCGATTCCACGCCTTGAGGCGCTTACCGACCTTACGAATCGAATAAATGTGCTTGAAGACTTTGTTTACGCCGCCGGTGCGATCGTTCTCGTCGTTTGGCGCGGTCGCCGCGCTCATCAGGTTCTTGCCCAGCCAGTGATTGATGCTCTGTGCCCAGCGATAACGCATTGGTCGCTCAATATCACAAAACAGAATCAACCGATTTTCACCGCTCTGGTTTTCGGCATAGTGCAGATACGTTTCATCAAACATCACACCTTCGCCGTCACGCCAACTGTAGCGCTCGCCATCAACCTCGATAAAGCAGCGATCGTCATTGGGGGTAATAAGTCCCAGATGATAACGCAACGATCCCGCGTACGGGTCACGGTGCCGGGGTAAACGACTGCCGTGAGGAAGTTCGGCGAACATAGCCGCTTTCACCGAAGGCAGACTGCGCAGGAGTGCCGTCGTATGCGGGCATAAATCCATCGCGGAAGGATGGCTGTCGTCATACCATTTCAGATAAAAACGTTTCCAACCGGTTTTAAAGAACGAGTTAAATCCGGCGTCGTTAAACTTATCGGACGCTTTAATCTGCTGAATTTCCATCAGCCGTTGGCCTTCATCACGAATGGCCTCCCAGTTTTCTCTCAACACTCTGAGTTCCGGGAATTGTTCGGGCTGCAAATAGGGGGTCGTCGGGGCACGGGAGAACAGGTACATAAAGACGTTCATCGGTGCGGTAAAAGTAGAATGATCGGAAAGCTGTCGCCAGAAGTTATAGCGAACCTTTCCACGGTAGTGCACATAGATAACGCATAAAATGAATAAAATAAGAATGATGTATTTCATTATTGAATCACTTCAAATTTAGGCCAATGTTCTGTGTAACCCTCGGATACACAACCCCCGATATTCCCCTCTGGCTGAAAAAATGGCGCCTGCCAATCCGGAATCTTTTTTAACTCACTTCCCTTAACACAATTGAATCATCAACAAAATAAGAGCAAAGCCCTTACAAAGAGTAGACAAAAAAGGCGAATTCATAGGATAAAAAAAAACCACCTGCCGAAAGGGGCCAGGTGGTCTCGACTGCGGGTGTCAAAATATTATTATTTGAAGACTTCCGCATTCGCTTCGAAGTTAGGTCCATGCTCTCTGGCCGCGATGATGACGTAGTATTTACCGCCTTTTTTATCGGCTTCGTCAGAAAGTTTTTTATGCAAATCAGAGGGGGATGAGACTTCCCCAGAAGTTGCACCTACGCTAATTTTGCCCACATAGTGATATTTAAAGTGATGAGCTTCATCTTTAGAGATCAGCTCAGCAGCAGACGCGGTTAAAGAAAACAGCGAAAGAGCGACAGCAGCAGTGACGAGAATTTTTTTCATTTATTCACCCTTTTAAATATGATTAAACACATTTGCACAAATGTGTATATTGAATGTAATCAAAGATGACGTTTTATCCATCCAACGGGGGAACCTGACGGCCTTTTAGTTAGAACTGTGTTCCAGATCTCATTTTTGTATGTTTTTTGAACGCGATTGCATCAACATCCGCTAAGGAAAGGCGCAAAAAATGCTCGAAACACTCACGTTAACGCATTATCTGGTACTGGGTGTCACGCTGCTGGTGGCCTACGTTATTTTTGGGATTGCGGGTTTCGGGTCAGCCTTGGTCGCTAGCCCGGTGATGGCGCTCTATATCCCGCTGGCGGACATTGTTCCCTTGCTGGCGCTGCTCGACCTTTGTGCCGCAGTGGTCAATGTCAGCCGTGACGGACGCAATGCGCAGTGGCCCGAGTTAAAACGGCTGATTCCGCTGATGGTCATGGGCAGTCTGATTGGGGCGGCGATTTTGCTCAGGGCGCGGCCCGATATCCTTCTGCTGGCGTTGGGCCTATTTGTGGTGTTCTACGCCCTGTATTCGCTTAGCGGACTCAAGCCGCAGCGCACCTTTTCACCGAAGGCGGCGGTGCCTTTTGGGTTGGTCGGCGGCGTATTTAGTGCACTTTTTGGCAGCGGCGGATTTATTTACGCCATTTATCTCGGCGGCCGTATTGAGAAAAAAGACGCATTTCGTATCACACAAACCACGCTTATTGGCTTGAGCACGTTAACGCGGGTCGTTATTTTTGCGCTGGCGGGAGTTTATCTTGATGCCAACCTGTGGCTGTTGGCGCTGATTCTCCTGCCGGGTATGCTGCTGGGGATAACACTCGGCCGCCATCTCACGCTCAGAATGTCGCGTGAGCAGTTTCTCAAGCTTATCAACCTTATCCTGCTCGCCTCGGGCAGCATGCTTATCTTGCGCTATTTAAGCTGAGAGAGCCGGACTATGGCTGGCTATTGAGCATCTCGAATCGTGCCCCTTTGACGACGATTTCATCGAACTGCAGATGATGCATAAACTCTCTCAATATAAGCAGCGTTGCGGCGAAATCGTTACCTTCAGGAATGCCTTCAAAGTGCGCGGGGCGGCCATTGATCACCAGCGCGAGGCGGTCGAAGGTCCGCTCGACGGCGTCCAGTGAGAGCGACATCTGCTCGTTTTCTGCGACGCCAGCGAGGCGAGCGATCGCGCGAATATCGTTATCTTGGCTATGAAGACTCGCCCCCGGCGTGATGTCGTGGCGCAGGCCTGTCACCTCGTCTTCAACGACCATGATGGCGTTTTCCATCTCGGCGGGCGTCGGGGGCTGGTGTCTGAAATAGCCTAACGAGGTGAGCTGTGAGCCCAGCGTTAACCGATGCGTCTTGCCGTCGATCGTGACCTGTGTTTCTTCACTGCCAATATGCAAAAGAACCGCTGAAGGAGACTGCGTCATACTGTTTTCGCCTCGAAAAGGATAACTCGTTAAAACGATGAGTGATGCCTTAACTTACCCCCGATTCGCCGCCTGACGCAATCCTGCCTAGTCCTCAATAAATCGCAGATTCTTTTTTGCGCGCTGATCGACCTCAAGGCTAAAAATATCCGGCCTTGAATAGTGCCCGACCGGGTCGAAATCATAGCGGGCGCCCACCAGGTCGTCGGTATTGATTTCCGCGGTCAACAGGCCGGTTTCTCCCTTCAGCGGTCCGGCCAGCACGTCGCCCAACGGACCCACAATCACCGAACCCCCGTTAATCACCGGCCGGTTAGTTTCCCAGTGCGCCACCTCGATTCCCTGCTGTGCAGGTGAGGGCTGATATTGGCAGGCGCTTACCACGAACATTCGGCCTTCGTGAGCGATGTGGCGCATCGAGCATTGCCAGATTTCTCGCTCGTCTACCGTCGGAGCGCACCAGACCTCAACGCCCTTACCATACATTGCCACGCGCAGCAGAGGCATGTGATTTTCCCAGCAAATTGCGCTGCCGAGACGGCCTGCGGCGGCGTTCACCACGGGCAGCGTCGAACCATCACCCTGTCCCCAGATCAACCGTTCGGTGCCGGTTGGCATCAGCTTGCGGTGCCTGGCAACCACCCCCTGAGCCGGTTCGATAAACAGCGAAGTACAGTAGAGCGTTGAACCGCTGCGTTCAATCACGCCGATTACGATGCTAGCCTGGGTGCGGGTTGCGAGGTCTGCCAGCGCCTGCGTTTCCTCACCGGGGACCTCAATGGCGTTATTGTAGTAACGGGTAAAATCTTCACGGCCTTCGGGCAGGCGATAGCCCAGACGGGTGCCAAAGATCTCGCCTTTCGGATAGCCCCCCAATAGCGCTTCCGGCATGACGACCAGGCGGGCACCAGAGGCAGTAATCTCCGTCTCCCAGGACAAAATATTTTCCAGCGTAGCGGCTTTTCCCTGTGGGGAAGAGCCTATTTGCAGGGCAGCAACGATTGAAGCAGGCATAAATTTCTCTCGACTCAGCGGGGATGAATTTCTATTCTGCTCGAATCCTGACATTAATCCATGCCCATCCATTTATGAGTGATATTGATAGAATTAATATCGAGACGGTCGATCTCAACCTGCTTAAAGTCCTCGAGGCCTTATATGAAGAGGGCAGTGCGAGCCGCGCCGCCGTGCGGCTTGGGCTGACGCAGTCGGCGGTGAGCGCCGCGCTTGGCCGTCTTCGCCGCCTGTATGACGATCACCTGTTTGTGCGCACCGGACGCGGGCTTGCGCCGACGCTGCGCGCCAATGAGCTGAAACCGCTGGTCAGCGAGGCGCTGGATAAATGTCGGCAGAGTTTGCTGCTGGTTTCTGGCGCGCGGGCCGGCTATGCGGGTCGGTCGTTGAGCATCGGACTCTCGGATGACTTTGAGCTCGCGTTGGGCAAGCGTCTGATTGACCGGCTTGAACGCGACATGCCGGGGCTGCGGGTGGTCTTCCGTCAGACTCACAGCCGCATCGTGGAAGAGATGCTGATGAATCGCGAAATCGATGTCGCGATTGCCTCAGGAGGATTCACCTCGGCGGCTATCGGCAGTGAAACATTGGGAGAAGGGCGCTATGCCTGTCTGATTGATGTGACTCAGCCGCTGGCAGAGCATGAAGTCGAGCATCAACATCACCTGACGCTGGCGGCTTTCTTAAGCCGTCGGCATCTGCTGGTCTCATCGGGCGGGTTTATAGGCATGGTGGATGAGGTACTTATCCCGCAGGGGCTTAAGCGGACGGTGATGGCATCAACAACCCATTTCTCGGCCTTGCCTTATCTGCTGCTGGGCAGCCCGGCGTTGGCGACCATTCCTTTGCACGCCGCCCGTCAACTGGCGGCGTTTCATCCCTTGCGATTATTGCTGCCGCCGGTCGCCATGCCGGCCTATTCAATTAATCTTGGCTGGCGGCGTGATGCGCTGCGCGACCCGGCGGTGATGAAATTGAAAGAGATCGTCAGCGATACGCTCTCGTCTTTCGACTGGCAGAGTGAATCATTTGACGATGCCTGATTAGCTCAGCGCGGGTTTCGTTTTTTTCCATTCCGACAGCCAGCGCGGACGATAGAACATCACCAGATTACCGAGCAGGATAAGCCCCAACCCAATCACCGCGTTGGTATGCCATTGATAACCTTCATAGAAGGTCGATACCGTCAGCGCGACGAGTGGAAACAGTAGCGTACTGTAGGCGGCCTGGCTTGCGCCGATACGTCCTACCAGGCTGAAATACATCCCGAATCCGAGCACCGAGCCAAATACCGCCAGATAGACCAGCGAGCCGACGTAGGCGGATGTCCATTCGATGGCAAAGGACGCTCCCTGTGCCAGGCTCAGCAACGCCATCACAGCAGCACCGTATCCCATCGCGTAGGTATTGGTGCTAACCACGTCCAGTCCGTGCTTTTTGTGGCGCGTACTGATCATATTGCCCAACGAGAAACCGTAGGTGCCCAGCATGCTAAGACCTATGCCTTTCAACAACTCAGGCGCAACGTGATTCGCGCTAAGGTCGTGCCAAAACAGGGTAACAATGCCTACCAGACCCAGAATCGATGCCGGAATCAACGCCGGTGACATTTTCTGACGGAAGAAAAGCATGCCGTTGAAGGCGTTAAACAGCACTGACATCGAGAAAATCACCGATTCCAGCCCGCTGCTGATATAGGCCGCCGCGTGGTAGAAACAATAGAAGTTGAAGGCAAAAACGCAGCAGCCTTGTGCCACGCAATAAATGTGGTCTTTCAACGCCAGCTTGCGCAAACGGCGAGCAATCAATAGCACTACCATCATCAGCAGCGAGGCGAGCAAAAAGCGGTAGAAAATGGAGACTGTTACGGCCACTACACCCTGTTGCAGGTAGATGGCAAACCAGGTAGTGCCCCAAATCAGGATCACGGAGATATACAGCAATGCGTTCATAATGGTATCCAGCGCTAAAAAAGAGAATTCTGCGTGGATTATCGACCCTCAATAAGATTTGGGCATTCATGGGCTTGCGGTCAGTTGTATATTCTTGCGGTTTTTTTAAAGTGATAGTGCAGTCAATACTCGCCCTCAACGCGGGGAAAACACTACAATAGCGCTATTCATTCACCGGGAAGCCGCGCCATGCCAAATCGTTATCAGGCCTTCGAAACGCTCCAGAAGCACCATGCCGTGTTGCACGATACCGTGCATCTGGGGTCGGGTATGCAGCTGGCCGCGTGGTCGAATAAAAACGACTGCGTGACGCAGGAAGACCCGGATCACCATACGCTCAGCCTGTATATCGCCGACGGCTACGAGTGCTACCACAAAACGCGTTCAGGCTGGCAAAACGGTGGCGGGCCGGATCGCTTCTGTCTGATGCCGAAACACAACGTCTCGAGCTGGGACGTGCGGGGCGACTTGTCGTTTGTACATATGTATTGCACCGACGAACATCTGCGCCAGGTCATAGAACAGACCTGGGACCGTAGCCCGGCGAGTATTCTGGTCGATGAACTCACGTTCGAAGAAGATCAGCATATTACTCAGCTTTATCGTCACTTTCTGCTCAGTTGCCAGTGGCAGGAAAGCAGCAATCAGCTGATGCTTAGTACGGCCACCAATCTACTGGTGACGCATCTGGTGCGCCACTATACCCATTTGCAGTGGGCGCTGCCGACCGTGCGTGGCGGTCTGTCGCCGACGGTGCTGAACCGCGTGAAGGAATATATTCACGGCCATCTGTCGACGCCGCTACAGTTGCAGCAGTTGGCCGAGATTGCTGGGCTAAGTGAGTATCATTTTGCGCGGATGTTTAAGCAGTCGATGGGCGTTGCGCCACACCAGTACGTCATGAACGCGCGTATTATCCGCGCCGAGAATTTATTGCGTAATACCCGTCTGGATATCACTACTATCGCGTTGGACTGTGGGTTCAGTTCAACCAGCCATTTCAGCAACCGCTTTAAGTCGCTGCGCGGCGTCGCGCCTTCTGCCGTTCGCCAGAACCTTTTGCGCTAACGTATTCCTCGCGCTATTTCTCAAAATAACTTTCCCACCATCCCATTAGCCGACATTCGGTGCTAGGTTATTCCTGTCGGATTACTGAGGGTTATCACTACTATGCTCAACGCTGCACCACAAATAGAAACGCCAAGATTGATTCTGCGCGGCCACACCGTTGATGATTTCAACGTCATCGCGGCGCTGTGGGCCGATCCTGAAATGGTCCGCTTTATCGGTGGCACGCCCTCCACGCGCGAGGCGAGCTGGACCCGGCTTTTACGCTATGTCGGCCATTGGCAACTGCTGGGTTTTGGCTATTGGGTGGTGAAAGAAAAAGAGTCTGGCCGCTTCATCGGCGAGATCGGGCTTGCCGACTTTCAGCGAAATATGCAGCCTTCTCTGGAGAATAAGGCGGAGATGGGTTGGGTATTAAGCCCAGAATTTCACGGCAAAGGCTACGCCAGCGAGGCGGCAAAAGCCGTACTCGATTGGGCCGCCGCGCACCTCGAGCGTCCCGTTTGCTGCATCATTGCTCCGGAAAATACGCCGTCAATCCGGCTGGCCGAGAAGCATGGATTTATTCATCAGATTGATACGACTTATCAAGACAGTCCCGTTCGCTTGTATAGCCGTCCCGGCACCGAAAAATAGGCAGCGCAGTATGCTGGTGGAGAAGACAGACTATGTTGAAAATATTAGGCAAATCGACGTCAATTAATGTGCGTAAAGTGCTCTGGACCTGCCATGAGCTGGGGTTGGATTACCGCCATGAAGAGTACGGCGGCGATTTCAAATCGACGCAAACGGCAGAGTTTAAGGCGTTGAACCCGAATTCTTTGGTGCCGGTCATTATTGATGATGAATATGTCCTGTGGGAATCCAACACTATCTGCCGCTATTTGGTGGCTAAAGAGGGGCGAGACGATCTCTTACCGCCAACGCCGCGTGAAAGAGCGAAGGTAGAGCAGTGGATGGACTGGCAGCTCGGCGATCTGAATAATGCCTGGCGCTATGCCTTTATGTCTCTTGCGCGTCAAAGCCCGCAGCATCAGGACCCGGCATTGCTCGCAATCAGCATCGCAGAATGGAATAGATTAATGGAGATTGTTGACGGTCAATTACAGCAGGCGGGAGACTATATATTGGGTGACCGCTTTACGCTGGCCGACATAGTGATTGGCATGTCGGTAAATCGCTGGGTGATGACGCCAATCACTCGCCCTACGCTTTCTGCCGTTTTTTCGTACTATGAGCGCTTGAATCAACGCGAAGGTTATCAATTATTTGGTCGTAACGGCAGCGTATAGCGCAAAAATGCCCCCTTTTATTAAGCGAGGGGGCAGTCGTATCAGGACGAATATTATTACTTAAAGTCGACCATCATCAATTCAGGAATTGAAAGACCCTGCGTGGTGCTGACGCATTTATCGATATAACGCGTAAATGCCATAGGGCGCGGAATGCCCATGTCCAATAAACGCTGATTATCGAACTTAACGTTTAATTCTGCAAAGCCGCCGTATAATTTAATTGCGCGCAGAATAATCTTGTCATTGCAGGGGCCAAGAATATCTTTAAATTGTTTCCGAATTCCTGTGAACTCTTGATAACTAATTTGCTGATAATCGTTAACAATTGCTGAGGTGTTATTTGCTTTGGCGACAGATTCATCGATAGCAGAAAAAGGCGTACACATCTCTTCACCCGAAGAAATATGGTAGAAGTTATGTTTAACTTCTTCGCTCAGGCAAAGATTCGCCAGCACCATGGCACAATAGTCTACTGGAATAACGTCAATTTTATCGTCAAGCTGACAGGTAAATTTCTTCAGCTTGAGCGCCATCAGGAATACCCAGAAAATGCTGCTCGATGGACGGCATCCGTACTGAGTATGACCGACGATAATGGAGGGACGTGCCACCACAAAAGGCAGGTCCGGGCAGTGTTCGCGGATCAGATTTTCGATAGCGCGTTTGGAGGCGGTGTACTGCACCAGGTCCTCATTGTGCGCATTATCGGGCATATCTTCATAGAAAACGCTGTCTTTGTCCGGCATTGACGCCATGGCGGTGCCAACGTGAACAAAGCGCTGTAGGCTTTTTACTTTTGCCATCCGCTGAGCAAAAGCTAAAGAGCCGTCGACGTTAACGCGCCACAGCGCCGGGTTATTTCCGAAGGAGGCAATTGCAGCACAGTTAATAACGTGCGTGACATTATCGATACGTGGGTCCTGAGTAAATGCTTCAGGCTCGGACAGGTCACCGATTAAAATATTTTCTTCATTAATAGAAGCAAGCTGCTGCGAATTTAAACCAAATTTTTCTAAATTGGTTCTTATTCTCAATAAACCGGCAGCCGTTGTTTCAGCGCGGACTAATAACAGAAGGTTGATTTCGTTTTTTGGATACTGACGTAAAAAATGTTCGACAACGGCACCACCCACGAAGCCGGAGGCGCCTGTAATTAGAATGCTTGGCATAAATAGAATCTCAGCAGGTTACAGTGGCTGCACAGTACCACCTGCTTCTTAAACCATTCTTATACTAAATTCTGGGTAACATAAACGGAAGCTAAACGGCTTAGGGGCTTTTTTAAACAGTCCTTTGAATCTTAATTTGTCATTAGTTTTCGTTTTAATTTCGTTTAAAAAAGGAAGCAATTCATCGCTATTAATAATACCTCCGCTAACTATTTTTAAAAGACCCATCCCATTTTTTGCCACAGGCATCCCACTTTTCATTCTTGATCCTGCGTCCTTTGCGCTGAGATAAATGGATAAACTAGCGTAGGGTTCCGCGCTACCCTCAAAGATCTCTGTCTGGAAAGTATGCAGTGAGGTATGACTAAGATAAACTGAGGCATAGGCCACCTAACAGGATGGCGACAGAGCACGGTTAAAGGAATTTTGTGCGGGGTGATTCCCTCGCGCGCATAAATAAGGTACAAGGCTGCATGAAAATCCCAAATAGAATCCAACCTCTGGTGGATGACGGCCTAATCGATGACGTGGTCCGTCGACTGAAAAGTGGCAAAGAAGCCGACGTGTACACCGTTTTATGCGGTGAGGAAATTCGTTGCGCCAAGGTTTATAAGGAAGCAACGCAGCGTAGCTTTAAGCAGGCCGTTCAGTATCAGGAAGGGCGCAAGGTTCGTAACAGCCGCAGCGCACGTGCGATGCAAAAAGGCTCCAAGTTTGGGCGCAAGCAGCAGGAAGAGACTTGGCAGACGGCCGAAGTTGACGCGCTGTTTCGTTTGGCAAACGCCGGCGTGCGGGTCCCGCAACCTTATATCTGCCTCGACGGTGTGCTGCTGATGGAGCTTATTACCGACGGTGAAGGGCTGGTAGCACCGCGTTTGAGCGACGTTATATTTACCGAGCAGGAGGCGATTGAGGGGCATGACATCATGATCCGCAACATCGTCCGCATGCTTTGCGCTGGTATCGTGCATGGTGACCTCTCGGAGTTCAACGTGCTGCTTGACGCACAGGGGCCGGTTATCATTGACTTGCCGCAGGCCGTTGATGCCTCAGCCAATAACCATGCCGAATCTATGTTCGAGCGTGACGTGAACAACATGACCGATTTCTACGGGCAATTCGCGCCAGCGCTGCTGGAAACGCGCTATGCGAAAGAGATCTGGGCGCTGTATGAAGAGGGTAAATTGACCCCGGAAAGCGTGCTGACCGGCCAATTTGCCGAAGACACGCACAAGGCTGACGTGGACTCTCTGCTCGATGAAATTACTGCCGCAGAAGACGAGTACTATGACCGTCAGCGTGCGCTGAAAGAGAGGGACTAATCCCTCTCGGTAAATCCTTCCCGCGTTAAGTACCCCTGCGCCGCTGTCGAGAGCAAAAAATCTGACAGCGGTTCTGCTCGTGCGTGGCATTGCGCAAAGGCATAATCCGCTCGAATATTATAATCCTCAGGTATTTCAATCACCCGCAGACCGTCACACTCTGCGAGCCGACGCGCGTAACTCACATAGCCGATGAAAAGCTCGCACTGTCCGGTGCGGATAAGCCACGCCGCGGCCAGCTCGCCCGCTGGTACGGGCTGGCTCTCGGCGCCGCCGACCAGTGGCAAAGCCGACTGACGCAGCCTTTCGCCCATGCCGGGGTGACGCCTCTCTATCTTTTCAAACAGCTGCCAGGTGTAGTCACCCGAAGGGTCGGCAAGCGGCGTCGAGGTGCCGAGCCGCAGCCCGGGGTCATTCAGCAACGCTAACCATGAGGGGTGTTCGGTTACCCGATTTTCATGCACCGTCAGACAAAGCCTGTTGCCGGTAAAGGTCTCAACGCGCTGAGCACGGCCGAGCGCCAGCAGGCGCTGCGGATGTGATACGTTGGCTGAGGCGAACAGATCAGGCTGTTCTCCCGCTTCAATGCGCTGGCGCAGCAGCCCGGCGGGGCCAAACTGCGTCGAGACCCCTATCCCGCTCTGTCGGGTAAAATGTGCCATTAAAGGCGGCCAAACGGCTCTCAGGCTGCCCGCAGCCAGAACGTTGAGCTGCCGGGTCATCAGGCTTTAGGCTCGGCTGGCGCGGGTTTAGGCGCGACATAGTCAGTGCGATAGAAACGCTGATAGTAGGCATTGGCCTGTTTCTGCATATCGATATCGCTGAATTTTTGCGGATAGAGTTTTTTCGCCATCCACAGCTCACCGATGGCCAGCGCTTCGGGCATTGGATAACCCCAGGCCTTGGCATATTCCGGCATCAGATAAACGCGGTGATGCTTTACGGCGTCAATGACCTGCCAGTTAGGGTCGCGTTCGATATCACCCACCACCTGCGGATAGCGGTCCTGTACAAAAATCACCTGCGGGTTCCAGGCGATGACCTGCTCCATACTCACCTGTTTAAAGCCTTTCACCGTGGATTCAGCCACGTTAAGTGCGCCCGCGTGATTCATCATCATGCCAGTGTATTTGCCGGAGCCATAGGTCGTGAGGTCAGGGTTTGCCATATAAACGCGGACGCGTTGGTCGGGTGCAACGTCCTTCAGGCGGCTGCTCACCAGAGTTCGCTGGGCAAAGGTGTAATCGATAAGCGCGTCAGCCTGCTTCTGGCGATTCACCACCTCACCAATCAGCCTGATACCGGTTTTTAGCCCGTCGTTGTAGGCCTGCTCCTCGTCGTTAATCTGCGGATTCATTTTGCCCGCTTCTCCAGGCCTGTCGTCGCGCAGCGAAATAGCCACTACCGCGATGCCTGCGTTGCTAATCTGGTCAATCATCTCCTTTGGCGCATAGTTTGTGACGAAGACGACCTGCGGATGCAGCGCAACCAGACTCTCCACATCGACGTGCGTCAAATCGCCCAGCGCAGGTGTTGTTAGCAGCTGCGGTGCGAGGCGCACATAGCTGTCGCCCAACTGTTGTTTCCAGTTTGCCAGCACGCCAACAATCTTGCTGCTGGCGTCGAGCTGCACGAGAAGATTAAGCGTCTGATGCTGAAGTACGACAACTCTGTCGACCTGATCGGGAATCGTTATCTGACGGCCAAGCTGGTCGGTGATTTGTCGTGAGGCGATCGCGCCAAAGGATGACATGCTCAGCACCGCGCCGAGCATCAGGATGTTGAAAGTATTCGACCTGGATAGCGAAAATTTTAGAAAAGTGTGCACAGGGAAAACCTCGTTATACGTTGTATTTCCCAGTATATAGCGGTGTGCCTTAACTGAACATCTCGACGATTATTTACGCCCTTCAATCAGCATGCGCACCGCAAGGCCGCTGAGTACGGTCGCCATCAGCCAGCGTTGCACCAGGGTCCAAAACGGACGCCCTGCCAGGAATGCCGCGATATAACCGGCCGAGAGTGCAATCAGCGCATTGACGCAGAAACTCACGGCAATCTGCGTGCTGCCCAGCACCATCGACTGCATCAGAACGTGACCCTGCGCAGGCACGATAAACTGCGGTAAAAGAGAGAGATACAGCACGGCGGCCTTGGGGTTAAGTAGGTTAGTAAAAAGCCCCATGGTGAAGAGTTTACGCGGGCTGTCTTTGGCGAGTTCACGCACC
Organism: Rouxiella badensis; assembly: GCF_002093665.1. Lineage (GTDB taxonomy): Bacteria > Pseudomonadota > Gammaproteobacteria > Enterobacterales > Enterobacteriaceae > Rouxiella > Rouxiella badensis. Next base: position 137,132 of record NZ_MRWE01000003.1, on the reverse strand, counting down.
TGAAACGGCGAACGACCGCCGGGGCGGATAGCCTGCCACGCCATATACAGCAGATAAAGTGCGCCGCAGAATCGCAGGGTGTCATAGGCAAACGGCACGGCCATTAACAGGGCAGTGATACCGAGTGCGGAGAAAACCATATAAAACAGGAAGCCGACCACGACGCCGCCGAGTGAGATAAGTCCGGCCCTTGGGCCTTGACAGAGAGAGCGCGAAATCAGGTAAATCATGTTCGGCCCGGGGGTGAGCACCATTCCGAGGGCGATTAACATAAAAGGCAGCAAATGAGCGGCATCAGGCATGACATTCTCCGAGTATGATTGACGAAAAAATCTCCTACAAGATATAGAGCTTTTAAGGGTTATTAAGCAAGGGGTTGTCATATTTTGTTCACGGCTTTTGGGTCAAACAGTCATAAACCCGTGCAATGTTACTTTCCGTGTGAGTTAAACCTTTACCGGAGAGGACATGTACGTCGATACCCGAAAACTGATTTCACTGCAAAACCCGTCAGTGCTGATTGTGGCCCACCGGGGCGTATGGACCCGCGCACCGGAAAACTCGCTGTCTGCGCTCGAAGACGCGATTGCCGCAGGCGCTGACATCATCGAAATTGATACCCAGAGTACTGCGGACTCTCAGCTGGTGGTCGTGCACGACGCAAGGCTGGACCGAACCTCTGACCATCAGGGCGAAATTCAGCGTATGCCCTTCTCTGAAGTGCGCCGTGCGCGACTCAAGGGCAGCGACGGACGCCCCGGCATGGTGGTGACTGAAGATCGTGTGCCTTCTCTGGAAGCTTTTCTCGAGGAGGCACGTGGCCGGATCGTGGTGAATATTGATATCAAATTTGCCCGCGATCGCCAGCGCGTGATAGACCTGGTGCTCAACATGAACATGGCCGACGGCGTGCTGCTTAAAAGCAAGATTGAGCTCAATGCACAGTCCTTCCCGCTGGACATGACTGACGCCCGGCGACGTATTCCCTACATGCCGATTGTGCACGCCAGACCCGGAAAGTTTGCCGAAGATTTGCGCAAGATAGAAGACTTTGGCGCGCAGATGATGGCGCTTTATTTTAGCGATTTGCACGACGTCATCGAGGCGCGAGAGGAGCTGCAACGGTTGGGCATTCGCCTATGGGTGAACACGCTGGATGTCTCTCACTCGCTGGACTACTGTGATAGCCACGCCCATCAGCATCCGACGCAGGTCTGGGGCACGTTGGTTGACGCTGGATTTGGCGCAATTCAGACTGATAACGTCAGTCAACTGCGCCGTTGGTTAAAGGACAAAGGACGCTAACAATGAAAAACGAGATTTCCGACAGGCTGCGCATCGCCAGCCAAATTGCTGCACAGGCCGCCGAACTGGCGCTGAGCTTCTTTGCGCGACGCAGCGAGATTGATGTCAGCAGCAAACGCACCCAGGACTTTGTTTCAGAAGCCGATGTCGCGGTTGAAAACTTTATCCGCCAGCAGCTGCAACAGCATTTCCCCAACGACCCGATTATTGGTGAAGAGATGGGCGGCCAGCTGAGCGAAGGCGCGTGCTGGGTGATTGACCCGATCGACGGCACGTCTAACTTTTTACGCGGTTCGCCGCTTTGGGGCGTTTCATTAGGACTGGTCGAGCGGCATCGTCCGGTGATTGGGATAGTCGCGCTGCCGGTGCTTAACGAACTTTTTGCCGCAGAGACCGGCAAGGGCATCTTCCTTAACGGCAAACCTTTTACGCGCGATAACCGTTTCTCTGACGTTCAGGTCGTTTCTCTGGGCGATAGCGCAGACGATCAGCTTGGTGAGGCGTCGGCATTTTATCGGGGTCTGCGTGAGGCAGACTGGTCGGTACACTGCTATCGCTGTACCACCGTGGGTATGGTGTTTGCGGCGAAAGGTATTCTCGACGGCCACCTGCAACGCCGCACCACGCTGTGGGACATCGCTGGTGGCGCGGTGCTGTGTCAGGAAGCCGGGCTGGAAACGGTGGTAAATTTCGGTGGGGAAGGGATTCGTCACCTGTCGGTGGCGACGGGGACACCCGCGCTCATGGACGCGGTCAGGCCACTTTGGCCCGACCTGTCACCTCGTTAAGCGAAGTAAAACCAGGCGGTCTCAATGAGACCGTCTTTCACCTCGAATACCGCCATGCTTTCGATAGGTTGTTCGTTCAGACCGTGGATCCTTTCCAGATCAAAGACCTTGTTACCCAATACGCTACGCGATATGAGTTCGGCTTTCAGTGCGGGGTTGTTAAATCGGTTTTGGGCGTAAAACTCGCGCAGCTGCTGTTTGCCCTGCATGGAAGGCGCGGTGGCAGGCATACGATACGCAATAAAGGTTTCGCTAAAACAGGAAACGAATTTTTCCAGGTCGTGCTGATTGTAAGCGTAAAATTGTTGTTCTACTGCGGCTAAAACGTCGGACATGGTGTTAATCCCTTTTAGATTGCGAATAAAACGCGTGTTTATAATTTGAATTTAAATTCACATTTAATGAATTTAAATTCAAACATGAGGCATTGTCCGAAACTTGTCAATCGTTGATGTAATCTTTTATTACCGCAGGTTAGCGTCTCTTCAGTAGTCTATAGTTAACAATCAATTAGTATGACTACTCTGGAGTGTATGCATGATAATCCTTCACCACCTCAATAACTCGCGTTCCCAACGCATTTTGTGGATGCTTGAAGAACTGCAACTGCCGTACACCATCGAACGCTATCAGCGTGACGAAAAAACGATGCTGGCCCCGGCATCGCTTAAGAAGATCCATCCGCTGGGCAAGTCGCCGGTGTTGCAGGATGGCGATCTTATCATCGCTGAATCGGGTGCTATCCTCGAATATTTACAGGAAACCTACGATCTTCAGGGTCTTCTCAAGCCAGCGGATCCTTCGTCGCGTTTGCAGTATCGTTACTGGATGCACTATGCCGAAGGATCGCTGATGCCGCTGCTGGTAATGAAACTTATCTTCGGGCGTCTTGGCAAACCGCCCATGCCGTGGTTGATCCGCCCGATAGCCGGGGCGATAGGTAAAGGCGTGCAGCAGAATTACATCGACAAACAGCTGGCGACGCATGCCGCCTACATTGAAGATCACTTGACTAAAAATGCCTGGTTTGCCGGTGAAACCTTCAGCGCCGCAGATATTCAGATGAGCTTTCCAATCGAGGCGCTGGCCTCGCGTTTTCCCACCGATAAAACCCCGCACCTGAAACAGTGGCTGGCTAAGATTCAGGCAAGACCGGCCTATCAACAGGCGTTAAAACAGGGTGGGCCTTATCAAATAGGATCCTGAGTAAAAATTGATCGACTCGCTTTTTTTAGATTAAATGTCTTTAAAATGTACAAAAATGACAAAAACATCGCTAAACGGAGTTGAAACCAGAGTATTAATAGCTGGATAATCGTTTGCTTAGCCGTACCTACGACTTTTAGAACCGCCGTACGCGATGTGAGTTAAACGTTTGCCCTGGCTTTTTGCCGATAATTCAACGGTGTTTATCATCGTTGAACGTCGGCGCACATCCTTTAGCCGGGTAGGGAAGCGAACAACACGAAACGATTTCATAATGACCACGCAGGCATTTCAGTAGCACACTCAGAGGATCCACCATGTCTCAACCACAGTCTCAAGCGGGCGGCAGCGTGACGCCTAAAGGATCGCTTGATGCTTTCTTTTCTATTTCTGCGCGTGGCAGTAACGTTCGCCAGGAAGTGATCGCCGGTCTCACCACCTTTTTAGCCATGGTCTATTCCGTGATAGTCGTGCCTTCGATGCTCGGCAAAGCCGGTTTTTCTGCGGCGGCGGTGTTCGTTGCAACCTGCCTGGTGGCCGGATTTGGCTCTCTGCTGATGGGGCTGTGGGCAAACCTGCCGCTGGCGATTGGTTGTGCTATCTCCCTGACGGCGTTTACCGCGTTTAGCCTGGTTATTGGTCAGCACATCCCCGTGCCGGTGGCGCTCGGGGCGGTATTCCTGATGGGCGTGCTGTTTACCGTTATCTCGGTGACCGGCATTCGCTCCTGGATTTTGCGCAATCTGCCGACCGGTGTTGCGCACGGTACGGGGATAGGCATCGGCCTGTTCCTACTGCTGGTGGCGGCTAACGGCGTGGGGCTGGTTATCAAGAATCCGCTCGACGGCCTGCCTGTCGCGCTCGGCGCTTTTACCTCCTTCCCGGTGGTGATGACGCTGCTCGGGCTGGCGGTGATTTTTGGTCTGGAGAAACTGCGTGTGCCGGGTGGCATTTTGCTGGTGATTATCGCCATTTCCGTGATTGGCCTGATTTTCGATCCGGCGGTGAAATATCACGGCCTGTTTGCGATGCCTTCACTGTCTGACGCGAGCGGTCATTCGTTGTTCTTTAATCTTGATATTAAAGACGCGCTGAAAGCCGCCGTGTTACCGAGCGTGCTGGCGCTGGTGATGACCGCGGTGTTCGACGCCACGGGCACCATTCGCGCAGTAGCGGGGCAGGCTAACCTGTTGGATAAAGACGGCCAGATTATCAACGCTGGCAGGGCACTGACGGCGGACTCGGTCAGCAGCATTTTCGCCGGTCTGGTCGGTGCGGCACCCGCTGCGGTGTACATTGAGTCTGCGGCAGGTACGGCAGCGGGCGGCAAAACCGGTCTAACCGCCACGGTGGTCGGGGTGCTGTTCCTGCTGATGCTGTTCCTTTCTCCTCTGTCCTATCTGGTGCCGTCCTATGCGACCGCGCCTGCGCTGATGTACGTTGGCCTGCTGATGCTCAGCAACGTGACCAAGCTGGACTTCACCGACTTTGTTGACGCCATGTCGGGGCTGCTGTGTGCGGTATTTATCGTGCTGACCTGTAACATCGTGACCGGCATTATGCTGGGCTTTAGCTCGCTGGTCGTGGGTCGTATTTGCTCAGGCGAGTGGCGCAAGCTGAACCTTGGCACGGTAGTTATCGCCGTTGCGCTGGTGGTGTTCTACGCCGGCGGCTGGGCGCTTTAACGTCCTCTCTCACGCTTCCCCCGCGCCTGTCGCGGGGGAAAGTCGCTTGTTTCTTCTTCCCCCGCATTCATAAACCAACAAAGTTTGTTAACAACATTTACACTTCACTTTCAGACGTCTGCAATTTTTATCCATTGTTAAAATGTTTTACTATCAAATTGTCGTGCAGGCCCGGCCTGCGTCCAGCTTTAAGCATTAACCTAATAACAAGAGTCTAAGGAAAGCATGGAAATATTTTTTACCATCCTTATTTTGATTCTGGTGGTGTCGCTCTCCGGTGTCGTTACCAGGATGTTGCCGTTCCAGGTTCCACTTCCTCTTATGCAAATCGCCGTGGGGGCATTGCTCGCGTGGCCCAACTTTGGTTTACACGTCGATTTCGATCCTGACTTGTTCCTCGTGCTGTTCATTCCGCCGTTGCTGTTCGCCGATGGCTGGAAGACGCCGATGCGCGAATTCCTGCACAAAGGGCGAGAGATCCTTGGGCTGGCGCTCGCATTGGTGCTGGTCACCGTAGTTGGGGTGGGGTATCTGATTTACATGATGGTGCCGAATATTCCCTTGGTCGCCGCCTTCGCGCTGGCCGCCGTACTGTCACCGACGGACGCCGTGGCCCTGTCGGGTATCGTCGGTAAGGGGCGTATTCCGAAATCGATCATGGGTATCCTCGAAGGCGAGGCGCTGATGAATGACGCGTCGGGCCTGGTATCGTTGAAGTTCGCCATCGCGGTGGCGATGGGGACTATGGTCTTCACTGTGCCGGGTGCGACGGTCGAGTTCCTCAAAGTGGCCATCGGCGGTCTGTTGGCCGGCGTCGCCGTGACCTGGCTGTACAGTAAGTCGCTGCGCATCATGAGCCGCTGGAGCGGCGACGACCCGGCGACGCAAATCGTTCTGCTGCTCCTGCTGCCGTTTGCCTCCTATCTGATTGCCGAACACATTGGCGTTTCAGGCATTCTGGCCGCCGTGGCCGCCGGTATGACCATCAGTCAGTCGGGCATTATTCGCAATGCACCGCTGGCGATGCGCCTGCGCGCAAACAGCGTCTGGGCGATGCTCGAATTTGTGTTTAACGGCATGGTGTTTATCATGTTGGGCCTGCAGCTGCCGGGCATTCTCGAGAGCTCGCTGGACCAGGCAACGCATGACCCGAGCATCGTCACCTGGCACCTGTTCGCCGACGTTGCCGTCATCTACTTCGCCCTGTTGCTGCTGCGTTTCGCCTGGCTGTGGCTGATGAAGAACTTCAGCAACCGCCTGCTGAAGAAGCGTCCGCTGACCTTTGGCAGTTTCTCGACGCGTGAGCTGTGGGTTGCCTCGTTTGCGGGCGTTCGTGGCGCGATTACGCTGGCCGGTGTGCTGTCGATTCCCCTGTTCCTGGCCGATGGTTCGGCCTTCCCGTCGCGCTATCAGCTGGTCTTTTTGGCCGCTGGGGTGATCTTGTTCTCGCTGATTGCCGGTGTGGTGGCGTTGCCTTTCCTGCTGCGCGGCGTGGTTGTGGACAAGTCCTCCTACCGCGAAGAAGAACGTATGGCTCGCGCCGTGGCTGCTGAGGTCGCGATTGAGAGCCTGCACAAGATGGAAGAGCGTCTTGCCGCCGATTCGGAAGAGAATATTGACGAGCAAACGCTGAAGGAAATCAGTTCGCGGGTGGTGGGAAATCTGCGCCGACGCACGGTCGGTAAAGACGACATCGAACACGCGCTGATGCTGGAAAACCTTGAGCGACGTTTCCGCCTGACGGCGCTGCGTGCGGAGCGGGGCGAGCTTTATCACCTGCGTGCCACCCAGCGTATTAGCAACGAGACGCTGCAAAAACTGCTTCATGACCTCGATTTACTGGAGGCGCTGCTGGTCGAAAAAGAGGTGTAATCCCTGCCTTTGAACCGCTTGAAAGGCCCGCCGGTTAACGCCCGTGGGCCTTTTTTATGGTCTTGGCTCAGGAATAAGGCTCTCTGGCCAAAACTCTCGGCTGCGTGCTATCCACGCCTGTGCGCTCTGCGACAGATAGCTGCCCTGCCGCCAGATGAGACCTAACTGCCACAGCAGGGTTGGGGTCAGCGGCAGCCAAAGTAGCTTCTCGCCGTCCAGACGCTGGCACACTGGCTCGGGCAGGATGGCAATACCCATTCCGGCCTGTACCATCGCGGCAAGAAAATCCCATTGGCCGCTGCGTGCGGCTATCTTCGGCGTGAAACCGTGGGCGCTAAAGGCGTCCAGCAACTGTCGATAAAGCGCAAAATCTTCGTTATAAATCAATATGCTTTCATCGCTCAGTTCGCTGAGCGTCACGCTGCTGCGGTTGAGCCAACAGGCGGTTTTCGGCACCACCACGCATAAAGGATGGCTAAACAGCAGCTGTGAGGTAATCGGCAGCGCGGGGTCGATGGGTAGGGCAGTGAGCGCCAGATCCAGCTCGCCTGAAAGCACTGCCTGTTGCACGGTCAGGCCGCCAAACTCTGAAATAATCAGTTCGATACCAGGATAATGCTGACGAAACTCACCAATCAGGGGAGCCATCTGCGTGCCCACCATCGGCGGTACGCCGAGCCGCAGCAGGCCACGTTTGACGTCATTAATGTCTTCCAACTCGGCCTCAAGCTGACGAAACTCCTCCAGGATATTCAGGCCGCGCTGGTAAAGCGCTTGTCCGCTGTCGGTCAACCGCAGGCGACGCCCTTCGCGGATGAGCAGCGTACACTCCAGCTCCTCCTCCAGATTGCGTAGCATCTTGCTGATGGTCGGCTGAGTGACAAACAGTTTTTCCGCCGCGCGGGTAAAACTCTGCTGGCGAACGACTTCAACGAAATAGCGCAGGGTGCGAACGTCCATAAGGCTCCAGTGACCTAACATTCCAATTTGGAATCATTTGGATAATTTTAATTCATTTCTTAACGGGTTTCTCCTCGCCGTATACTGAAATCTCTAATTATTCGTCCCCCGAGGTCAGACCCCATGATGTTGGCGTTGCGCCTGAAAGCGCCGTCGTTGCTCACGCGCTTTCAGGTACCGATTCAGGTTGTGCTGTACGCGTTACTTTTTATGGTCGCAGACCGCTTGGTCGGTGCGCTGCATCTGCCGCTGCCCGCCAATATTGTCGGTATGCTGATGATGTTGCTGCTTATCGCCTTTCGCGTACTGCCACTGAGTTGGGTAAAGGCCGGTTCTCGCTGGCTGCTGGCCGAAATGCTGCTGTTTTTCGTGCCTGCTGTGGTCGCGGTAGTCAACTACGCCCAGCTGTTGATGGTCGAGGGATGGAAGATTTTTCTGGTGATTGGTATTAGCACTATTTTGACACTGGGGGCGACGGCGGTGGTGGTCGATAAAGTCTATAAGCTGGAACTGAGGATGGCGGAGAGAAAAAACGCACAAGCGTTGCAGAAGGCCGAACATGATTGATTTATCGATCAGTATTCTCTGTTTCGCCATCACGCTGGTGCTGTATTACGCCAACAAAAGGCTCTATCGCTGGCGTCGAAGCTTGCTGTTTATGCCGTTGGTGTTTACCCCGGTGGTACTGGTGGTGCTGCTGGTGGTGACGCGCGTCTCCTATAAAGACTATATCGGCGAAACCCACTGGCTGCTGTGGTTGCTGGGACCGTCGACTATCGCTTTCGCGGTGCCGGTGTATGAGAACATGGCTATTATTCGTCGTCACTGGATTTCCCTGAGCGCGGGCGTGGTGACGGCAATTACCGTCGCGGTGTTTAGCTCGGTGTGGTTGGCGCGGGTGCTGATGCTGCCGGAAGAAATACAGCGCAGTCTTGCCGTGCGTTCGATCACCACACCGTTTGCGTTGGCGGCGGCGAAACAGGAGGGCGGTCAGCCTGATCTGGTGGCGCTGTTTGTGGTGATAACCGGTGTATTCGGCATGGCGGTTGGCGACCTGCTGTTCCTGCGTCTCGCGGTGCGCAGCGCGCTGGCGAAAGGGGCCGGGCTGGGTGCGGCATCACACGGTGCGGGGACGGCCAAGGCCTACCAAATGGGCGCCGAAGAGGGCGTGGTCTCGAGTCTGGTGATGATGCTAGCGGGGGTGATGACGGTACTGATCGCGCCCTTGATTGGCCGCTATATGTGGTGATACTGCGGCCAACCGGCGCAACCCGTGAGGTGCGCCGGTTGGCCGGTAAGTTAGTGAATAATTTGCGCCAGGAACTCGCGCGTCCTGGCTGACTTAGGATTCGCGAAGAACTCTTCCGGCGGTGCCTGCTCTACAATCTCCCCCCTGTCCATAAAGATAACCCTGTCCGCCACGGTGCGTGCAAAGCCCATCTCGTGGGTCACGCAAAGCATCGTCATCCCTTCTTCGGCGAGACCAATCATGGTATCCAGCACCTCTTTGACCATCTCTGGGTCAAGGGCCGAGGTAGGCTCGTCAAACAGCATGATTTTCGGTTTCATACACAGCGAACGGGCGATGGCAACGCGCTGCTGCTGACCGCCTGAAAGCTGTCCCGGGAACTTGTGGGCATGCTCGGCGATGCGCACGCGCTTGAGGTATTTCATCGCCAGCTCTTCCGCGTCCTTCTTCGGCATCTTGCGCACCCAGCAAGGTGCCAGCGTGCAGTTCTGAAGCACCGTCAGATGCGGGAACAAGTTGAAGTGCTGGAACACCATGCCGACCTCGGTACGAATGCGCTCAATGTTGCGCAAATCGTCGTTCAGTTCGGTGCCGTCCACGACGATACGTCCCTGCTGGTGCTCTTCAAGATGGTTGATGCAGCGAATGGTGGTCGATTTACCCGAGCCGGATGGCCCGCATAAAACGATTCGTTCGCCTGACGTTACGTTCAGATTGATGCCTTTCAACACGTGGAACTGCCCGTACCACTTGTTAACGTCTTCCAGCGTAATCATCATTTTTTTAGTTTCGGTGACGTTATAGTCGCTCATTGTTTACCTCAGTGTCCTGAATGCCCGGTGTGGAAGCGTTTTTCCAAATGCTGGCTATAACGCGACATGCTAAAACAGAAAATCCAATAAACGGCGGCGGCGAAGACATAGCCTTCGGTCGACATGCCTAGCCATTCGGGAGCGACGGTCGCCTGCTGCACGCTGCTGAAAAAGTCCATCAAACCGATGATGATCACCAGGCTGGTGTCTTTGAACAGCGCAATGATGGTGTTGACCAGACCCGGTATCACCATCTTCAGCGCCTGCGGCAGAATGACCAGCATCTGCGTTCTCCAGTAGCCAAGCGCCAGCGATTGTGCCGCCTCGGTCTGCCCTTTCGGCAGCGCCTGCAGGCCGCCGCGCACCACTTCCGCGACATAGGCCGACTGGAACAGCACCACGCCGACCAACGCGCGGACCAGCTTGTCAATGCTGGTGCCTTCGCTCATAAACAGCGGCAGCATGACCGAGGACATGAACAGCACGGTAATGAGCGGCACGCCGCGCCAGAATTCGATGAAAATCACCGACAGCACGCGCACGATCGGTAGAGAAGATCGTCGAGCCAGCGCCAGCAGAATGCCCAGCGGCAGCGCACCCGCGATACCGACGGCGGCAATGACTAGCGTCAAGGTCAGCCCGCCCCACTGATAGGTCTCGACGCGACTCAGGCCGAAGAATCCCCCGTAGAGCATGAACCAGGTAAAGACCGGGAAGGCCACGGCCCAGCATGCGACGTACAGCCCACGGCGCGGCATCTTCGCGGTAAACATCGGCACCAGCGAAAGCAGACAGACAATCAGCGTGGTATTGATGCGCCAGCGCTGGTCGGTTGGATAAAGCCCATACATAAACTGGCCGAAGCGGGCGTGGATAAACACCCAGCAGGCTCCCTGTTTTGTACAGTCTGCTCGGGTGGTGCCGACCCAGTTGGCCTGAAAAATAACCCAGTTCAGCAGCGGCGGGACCAGTTCCCACAGCAGCCAGAGGAACAGCAGGGTCAGCAGGCTGTTGAACCCGCTGGAGAACAGATTTTTACGCGCCCAAAGTACGGCGTTGCCGAAGGGGGTGCCGGGCTTGGCGCCCCTTACAGAGTGCGGGAGTGTTGTCATCGTCATTCGCTTCCCTTAACGCTCAACCAGCGCGATGCGGCGGTTATAAATGTTCATCAAGAACGAAATTACCAGGCTGATAACCAGATAAACTGACATCGTCATGGCAATCGTCTCAATCGCCTGTCCGGTCTGATTGAGTACCGTGCCGGCAAACAGAGACACCATGTCTGGATACCCGATGGCCGCTGCCAGGGAGGAGTTTTTGACGATGTTGAGATACTGGCTGGTCAGCGGCGGAATAATGACGCGCATCGCCTGCGGCAAAATAACCTGACGCAGCGTGACCGGATTCGGCAGTCCAAGCGATCGCGCCGCTTCGTGCTGTCCATAAGATACTGACTGAATGCCGGAGCGAATGACTTCGGCAATAAAGGTTGAGGTATAGACCGACAGCGCCAGCGTCAGCGCCCCTAGCTCGGGGATAAGCACCACGCCGCCGCCGAAGTTAAATCCTTTCAGCTTTGGAATGTCCCAATGCAATGCCGGGCCGAAAATCAGCTGCGCCAAAGCCGGGAACAGAATGAGCATCGCGACGCACCACGGCCAGATGCGCCACACCAGACCGGTATGAATCTGACGAAAATGGTTATAGCGTTTCAAAAACAGAATGCCACCGACCGCCAACAGCAGGGCAACCAGCGCGGCCCAGAATCCTGACGACATCTCTGGAGACGGCAGGTAGAGACCGCGGTTGCTGGCAAAGACCGTGTCGAAGGCGTTCAGGCTCTGTCTTGGACCCGGCAGGTTGCGCAAAACGGCAAAGTACCAGAAGAAGATTTGCAGCAACGGCGGAATATTACGGAAGGTCTCGATGTAGACGGTGCACAGCTTGCGGATAAGCCAGTTGTCGGAGAGTCTCCCTAATCCGACCACGAAGCCAAGAATCGACGCAAAGACGATGCACAGTGCCGAGACCAGCAGGGTATTTAGCAGCCCAATGAAGAAGACGCGGGCGTAGGTGTCGCCTTCATCGTAACTAATCAGGTGTTGGACGATGCCAAATCCGGCACCGCGGCTCAAGAAATCAAATCCCGAGGTGATCCCTCGCGTCGTTAGATTGGTAATGGTGTTGTGTAACAGGTAGCCCAGACAGGCAACCAGCAACACCACCGCGAAAATTTGATACAGCCAGGCGCGAACCGCAGGGTTACGCAGAGAGAACGCGACTTTTTCGGTTGGGCGTTGCGACATAAGAGACAGCCTCAGTATGCGGTAATTCGAGTGTTACAGGTCTTGGTTGAGGCGACACGCCCTGGACTGACGTGTCGCCATGCGGCAGGAATTAACGAACGGGTGGTGCGTACTGGATGCCGCCTTTGTTCCACAGTGCATTCTGGCCGCGCGCGATTTTCAGCGGGCTGCCTTCACCGACATTGCGGTCAAAGCTTTCGCCGTAGTTACCGACCTGTTTAACGATTTTCACTACGAAATCATTCGGCAATTTCAGATCTTCACCGTACTTGCCAGTTTTACCCAACAGATTGCTCATATCAGGCGTGGTCGGGTTAGCAGCCATCGCATCAACGTTTTTAGAGGTCACGCCCATCTCTTCGGCGTTCAGCATGGCGAAAAGCGACCAGCGCACGATTTCCAGCCAGTCTTCGTCACCGCGACGTACTACCGGGCCCAGCGGCTCTTTGGAGATAACTTCAGGCAGAACGACATAGTCATCCGGTTTGCCCAGTGACTGGCGCAGGGCGTAAAGCTGAGACTGGTCGGAAGAAAGGGTGTCGCAGCGGCCTGACTCTAACGCCTTGGCGCTGTCGCTTGAACGGTCAAAGGTGACCGGCGTGAAGGACATTTTGTTGGCTTTAAAATAGTCGGCCACGTTTAGCTCGGTGTCGGTACCGGCCTGCAGACAGACGGTCGCGCCGTCGAGCTCTTTAGCACTTTTCAGACCGGCTTTCTTGTGGGTCAGGAAGCCGATGCCGTCGTAATAGTTGACGCCAGCGAAGATCATCCCCATGCCGCCATCGCGGGATGAAGTCCAGGTCGTGTTGCGCGACAGGATATCGACTTCACCCGATTGCAGTGCCGTGAAACGCTCTTTCGCCGTCAGCGGGGTGTATTTTACTTTGGTTGCATCGCCGAAGACGGCTGCGGCAATCGCGCGGCACACGTCAACGTCGAGTCCGGTGATGTTTCCCTTGTCATCTTTGGACGAGAAGCCAGGTAAGCCATCGCTGATCCCGCATTTGATAAAGCCGTTTTTCTTAATTGCGTCCAGAGTCGTGCCCGCGTGAGCTTGTCCAATCAGGGTGACAAAACTTGCCGCGGCAATCAGCGTTGAGAGCAGTATTTTTTTCATAAATCGTCCTGTGAGGCGAGAGCGAACATTATTATTTTGTGAGTGCCGGAGCACCCTGTCTGTTTATGGGGCAAAGCCCGCAGCTCAAAAACATGCGAGCAAAACGGCTAAAGCAAAGGGAATGCCAACATTGAAAATGCTTAGTAATCAAATACCGGGGGGGGATTGACCAGTAACAATAATGAGATGATGTAGATTTATTGACCTGTTTTGGGGCGGGGCAAACGGCATTGCTTTAAAATGGTGCGCAGTATTCGGATTTTGGTGAGGGATGTTTACCGGTTTAGTGATTTTTATAACATTCGGTAATATTCAGACGATAAATGAATTGAGAATATGACGGGATTTCTCGGCCCCGAAGGACCGAGAGACATTATGAAAAGTTTTTAAATACTTGCCGCCTGAATCAGGGCAGCGACCAACGGAGGAAGCTCACCCTTCAGCGCGGCACGTTCAGGCTGGAAAAGGGTGGCGACATAGAAAGGATGTCCCGGCAGCTCGATAGCCCTCACTTCCCCTGCGGCATCATGACCGACCATCTTAAGCGACTGCCCGGCCAGTGCCGATTGGAATTCAGTGTTAATCCCATAGCGGCAGCGGTAACCCTCCTCAATCTCCAGCCTTGCGTAGGCCTTGGCAGGGATGCTGCCCTCAAGGAGCGTGACGCTGCCCTGTTTCTCGACCATTTCACAGGCCAGTGCGGCGATAACCAGGCGTCCTTCGGTATCCGTTTCGCCGTGGCCTGCGTCCTGCCAATCCATCACGTTACGGGCGTACTCGATGATTGCATGTTGGAATCCACCGCAGGTACCCAGGAATGGTTTGTTTTGTTCACGGGCAAAACGGATAGCGCGTATCGCTCCTTCGGTTGAACGATAGGGGCTGCCCGGAGTACACCAGAAGGCGTCAAAATGCGACAGCGAAGCGGGATCGTCGGTAATGGTTTCTGTGGCGAGCCAGTCGGCGTGGATGCTGATGTTGAAGCGTTGTGCGGCGAGTTCTACGGCTTTGGGGATAGCCTGGTGGGCTGTTATCGAGGGATGGTAATCCCCGACCAGCGCCAGACGAACGGTGGTTTTCATCACTTCTCTCCTGGGCAGGTAAAAAAAGAGGTTATAGAAAAACCGTTTTTCTGTCGCTAACTTTTTATCGTTTCTATGAAAAGGGAAATAAAAAACCCGGCGCAAAGGCCGGGTTTATCGCTATCAAACGCCGCTAAAGATAGAGGGAAGGAGCACCCTCTGGGCGGGTTTTGAAGCGGCGGTGCAGCCAAAGATATTGCTCTGGCGCACGCATGATTTCTTTCTCGACTACGCGGTTCATATAGGCGGCAGCGGCGAGTTCGTCATCGATAGGGTAGTCACGCAGCTCAGGCTGGATAACCAGGTCATAGCCTTTACCTTTATCTTTGCGCACCAGAACCACGGAAACCAGCGCCGGTTTAGCCAGACGGGCCAGCATATAGGTTCCGCTGGTGGTCGCAGCCTGATCGACGGCAAACAGCGGCGCGAATACGCTGCCACGTGGGCCGTAGTCCTGATCCGGGGCGAACCATACGGCTTCACCACGCTTCAGGGCGTGTACCATGCCGCGCAGATCTTTACGGTCAAGCATCGCCTTGTTGGAGCGCATGCGACCCCAAGTCTGTACAAACTCCATCACCTTGTTGTTGTGCGGGCGATACATCGCCATCATCGGTTGACACAGACCCATGGCACGGCCACCGAGTTCGAGCGACATAAAGTGAACGCCGATGATCAGCACGCCCTGTTTATTTTGCTGCGCGAGTTTGAGGTAGTTAAGACCGCTGACGTCGAACCAACGTTTGACCCGTGCGTCGGACCAGAACCAGGCCATGCCGGTTTCCAGCAGACCCATGCCGAGAGATTCAAAATTGCCGACGATTCTGCGCTCGAGCTGATCGCTGTCCATATCGGGGAAGCACAGCTGGAGATTGCGACGCGTGATAGAAACACGACGCTTTAGAAAACGCATTGAGGTGCGACCGAGCCAAACGCCAAGACGATACAGGACCGGATAAGGCAGTTGGACCAGCAGGAAGAGGACGCCAAGGCCAAACCAGGTCAGCCAATAACGAGGGTGTAAAAAAGACTTCTTAAAGCATTGAGTGGGTGCGGTCATGTAATTTCAATCATCAAAGTGAGTGAATTTTGCGTAGCGCGTAAGGAGTAGCTCAATCGCGATACAGGCTTGGTTTGCAATTATTCGGACTCCCGTTTTGGGATTTAGTTGTGAGAAATCACAATCTTCTCGAATCTTTACATTTAAAGGCGGGCATCGCGGGGCTAAAAGGCTTTCCGTAGGCGATTGGCGGGGCGAATTCGACTCTATGCGTACATTGTATCACGTTCAACAAATCATAATGTGGAAGGATTCATCCGAATCGTGCAAAGTTTACGCACCGTTTATGTCCGATTGTAAATGTTCCGACTTTCATTACCTTAACCAGAGTCATTCTTTATATAGACGTCCTGTAACAGGTTTTTCTGTCGAGTAATGGATCCGTTTGCTTAGTGTAAAAATAGCGTAAGGCGAAGTTTTTTAGGATATTTCATGATGTTAGTTCTGCATGCTGTGGCAGATATTCGTGGTGTGCACCTGCCACAGCAAATAACTCGAAGGATAATATTATGAAAAAGACAGCGCTCGCAATCATGTTCA
Source organism: Rouxiella badensis (assembly GCF_002093665.1). Lineage (GTDB taxonomy): Bacteria > Pseudomonadota > Gammaproteobacteria > Enterobacterales > Enterobacteriaceae > Rouxiella > Rouxiella badensis. The sequence goes on along the minus strand of NZ_MRWE01000003.1, from coordinate 121,150 downwards.
CCGTTCTGGCAAGCAACGCCGTATTAGCCACCGCGCATGCGGAAGGCCCAATTCACCACCCGGTTCCACCGCGCCACCACGTGGTACACCACCCAGTACACCGCGTTGTGCATCATCCACTGCCACGTCACCATGAACCGCTGCGTCACGAGCCGATTCGCCACGGTTAATCAACGTCATACAATATGGCGAAAAACGCAGTCCTGATTTCACGCCAAAGAAAAAGGCGCCTTATCTTTCGATAAAGGCGCCTTTTTTCAATGCATTAACTGACTAGTATCAGTTCATGCCGTATTTTTTCAATTTCTTACGCAGAGTACCGCGGTTGATACCCATCATCAGGGCTGCACGAGTCTGGTTGCCACGGGTGTACTGCATCACCATGTCCAGCAGTGGCTGTTCAACTTCAGCCAGTACCAGCTCATACAGGTCATTGACGTCCTGACCATTCAGTTGAGCAAAATAGCCCTTAAGTGCTTGTTTTACCGAGTCACGCAGGGGTTTTTGGGTTACCTGATCCTGAGAATTAACGGTAGAAACGGTCAGTACATCAGAATTCACGCGTTGTTCGAACATAGTTCTGTCAGCTCTTTTTTGTTACGCAAGATTTTCGAAATATGCTTCCAACGCCTCCAGCTGTTCGCTGGCATCCTCTATGGCGTTGAAGGAGCGCCGAAACTGGTCATTCGGGGCATGTTCCTGTAAATACCAGGAGACGTGCTTACGAGCGATACGGAATCCCTTGCCTTGACCATAAAAGTCGTGCAGTTCCCGTACGTGCCCTATCATCAAGCGCTGTACTTCCCCAAGTGTTGGCGGCGGTAACAGCTCCCCTGTGTCCAGATAATGCTGGATTTCCCGGAAGATCCAGGGTCTCCCCTGAGCGGCACGGCCTATCATCAGAGCATCAGCTCCAGTGTAGTCGAGCACCGCTCTGGCTTTATGCGGGTCAGTTATGTCGCCATTCGCGATAATCGGAATAGAGACACTCTGCTTAACTGTCCGAATACTGTTGTACTCTGCTTCTCCATTGAAGAGGCAGGCACGGGTTCGGCCATGAATCGTCAGGGCCTGAATACCACAGTCTTCAGCCAATTGGGCAATTTGTACACAATTACGGTGTTCCGGAGCCCAACCAGTACGAATTTTCAACGTGACTGGCACATCAACTGCATTAACCACTGACCGCAAAATCTGTTCGACCAGATCCGGGTACTGAAGCAACGCAGAGCCTGCCAGTTTGCGGTTCACTTTCTTGGCTGGGCAACCCATATTAATGTCAATGATCTGAGCACCTGCCTCCACGTTAATACGTGCGGCGGCGGCCATATCTTCAGGGTCACAGCCGGCAATCTGCACGGCGCGTATCCCTGATTCATCACTATGTACCATACGCAAACGCGACTTATCCGTGCGCCACACCTCTGGATTAGAGGAGAGCATTTCGGATACTGCCATTCCAGCCCCCATTGAATGACATAAGGCTCGAAACGGTCGGTCTGTTATACCGGCCATCGGGGCGGCAATCAGGCAATTTGTAAGCTGGTGGTGTCCAATGCGCATGCTAGGAAAGACCATACTGAAGTCCGCAAGGGCGCGTATATTACGCATTTTTTGCAGGATATGAAAGGCCAAACTTTGAGCAATTGCTCAAGAAAAATGGCCTTTACGATAAGATTACATCGCTAAAATTAATTTTTTTTATTTAAAACAGAAGGTTAATTGCAAATGCTCAAATTGTGCGCTTGTATAATTTACTTACTTATCGCTAGTTATCAGGCGAATAACAGGCGATTCTAAGGCGAAAATTGCGGTTTTAAGTAGCAATAACCGCACCATTTCCGTGATGCAACCGTCAGTTTTGTTAAAAAATGAACAAATTTAAGTAAAATTTGATAACAAACTGTGGCTCAAAAAAAGAACGGTGCTGGGAAATAATCAGGCAAGAGGTCATAGGGGGAACTAATCCCCCTTAAGAGACCGCTGGGGATTAGCCTTTTTTGACACCGGTAATGCGGCACCATTCTTCTTTCTCGGCAACCGGGTCAAGCAAGAACAGATCCTGATAGGCCTCCGCCACGCCCGCCGCCTGGCTCGCCAACACGCCGGACAGACCGAGATGACCGCCTGTAACCGGCAGCACGCTGATGAGCGGCGCGAGCTCGCGCAAAGGGCCAGCAAGGATGTTGGCAACCACCACGTCGGCAGAAAGGTTATCAGGCTGGTCCTTAGGCAGGTAGAGCGACAGACGCTCTGAGACCCCGTTACGCTGCGCATTATCGCGGCTTGCCAGAATTGCCTGTGGGTCGATGTCGATACCGATAGCTTTAGCCGCGCCCAGTTTCAGCGCAGCGATGGCCAGGATGCCAGAGCCACAGCCGAAGTCGATAACCGTTTTACCTTCGAGGTCCAGGCCGTCGAGCCATTCCAGACACATTGCCGTCGTGGGATGCGTGCCGGTGCCGAACGCCAGACCCGGGTCGAGCATCACGTTAACCGCCGTTGGGTCCGGCACGTCGCGCCAGCTCGGGCAGATCCACAGACGTTGGCCGAATCGCATCGGGTGGAAGTTATCCATCCACTCGCGCTCCCAGTCCTTGTCTTCGAGCTGCTCGATTTTATGGGCAAAACCCTGACCCAGCAGCGGCTCGTTTTCCAGAATAGCGACCACCGTCTCCATGTCGGTTTCGGCGTCATACAGGCCAATCGCGTCGGTATCGCCCCACAGCAGAGTCTCGCCCGGCTGCGGCTCAAATACCGGATTATCATGGGTATCCTGGAAGGTCACAGAGACCGCGCCGCTCTCGATCAGCGCATCGCTCAGCGTTTCAGCATCCTGAGCGTTAGTGTTAATTTTCAGTTGGATCCAAGGCATAACCATTCTCTTCTAACAAGGTGTTTTGTCTGGCGTCTCAGGAAGACGTCAGTGCGTTTTCGCGGCGTTGCTCACCCATTTTGTTGCCGATGCAAAAAGCCAGCAGGCTGAGCAGCAGTGACGGAACAATCGGGTGCAAACCTGCAATATGCAGATCGATAGTGGCCAATAGGGTATAACAAACTGCGCCGACGATCATCGAACACAGTGCGCCCGTTGCGTTAGCGCGCTCCCAGTAGAGTCCGAGCACCAGTGGCCACAGGAACACGGCCTCAAGGCCGCCGAAGGCCAGTAGGTTGAGCCAGATTATCATCTGCGGAGGATGCCAGGCGGTCAGTACCACCAGCAGCCCAATCACCAGCGTCGCCAGACTCGAAAAGCGTTTCAGCATACGTTCGTTGCGCAATTGGGCAGGACGCACGCCGAGATAGAGATCTTTAACGATGGTAGCCGAAGACTGTAGCAGCTGCGCGTTTATCGTCGACATAATGGCGGCCATTGGCGCAGCCAGGAAGATTCCGGCGGCAAACGGCGGCAGCACGGTGATCATCAGCGTGGGGATGACCTGATCCGGCACCTTGAGATCGGGCAGGATAGCCCGACCCAACGCGCCGGAAAGATGCATGCCGAACATCAGGATGGCCACTACCAGCGTGCCAAGCACGATACCCCGATGCACCGCCTTGCTGTCGCGATAAGAAATGCAGCGTACCGCCGTGTGCGGCAGACCAATGACTCCGAAGCAGACCAAAATCCAGAACGAGGTCATAAACGGCAGCGAAAGGACATTGTCTGCGCCGTGCACCGACACCAGGTTGGGATCGATGTGCCGCAGCTTGTCCACGGCGCCGTGCAAGCCGCCCGCCGCATGAATCACCGCGACCAGCAGCAGGACGGTGCCCAGTAGCATGACCAGCCCCTGCATTGCATCGTTTAAAACGCTGGCACGAAATCCTCCAAACGAGGTGTAGAGCGCGATAGTGACGCCAAAAATCAGCAGGCCGCTGTCGTAGGGAATGCCTGCAACCGTCTCGAGCAGGCGCGCGCCGCCCACAAACTGCACGGTCATCGCCCCCAAAAAGGCGACCAGCAGACTCAGGCTGGCAAACCACACCAGCAGGCGGCTCTGATAGCGAGCGTAAAGCATGTCGTTAAGCGTGACCGCATTGTAACGGCGCGCCAGAATCGCAAATTTCTTGCCCAATACGCCAAGCGACAGCCACATCGCAGGCAGTTGAATCATCGCCAGCAGCACCCAGCCCAACCCGTATTTATAGGCTGCACCCGGCCCGCCGATAAACGAGCTGGCGCTGATGTAGGTCGCAGTAAGGGTCATGGCCAATACAAAGCCGCCCATCGAACGGTTACCGAGGAAATACTCGGTCAAAAAGCTGCCCTGCTGACGGCGGGTGTAGGCAAAAACCGACAGGCCAAACACCACCAGCAGATAGGCGATAAGCGGGAGCAGGACTTCAGTCTGCATGCGGGTCCTCCAGCGGGATATCACGATAGATGACGCGCACCATCAGCCAGCTCAGCAGCACAAAGATAAGCGGGATCAGCAGGCAGGACATTTCAAACCAGTGGGGAAGGCCGGTTATCCCCTGGGCATCGTTCGGCAGATAGGCGGCCAGCGCCCAGGCCAGCATGTAGGCTATCGTCAGGCCAAAAGCCCAGCGTGCCTCGCGGTTAGCCTGTAAAAAGCGTTTATCCACGCGCAATCCTCAAAAACGAAAAAAGGCCGGAATATCCGGCCTTATTGTAAGCTCTTGCATTACAAGGACTTATTAGTCCTGAAGTCCGAGTTTCTTCTCCAGGTAGTGGATGTTGGTGCCACCGTTCTGGAAGTTCTCGTCGTTCATGATGCGCAGTTGCAGATCAACGTTGGTTTTGATGCCATCGATAATCAGCTCAGCCAGAGCATTTTTCATACGGGCAATCGCCACATCGCGATTTTCACCGTAAGTGATAAGCTTACCGATCATGGAGTCATAGTACGGAGGCACAGTGTAGCCCGCGTAGATATGAGACTCCCAGCGAACCCCGAAACCACCAGGCGCATGGAAGCGGGTGATTTTGCCCGGGCTCGGCAGGAAGGTATTCGGGTCTTCGGCGTTGATACGACATTCAACCGCGTGCCCCTGAATACGCACTTCGTCCTGCTTGATTGACAAAGGTTGGCCAGCGGCGATGCGCAGCTGCTCTTTGATCAAGTCAACGCCGGTAATCATCTCGGTAACCGGATGCTCAACCTGAATACGGGTGTTCATTTCGATGAAATAGAACTCGCCGTTTTCATACAGGAACTCGAAAGTACCCGCGCCGCGATAGCCGATGTCTACGCAGGCTTTAGAACAACGTTCGCCGATGTAGCGACGCATTTCGGCAGTGATGCCTGGTGCTGGCGCTTCTTCAACGACTTTCTGGTGACGACGCTGCATTGAGCAGTCACGTTCAGCCAGATAGATGGCGTTGCCCTGACCGTCAGCCAATACCTGAATTTCGATATGGCGTGGGTTTTCCAGGTATTTTTCCATGTAAACCATGTCGTTGTTGAAAGCCGCTTTGGCTTCAGCACGCGTCATGTTGATGGACTGTTCCAGGTCTTTTTCTGCGCGAACAACGCGCATACCGCGACCGCCGCCGCCGCCGGACGCTTTGATGATAACCGGATAACCGATGCGCTTACCGAAAGCGCGGTTCTTATCCATGTCATCGGTCAACGGACCGTCGGAGCCAGGTACGCAAGGTACGCCTGCTTTTTTCATCGCGTTGATTGCAGAAACTTTGTCACCCATCAGGCGAATAGTTTCGGCTCTCGGGCCGATGAAGATAAAGCCGGAACGCTCAACTTGCTCAGCGAAGTCAGCGTTTTCGGACAGGAAGCCGTATCCCGGGTGGATAGCCACTGCGCCAGTAATTTCAGCAGCAGAGATGATCGCCGGAATATTCAGGTAGCTTTTGACCGAAGGTGCAGGACCGATACAGACGGTTTCGTCTGCCAGCAGCACGTGTTTCAGGTCGCGGTCGGCGGTCGAGTGCACGGCAACGGTTTTGATACCCAGTTCTTTACAGGCACGCAAAATACGCAGAGCAATCTCGCCGCGGTTAGCGATTACAATTTTATCCATGGTGCGCCTCGTTATTCGATGACGACCAGCGGCTCGTCGAACTCAACCGGTTGGCCGCTTTCTACCAGGATGGCTTTAACCACGCCAGATTTGTCAGCTTCGATTTGGTTCATCATTTTCATTGCTTCAACGATGCACAGGGTGTCGCCTGCGTTAACCTTCTGGCCAACTTCCACAAACGCTTTAGCGTCTGGGCTTGGGGTACGGTAGAAGGTACCTACCATTGGAGAACGAACGATGTGGCCACTGATTGCAGCAGGTGCAGCGGCTTCAGCCGGTGCCGCAGCGGCAACAGCGGTAGCCAGTGCTGGCTGCTGTGGAGCAGGCATAGCGTAAGCCTGTTGCATCATTGGGTAAGCTTGTGCAGGTGCTGCGCGGCTGATGCGTACTGATTCTTCGCCTTCAGATATTTCCAGTTCAGAAATGCCTGATTCTTCAACCAGTTCGATCAGTTTTTTGATTTTACGAATATCCATGGGTGTGATTCCGTACTCTTATGCAAGTAATTAATTGGATTTTGACAAGCGGTTAACCGCTGCCTGTAAAGCAAAATGGTAGCCATCTGCGCCAAGTCCGCAGATAACGCCCACCGCGATATCTGAAAGATATGAATGGTGTCTGAATGCTTCGCGGGCATGAACGTTAGACAGGTGAATCTCGATAAACGGGATTTGCACCGCCAACAGTGCGTCACGAAGCGCCACGCTGGTATGGGTAAAGGCTGCGGGATTGATCAAAATAAAATCGGTGTTTCCCCGTGCCTGATGGATTCTCTCAATCAGGAGGTGCTCTGCGTTAGACTGCAGATGGCTTAACGCAACGTCTGATGCGACAGCCTGCTGTTCCAAACCTTTAACGATATCGTCAAGCGTGGTACTTCCATAGGTTTCAGGCTCACGCGTTCCCAGCAAATTGAGGTTGGGACCGTTGAGTAGCAAAATGTCAAACTTATGCGCCATTGTGAGCCTATCTCCTGCGATTAGTACGAGGTCGAAGAAAATACCTTGCCGAACTCAATTTGTCACCTATTTCATCACAAATCAACCCAGACTTTTCTTAGGAAAGTGCGCATTATAATCATATCGTGGCAATTCGCAGCTAAATACTGGTCTTATCAGCGAAGATGATCAACCCTCAGTTTGAAACTGAGGGTTACAGAAAGGAGGGCGAAACCGGGCGAAAGGGGCGATTTGTGGGGGCTCAGCGCAACCACTGCCGAAACTTCTTGTAGCGTAGAAGCAGCAAGATCGCTGCAAATAGCGCGTAAATGAACGGTTGTGGCGAAAATGTCTTTACCGACCATAAATAGTGAATCGGGGCCAAAATCAGCACCAGATAGATACCGTTATGCAAAATCTGCCATTTTTTCCCGAGCTTACGCTGTGACCAAAGCGTAGACGTTGCCGCCAGAAACAGCAAAATTATCCAGCTAATAATCCCCAGCGTGAGATAGGGACGCGAAATCAGCTCGCTGCCGAGCAGCCCCAAATTGTGGATCCCCAACTCCAAAAACGAGTAACTGAGCAGATGAATCGTTGCCCAGGCGAAGCACCACAGGCCGAGCAGGCGACGAACGCGAATCAGCAGCGGCTGTTTGGCGTAACGTGCAAGCGGAGTCACCAGCAAAGACGCCAACAGCAATTTTAGCGCCATTCTGCCGGTAAAATGCTGGATATCTTTTGCCGGATCGGCGCTGAACCATCCCTGATTGATAGACAAGATAATCCACAAAAGCGGCAAAAATGCCGCTAAATGGATTAAAACCTTCAACCACGTAATTTGCTTTAATGAAAGGCGAGGGATCTTCATATCAATAGTTTTTCCGCAGGTCTAAACCGTGATACAGGTGGCCGACCTCTTTTTCATAGCCGTTATACAGCAGGGTCGGTTGGCGCTGTACGTCAAGCAAGCCGCCGGAACCGATAAAGCGTTCTGTCGCCTGCGACCAGCGAGGATGGTCCACGTGCGGGTTCACGTTGGCATAGAAGCCGTATTCGTCGGCGGCAATCTGGTTCCAGGTGGTCGGCGGCTGCTCCTTCACCAGGCGAATGTGCACGATCGACTTGATGCCTTTAAAGCCGTATTTCCACGGAATGGTTAGGCGAATCGGCGCACCGTTCTGCGGCGGCATGGTTTTGCCGTAAACCCCGACCGACAGCAGCGCCAGCGGATTCATCGCTTCGTCGAGACGCAGTCCTTCAACGTACGGATAGTTCAGGCCGCCGCCGATAAAGCGGTCTTTTTGCCCCGGCATATGTTCAGGGTCATATAAGGTTGTAAACGCCACGTAGCGCGCATCGCTGGTCGGTTCGACCAGTTTCAGCAGTGCGCTGAGCGGAAAACCGACCCACGGCACGACCATCGACCATGCCTCGACGCAGCGCATGCGGTAAATTCGCTGCTCCAGCGGGAAACGCTTGAGGATGTCGTCCATATCCAGCGTCATCGGTTTACCGACCTCGCCGTCAATGGTGACCTTCCACGGTGACGTCGGCAGTTGCCCGGCGTTGGCGGCAGGATCGGCCTTATCGAGGCCAAATTCGTAAAAATTGTTGTAGCCAGAAACCTTGTCCTCCGGCGTTAACGGCAGATTGGCCTGATACATCGCGGGTTTGGTGAAATCCAGCGGTTTCCCGGCAGGCGCTTGCGGGCGATCGTTGCCCTTGAACCAAGAAAGCAGATCGGCCTGCGAGGTACCCGGGAAAGCCAGCGATGCGGCACCAAGCCCCAGCGCCTGCAACACCTTGCGGCGATCGTAGAAGATGCTTTCCGGCGTGACGTCTGCTTCGGTTAATACTTTTTTATGGCTCATGACATGCTCCGGGGGAAATGACCCTTCGTCTTGAACGGCATTGGGAGGTTATAGTTCTTTTATAAAGGTAGTGATATTCATACATAAGAATTCTGAATTGACGGCATAACACCTTACTATGCTATTTATATACGCCTGTCGTGAATCAGGACTTTTCGCTAAACCGATTTATTCCACATCTGTTTAACCACGATACACCACATAAACTGAGTAAGGCACATGGATGCGATTTACTACCAGATTATATGCGATGATTTCTATGCTGGTCGCGCTCACCATCTTTTTGATGCTGGTGGGCGTGACCTTCAGCTTTGTCTATCTGAATAAACAGAGCGCCGAGCAGCATCTGCGGGCGCTGTCTACCTCAGTCGATCAAAGCCTGCTGGAAAACCCGCCGTCTTCGTTGAAGACCTGGCTGCCGTTGGCGATGAACCAGTTAGATATTAGCAGCCTTGAGGTTGTTGCTGGGCACGGAATCGTTTACCGCCACGATAACTCTCCTGACTACGGCAACGCCTGGGCCAGCCATTTTCCCGACTTTATCACCCAGCGCATCCCACTGGTACAGCATCCGGATCTCAGCCTCAAGGTGGTCTACCTCGATCCGGTGAGCAGCTATGCGCGTTCACTGCGTACCACGCTCTATATTAGCTTCTCGATTTTGCTCATCATCGTTGCCACGCTCGCCAGCTTCCGTTGGCTGCGTTTGCAGACCCGAGGCCTCGAGCGGTTAGAGGATAGGGCGACGCGTATTCTGCGCGGTCAGCGCGACAATCTGCCGATGGGCGACGTGAACGAATGGCCGGCGAAGACAAGCGCGGCGATTGACAAGCTGTTGGTCGACCTCGGCGAAGCGCGTGAACAGCGCAGCCGGGTTGATACCCTGATTCGCGCCTATGCGCAGCAAGATGCAAAAACCGGGCTCAGCAACCGCCTGTTCTTTGATAACCAGTTGACCACCGAGCTGGAAGAGGACGGCGCCTACGGCATTATTATGCTCATCCGCCTGCCGGACTTCGATACGCTGCGCGATAACCACGGGCAGGGGCCGGTGAAAGACCTGATGTCGTCGGTGGTGAATCTGTTGTCAACCTTTGTGATGCGCTATCCGTCTGCGCTTCTGGCGCGCTACTACCACAGCGATTTCGCGGTTCTGCTGCCGCACAGTACGCTGAAAGACGCCGAGGTGATGGCGGCTCAGTTGGTCAACGCGGCCGGGGTGATTCCTTCCTCATCTATTATTGACCGCGATGCGCTCTTCTATATAGGTATCAGTGCCTATCGCTTCGGCCAGAATCTGGACCAGGTGATGGACTACGCCGAGCAGGCCACTCGCCACGCGGCGTTCAAGGGCAGCAACAGTTGGTCGGTCTACGACAGCAGCGTGCCGGAACAGGGGCGGGGCAGCGTGAGATGGCGTACGCTGCTCGAAGAGACGCTGGCGCGCGGCGGCCCACGTCTTTATCAGAAACCGGCCATGAACAAGGCGGGCGTGCTCGATCACCGTGAGGTTCAGCGGCGCATCTTTGACGGCACCCGCGAGCTGCTGGCGGCCGAGTTTATCCCGTTGGTTACCCAGTTTGGCATGGCGCAAAGTTTCGACAGAAGAATGGTCAGTCAGATTATTCCGTTACTGGCCCAATGGCCGGACGAGACGCTGGCATTTCACCTGACCGTTGATTCATTATTGCAACGCTCGTTTGTCCGCTGGCTGCGTGATGTTTTGCTCCAGCGCGAAAAAAAGCAGAGAAATCGAATTCTTATTGAACTTGCAGAGGCCGATCTCTGTCAACATATCGACCGTCTTCGTCCCGCACTCCGATTGTTAATGGGGTTGGGGTGCAGACTGGCCGTTTCTCAGGCTGGACTGACCGTCGTCAGTACGTCTTATCTGAAGTCTTTCCCGATTGAAAGGGTAAAACTTCACCCCGGATTGGTACGCGATATCGATAAGCGGGTTGAAAATCAGCTGTTTGTGCAAAGTTTGCTGAGCGCCTGTAAAGGCACGCAGGCCAAGGTCTACGCCTCGGGTGTTCGCACAATTGACGAGTGGCTCGTCCTGTTGGAAAACGGAATTCACGGTGGTCAGGGAGATTTTTTTGCCACGCCGCAGATTGTTGACCCTGTTGGTAAAAAATATTCACACAACCACGGGGTTTAATCTGATCCCAACGGGAAAATTTAACGTAGAATGGCGCAGCCCTGCCATTTGCACATTAGGGCAGCCTGTTTCAGCGCGTAATTTCTACCGTATGCGCTGACTAAAGCCAGGTAAAGTGTAAGAATTTATGTGCGATGTCCGCGACTCGACGGGTGCCTGAGTGAGTTAAGCTGAGTCAATGATTCAGGTTTCCTCCGCAGTGTATTTAATCACCAGGTTAAGTGGCGAACGTCGCTGACAATTTTCACGGAAGCAGAACGTTTTTGCGCCTTGTCGCTGCTTCGCGTGGTTGGTAAAGTAGGCGGATTTTATTTTCCGCCCCCAGCTTGCAGGATTATCCTTTCGTTATGTTTAAGAAATTTCGCGGCATGTTTTCCAACGACCTGTCCATCGACCTGGGTACTGCCAATACCCTCATTTATGTAAAAGGACAAGGCATCGTGTTGAATGAGCCATCAGTTGTGGCTATTCGTCAGGATCGTGCTGGTTCACCTAAAAGCGTTGCGGCCGTGGGCCATGATGCAAAACAGATGCTTGGACGTACGCCAGGCAACATTGCAGCTATTCGTCCTATGAAAGACGGCGTTATCGCCGACTTCTTCGTGACCGAAAAAATGCTGCAACACTTTATCAAACAGGTTCACAGCAACAGCTTCATGCGCCCAAGCCCGCGCGTGTTAGTTTGTGTACCGGTCGGTGCGACCCAGGTTGAGCGTCGCGCAATCCGTGAATCTGCCCAAGGTGCAGGCGCACGTGAAGTCTTCCTGATTGAAGAGCCAATGGCTGCTGCAATCGGTGCAGGCCTGCCAGTTTCCGAAGCAACCGGCTCGATGGTGGTTGATATCGGGGGGGGGACGACCGAAGTGGCCGTTATTTCCCTGAACGGCGTGGTTTACTCCTCGTCCGTCCGTATCGGTGGTGACCGTTTCGACGAAGCCATCATTAATTATGTGCGTCGTAACTACGGTTCACTGATTGGTGAAGCCACCGCAGAACGTATCAAACACGGTATTGGTTCTGCTTATCCGGGCGATGAAGTGCACGAAATCGAAGTGCGCGGTCGTAACCTGGCTGAAGGCGTTCCACGCGGTTTCACCCTGAATTCCAACGAAATTCTGGAAGCCCTGCAGGAACCATTGACCGGTATCGTGAGCGCTGTGATGGTTGCACTGGAACAGTGTCCACCAGAGCTGGCGTCCGACATCTCCGAGCGAGGTATGGTACTGACCGGCGGTGGCGCATTGTTGCGTAACCTCGATCGCCTGCTGATGGAAGAAACCGGTATTCCGGTGGTAGTGGCAGAAGACCCGCTGACCTGTGTGGCTCGCGGCGGAGGTAAAGCGCTGGAAATGATCGACATGCACGGTGGCGATCTCTTTAGCGAAGAGTAAGACTGCTAAAGAATACGCGACTGAAGAGTAGTGTATGCCCACAAGTATTTGAAGCCGCCGAGCGCGTTGACGCCTTGCGGCTTCAGGTACGTCGGGTATAGTGAAAACTAGCCTGCCGCGGAACAGGGCTGTCCCCTTTTTATACCTGCTACCATTCCTGTTAGGGTAATGTTTCGCACAGATCGGCTGAATTTTCCCGTTGCCGAGGAACTCGCATATTTTATGAAGCCTATTTTTAGCAGAGGTCCGTCTCTGCAGTTGCGACTTTTTTTGGCTATTCTTACGGCCATCGTCCTAATTTTTGCCGACAGTAAGATAGGTACGTTCGTACAGATCCGCACCTATATGGATACTGCCGTCAGCCCTTTCTATTTCTTGTCCAATGCGCCAAGAGAATTCCTGGATAACGTCTCTCAGACTTTCGCGTCACGCCAACAGCTCGAGCTGGAAAACCGCGCCCTGCGTCAGGAACTGCTGCTGAAAAACAGTGATTTGCTGCTGCTGGGACAATTCAAGCAGGAGAACGCCCGTCTTCGCGAACTGCTGGGATCCCCGCTGCGTCAGGACGAGCATAAAATGGTGACGCAGGTTCTCTCTACCAGCAATGACCCTTACAGCGACCAGATTGTCATTGATAAAGGCAGCAACAGCGGCGTTTACGTTGGGCAGCCGGTTATCAGCGACAAAGGCGTGGTGGGACAGGTTATCGCCGTTGCGGCCGTGACCAGCCGCGTATTGCTGATTTGCGATGCCTCGCACGCTATCCCTATTCAGGTGCTGCGTAACGATATCCGCGTCATTGCTGCTGGCAGTGGCTGTACCGATGACCTCCAGCTTGAACACCTGCCCGCCAATACCGACATCCGGGTGGGCGATGTGCTGGTGACGTCTGGTCTGGGCGGTCGCTTCCCTGAAGGTTATCCGGTGGCCGTGGTCTCTTCCGTCAAGGTCGACAACCAGCGCGCCTACACCGTAATTCAGGCACGTCCAACTGCCGGTCTTCAGCGCCTGCGCTATCTGCTGCTGCTGTGGGGGGCTGATCCTAACGGCGACAAGCCAATGTCACCGGATGAAGTTCACCGTATCGCAACCGAACGACTGATGCAGATGATGCCGCAGGTTCTGCCGCCGCCGAACGAAATGGGGCCACCGGCACCGGTGCCTGCTCCTGCGACCGGAACCGCAACCACGCCAGCCACAACCTCAGGTAGCAGACGATGAACGGCTACCGCAGCCACGGACGCTGGATAATTTGGCTATCCTTTGTGATAGCCATGTTATTGCAGGTCATGCCATGGCCCGACCAAATCTACATGTTCCGACCTTCCTGGTTGATGCTTATCCTGATTTATTGGGTGATGGCGCTCCCGCATCGGGTTAACGTCGGCACCGGTTTCCTGGTGGGCTTCGTGATGGACCTGGTTCTCGGTTCAACGTTGGGGGTGCGCGCTCTGGCGTTAGCTATCACCGCGTATCTGGTGGCGTTCAAATTTCAGCTGTTCCGTAACATGGCGCTCTGGCAACAGGCGCTGATTGTCATGCTGTTATCGATGGCGGTGAACGTGATTGTCTTCTGGGCCGAGTTCCTGGTGGTCAACGTGACTTTCCGACCGCAGATTTTCTGGAGCAGCGTGGTTGATGGCGTGCTCTGGCCTTGGCTGTTCTTGCTGATGCGTAAAATCCGCCGTCAATTTGCCGTACAATAAGGGCATTATGACTTTACTTTATCTCGCATCGGGTTCGCCGCGTCGTCGTGAATTGTTAACGATGCTGGAGCTGCCCTTCGAACGTTTAATGACCGACGTGGCCGAACAGCGCCACCCTGACGAAGCTCCCGCCGACTACGTACAACGTCTGGCGCTGGATAAGGCGCGTGCAGGCGTGGCCGTTGCCCCTCAGGACTTGCCGGTATTGGGCGCAGACACTATTGTGGTACTTGATGGATATGTTTTGGAAAAACCTGCCGATATTCAGCAGGCTGCTGAAATGCTGGCGGCGTTGTCAGGACGTCAACATCAGGTAATGACCGCTATAGCTCTCGCCGATACCCAACAACACCTGAGTGCGTTGGTTGTGACCGATGTCACTTTCAGAACGCTATCATCTGAGGATATAGAGCACTATATTTCCAGCGGTGAGCCCATGGATAAAGCGGGGGCATACGGTATTCAAGGAAAGGGCGGATGTTTCGTCCGTGAGATCCGCGGCAGTTACTATGCAGTAGTGGGACTCCCTCTGGTCGAGACCCAAGAGCTGTACAGTAATTTTGTTGCACTACGCGTTCTTAGGAGAAAGCATGACGGCTGAATTACTGGTCAATGTTACCCCATCGGAAACTCGGGTGGCATACATCGACGGTGGCATCTTGCAAGAGATCCACGTAGAACGAGAGGCAAAACGCGGTATTGCAGGGAATATTTACAAAGGTCGCGTGAGCCGTGTCCTGCCCGGAATGCAGGCGGCTTTTGTTGATATTGGTCTCGAAAAAGCCGCTTTCCTGCACGCCTCGGACATCATGCCGCACACCGAGTGTGTGGCGCGCGAAGAACAGAAAAACTTCAACGTACGCGACATCGTCGAACTGGTTCATCAGGGCCAGGATCTGATGGTGCAGGTCGTGAAAGATCCGCTCGGGACCAAGGGCGCACGTCTGACCACCGACATTACCCTGCCTTCCCGTTATCTGGTCTTTATGCCAGGTGCATCGCACGTGGGTGTCTCACAGCGCATCGAGAGTGAAGCCGAGCGCGACCGCCTCAAGAAAATTGTTTCTGCCCACTGCGACGAGCAGGGCGGCTATATCATTCGTACCGCTGCCGAAGGCGTGCGGGCAGAAGAGCTGGCGCAGGACGCCGCCTATCTGAAACGCCTGTGGACCAAGGTGATGGAGCGCAAACGCCGCAACGTGACCAAGTGCAAGCTCTACGGTGAGCTTGCGCTGGCGCACCGCGTGCTGCGAGACTTCGCCGGCCAGGAGCTGCACCGCATCCGCGTTGACTCCCGTCTGACCTACGAGCTGCTGCTCGAGTTCACCAGCGAATACATGCCGGAGCTGACCGACAAGCTTGAGCACTACAGCGGCAAGCAGCCTATCTTCGACCTCTATGACGTCGAAAACGAAATCCAGCGTGCGCTGGAGCGTAAGGTGGAGCTGAAGTCGGGTGGCTATCTGATAATCGATCAGACCGAAGCCATGACCACCATTGATATCAACACCGGTGCGTTCGTGGGGCATCGCAATCTCGAAGAGACTATCTTCAATACCAACACCGAAGCGACGCAGGCGATTGCCCGCCAGCTGCGGCTGCGCAATCTCGGTGGCATCATCATCATTGACTTCATCGATATGTCTAATGAGGACCACCGCCGTCGCGTGCTGCACTCGCTGGAGCAGGCGCTGTCGAAGGACCGCGTGAAAACCGGCATTCACGGCTTCTCCGCGCTAGGTCTGGTCGAGATGACGCGTAAAAGAACCCGTGAAAGCGTGGAACATGTTCTCTGCAGCGATTGTCCAACTTGTCACGGCCGTGGAACGGTTAAAACCGTTGAAACGGTATGCTACGAAATCCTGCGTGAGATTGTGCGCGTGCATCACGCCTATGATGCGGACCGGTTCCTGGTTTACGCCTCCGTTGCCGTCGGTGACGCCTTGAAGGGCGAAGAGTCCCATGCGCTGGCCGAGGTCGAAATTTTCGTCGGCAAACAGGTCAAGGTCCAGATTGAGCCGTTGTACAGTCAAGAGCAATTTGACGTCGTCATGATGTAATTCCCAGAATTAACTGGTTATTTGTGGCCTGGTTTTAACGTAGGATTATCTTGCGTAGTCGATTTCAGCGCTGAATAGAATACAAGGAGATAAGTGTGAGGCGACTGCCCGGGATACTGCTTACCAGCTTCGCGACGATTGTAGTGATCGTCGCGTTGGCGATCAGTGGCTTGCGTCTTGCATTACCCCAGCTCGACCGCTTTAAACAGCCTATCGTCGATAAAATTCAGTCTATGACCGGCGTGCCGATCGCCCTCTCGCAGGTTCACGGCAGCTGGCAGACCTTCGGTCCGATGCTCGAGCTCAGAGATTTATCGGTCAAGTTGCCAGAGTCCTCCTCCAAAGTTGAACGCATCACGCTGGCGCTTGACGTCTGGCAGTCGCTGCTTCACCTGCGCTGGCAGTTCCGCGATCTGACCTTCTACAATCTTCAGCTCGATTTAAACTCTACGCTGGGCGGCGATGACAATAAACGGAGCCCGATTGGGGCAAACCGCATCAGTGACATCTTCCTCAAGCAGGTTGACCACTTCGACCTGCGCAATAGCCGCATTACTTTCCTGACGCCGTCTGGGCCGCGTGCCGAGTTTGATATCCAGCAGATGACCTGGCTCAACTCGCCAAACCGCCACCGCGCCGAGGGCCAGCTGGGCCTGTCGAGCTTCAACGGTCAGCACGGCATCGTGCAGCTGCGGATGGATCTCAACGACAACGACGGACTGCTCAACGACGGCAAAATCTATCTTCAGGCCGATGATATCGACATGAAGCCGTGGTTCAGCCGCTGGCTGCGCAGCAACACCGGGCTTGAAAGCGCCAACTTTAGTCTGGCTGCGTGGCTCACTCTGCGCGACGGACAGGTGTTCTCCGGAGATGTGCAGGTGAAAAAAGGTGAGGCCGTGTGGCACACCGACGGCCAGTCGCACCGACTTGATGCTGATAACCTGACCCTGCACGGCAGCCGTCAGGGTAATGGCTGGCAGGTGGGAACGCCGCAGTTGAACCTGCAAACCGACGGTCAGGACTGGCCGAAGGGCGCCCTCAACGCACTTTATCTGCCGGAAAATGGCACCAGCGGCAATGCCCAGTTCCTCGGCCCCGACCAGCAGGAGCAGCTGCGCCTGCGCGGCAGCAATATCCAGCTTGAGCGCATTGGGCCACTTATTCCGACGATTTCATTCCTGACCCCGGCGCTGCTTGAACGCTGGAAAGACCTGAAGCCCACCGGCAGGGTCGACAAGTTGGCGCTGGATATCCCGCTCAAACAGCCTGAACAAACACGCTTCAACCTTTCATGGCACGACGTGAGCTGGCAGCGTTGGGAGCTGCTGCCGGGCGTCAACAATTTTGGCGGAACGCTGAGCGGCAGTGTGCCTCGTGGACGCCTAACCGTTGACCTGAACAACAGCCAGCTGCCTTTCGGTAAAGTCTTCCGCGCGCCGCTGGAAATCGGACAGGCGAGCGGTACCTTCGACTGGACCAACAATAATGACGGCTGGTCGCTGTGGTCGCAGGACGTCAGCGTCAAGGCAACCGGCCTGTGGGCTACCGGCGGCTTCACCTACACCCAACCCGTCAAGGGCCAGCCATGGCTGAAAATCCTCTCTGGTATTCGCGTCTATGACGGCGGTCAGGCGTGGCGCTACTTCCCTGAAACCCTGATGGGTAAAGGACTGGTGGACTATCTCAGCGCGGCGATTCAGGCCGGGCAGGTTGATAACGCCACGCTGAGCTTCAACGGTAACCCTCACCAGTTCCCGTTCAAAAATAACGAAGGCCAGTTTGAGGTGTGGGTACCGCTGCGTCATTCCACCTTCCAGTTCCAGCCTGAATGGCCTGCACTGACCAATCTGGACATCGATCTCGACTTCCTCAACGACGGTCTGTTCATGAAGGCGGCGCATACTCAGCTTGGCAACGTGTCGGGCAACAATATCGTGGCCAACATTCCTGACTATCTGAAGGAAAAGCTGTTCGTCGATGCCGATATCAGCGGGCAGGGCAGCGACGTTGGCCACTATTTTGAGGAAACGCCGCTGCGTAATAGTCTCGGCGCTGCGCTTAAGGAGCTGCAAATTGGCGGCAATGTCAGTGGGCGCTTACATTTAGATATCCCATTGAACGGCAAGCTGGTTCGTGCGACCGGTGGCGTGAATTTGCAGAACAATAGTCTTTACATCAAGCCTATCGATAACAAAGTTCAGAACCTGACTGGCCAGTTCAGCTTTGATAATGGCAACCTTGAGAGTAACGCTATGACCGGCACCCTGCTTGGACAGCCGGTAAACATTAACTTTAAAACCTTCGAACAGCCTGAAAACTATGAGATTACTGTCGGATTGAACGGTGACTGGCAGCCTGCGAAGCTGCCTGGCCTGCCGAAGGCGATTGCGGCGAAGATTTCAGGCAGCGCGAACTGGAAAAGCGCGGTTGATATCCTGCTGCCGTATAAAGGCTCGCCAAGTTATAAGGTGACTGCCGACGCCGATCTGAAGAATGTGAGCAGTCACTTACCTAACCCGCTGAATAAGACGCCTGGCCACGCCTTGCCGCTTAGCGTCAGCGTGCAGGGTGATTTGCACAGCTTCACTCTCAACGGCGTGCTGGCGGGTAAAGATCGCTTCAACAGCCGCTGGCTGCTGGGTAAACAGCTGACGCTCGACCGTGCATCCTGGGAAGCCAATGCCAGCAAGACCCCAGCGCTGCCGGCAACCAGCAGCCTGACGTTGCATCTTCCTGCGCTCGACGGCGAAAACTGGCTGGCGCTGCTGTCCCCGGACAAAGCGACTCAGAGCGAGAACAGCAAGCTGGTTGGCTTTGGCTTCCCGCATCAGATTACGGTGACCACGCCGCGCCTGACCTTGGCCGGTCAAGGGTGGAATGACCTGATGCTTACCTCGACGCAGAGCGATGACGGTATGCATATCAAGGCCAAAGGCAAAGAGATCGACGGCACGCTGGATATGAACAGCAGCGGTCCGTGGCTGGCAAATCTGCGCTATCTTTACTTTAATCCGCAGTGGAGCACGGCGAGCGGCAACAGCGGCGATACCCAGGGTACGCAGAATCCGTTTAGCCGCCACCTGTCTTTCGCCAACTGGCCAGCGCTGAATGTGCGCTGTGAAGCCTGCTGGTTTATGGGACAAAGTCTGCGTAAGGTCGATGCCGATCTGGCTCCGCAGGGCAACCTGCTGACGTTGCGCAATGGCGTCATCGACACCGGTGAAGGCCGTCTTGACGTGCAGGGCGACTGGAAACAAGATGCGCAAAACCATGACAGCACGGCGCTCAAAGGCACGCTGAGCGGCAAGAATTTTGACCGTGCCACTTCCTTCATAGGCGTGACCACGCCGCTGAAGGGGGCACCGTTCAAGATAGACTTTGACCTGCACTGGAAAGACGCGCCGTGGAAACCGGATGCCAAGACGCTGAACGGCACGATGAAAACCGACTTCGGTAAGGGTGAAATCATCAATATGGGCGGCGGTCGTGCGGGGCAGTTGTTGCGTCTGGTCAGCTTCGACGCACTGTTGCGCAAACTTCAGCTCGACTTCCGCGATACCTTTGGTAAAGGTTTCTACTTTGACTCCATCAAGTCGACGGCCTGGATCAAGGACGGTGTTATCCACACCAACGACCTGTTGGTTGACGGTCTGGCGGCGGATATCGCGATTAACGGCAATGTTGACCTCGTGACCCAGAGGCTGGATCTTGAAGCGGTTATTGCGCCAGAGATCTCCGCGACGGTCGGCGTTGCGACGGCGTTTGTGATAAACCCAATCGTCGGCGCCGCGGTCTTTGCCGCAAGCCAGGCGTTGGCACCGCTGTGGAACAAAATTTCGCTGATCCGCTATCAGATTGATGGCACCATCGAGCAGCCTGAAATTCACGAGATCCTGCGCCAGTCCAAGGCCGACAAACAGGCCCTGACCACGCCAGCACGCTGAGACGGGCCGCGCAGTGTTGAGAAACCTCATACTGTGTTAGGCTGTAACTTGACTTTACATGACCAAAGAGAGTGAAGAAATTATGAGTCTGGCCCTAGTCAGTGAGCGGTTACTAACCGCTAATAACCTGAGTCAACAAGACCTGTTTTCGGTATTAGGCCAGCTGTCTGAGCGCCGTCTCGATTATGCCGATCTCTATTTCCAGTCCAGTTTTCACGAAGCCTGGGTCATTGAAGACAGCATCATCAAAGACGGGTCTTACAATATCGATCAGGGCGTTGGCGTTCGCGCCGTAAGCGGCGAGAAAACCGGTTTTGCTTACGCCGATCAGATTACCCTGAACGCGCTGAACCAGAGCGCGCAGGCCGCACGCAGCATCGTGCGCGAACAGGGTAATGGCAAAGCCCACCAGCTGGGTGCCATCAACCACTCTCCCCTTTATTCACTGGCAGATCCGCTGCAAAGCCTGCCGCGTGAAGAGAAGATTGCCCTGCTGCACCGTGTAGATAAAGCGGCGCGTGCGGCAGACAGCCGCGTGCAGGAAGTCTCTGCCAGCATTACCGGCGTGTATGAAAGCGTACTGGTTGCTGCCACCGACGGCACGCTGGCGGCAGATATTCGCCCGCTGGTTCGTTTGTCCGTGAGCGTGCTGGTCGAGCAAGACGGTCGCCGCGAGCGCGGTTCAAGCGGCGGCGGCGGTCGTTTCGGTTATGAATATTTCCTTGAAAGCGTTGACGGTGAAGTTCGCGCTGATGTCTATGCCCGCGAAGCGGTGCGTATGGCGTTGGTCAATCTGACCGCCGTTGCGGCTCCGGCCGGAACGATGCCGGTCGTTCTCGGCGCAGGCTGGCCGGGGGTGCTGCTGCACGAAGCGGTTGGACACGGGCTGGAAGGCGACTTTAACCGCCGTGGTACCTCAATGTTCAGCGGTCAGATGGGCAAACTGGTTGCCTCTGAACTCTGCACCGTGGTGGACGATGGCACCCTGCAGGGCCGTCGTGGTTCAATTTCGATTGATGACGAAGGTGTGCCGGGTCAATACAACGTGCTGATCGAAAATGGTATTCTGAAAGGTTATATGCAGGACAAGCTGAATGCACGCCTGATGGGCGTTGCGCCAACCGGTAACGGTCGACGCGAGTCTTATGCTCACCTGCCGATGCCGCGCATGACTAACACCTACCTGCTGGGTGGGCAGTCAACACCTGAAGATATTATTAGTAGCGTCGAATACGGCCTGTATGCGCCAAACTTTGGCGGCGGTCAGGTCGATATCACCTCGGGTAAATTTGTTTTCTCGACTTCGGAAGCCTATCTGATCGAGAAAGGCCGCATTACTAAACCGGTTAAGGGCGCAACCCTGATTGGTTCGGGTATTGAGGCGATGCAGCAGATTTCGATGGTCGGGAACGACCTTGCGCTCGACAAAGGCGTGGGGGTCTGCGGTAAAGAAGGTCAGAGCGTACCGGTCGGTGTCGGCCAGCCAACGCTGAAACTGGACAGTTTGACCGTCGGCGGCACGGCCTGATAACCGGGTTATTTGTGTTACCGCAATCAATCAACCGGGCGCTATTTAGCGCCCGGTTCTCTTTTACGATGCTTGCGATAGACCTTGCTGACTTCCTTGAAGTATTCGATCAGGTAATTAATGCACACCTGCACCTTTAGCGGCAGTTTGTCTTTTTCGGTATGCAGCGCATAAACAGGACGCGGCTCGGACTGATAATTCCCAAACAGAATCTCGACTTCCCCCGAATTAATCTCGTCAATAATCCACATCAGCGGAATATAGGCAATGCCGACACCGGCTTTTAGCCAGCGAATAATGGTCTGCGAATCGTTAGTCACAAACCGCCCCTCGGGACGAATACGGATAGCCTGCCCCTCGGGTGATATCAAGTCGAACTGGCTGTCTGGGCGTACGCTGTATTCCAGCCAGGAGAAGTTCACCATATCCGCAGGCGCTTCGGGCTTACCGTGTTGAATCAAATAACTTTTAGCGGCACAGACTACCATTGGCATCGAGCCGAGATGTTTAGAAAACAGGCTCGAATCCTGAAGTTTGCCGACGCGGATCACGATATCAAGCCCGTCAGAGATAAGATCCGGGGCTGGAATACCAGTAACCAGATTGACGGTCAGCCCCGGATACTCGACGAGCATCTGCGCGGTCATTGCAGCAAGGACATTTTGTGCCATTGTCGAGGAGCTGCCGATGCGTAATGTACCGGTTGGTGTGTTATTAAATGCATATAATTGCTCGTGGACTTCACGAACGTTATGCAGCATCTTGTGGCAACCCTGATAGTAAATCTTCCCGGCCTCGGTAAGCCCAAGACTGCGAGTACTTCTGTTTAATAGTTTGATTTGTAATTCATTTTCAAGCTTGCTGATGCTCTGGCTGATGGCTGAAACGCTCATCTGAAGGCGAGGAGCGGCCGCAGTATAAGAACCGCTTTCAACCACCTGAGCAAAGATTGACATGCGTTTTAATCGGTCCATTGTTAAGCTCAGCTTAAAAGTGATTGTGATCACGTAATGTTGATAACTTGATAATAAGCAGGCTAATATACTTGTCCAGATAAAAGCCTCAAGTTCGGATGCAGTTAAATCGTTTTTTCTTACCTCCGCCGACTTTTCTGGCAATCCAACTTTACCCCTCTGCGCACCCTTTAGAGATTATTCTCTCGAAGTGCGCTGGTATTGTTGAAAATTCTGAATCGGATCCGCGCGGTAATGTTAAAATTAATGAATAATATGAGGGTTACTGTGCATCACTACCTTTGTGGTATGAGTCTAAGGAAATATCCATGAGTTTGCTTCCGGTAATGGTGATTTTCGGATTGTCGTTTCCCCCGGTGTTTTTTGAAATCCTTTTGGCGTTGGCAGTATTTTTTATACTGCGCCGAATTCTAACACCTACCGGGATCTATGATTTTGTCTGGCATCCGGCTTTATTTAATACGGCATTATATTGCTGTCTCTTCTACCTAATCTCCTGCATTTTCGTCTGAGGCTGTCGTGAAAAACTTATCAATAAAAATAATACGTTATGCAATAACGTTTATCATTGTGATCCTGGCCGCCATCGCAATTTTCCGCGCCTGGGTCTTTTATACCGAGTCCCCATGGACGCGTGATGCCAAATTCACCGCCGACGTCGTGGCTATCGCACCTGACGTTGCCGGTCTGGTAACTGACGTTCCGGTAGAGGATAACCAGCTGGTTTCTAAAGGTGACGTGCTGTTCAAAATTGACCAGCCGCGTTATCAGGTGGCACTGGAGCAGGCGAATGCCGACGTGGCTTATTACCAGGCATTGGCCGACGAGAAAAAACGCGAAGCGGCTCGCCGCGTGAAACTCGGTTCTCAGGCGATATCAATCGAAGCGATTGAGCAGGCGACCAATGACCTGCAAACTACGATGCAACAGCTTGCGAAGGCCAAGGCAACGGCGGCTGCCGCAGCGCTTGACCTACAGCGTACCGTGGTTATTGCTCCTGCCGACGGCTGGGTGACTAACCTGACCGTTCACCCTGGCGACTTCATTACCCGTGGTGAAACCACCATCGCACTGGTTAAAGAGCACACCTTCTACGTGCTGGCCTATATGGAAGAAACCAAGCTGGCGCGCGTTAAAAAGGGTGACCGCGTCGAGATTACCCCACTGGGCAGCAACCGCGTTCTGCACGGCCACGTAGACAGCGTCGCGGCGGCGGTAACCGACAGCAGCAGCACCGCATCCAGCGATGGTCTGGCGACCATCGACAGCAACCTCGAGTGGGTACGTCTGGCGCAGCGTGTACCGGTTAAGATCCTTCTTGATGATATGGATGAAAAACACCCGTACCCGGCAGGCACCACCGCTACCGTTGTGGTTGCAGGCGAGCACGACCGCGCCGAGAACGGCTCCTGGTTCACCAAATTCCTGCATCGTATGCGTGAGTTTGGTTAAGAGAAGATAAAATGAATAGCCAGACTTTCCTGCGCATGCGATTTGCCTGCAAGCTGACCTTTGCTATCTTGGGAGCGCTGGTTTTTGGGTTTTACCTGCAGTTAGAAACTCCACGTTGGTCGGCGATGACCGCCGCCATCGTGGCCGCCGGACCCGCCATGGTTGCCGGCGGCGAACCCTTCGCCGGTGCCATTCGCCATCGCGGAATTTTACGTGTCATCGGGACGTTTATCGGCTGTATCGCCGCCATTGCGATTGTCATGACCTTCGCGCGTGCACCCGCCCTGATGCTGCTGGTTTGCTGCCTGTGGGCCGGATTCTGTACCTGGTGGTCGTCGATTGTTCGCGTCGAAAATTCCTATGCTTTAGGTCTTGCCGGTTACACCGCGCTGATTATCGTGGTGCTGGCCTCGTCAAACCTCTCCGAAACGCCGCAGTTTGCCGTTGAGCGCTGTAGCGAAATCGTGGTCGGTATTTGTGCTGCCATCGTCGCTGATCTGTTGTTTTCACCGCGTTCGATCAAGAAAGACATCGACCGTGCGGTAGACCAGCTGATGATCGACCAGTTCAAGCTGCTCAAGCTCAGCGTCAATCAGGCCGACAAGGAAGAAATCGACAAAGCCTGGAACATGCTGGTCAAGAGCACGACGGCGGTGAACGGCATGCGTGGCAGCCTGATGATGGAATCCTCTCGCTGGCAGCGGGTGAATCGCCGTATGAAGGCGTTGCACAGCCTGTCGCTGAGCATGATTACTCAGGCCTGTGAAACCTTCATCATTATGCAGACCACGCCGGAGCTGGTGCCTGAAGAAATCAGACTGCTGGTGAATGAACCGGTCGAGAATCAGCATGACGTGCGCCAGAGGTTGAAGCGCCTGCGCCAGATAGGTAATGCGCTGCCTGCCGAAAACATCGCGCTGCCGCTTTACTCCTGGATTGGCTCTGCCAGCCGTGCGTTGCTGATGATTAAAGGCATTCACACCAACGGCAGCATCAGCAGCACCGAGAACAATGTCCTCAATACTGAGGTGGTGGTCAAACCGGCGTCGGCCGAGATGCATCATGCGTTGATCAACGGTTTGCGTACCTTCGTGGCGAGCGCCGCCGGGTGCCTGCTGTGGCTGTGGACCGGCTGGACTGCCGGCTCAGGTGTGATTGTCATTATTGCGGTTATCACCTCACTGGCGATGCGTACACCGAACCCGCGTATGATGGCGATGGACTTCATGGTCGGCATGCTGGCCGCGATACCCTTAGGCTCCTTGCTGTATACCGTTATCATGCCGGCCACTCAGCAAAGTCTGTTCCTGCTGCTGCTGTCGCTGGGCATCTTCATCTTTATTTGTGGTATCGAGGTGCAGAAGCGCCGCTTGGGGGTTCTTGGTCTGTTGGTTGGCAGCATCAATATTCTGGTGTTGAGCAACCCGATGACCTTCAACATCTCGACCTTCCTCGACAACGCGTCAGGTCAGGCGATTGGCTGTATAATTGCGCTGGTCGTGCTGGCGGTGATTCGCGATAAATCACGCGACAAGACTGGGCGCACGTTGCTTAACCGCTTCGTGAGCAGTGCAGTCTCTGCGTTGACCACCAAGGCCTATCGCCGTCGCGAGAACCATTTGCCCGCGCTGTATCATCAGCTTAACCAGCTGCTGGTGCTATTCCCGAATGACATTGGCAAATATCGCCTGGCGCTACAGCTTATCATTGCGCATCAACGACTGAAGCTGGCAGAAGTGCCGGTAAACGAAGAGCTTTCTGCTTTCCACAAGAAGATTCGTAATACCGCCGACCACGTGGTGTCATCCCAGCGTGAAAGCAAACGCGAGTACTATTATCAGCGTCTGTTGAAAGAGATGAGTGAATATCAGCAGAAACTGGTGGAGTACGACGCGCCACCGAAAGTGACCGAACCGGTCCGTCGACTGTGTGACCTGCTGCATAACTATCAGCGTGCATTTCTGCAATAGCCTGCTGACCCGTAAAACAAAAAGGCTGACGCCCTCAAGGCGCCAGCCTTTTTTTGTGCTTCATATCCGGCGATTACGGATAGGCTGAAGTGGTTTTCACCTGAGTTAGTTGATCCTCCGGCTCGTCCTCGTCCTGCGGGATCACCAGTTTTTGATGGCCTGACGCAACGCCCCAGTAGTAGCACACCAGCGTGACGATAATCAGCAGCACCATGTCGGTTGGGCTGGAGATCGCGTTGATGCCGCCGTAAGTGCCCAGATAGGAAAGCGCCAGCACCACCAGATAGTAGACCAGCAGCCACAGCGAGCTGCTAACGTCGCGTTTGAAGTTCTCGTCCTTTTTGCCAAAGATTACGTAGGCGGCCCAGGCAATCACCAGAATTGGGATCAACAGGACGTTGACCGACCAGCCGCTCCAGTAAATCAGCAGGCTACTGGCGATAAAGGCCAGCGGACTGAGCAGACCAAACACCGGTAACTTGAACGGGCGTTTCAGGTCAGGCAAACGTGCACGCAACACGCCCGCATTGACCGGGCCAGGCAGATAGGTAAACACCGTTGCCGAGGTAACCGCACCAATCAGGCCGCCCCAGACCTGGAACTCGGAGGGCAGCGTCCAGGCAATCGCCAGAATCAGCGACAACCACAGCGCACCGCGCGGAACGCCGGATTTAGGGTCAACCTTGGCGAAAATGTTGAACAGATGGCCGTTTTTCGCCCAGGCAAACAGCACGCGTGACGCACCCGCCAGATAGATGTTGCCGGTTCCCGCTGGAGAGATAACCGCATCGATAAGGATCAGGTTAATCAGCCAGGTAATGCCCAGACTGCGCGCCAGATCGGCATACGGAGACTGGAAGATGGTTTTCAGACCGACCCAGCCATGCGCGTTCAGCAGGTCCGGCGGCACTGCGCCCATGAAGGCGAATTGCAGCAGGATGTAAACGGCAAAGCTAATAACAATCGCCAGAATGATGGCAATTGGAATGTTACGTTGAGGATTTTTCGCCTCACTGGCGAAGTCCACCGCCTGACGGAAACCCAGGTAGGCAAAGACGATACCCGCGCCGGTCAGTGAGGAGAATACGCCGTGCGCGCCACCAGGATTGGTGCCCGGTACCGCGAGGTTAGCACCGTGGTAATAACCAAACAGCGTGATGATGACCATCACCGGCACGATAAACTTAAAGGTAGTGATGATAGTGTTGATGCGACCGAAGAATTTAACGCTCCAGTAGTTCAACAGGAAGAAGCCCACCAACAGCAGGATTTGCATCACGAAGCCGAGGCTTGTCGGGCTGCCGTCGGTTTGACCCAGTGCGGGCCACCAGTACATCGCGTATTGGCGTACGGCCTCGACTTCGACACCGGCGGTACTGGTGTAGGCCAGCAGCGAACTGACGCCGATTACAAAACCAACCACATTACCGTGAGTGTATTGCGGGTAACGAACGAATCCCCCGGCGCGAGGAATAGCCGCCGAGAGTTCAGCAAACACCAAACCAATCAGCATGACCATAATCGCGCCAAGAAGCCACGCCCAGCCTGTTAACCCTCCTGCGTAACCCGAGCTTGTTAATGCTGCGTATAACCACCCTGAGCCAATCATGGAGCCGACACCCAACAGGGTAAGATCCACCAGGCCTAATTTTTTTTTCAATGTCCCCTGAGTCATAGCAGTCCTCTTTAGGGTTTAGGAAAATAACTAATGACAGAAACCTTCTCTGTTAACGTTTTAAGAAAAACATCAATCTTCCTTTTTTGATGTATGAGTCGTATCAGCAGGAACCGTGCCAGACTGTCAAACAACCCATGAAACTGTACTAATTGCCGACTTATAGAGTGAGTTCGCATTATTTGCGTGCTATTTATTAATCGATTTGCACCAATAGTGTGCGTGATGTGGCTGGGGGATATAGCAGGGATCGTACAAAAATTAGCAGATTAAACTGGGGTTAAGCTGTCCGAAAAGCACAGTGGGCTGAGGGACTTCCGCTGCGGACAGGATATTAGTGGCTATACTTAATCATTAATTATCTTTGGTTTTATCGTCCTTCAAAGGGACGATCCCGCTCAGGAGAAACATCACCATGTCATCCCAGCTCAAGAAACTTTCAGAACATGATTTGTTTAAAACAGGCTATTTTGTGGCGGGGCAATGGAAAACCGCAGCGAAAACCTTCGATGTCGAAAATCCGGCAACCGGCGAGATAGTTGCCAAAGTTGCGCGTGCCGGAAAGGCCGAGACCGAAGAGGCGATCAAGGCCGCCAGCGAAGCCTTCCCGGCGTGGCGCAAACTTACCGGCAAGGCTCGGTCGGAGATTATCCACCGCTGGTACGAATTAATGATTGAGAACAAACAGTTCCTCGGCGAGCTGATGGTTGCGGAACAGGGCAAGCCGTTGAAGGAAGCGCTGGGTGAGGTGGAATATGCGGCCAGCTTCCTGCAATGGTTTAGCGAAGAGGCCAAGCGCGCCAACGGCGAGATAATTCCACCGGTCAAAGCGGGCTCACGTATCCTGGCCACCCGTGAGCCGGTGGGCGTGGTGGCGGCTATTACGCCGTGGAATTTTCCGCTGGCGATGCTGACGCGTAAACTCGGTCCGGCGCTCGCTGCGGGCTGTACCGGCCTCATTAAACCTGCGAATAACACGCCGCTCTCGGCCTTTGCACTGTTGGCGCTGGCGAAGCAGGCGGGTGTGCCTGACGGCGTCATCAATGGCGTAGCCGGTGATACCTCGGCCATCAGCGACGCAATTATGGCTAGCAGCGCTGTACGTAAAATTTCGTTTACCGGCTCCACCGAGGTCGGTAAGACATTGGTGTGCAACAGTGCCGATACCATGAAGAAAGTGTCGATGGAGCTGGGCGGTAATGCGCCCTACATCGTCTTTGACGATGCCGACCTCGACGCCGCCATTGACGGGGTACTGGCCTGCAAGTTCCGCAACTCCGGCCAGGTCTGTGTATCTATCAACCGCATCTATGTACAGGACGGCATCTACGACACCTTCGTGAATCGTCTCGCCGATGAGGTCAAGAAACTGAAGGTCGGAAACGGCATGGAAGAGGGCGTCATTATCGGTCCATTAATTAATATTAAAGGACTTGAAAAGGTCGAGGAACACGTTAAAGATGCTCTGGAGCACGGCGGCAAGCTGTTAACCGGGGGACAACGCCATCAGTTGGGCGGTAACTTCTACCAGCCGACGGTTATCGCGCAGGCCAATGACCAGATGAAGGTAGCCTCTGAGGAGACCTTCGGCCCGCTGGCGGCCTGTTTCCGCTTCAAAACTGAAGAGGAAGCGATTAAACGTGCCAACGATACCGAGTTCGGTTTGGCCGCTTACTTCTATACGCAGAATCTGCAGCGGGTGTTCCGCGTGGCCGATGCGATTGAAAGCGGCATGATTGGTATCAACGAATGTGCGCTGTCGACCGAGGTCGCACCTTTTGGCGGCGTGAAAGAGTCAGGTCTTGGCCGGGAAGGTTCGGTGCTGGGGCTTGAAGAGTATTTGCAGGTGAAAACGCTGCATCTGGGCAATCTGTAGCCCGAAATCTGTCTATTCTAAAAGTAGGTGACAATGAGAGCAGTAAACACGTGGGGTCGGGTTCATTGGCTGTTGGCGGGACTGTTAATTATGTTCTGTGGCAGTGCGATGGCAAAACTGAGTTTTTTCCCTCCCGCGCAAGGAGATATCGCGTCGCTTACCGCGGAGAAAACCGTGGTGAGTTACCTGCAGCAGCATCATCGACTGCCGGATTATTTTATCACTAAGAGGAAGGCACGCGCGGCGGGCTGGGACCCACGTTCGGGCAATCTTTGTGACGTATTGCCGGGTAAGGCGATTGGCGGGGATCATTTCTCTAATCGTGAGCAGACGCTACCGTCTGCGCCCGGCCGCGTGTGGCGTGAGGCCGATATTGACTATCACTGCGGAAGACGCGGTGCCGATCGCGTGCTGTTTGCCAACGATGGCCTGATTTATGTGAGTCGCGATCACTATAAGAATGTTGTTCGGGTGGAGTAAAGCGCATGAAAAAAGTGGTCTTCGATTTTAATCATATCCCCGATCTGGCAGCCTTCTACGCAGATTTTTCTCGCCAGTTCACGCTGAGTGAGCAGTTTGGCGCTAACCTTGACGCGTTGTGGGATGAGGTCACCGGCGGTATTGCTTTACCGGTTGAAATTGATTTCACCAACCTGAACGCCGGACGTAAACGACGCTTTGGATCGCTGGTTTTGCTGTTTGAAGAGGCGGAAGAAGAGCTGGATGGCGCGCTGCGGTTTAATTTATTTGAGAAAGCTAAGCCTAAAGCCTAGTTTTTAATTAAAGAACTGAGTCATTGGCGCGGTAGCAAGGCGGCAGGTGAGCAAGTCCCCAGGCGCTGACACAGGTCAGTGACTGGGGCGAGCAAGCGCAGCTACGGCTTCAGGCAAGACGGTTAGTCTTTCGTTTCCGCGAGCTCTCTGAGGTACTGGAAGATTTGACGATAGGCCTTCGGTGGCTTATTGGCAGCCTTCTCTTTCTGCGCGTTGCGGACAAGCGCGCGGAGCTGCTGACGGTCGGCATCAGGATAAAGATCCAGTACCGCAGGCACCGCATCATCCCCTTCTTCGACCAGACGGTCGCGCAATACTTCAAGCTTGTGGAACAGCGAAACCTGCTGGTTATGGCGGTTCTTCAGCTTGTCGAGTGCGGTCTGAATTGGCTCAACGTCGCGTGAACGCAGCATTTTGCCGATCAGCTGCATCTGACGACGACGGCCTTCTTTCTTGATCTTCTGCGCCAGCTCGATAGCGGCACGCAGGTCTTCGTCGAGCGGGATCTTGTCGAGGGAGTTTTTCCCCAGATCGACCATCTCGGCACCCAGATCTTTCAGTGCTTCGGCATCGCGTTTGATTTCACTCTTGCTGACCCAGATGATCTCATCATCTTCTTCGTTGTTCTCTTCAGGAACATCGTCGAGCCAGTCTTCAATTTTCTTAGTCATTATGGATCCTTAAAATTCTTGGCCGCATTATCGCACGGTTGGCAACAAAAGACCCAGTCGGAATGCGAAATTGTGCTAAGTCTCTGTTAGACTCAGAAGAATATGCAGTTAATGATCACCATCTTTTTATTTAACACCTTATTCAAAAGAAGGGCGGGCTGATGAACGTAACCACTCAAGTGGCAGAGCAACGTAAAACGCTGGAACAGGCCGTAGCGCAGGCTCTGGAGTTAGCGAAAGCCGGTTCTGACGGTGCGGAAGTGGCAGTCAGTAAAACCACCGGTATCGGGATTAGCACTCGCTTCGGTGAAGTCGAAAATGTCGAGTTCAACAGCGACGGTGCGCTCGGTATTACCGTTTATTATCAACAGCGTAAAGGCAGTGCGTCCTCCACCGATCTCAGCCCTGACGCCATCGCGCGTACCGTACAGGCGGCGCTGGATATCGCGCGTTACACTTCTCCAGACCCTTTTGCCGGCGTGGCCGACAGAGAACTGCTGGCGTTCGATGCACCGGATCTCGACCTCTTCCATCCGACCGAACTCGACGCCGATCGCGGTATCGAGCTAGCTGCACGCGCAGAGCAGGCAGCGCTTGCCACGGATAAACGCATTACCAACACCGAAGGCGGCAGCTTCAACAGCCATTACGGCATTCGCGTTTTTGGCAACAGCCACGGCATGCTGAAAAGCTACTGCTCGACCCGCCACTCGATGTCGGCGTCGGTCATTGCCGAAGCCGACGGCGACATGGAACGTGACTACGCCTACACCATCGCTCGCTCCATCGATGAGCTGAAAAGCCCGGAGTGGGTGGGGCAGGAATGCGCGCGTCGCACGCTGTCCCGCCTCTCGCCGCGCAAGCTGCCGACCATGAAAGCCCCGGTGATGTTCTCGGCCGAAGTTGCCACCGGCCTGTTCGGTCATCTGGTGGGGGCCATCAGCGGCGGAAGTATTTACCGTAAATCGTCTTACCTGCTCGACAGCCTGGGCAAGCAAATCCTGCCTGAGTGGATCACTATCGAAGAGCATCCACACCTGCTGAAAGGGCTGGCGTCTACGCCGTTTGACAGCGAAGGCGTGCGCACTGAGCGCCGCAACATCGTCGAAGACGGCGTGCTGCAAACCTGGCTGATGACCTGCTATTCCGCACGTAAACTCGGCCTGCAGAGCACCGGCCACGCGGGCGGTATTCACAACTGGCGCATTGCTGGCCAGGGCGATGATTTCAGTGCCATGCTGCGCAAGCTCGGCAAAGGCCTGCTGGTCACTGAGCTGATGGGACAGGGCGTTAGCGGCGTGACCGGTGACTACTCGCGCGGTGCGGGCGGATTCTGGGTCGAAAACGGTGAAATTCAATATCCGGTGAGCGAAATTACCATCGCCGGCAACCTGAAAGACATGCTGCGCAACATGGTCAGCATCGGCAGCGATATCGAGACCCGCAGCAATATTCAGTGCGGCTCCATTATCCTTCCAGAGATGAAGATCGCCGGCGAATAAGCTTTAAATTAACCTTCCAGACAGCGGCGGATCCTCCGTCGCTGCTTTTCTTGCTCCTTGTTCTACCTCACCTTCTGAACATTCTTTACAAAAATCTGATGCCATTTCGGATGTGTTGCACCTATGTTAATAATAGTCTTACAAACAATGTCGTTATACCCGTCGTTCTTGAAGCCTTCGCGGCGTTAGCCGTCTTGCTAAGCCTCCAATGACTTTGGGTAAAATTCTAATAAATCTAAACAAATGGAAGGTAAGCATGCGTAAACAGGTGATTGCAATAGCCGCGGTTGCCCTGCTGGGTTGGAGCGTTCAGTCTCTGGCAGCAGATTTGGAAGCGGACATGGACACGATTTCTGATAACTACAGTAAGGTTCTAAAAACCGACAATAAAGCTGACTTTATTGCTGGTCTGGCAAAAATGAAGGCGGCCGCTGAGGACGCAAAGAAATCTAAGCCACCGAAGCTCGATTCCAAGCCGGATAACAGCCCGGAAATTCAGGACTTCCACAAAGGTCTGGATAATCTGATAAGCCACATCGATAAAGCCTCCGAACTGGCTAATGCCGACAAGATGGCCGATGCAAAGAAAGAAGCCGAAGGTCTGAAGGCGATTCGCAACGAAAACCACAAGAAATTCAAATAATCTCGTCGCTAACCTTCCTCCGCTAAAAAGTGCGGGGGAAGGGACGTTGCACTCTGCGCCCTCTCCAGTCATTCCCACTGCCCAAACGCCTGACTTCCCTTTTCCCCGCCGGTAATTGCATTTTTGAGAAATGGATCTGCTTGGTGTCCGCCATTTCCAGTTTGAACTGGAAAAAGACCGTCTACACACCTTCTCGCCATACGAGTAGGGTAAGAACAGATGAAAGGTGAGCGCCAATAAATAATAGGAAGCATCTGTAAAAGGGGCAGAGCAGATTGTTATGAAGAATGCACTTGAATTAAAAGATGCGCCAGCAAGAACCGAGCAATTATTGGCAGATATTCAGAAGATGCTGAACGCCGAAAATATATTTACCAATGACGTTCAGCAGCAAATGTTGACCTCTCACGTAAAAGCCATGGTGCTGCGTTCAATTACCGGCGAACCTTTGCCGGAGGTTGATAAAGACCTGTTTGATGAAATATCGCCTGGCTCAATGAAAATGGCAGAAGAGGTTGTCGAGATGCTGGGAAATTTACCGATTGAAGAGGCCTATTTGCTCTCGGTTCATTTTGAAGTGGCAAAAGACAACAACAATGAATAAAGACAACAACAATTAACTTAGTTATCACCAACAACTTATCTGGAGAGTTTAAATATGGGACAAGTCATCGTAGTTATCGGCGACCGTTTAGGTAAAGGCCAGAAAGTTGCAGCCGGTGTGGAAGCGGCAGGCGGTAAGGCCGTGGTCATCCCCGGCGTTGCGGCTGACATGAAGCTTGGCGACGTCATGAAGGCAGAAGGCGCAACCTTCGGCATCTCGTTCTGTGGCAGCGGTGGCGCAGGCGCTATCACGGCGCAGAACAAATATGGCTACAAGGCCAAGCACGGCATGCGTTCGGTTGAAGAAGGCGTGACCGCCATCAACGAAGGCTGCTCGGTGCTGGGGTTTGGTTTTATGGATAAAGAAGAGCTGGGTCAGAAATTAGTTGAATCTTATATCAAGAAAAATGGCCAGCCGTAATGAAGCAGCATTTAACTTCCACGGTCAGGGTTGAGGGAAAGGGCGAAACAAAGGCCGCGGCCTTTTCTTCCGCACTAAGCCAGGTTCAAAAAACCGTTCTCAAATCTACTGATAATATTTTGCTGCGCATTGAACCGCAGGACGTCAAGGTAATTACAGCAGAAGAGAAGATAACCCATGAGAAGTTTCTGTTCTTTTTTCTGCCAAGAGAAAGGAAGAGTTACTACGTGGCGTTAGATATTACCGTCAATATGACAGTAATAAATACCGAGCAGGTCATATTCACCAAAAAATAAATATCCGCTGCATGTCAGGCAGTTTCCTCGGGGGAGGTTAATCCCGCAGCGTAGATATATAAAATCACAAGGATAACCTGATGTTTTTAATTATCTTAATTAAGTCGCTTATTATCGGCGGGCTGGTGGGGGTCGGCGTAGGTGCAGGGGCTGCCCGTATGTTCCATGCGCCCACCGTGCAGGGAATGGGGGCTTTTCGCACACTTGGGGAACTTAACTCCTGCGAGGGCGACCCGGCTTCGCATTTCTCGTTCGGATTAGGCTTCTTCTTCAACGCCTGGGCGTCCTCCGTGGCGGCCGGCTCCTTCACGCAGGACGTTGACCACCGCATCATTCCGAACTGGGCTGCGGCCGTGCTGATGATGAAAAATCGCAACGTGGCCGAGACCCTGCACGACCCGCGCAAGA
This sequence comes from Rouxiella badensis, assembly GCF_002093665.1. Classification (GTDB taxonomy): domain Bacteria; phylum Pseudomonadota; class Gammaproteobacteria; order Enterobacterales; family Enterobacteriaceae; genus Rouxiella; species Rouxiella badensis. The sequence continues at coordinate 86,275 of NZ_MRWE01000003.1, read as the reverse complement.
TGGCGATTGCGGGCGGCATCATCGGCATGATTGTCGTTGCCTTCCTCAATACCACGGCCTCGGCGGTGCCACCTGCGTTACAGGTGACCGCCATTAAGGTGCTGGTTCCTGCGGCGAACATGCTGGTGAACACCGTGATGCCGGTCATCTTCTGGCTGGCCGCTATTGACGCCGGTCGTCGCTCCGGTTTTTGGGGCACCATTTTCGGGGGGCTGGCGCAGATGATTATGGGCAACGCGGTGCCGGGATTAGTGCTGGGGATCCTTATCGGCAAAGGCGTAGAAGAGGGCGGCTGGAACCACGTCACAAAAGTGATGATGGCGGCGATTATCGCTCTGTTCGTGCTGAGCGGCTTCTTCCGTGGCTTTGACGTGAAGCTGTTACAGTCTTTCCTGCTGGACGTGCCGAGCTGGCTGAACGGCATCCATAACTCACTCAGTGGCAAATAACGGGAGCATGACGATGGAAGAACAAGCCAAAACGGGTTTCTGGTACGCCGAATGGTCATTCCCGATTTTTGTCGGCCTGCTGTCCGCCGGGGTGTTTGCCGGTACCCATATGTATTATCTGTACGGCATTGGTGCCTTCAATGAAGTCGCCTTCGTGTCGATGCTGCGTTCCGGCATGGACACCGGCGTGTACGGCGCGGTTGCCGCCTTCGGTGCCAGCTTCCTATTTGCACGTATCATCGAAGGCTCGCTGGTCGGGATCCTCGACATCGGCGGCGCTATTCAAACCGGTATCGGTCTCGGCGTTCCTGCGCTGCTGCTGGGCTCGGGCATTATTTTCCCGGTGGCAAATTTCGCCGCCTCGCTGGCAACCGGCCTGATTTTGGGCCTTGCGGTGGGTTACATCATTATTCTGGCGCGTAAATTCACCATCAATCAGGGGAACTCGACCTACGGCGCAGACGTGATGATGGGCGCAGGCAACGCAACCGGTCGCTTCCTTGGGCCGTTGATTATCCTGTCCGCAATGGCGGCCTCTATCCCTATCGGCCTGGGTTCACTGCTGGGCGCACTGGTGTTCTATATCTGGAAGAAACCGCTGACCGGCGGCGCAATCCTGGGGGCGATGATCCTTGGGGCTATTTTCCCGGTGTCGCTGTAGTCGCCTCAACAAACGGAAATATCGCCAATGTACGATTTGATTCTCAGACAGGCTAAAGACGTTAACGGCGGCCGAGTCGATATCGCGGTCCTCGACGGCAAGCTGGCCGTCGTGGGCCAGCTCGACGACAGCGCAACCGCACGGCAGGTTATCGATTTGCAGGGTAAATACTGGCTCAGCGCGGGCTGGATTGACTCGCACGTTCACTGTTATTCGAAGTCGCCGATTTATCACGATGAGCCTGACCTCATTGGCGTGGCCAGTGGTGTGACGACGGTGATCGATGCGGGAAGTACCGGTGCCAATGACGTCGATGATTTCTACCAACTCACCCGTCAGGCCAAGACCCACGTCTTTGCTTTTCTGAACATCGCCCGCACCGGCATCGTCACACAAAACGAGCTGGCGGACATGGCGCAGATTGACAAGGTCGGCGTTCGTCAGGCTATCGCCAGTCATCCCGGATTTATCGTCGGCCTCAAGGCGCGCATGAGCAGCAGCGTGGTCGGTAAAAACGGCATTCAACCGCTGGTGCGCGCCAAGGAGATTCAGCAGGAAAACGATCGTTTACCGCTGATGGTACACATCGGTAATAATCCGCCGAATCTGGATGAGATTGCCGATCTTCTGGAGTCTGGGGACATCATCACCCACTGCTTTAACGGCAAGCCAAACCGTATTTTGACTCCGGAAGGCCAGCTGCGCGATGCGATAAAACGCGCGCTGGCGCGCGGTGTATTGCTGGACGTTGGCCACGGTTCGGCCAGTTTCAGCTTTGCGGTCGCGGAAGTCGCCATCGGCCAGGGGATTATCCCCCACACCATCAGTTCTGATATTTACTGCCGTAACCGAATTAACGGCCCGGTGCACAGCCTCGCCACGGTGATGTCGAAGTTTTTCAGCGTCGGCCTCACGCTGCCGCAGGTGATCGACTGCGTCACTTGCCATGCCGCCGATGCCTTGCGACTGCCGCAGAAAGGCCGTCTCGAGGCCGGCTGCGATGCGGACCTCACGCTGTTTGATATTGCTCATGCGCCGCAGGTATTTGTCGATTCGCAGGGGCAGTCGGTCAAGGGTGACCGCATTCTGGTGCCGCTGGCGACCGTCGTCGCCGGTGAGCCGCTATTAACGGATGAAGGGAAGTCTAAAAATGTCTTCAGTCTATGAAAAGTACGATTTAAAACAGGTGATTAACGCCTCAGGCCGCATGACGATTCTGGGAGTATCAACCCCACGCGCCGACGTCGCCGAGGGGGTTAATACCGGCCTCAACCACTTCTTCGAGATGAAAGATCTGGTGAACAAAACCGGTGCCTATATTGCAAAGCTGCTTAACGTCGAGAGCGCCGTCGTGGTGTCCTGTGCTTCCGCCGGTATCGCGCAGTCTGTCGCGGCGGTGATCGTCAAAGATGACGCCTGGTTACTGGAAAATTTGCACGCCGCATCCTTGACTGTGCCTGACGAAATCGTGCTGCCGAAGGGGCATAACGTCAACTACGGTGCGCCTGTTGCCACGATGGTCACCATGGGCGGCGGCAAGGTGATTGAAGCGGGCTATGCCAATGAGTGCTCTGCGGCACAGCTGGCGGCGGCAATCACAACGCGTACGGCCGCGGTTCTTTATATCAAGTCACACCACTCGGTGCAAAAAAGCATCCTGTCGGTCGAAGAAGCCGCTGAGGTGGCACGTGCCCACAATCTGCCGCTGATTGTTGATGCTGCCGCTGAGGAAGACCTGACCTGCTACTACGAAATGGGGGCGGACCTGGTGATTTACAGCGGTGCCAAGGCGATTGAAGGCCCAACCAGCGGACTGGTACTCGGAAAGAAACAGTACGTAGACTGGGTGAAGCTCCAGTCTGGCGGCATTGGTCGTGCGATGAAGGTCGGCAAAGAGGGCATCCTCGGGCTGACGCAGGCGATTGAAAGCTATATCACTCTGCCGAAAACCAGCGGGCAGGAGATGGTCGACAAGATGACGCCATTTATCAATAGCCTGAACGAGATTAGCGGTGTCTCGGCGCGGGTGGTGTGGGACAGCGCGGGACGCGATATCGCCCGTACCGAAATCACCTTTGACGAGGCGGCGCTGGGTTGGAAAACCAAAGCCATCGTCGAGGCGATGAAGAACGGCAAGATTGCGATTTACTTTCGTGGCTATCGCGCCAATGAAGGCAAGATTGACGTCGATGTACGCAGCGTGACGCCGTCGCAGCTTGTCACCGTAGCCGACTGTTTTAAAGCCCTGTTTACCGGAGAGAAAGCATGAAGCTGACCCCCAATTTCTATCGCGATCGCGTCTGTCTTAACGTGCTCGCCGGATCGAAAGGCAACGCCCGTGAAATCTACGAAGCCGCAGAGGGACATGTGCTGGTGGGCGTGTTGTCGAAGCACTACGCCACCGTAGAGCGTGCCGTCGCGGATATGAAGGACTATGCGGCGTTGATTGATAATGCGCTGTCGGTCGGACTGGGCGCGGGCGATCCACGTCAGTCACAAATGGTGAGCCAGATTTCCCAGCAGGTACAGCCGCAGCACGTGAATCAGGTGTTTACCGGCGTCGGGACCAGCCGTGCACTGCTCGGCCAGAATGACAGCGTGGTTAACGGTCTAATTTCTCCGACCGGCAAGGTTGGCTGGGTCAAAATCTCTACCGGACCGCTGAGCTCCGAGGCCAGTGATGGCATCGTTCCTGTTGATACGGCTATCGCCTTGTTGAAAGACATGGGCGGCAGTTCGGTGAAATATTTCCCAATGGGCGGCCTGAAAACCCGTGAAGAATTTGCCTGCGTGGCGCGCGCCTGCGCCGAGCAGGACTTTTGGCTCGAACCGACCGGCGGTATCGATCTGCAAAACTTCGACCAGATTATGCAGATTGCACTGGATGCCGGCGTCAGCAAAATCATTCCGCATATCTACAGTTCCATCATCGACAGCGCCACCGGCAATACGCGCCCGGAGGATGTCCGCACGCTGTTGGCGAGTGTTAAAAAATTGTTAGCTTAAATGCGGTTTTCGGGTTGTAAGTAGCTGTTGTTTTGATTAAAAGCATAGAGAGGAACGATGAGAAACTGGTTACGTATTTCGGGTTTAACCTCAGCGCTGCTGGCAGTATCTGCCGTGCCGCTGTATGCAGCAGAGAAGGCCATGACGCACGAGACATCTCACTATGCCTATGTAGGCACTTACAATCCGAACGGCGAAGGCGTTTATCGCTTCAAGGTTGACGAGAAATCCGGTGCGCTGAGTGACCGCGTGCTGGTGAGTCAATTTCCGAATCAGGCACAGATGGTGGTCGGTAAATCAGGCAAAACGCTCTACGTCGGCAGCGAGGTCGATAACTACAACGGCGGTAAGCACGGCGCTATCGCCGCGTATCACATCAACCCCGAAGACGGCAGCCTGAGCCTGATTAATCAGGTCGATTCACAGGGCGCAGGCCCGGTTTATCTGTCCCTGACGCCAGCGGGCGATCGTCTGCTGGTGGCTAACTATATCAGCGGTATCGTTGCCGTATTTCCGATTGACGGCAGCGGCAAGCTGGGTGAGGCCAGTTCGGTACATCAGGATTCAGGCCCAGCGGGGGCAGGAAAACCTGCTGCGGCAGCCGAGGGCAGCTTTGCCATCAGCGACCACAATGGCCCGCACGCCCACATGATTGCGACCGATCCGAGCGGCAAGTTTGTGTTCTCGACCGACCTGGGTCTGGACCGCATCTATCAGTGGAAGCTGAATCCGTCCAACGGCCAGCTTGAGGCGAACACGCCGCCGTTTATCAACGCCTCGTCTCCAGGCGCCGGGCCGCGCCATTTTGTGTTCCATCCTAATGGCAGCCTGGCGTTCTTGATTAACGAAGAAGCCTCGGTGCTGACCAGCTATCGCGTCGACAAGGCCACCGGTACCCTGAGCGAACTGCACAGCCTCTCGACGCTGCCACCCAATTTCAAAGGCACTAACTTTGCCGCCGGAATTGTGCTGAGCCACGACGGTAAGCACCTGTACGTCGCCAATCGACTGCATAACAGCATCGCGCAGATTGACGTCACCGGCAGCGGCGAGATGCACTGGGTCGGGGAAGTCTGGACGCGTGGCGACTATCCTCGCACCCTGACGCTGTCGGTAGACGGCAAATTCGTTTACGCCATGAATCAGCGCAGCGATAACATCACAAGATTCAAGGTTGAGACCGGCAGTGGAAAATTAATTTTTGTCGACGACTATACTGCGGTTGGCAGCCCGTCGCAGATGGTGATGGTGCCCTGAAAACAGAAGGTTTATGGTGAGATTTCCCAATCAACGATTAGCCGTATTGTTCGATGCTCTGCAAACGGAAACGCTGCCGCAGGATGAGCTGGCGAAACGCCTGGCGGTGTCGACGCGCACCGTGCGCGCCGATGTCACGGCACTTAATGAAATTATTCAACAGTATGGGGCGAGCTTTGTGCACAATCGCGGCAGCGGTTATCAGCTCAGGATAGACGATGCCGCGCTGTTCTCTACCCTTCAGCAGCCGGTAAAACCGGCTAACCCTACGCCACGCAGTGCGGCGGAGCGGGTCAATCGCTTGCTGATCCGTTTTCTGACCTCGGCCTTTTCGCTCAAATTGGAGGATCTGGCCGACGAGTGGTTCGTCAGTCGAGGCACGCTGCAAAACGATATGCCTGAAGTCCGTGAGCATCTTGCGCGTTACCATCTGACCATCGAGACTAAACCGCGCTACGGCATGAAGCTGTTTGGATCCGAACTCGCGCATCGCGCCTGCCTGACCGACCTGCTGTTCCAGCTCAATAACGATGACCAAATCAGCCCGTTCCTTAAAGCCGAAAGCCTCGAGTCCGAGGCGCTGCAACCACTCACCGACTTTATGCATCGACTGTTGGCGCGATCGTCTATCCGCTTAACCGACGAAGGGGAAAAATACCTGATTCTCTACTGTGCGGTGGCGGTAAAACGCATCGCCGGGGGGTATCCGCTGACTGATTTCGATGCCGAAGAGGAAGAACCGGCGATCAAGCAGGTTTCTACGCAGCTTGCCGCTGAGCTTAAGCGAATGGTAGGGAAGGAAATTCCGGCGGCTGAAGAGGCCTATCTGCGGGTCAATATTGCCGCCCGCCGTCTGCAAAGTATTCTGCCGACCGATATCAATGCTGACGACGAAGAGTCGCTGGTGGACTACATTCTCTCCTACATTAATGCGCATTATAATTATGATTTACAAGGAGATAAACAGCTTAGGTCCGACTTGCTGACCCACATCAAGGCGATGATTACCCGGGTTAAATACCAGATTAATATTCCGAATCCGCTGCTCAACAACATCAAGCAGCACTATCCGATGGCCTATGACGTCACGCTGGCCGCGGTGTCGAGCTGGGGGAAATATACGCCGTACAGCCTCAGCGAGAACGAAATCGGCTTTTTAGTGCTGCACATCGGCGTGGGATTAGAGCGTCATTACAATATCGGCTATCAGCGCCATCCGCAGGCGATGCTGGTGTGCGACACCGGCAATTCGACCATCAGGATGATTCAGGCGCAAATTAGCCGCAAGTTCCCACAAATCGTCATAACTCAGGTTATTTCGCTGCGAGACTATGAAAATCTCCGGCATATCGATGAAGATTTTATTATCGCCAACGCGCGCGTAGCGGAGCGCAACAAGCCGGTGGTGGTGCTGTCTCCTTTCCCGACCGAGTTCCAGATGGAGCAGCTCGGTAAACTGGTGTTGGTGGACCGCACGCGGCCCTACATGCTGGAGAAATTCTTCGACCGGCACCACTTTATGCGTCTCGACCAACCTATGACCCAGGCCCAGCTGTTTCAAAAGATTTGTACTCAGCTCGAGCAGGAAGGCTATGTCGACGAAGAGTTTCACCCTTCGGTGGTCGAGCGTGAGGAGATTGTTTCCACCATGCTGGGCGAGGGTATCGCGCTGCCTCATTCGTTGGGACTGCTGGCGAAAAAGACGGTGGTGATTACGGTCTTGTCCCCGCAGGGCATCACTTGGGGCGAAGGGGAGACGGCGCACGTGATTTTCCTGCTGGCGATCAGCAAGGCCGACTACGAGGAAGCGATGGCTATCTATGACCTGTTCGTGACCTTTGTGCGTGAACGGTCGATGAGCCGGCTGTTAAGCAGTGAGAATTTTGAGAGTTTCAAGGCGATTGCCATCGACTGCTTAAGCCGTATCTAGGCAGAAAGGGGACAGGGCTTGCAAAGACAGGCCCTGTTTAGCGTATTACGCTGCTCAGTCTTCGTCGAAGCCCGAGTTAATCAGATTAATGACCGCCGCCAGCGCCTCGGCCTCGTCCGGGCCGGTGGCCTCGATTTCAATCTCCTGACCTTTGGGTGAATCGAGCATCAGCAGGGCAATCACGCTGCTTGCCTCGGCTTCAATACCGGTATCGTTGCGCAGCATCACTTCCGATTCAAAACTCTGTACCAGTTCAAACAGCTTCATGGCCGGTCGCGCATGCATGCCCAGCCTGTTTTTAATCTCGACTTTCTGTTTTATCGACATAATGATTAACCGTCATGATTTGCGTTTTTCTAACGTACGATGGCGGGACTGCACGTTCTTCCCACGGGAGCGGAAATAGTCGGCGAGCTGTTCGGCTACGTAAACCGAGCGGTGCTTGCCGCCAGTACAACCGATTGCGACGGTCAGATAACTGCGATTATTGGTTTCCAGCATCGGTAACCACTGCTCGAGATAGCTGCGCGTCTGGTAGATAAAGTTGTGCACTTCGGTATGGCGGTCGAGGAAGGCGGCAACGGGTTTATCGAGGCCGGTCATCGGGCGCAGTTTCGGGTCCCAGTGCGGGTTTGGCAAAAAGCGTACGTCGAAAACGTAGTCTGCATCGATAGGAATGCCGTGTTTGAAACCGAAAGACTCAAACACCATCGTCAGCTCGCGCTCACGTTTACCCAGCAAACGGGTGCGCAGCATCTCTGCCAGCTCGTGCACAGACATTTCAGAGGTGTCGATAATCAGGTCGGCGCTCGAGCGCAGTGGCTCAAGCAGTTCGGCTTCGTGATCGATGGCGCTTTCGAGAGAGAGATTCTTGCTGGAAAGAGGGTGCAGACGCCGCGTATCGCTGTAGCGACGGATAAGCGTATTGCGATCGGCATCCAGAAACAGCAACTGCGGGGAGAAGCTGTCTGGAAGCTGGGTCATGGCATGTTCGTAAACTTCAGGCGTCTCTGGCATGTTGCGGACATCGATGCTCACGGCGGCTGACGTATTGCGTTCAGCCAACTCCTGCGCAAGCTGGGGCAATAACACCACCGGCAAGTTATCAACGCAATAAAAGCCCATGTCTTCCAGCGCACGGAGGGCAACGGACTTTCCAGAACCAGAACGGCCGCTGACAATCATCAGCACCATGTGAATACTCCCTCGTTAACCCAATCTTGAATACTTCGCGATTTACTCGTCTTCGGTAATGATATGGTACAGCTCTTCGTCGCTTTGCGCGCTGCGCAGGCGACGGCATACCGCTTTGTCAGCCAGTTTCTTGGCCACTAAAGACAGGGTATGTAAATGGGTTTTACATTGATCTGCCGGAACCAGCAAGGCAAAAAGCAGATCGACCGGCTGATTGTCGACCGCGTCAAAAGCGATCGGCTGATCGAGCTGGATAAAGACGCCCACTGCGCGCAGCGTGTCTTCTTCAAGTTTTCCATGAGGGATTGCAATCCCAGCACCAATCCCGGTACTGCCCATGCGCTCACGGGTCAGAATGGCATCGAAAATCACCTGTGGCGCGAGGTTTAGCTCGTTGGCCGCCAGCTCACTAATGATCTCCAGTGCGCGTTTTTTACTGGCGCAATGGACGTTGCTCTTGGTGCATTCGGCTTTTAATACCGAGGTCAGCTGCAGTGCTGTATCGTTAATCATCTCATTTTCACTTAGGCGCCTTCACCCTAAAGAGTTATCGGCTCGTACCAGGAGGGTAACGAGCCGATGATTATCACTTTATTCCCTGCCAGGAGGACAGGGAAGGGATCAATGCTGTTTCAGTTTGTCTTTATGCTTATTAAGCTGTCGGGCCAGTTTATCAACCAGGCCATCGATAGCGGCATACATATCCTGATGTTCCGAGGTTGCATGCAACTCGCCCCCGTTCACGTGCAGCGTGGCTTCCGCGACTTTCTGCACTCGCTCAACGCTCAATATTACGTAAACCTGGTTGATTCGGTCAAAATATTGCTCAAGTTTCGAAAACTTTGCGTTCACAAACTCTCGCAGAGGTTCAGTGATATCTACGTGATGTCCGGTAATGTTGAGTTGCATAATGTCTTCCTTCTCTGTTGAGGTCAAACCAACTGTTTACGCTGATTTGAGGGCGGGATTGACAAAGACTCTCGGTATTTCGCTACAGTGCGTCGTGCCACCATGATGCCTTGATCCGATAGCATAGTGGCTAACTTGCTGTCGCTCAGAGGTTTGACGGGGTTTTCCGCCGCGATTAATTTCCTTACCAGTGCGCGAATAGCGGTGGACGATGCTTCACCGCCGCTGTCCGTACTAACGTGACTGGAGAAGAAATATTTAAGTTCGAAAATACCCCGTGGACTGTGCAGGAACTTTTGCGTCGTCACGCGGGAAATCGTCGATTCATGCATATCAACGGCACTGGCAATATCGGCCAGAACCATTGGCTTCATAAATTCTTCACCAAGATCAAAGAATGCCTGCTGCTGCTCGACAATACAACGTGTCACCTTCAATAACGTATCGTTGCGACTCTCCAGACTTTTAATCAACCACTTGGCTTCTTGCAGGTTACTGCGAATAAATTGCCCGTCGCTGTCATTGCGCACCGAATTGCCCATCGCAGCGTACTGCTGGTTGATCTTCAGGCGTGGAATGCTGTCGGAGTTCAGTTCAACGGTCCAGACTTTGCCCACTTTGCGCACCAGCACGTCGGGAATGACGTACTCGGATTCGCCGGTATTGATAGACTGCCCAGGCCTTGGATCCAGTGACTGGATCAGCAGCATCGCTCCCTTAAGTGTATCTTCTTTTAGGCGCGTTGAACGCATCAGGGCACGAAAATCGTGGTTGGCGAGCAGGTCTAAATGTTCACTGACAATCAGTCTGGCTTCGGTCAGGAACAAGGTTTCGGGAACGTATTGGGAGAGTTGAATCAGCAGGCAATCGCGCAGGTCTTTGGCCGCTACGCCGACCGGGTCAAAACGCTGGACTCGTTTGAGCACCGCCTCGACCTCGTCCATGCTGACCTCTTCATCACCAATGCTCTCGAGGATGTCATCGAGGGAAATGGTCAGGTAACCGGTGTCATCGACGGCGTCGACAATCGAGGTGGCAATCGCGCGGTCGGTGTCGGTAAACGGCGTCAGCTCGACCTGCCACATCAGGTAATCCTGTAGCGACTGGGTCGTTTCGCCCTGATAAACCGGCAGTTCGTCGTCGCTGTAGTCATTACCTGTACCCGACGGCGTACCGGCGGTGTAAATCTCGTCCCAGGTGGCGTCGAGCGGCAGCTCCTCGGGCATGTCTTTCTGCTCAAGGGCTTCGCGGGTATCAAGGGCTTCGCTTTCGCTGGTTTCTTTCGCGTCTACTTCATCATGGAGGTCAGATTGTTCCAACAGCGGATTGCTTTCCAGCGCCAATTGAATTTCTTGCTGGAGTTCAAGCGTGGACAGCTGCAACAGGCGTATTGCCTGTTGTAGTTGTGGTGTCATTGCCAGTTGTTGGCTGAGCCTGAGTTGCAAACCTTGCTTCATATCTTGGGTTTATTTCCATTCCGAAAAATTTGCGAATCGCATTTTTAATTTTACAGGCGGAAAGCCTCGCCCAGGTAAACGCGTTTAACCTGCTCGTCTTCCAGAATTGCCGCGGGGGTGCCGTGGGCTATCAGACGACCCTGGCTAACTATATAAGCGCGTTCGCAGACGTCTAGCGTTTCACGGACGTTGTGGTCGGTTATCAGTACGCCTAGCCCGCTGTCGCGCAGATGCTCAATGATTTTCTTGATATCGATAACCGAAATGGGGTCAACCCCGGCGAAAGGTTCATCGAGCAGGATGAATTTTGGATTGGCCGCCAACGCGCGGGCAATCTCGACACGACGACGTTCACCGCCGGAGAGTGACTGCCCAAGGTTATCGCGCAAGTGAGAGATATGGAACTCTTCCATCAGCTCATTGGCGCGGGCGATGCGCTGCTCTTTGTTGAGATCTTCGCGGATCTCGAGCACCGCCATCAGGTTGTTGAACACGCTCAGGCGGCGGAAAATAGAGGCTTCCTGCGGCAAATAACCGATGCCGCGACGCGCACGGGTGTGCAGGGGGAGTAGGCTGATATCTTCATCATCAACCACAATCCGTCCCGCATCGCGCTGAACGATACCGACCACCATGTAAAAGGTGGTGGTTTTACCCGCGCCGTTAGGCCCGAGCAGGCCGACGATTTCACCTGACTTGACTGAAAGACTGACGTCCTCAACAACTTTGCGGCCTTTGTAAGCTTTAGCCAGGTTTTCTGCGATTAATGTTGCCATAAGTTATCAGTTACTCTTTTTCTGACCTGCAGCAGCAGGGGTTTTTTGCTGTAGCTGAGAAGGAACCAGCACGGTGGTTACGCGTTTACCCTTGTCGCTAAAGGCTTCCATCTGCTGCTTCTGCACCAGATAGGTGATGCGGTCGCCCTGAACATTGCTGTCGAGCTGCTCGATATAGGCCTGACCCGTCAGGGTAATCAGGTCTTTATCAACTTCATAACGCACCTGTTGGGCGTGGCCCTTGATAGGCTTGCCGTTGTCCTGCATCTGATAAAACGTGACCGGATTACCGTAACCGTTAACCACTTCGTGGCCCGACTGACCGTTAGGACGAACGATGGTCGCGCGGTCGGCGTGCACCAGAATACTGCCCTGCTTGACGACAACGTTACCGGTCAGCGTCACGGTGTTGGTATTAATATCCACCGCCTGATTATCGGAGGTGATAGTCATAGGTTGCGTGGTGTCGCTTTTCAACGCCAGTGCAGGGAGACTTACCGCCAGCAGCGAGGTCGTGATCAATAGGTTACGGATTTTGTTTTTGGTTTTGAATTTCATAATTAGTATTTACCTTTTCGATCAGCTGAGCGGTTTTATTTCTTAAGTTACCACGCATTTTCATGCCGTTAGACGTAAAACCGGTGCCATAAATGTAGACTTCGTCGTCTGACGCTACGTCCTGTGTGACCAGATTAACCTGGGCATTGTCTGTCTTTATTCTTTGCAGCTGTGACGTTGCAGGCGTCAGGCTGTCGACCTGTACGTGACCATAAAGATACAACATTTTGTCGTTGGTCAGCTTGGCGCGATCGGAACGCAAGGTCCAGGTCGCCAGGGCATTCTGGTCATACATGGTCACCACCGGATTGGTGAACCAGGTCAGCTGGTCGGCGGTGTAATATTTCACTTCGTCAGAGACCAGTCGGTAATTCAGCTTGCCAGTCGGGTCATAGACCACGGTCACAGTGTGCTGACTCTGATAAGTGGGTTCCTGATTATTGACTGCCACTTTCTGCGTCGGCGCGGTGGTGTCCGACAGCGTCCAGCCAATCAGTACCAGAACCAGCAGGCCCAGTACCAGGGTTATCCAAAGCTTTGCTTTACTCATATCGACAGCCCCTTGGCGTCCTCCAGCTTGCCCTGCGCCAGCAGAATCAAATCGCATAATTCGCGCACGGCACCGCGTCCACCGGCGATTCGCGTCACGTAGTGCGCCTTGGGTAGAAGGATCGGGTGAGCGTCGTTTACGGCGACGGAAAGTCCCACTTTTTCCATGACAGGCCAGTCAATCAGGTCATCGCCAATGTAGGCAACCTGCTCAGGCTGCAGAGACAGTGTATCTAACAGTTCGCGGAAGGCCAAAAGCTTATCTGACTGGCCCTGATAAAGATGGCGAATGCCCAGCGTTTTGGCACGATCTTCCAGTAATTTGGCATTGCGCCCGGTAATAATAGCCACTTCAACATCTGAAGTAAGCAGGCAGCGGATCCCGTAGCCGTCGCGCACGTTGAAGCTTTTCAGCTCCTCGCCATGATTTCCCATGAAAATCAGACCGTCGGACATTACGCCGTCAACGTCGCAAATCAGCAAGCGGACAGCTTTAGCTCGCTCAAGCACCTCTGCGCTAACGGGACCATAGCAGGTATCCACATTGGCTGCGCTTTTACTCATTCAGGCAATTCCTTAAGTGACAGACCCAACACCCCGGGCTGTTTAAAACGGTTATCGTCGATTTACTCAACTGTCGGTATTACACGACACCGGCTCGCAGCATGTCATGCATATGTACCACACCCAACAACTGGTCGCCATCGGCAACCATGACGCAGGTAATGTGTTTGTCCTGCATCAGGTTTAGCGCATCGACCGCCAGCAGGGAAGGACGCACGCGAATGCCGCCTGTGGTCATGACATCAGTAATTTTAGCGTCGTTTACGTTGACACCCATATCAAAGATTCGGCGCAAGTCACCGTCGGTAAAGATACCTTCTATCTTCATCAGGTCATCGGTAATGACCGTCATTCCCAGATTCTTGCGGGTAATCTCCAGCAGTGCGTCGCGCAGGGTTGCGTCACGGCTGACCTGCGGGATCTCACTGCCGGTGTGCATGATATCGCTGACGCGCAGCAGAAGCTTGCGACCGAGTGCGCCGCCGGGGTGAGAAAGTGCAAAATCTTCGGCGGTGAAACCACGTGCTTCCAGCAATGCTACGGCCAGCGCGTCACCCATTACCATTGCCGCAGTCGTGCTGCTGGTCGGCGCAAGGCCGAGCGGGCAGGCTTCTTTCGGCACTTTGACGCAGATGTGCACGTCCGCCGCCTTGCCCATGGAGCTTTCAGGGTTGGCCGTCAGACAAATCAGGCGAATATCCAGACGCTTGAGCACCGGGATCAGCGCCAGAATCTCGTGTGACTCACCCGAGTTGGAGATAAGGATGACGATGTCCTGCTTCGACACCATCCCCAAATCGCCATGGCTGGCCTCACCGGGATGCACAAAGAAAGCCGGGGTGCCGGTGCTGGCAAAGGTCGCAGCCATCTTGCGGCCGACGTGACCTGACTTGCCCATGCCCATCACGATTATCTTGCCTCCGCACTGGAACATCATCCGGCAGGCGCGGCTAAAGTCGTCGTTGATGTATTGATCCAGCTGTTCCAGGCCTTCTCTTTCGGTTAACAGGACCTGTTTACCGACCTCGATGAAGTTAAAATCTTCGTTATTAAATGATGTCATCGTCAAATCCTGTGACTGGGTCTGAGTTGCGCAATATTTATACAGATTCTATCAGATCTAGAAGGTCACGCTGCCGGGTACGTAGAACAGCAGCGCCAGATACGCGACGAACCCGCACAACAGCAGCGCGCCCGCAAGGTGGCCAATACGGTGTTTACGCATCAGGCACAGTCCGGTCAGCACGACGCTGACGACCAGCATGACCCAATAATCACGATGAAACGCATCGGGATTAAAATGCCCCGGAGCGACCAGCGCAGGCAGGCCGAGAACCAGGCACATGTTAAAAATGTTGGCGCCGATAATGTTGCCCAGCGCGATGTCGTCTTCGCCTTTGATGGCCCCGGCGATAAAGGTTGCCAGCTCAGGCAGGCTGGTGCCGATGGCAATAACGGTCAGCCCGATAACCAGTTCACTGACGCCAAAATAGCGCGCGATGACCGAAGCATTGTCGACAATCATGTTTGAAGCCAGCGGCATGATAATAAACCCCAGCGCTAACCACAAAAATGCTACTGTATTGCTTCCATCCTGAGGGAGTTCAGCCATTTGCTCGCGGGTCAGCGTGTCCTGTCCCACCTGCTCCGACATCCTGGCGATTTTTATCATCAGCAGCAGAAATATCGCTGCGGCGGTAATCAGCGCGACGCCGTCCCATCGACTTAACTCACTGTCGCTAAGCAGGAATCCGCAGAGCACGGTCACTATCAACATTAGCGGGAGTTCGCGTCGCAGGATATCAGAACGCACGGAAAGTGGATGAATTAGCGCGGCGCCGCCCAAAATCAGAAGAATATTAGTGATATTCGAACCAATGACGTTGCCTACTGCTAAATCCATCTGACCGTTGATGGCGGCGGTGGTTGATACAACCAGTTCAGGCAGGGAAATTCCTACGCCGACGACCGTCATACCAATAATAAGAGGGGGAATGCCGATTGAGCCTGCCAGGACTGCAGCTCCGTACACCAAACGATCGGCGGCATAAACTAACAGAAACAAGCCGACAACCATTAGTACGCTAGCGAGAAGCATGAAAAATCCTTTATTTGGTATAATGCAATGTTCGTAAGTCTGGCAAGGAACCAAAATGAGTTTGATCAATCTGACATCAGACCCACCGGCCTGATAGTGATTGAATAGGGTTCCATAATAGCGATTACCTTGGCTTCTGACTTTCTGTTTTATCGTTTTTTATGCGGTCAGATGACAACCGGCCCGCAGTTGGTTGATTTTGACCGTCCGGACGTTAAAAGTAAATCAATGGCAACTTTGGTAACGCATTCGCGGTAAGTTTTTGTAAAATGTCGGGTGTTGGCATTGTAGTTTAAGCCAAAGTTATGGAACGGGTTCTAACATAAGAGGATTCTTGTGTTGTGTTCGCCCAGAGGAAGAGACAAATGAGTCAGAGCGAAGCGAATCTGGTTGAGATCAAGGGCATGAGTTTCATGCGCGGCGATCGTCCCATTTTCGAAGAGATAAACATGACCGTACCGAAAGGCAAGGTAACCGCCATCATGGGGCCTTCGGGGATCGGTAAAACAACCTTGCTTCGATTGATCGGCGGACAACTTACGCCGGACAGTGGGGAGATCTGGTTTGATGGTGAAAACGTTCCTGCGCTGTCTCGCCGTAAGTTGTACGAATCCCGCAAGAAAATGAGCATGCTTTTCCAGTCCGGAGCGCTGTTTACCGATCTCAACGTTTTCGAGAACGTGGCATTTCCGCTGCGTGAGCACAGTAACCTTCCTGAAGAACTGCTGCACACGACGGTAATGATGAAGCTCGAAGCGGTGGGGCTGCGCGGTGCGGCAGAACTGATGCCGGCAGAACTCTCGGGCGGGATGGCGCGCCGTGCAGCGTTGGCACGTGCAATCGCGCTCGACCCCGAGCTCATCATGTTTGATGAACCCTTTGTCGGTCAGGACCCTATCACCATGGGCGTGTTGGTCAAGCTGATTGACGAGCTAAACCATGCGCTGGGTGTCACCTGTATCGTGGTTTCTCACGACGTGCCTGAAGTTCTCAGTATCGCTGACTATGCTTATATCGTGGCCGCTCAGCACGTTATCGCAGAAGGCACCACCGAGGAGCTGCAAAATAATCCAGACCCGCGTGTTCGCCAGTTCCTCGACGGCATCGCCGATGGACCGGTGCCTTTCCGTTTCCCGGCCGGTGATTATAAAACCGAGCTGCTTGGATGATGGAGTAGTAAATCAATGTTAATTAGGGCGTTAGCGTCATTGGGCCGCAGCGGAATAGCCACCTGTGCATCGTTTGGACGCGCCGGGCAGTTGCTGTTTCGTGCGCTGGTCGGACGGCCGCAGTTTGCCAAACAATGGCCATTATTAATCAAACAACTTTACAGCGTCGGTGTGCTGTCGCTGCTTATCATTGTGGTATCCGGCCTGTTTATCGGCATGGTGCTCGGCCTGCAGGGTTATCTGGTGCTGACAACTTACAGCGCCGAAGCAAGCCTGGGCATGATGGTCGCACTTTCTCTGCTGCGTGAGCTGGGGCCGGTAGTGACCGCGCTGCTGTTTGCCGGCCGTGCCGGTTCGGCGTTAACCGCCGAGATTGGCCTGATGAAGGCAACCGAGCAAATTTCAAGCCTTGAAATGATGGCGATCGACCCGCTGCGTCGGGTGGTCGCGCCACGTTTTTGGGCGGGTCTTATCAGCATGCCTCTGCTGACGGCGATTTTCGTCGCGGTCGGTATCTGGGGCGGATCGCTGGTCGGCGTTGACTGGAAAGGCATCGACAGCGGCTTCTTCTGGTCGGCGATGCAAAACGCCGTAGAATGGCGTCAAGACTTGCTCAACTGCTTGATTAAGAGCGTTGTTTTTGCCATTACCGTAACCTGGATAGCGCTATTCAACGGTTACGACGCGATCCCGACTTCGGAAGGGATTAGCCGGGCCACGACCCGTACCGTAGTGCACTCGTCACTGGCGGTGCTGGGATTAGATTTTGTGCTGACAGCACTGATGTTTGGGAATTGAGCCATGCAAAACAAGAAAAGTGAAGTCTGGGTTGGAGCATTTATGCTGATCGCATTGTGTGCCGTGGTGTTTATCTGCCTGAAAGTGGCCGATATTCGCTCCTTCGGCTCCGATCCGACTTACCGTATTTATGCTGATTTCGACAACATCGGTGGGCTGAAAAACGATTCACCGGTTAAAATTGGTGGTGTCGTTATCGGTCGCGTTAGCAGCATTACGCTGGACAAAAATCTGTCGCCGCGCGTGGCGATGGACATCGATGACAAGTACAACCAGATCCCGGATACCAGTTCTCTGGCTATCCGCACGTCGGGTTTGCTGGGTGAGCAGTTCCTGGCGCTGAATATCGGTTTTCAGGATCCTGACATGGGAACCACCATTCTGAAAAATGGCGGCACCATTCAGGACACGAAATCCGCGATGGTTCTGGAAGACTTGATCGGCCAGTTCCTTTACAAAAGCGGCGGTAAAGACGACGCCGCGAAATCGGGTGATGCCGCAGCTTCGCCGGACAGCACCGCCAACCCGGATGCCGCCAATGCGCCGGCAGCCTCGGAAAGCGCGCCTGCTCCAGCGGCAAAAACTGCTCCAGCCCCTGCGGCTCAAGGTAATTAAGAGGAATTGTTATGTTTAAACGTTTGATGGTTGTTGCATTACTGATGATTGCACCGCTGGCGGCCAACGCCGCGGCGGCGGTTGATAAAACCAATCCTTACAGCGTGATGAACGCGGCCGCTAACGCCACCTTTACTCGTCTGAAGGCCGACCAACCGAAGATTCAGCAGGATCCTAACTACCTGCGCACCGTCGTGCGTGAAGAACTGCTGCCTTTCGTGCAGGTTAAATATGCGGGTGCGCTGGTGCTGGGTCGTTACTACAATTCCGCCACTCCTGCGCAGCGTGAAGCCTACTTCAGCGCGTTCAGTGACTACCTGCAACAGGCTTACGGTCAGGCACTGGCGATGTACACCAACCAGTCCTACCAGGTTCAGCCTGCGCAGAGCATCCCGGCCGGTACCGACATCGTGGCCATTCGCGTGACCATCACCGATCCAGGCGGTCGTCCGCCGGTTCGTCTCGACTTCCAATGGCGTAAAAATAGCCGCACCGGTGAATGGCAGGCGTATGACATGATTGCCGAAGGCGTGAGCATGATTACCACCAAGCAGAACGAGTGGGCGGACATCCTGCGTCAGAAAGGCATTGATGGCCTGACCGCGCGCCTGAAATCTGCTGCGGCTCAGCCAATCACTATCCAGCAGAATAAATAATGAGCGGTGAACTGCGCTTTGAATCCCTACAGCAGACGCTGATTCTTAGCGGTTGCCTAGACCGTGAAACGCTGCTTCCTCTGTGGGAGCAGCGCGAGAGTCTGCTAAGGGGCGTCACCTGTGTCGACGTGGCGCATCTTGAGCGCGTTGACTCTTCTGGGTTGGCGCTGCTGGTACACCTGCGTGATTTTGCGGGCAAGCACGGCGTGGAGCTGCAGATTGCCGGCATCACCGACCGTTTGCGCACGTTGATTGAGTTATACAATCTGCAGGGAATAATTCCTCTCGAATCGGACAGTTAGTCCTACCGCGACAAGAAATTTTCTGCGATAAATCACTATTCAAATCAGAGCCCCTGTCTGAAACTCTCATACAGGGGCTTTTTGATGGTTTAAGAGTTGGTCGGATCTCTATAATATGTTCGGCTATTACTTCCCATACGATTAAAGATTAGACGGGTTTTATGGAAACTAACGAAATTAAAGACGTGCTGATGGCAGCATTGGCAATCGAAGAAGCACACGTAACCGGCGACGGCAGCCACTTCCAGGCAATCGTGGTAGGCGCAATGTTCGACGGCATGAGCCGCGTTAAAAAGCAGCAGACCGTTTACGCCCCGCTGATGGAATATATCGCTGACAACCGCATCCACGCACTTTCTATCAAGGCTTATACGCCAGAAGAGTGGCAGCGCGATCGTAAGCTCAACGGTTTTTAAGGATACAGGGATGACGGGCACGCGTAGCTGCCGGCCATTTTGTTATACCTGAAGTAATTTGATAACAGATAAGAGAGCAATAATGGATAAATTTCGTGTACAGGGCGGAACGCGCCTGAGTGGAGAAGTCACGATCTCGGGTGCGAAGAATGCCGCACTGCCTATTTTGTTCGCCGCACTGCTCGCTGAAGAACCGGTAGAACTGCAAAACGTCCCGCATTTGAAAGACATCGACACGACCATCAAGCTGCTTAATCAGCTGGGAACCAAAATTGAGCGTAATGGTTCGGTGTGGGTCGATGCCAGCGGTGTTAACGAGTTCCGTGCACCCTATGACCTGGTGAAAACCATGCGTGCTTCTATCTGGGCGCTGGGTCCTTTGGTTGCCCGCTTTGGCCGTGGTGAAGTTTCTCTGCCGGGTGGATGCGCTATCGGCGCACGTCCGGTTGACCTGCACATTACCGGTCTTGAGCAGCTTGGTGCGAAAATCGTGCTAGAAGAAGGCTACGTAAAAGCGACCGTTGATGGACGCCTGAAGGCTGCCCACATCGTGATGGATAAGGTTAGCGTGGGTGCTACCGTGACTATCATGACCGCAGCGACGCTGGCCGAGGGCACGACCGTTATTGAAAACGCCGCGCGTGAACCAGAGATTGCCGATACCGCGGCCTTCCTGAACGCCATTGGCGCGAAGATAACCGGCGCAGGTACGGACAAAATCATCATCGAAGGCGTTGAGCGTCTCGGCGGCGGCGTACACCGCGTGGTGCCTGACCGTATCGAAACCGGCACCTTCCTGGTGGCGGCAGCTATTTCTGGCGGCAAAGTGGTGTGCCGTGAAACCCGTCCTGACACGCTGGATGCCGTACTGGCAAAACTGCGTGAAGCGGGCGCCGACATTGAAACCGGCGAAGACTGGATTAGCCTGGACATGCACGGCAAGCGCGCGAAAGCCGTGACCCTGCGCACCGCGCCGCACCCTGGCTTCCCGACCGATATGCAGGCGCAGTTCAGCCTGTTGAACCTGGTTGCAGAAGGTACCGGTGTGATTACCGAAACCATCTTCGAAAACCGCTTCATGCACGTGCCTGAGCTTATCCGCATGGGCGCACATGCTGAAATCGAAAGCCACACCCTTATCTGTCACGGCGTTGAAAAACTGTCCGGTGCACAGGTGATGGCAACCGATCTGCGTGCTTCTGCAAGCCTGGTGCTGGCGGGCTGTATCGCTGATGGCGTGACCATCGTTGACCGTATTTATCACATCGACCGTGGCTATGAGCGCATCGAAGATAAACTGCGTCAGCTAGGTGCCAAAATTGAACGCGTGAGCGCTGCCGAGTAATTCGAGCGTTTGCGGGACAAAAAAAAGCCGGAAGGGGTAACCTTTCCGGCTTTTTTAATGCTTGCGATACGAGCCTTAGTGCTCCGGGTATTCCTGGATGGTCACGTTGAGGCTGATTTTATTGCCGTTGCGGCTGATAACGACCGGGATGACTGAGCCAGGGCGAATTTCCGCAACCTGATCCATGGTTTCAATCGCCGAAATAGCAGGCTTGTTGTTCACGCTGACAATAACGTCATGCACCTGAATTCCGGCATTGGCCGCCGGGCCGTTTGGCGTCACCTCGGTAACCACAATGCCTTGCAGATGGTCGACCGGTGCGGTCGGGCCGTGCAACGGCGAGACTTCACTGCCGGTAATGCCGATATAACCGCGAATAACCCGACCGTCGCGGATAAGCTTACCCATGACTTTGGTCGCCAGCGCAGTCGGGATGGCAAAACCAATCCCCTCTGGCGTCGCACCGTCGTTGCTCTGGTCAAACGACAGGGTGTTGATGCCCATCAGTTCGCCCAGTGAGTTAACCAGCGCACCGCCGGAGTTACCCTGATTGATTGAGGCGTCCGTTTGCAGGAAGTTCTGACGTCCGGAAGGGCTCAGGCCTATTCGACCGGTGGCGCTGATAATACCCTGCGTCACCGTCTGCCCGATGTTAAACGGGTTACCAATCGCCATCACCACGTCGCCGACGTGAGGCACACGTTTGTCGTTAATCGGAATGACCGGCAGATTGGTGGCGTCAATCTTAAGCACCGCAAGGTCGGTCAGGCTGTCCGAACCAACCAGCAGCGCGTCAAACACGCGACCGTCTTGCAGGGCGACAATAATTTGGTCTGCATTATTAATGACGTGCTTATTGGTAAGAATATAGCCTTTGTCATTCATGATAACGCCGGAACCCAGCGTGCGGATTTGCAACTGATTCTGGGAAGAGTCTCCCATATTACGGTTATAGACGTTGACGACGGCAGGTGCCGCACGACGAACTCCGTCGTTGAAGCTGGCAGGTTGTTCGCTGTGAGTCGTGAAGTCATGCTGGAAAAAAGGCTCGGCAACGGTTTTACGCAGTCGTGGAACGACCGCCAGCAGAATAGCGGCAACAATAAGACCGATGAGTGCGGATCTCAATAACTTAACAAACATGGGTTTATGGGGGTCGTAAGAAAATGTACTGGAAGGATAGCATGACTTGTTTGGGCGTAGCTAAGCTACGCCCAAATTATGTTAAGGCATTAACAAATAAATATTCTGCCCTTTACGCATCACGCTGAGCGCCACCAGGTCTGGCTTGGACTGTAGCACCTTGCGCAGAGCGTCAAGATTGTCGATTGGCGCGCGGTTAACGCCGACGATGATATCACCCTGCTGGAAGCCGACCTGATCGGCCGGGGTGCCTTTCACGACCTCGTCAACCTGAACGCCTTTACCGGCCTTGGTATCGACGTCGCTGAGCGTTGCGCCGGTGAACGCTGGATTGATTTTGTCCAGTGAGACCGGTACGTCAGGGCTTGCGCCGAGCGTTACGTTAACGTCCATCGCCTTGCCGCCGCGCAGAATGCCAAGCTTGACCACTATGCCCGGCCCTTCGCTACCCACCTTAGCGCGTAATTCGGCGAAGCTGCTGAGCGGCTGGCCGTCGAGGGTGATAATAACGTCACCGGACTTGATGCCAGCCTTGGCGGCTCCAGACTCGGGCAGGACTTCATTGACGAAGGCACCGCGCTGACTGTCGAGGTTGAACGCCTTGGCGAGGTCGGCGGTCATTTCGCTGCCGCGAATACCCAGAAGACCTCGCTTGACCTGTCCGGTCTCAATCAGCTGCTTGCTAAGGTTTTTGGCCATGTTGATAGGGATAGCAAAGCCAATCCCCATGCTGCCGCCCTGTGAAGACAGGATGGCGGTATTGATGCCTACCAGTTCGCCCTGCAGGTTAAGCAGCGCACCGCCGGAGTTGCCGCGGTTGATGGAGGCGTCGGTCTGAATAAAGTTTTCCAGCCCTTCCAAATTAAGTCCGCTGCGGCCCAGCGCAGAGATAATGCCGGAGGTCACCGTCTGTCCCAGACCAAAGGGATTGCCCACCGCGACCGCGAAATCGCCGACGCGCAGCTTGTCGGAGTCGGCCATTGGGATCTGAGTCAGATTCTTAGGGTCTTTTAACTGGATGATGGCGATGTCCGACTGTTCGTCCTTGCCAATGAGCTTGGCTTCGAACTCGCGGCCATCGTTAATCTGTACCGTAATTTTGTCGGCGTTGCTGACCACATGGTTATTGGTGAGCACGTAGCCCTTGGCGGCATCGATAATCACGCCTGAGCCGAGGCCTTCAAACGGTTGGCCGTCCTGCTTCTGGCTTGGTGTGTCAGGGCCGAAAAAGAATTTGAACTGGGGCGGTACCTGGTCGCTGGGTGGCTGAGTACCTGATACCTGCACGCTGACCACGCCCGGCAGCACTTTTTCCAGCATCGGTGCGAGGCTCGGAAGAGGTTGCCCCTCTACCGCCACGGGCAGGGCAGCACTGACGACCTGAAAAGAGGAGAAGCTTAATCCAAGGCTAATCGCCACTGCGCTGAGTAAAAATGATTTTTTTTTCATTTGGATTGCTCTCTTGATTGAATGCCGAGGGAAACTGCCAGTTGATCAGCCAAAAGAAGAGCCAGTGACGGAGGCCACTGGCTTTACCGTATTACTTACGGCGTTGTCTTTCTGTTCCGCGCAGCAGGCCAGATGCGCCGTCGGAATAGTCACGAGGCATTTCAACCGGAGCTTGATCGTTATCGGCTTCCGAACCGGTCAGACGGTAGTTGAACGGGTTGTCCTGCAATGGCATGTCTGGCAACAGGTTGTTAGAGCTTTTCGCCATGTGCTGGTAAAGCTGACGGTAGTCCGTCGCCATGTTATCAAGAAGCTCGGCGCTGCGTGCGAAGTGTCCAACCAGTTCCTGGCGGTACTCTTCCAGCTCTGCTTTGCTCTTGTCTATCTCGTTTTGCATCACTTGCTGATCGCGTAATTTACGATTGCCAAAGCGCATCGCTACCGCGCCGATGGCGATACCGACCACTAATCCAATGAGCGCATACTCCCAAGTCATAATAACTCCTATTATTGACACCGTTGTCCTGTTGGGCTTTTTGGCGTAACTTTCTCACCAATACTTTTAAACAAAACTTTTACATGGCAAGTTTTACGACAAACAGAACACCACTATAACCGTTAACCTCGCGTTAGTGGAATCCTGCGGCAACTTTCGCACCGTTCAACGGGGCCGCTTTATCCCCTAAGTGCGTTAAATACCGCGAAATAGTGGAAAAATCTGCGTTAAACGTCATGAAATCTGCGCCATGAATCACTGAAAATATTTTCTCAGGGACGTTGATTACGATGCAATTAAAGACACCGCTTTCTTCCTATCAGACTGCACTTGATGCCGGAGAGTTCCAGCCGGACGACGTTCAAAAGCAGGCGGTGACCCGTCTTGATGCTATTTATCAGGAATTGGTCGCCAAAAAACCAGAGGATTTGCCTGAAAGTAGCGGCTGGTTGGGCCGTCTGTTTAAGAAGAGTCCTGCCAAGAGCACCATTCGTCCGGTTCAGGGGCTGTATATGTGGGGCGGCGTGGGGCGGGGCAAGACTTGGTTGATGGACATGTTCTACCATAGTTTGCCGGGCGAGCGTAAAATGCGCCTGCACTTCCACCGCTTTATGCTGCGCGTACACGAAGAGCTGACCCAGCTTCAGGGGCAGTCGGACCCGCTCGAGGTGATTGCCGACCGTTTCAAGCAGGAGACGGACGTGCTGTGCTTCGACGAGTTTTTCGTGTCGGACATTACCGACGCGATGCTGCTTGCGACGCTGCTACAGGCGCTGTTCGCCCGCGGCATCACGCTGGTGGCGACCTCTAACATTCCGCCGGACAACCTCTATCGCAACGGTTTGCAGCGTGCGCGCTTCCTGCCGGCGATTGCTCTTATCAATGAATACTGTGACGTGATGAACGTCGATGCGGGCATCGACTATCGTCTGCGCACCTTGACGCAGGCCAATCTGTGGCTGACGCCGGAGTCCGGGCAAACGCTGGCCGACCTCAACGCACCGATGAAACAGATGTTTGGCAAGCTGGCCGGTAAGCCAGGTGAACAGGCTCCGGTGCTGGAGGTGAATCATCGTCCACTCAAGGCGATTGCCTCGGCAGAAGGGGTGTTGGCCGTCGAATTCCACACGCTGTGTGAAGAGGCGCGCAGCCAGCTCGACTATATTGCGCTCTCAAGGCTGTACCACAGCGTGATTCTGCATAATGTGCCGGTCATGAAGGCCGACCAAGAAAATGCCGCACGACGTTTTCTGGCATTGGTCGATGAATTCTATGAGCGTCACGTCAAACTGGTGGTCTCGGCCGAAGTGCCGATGTTCGAGATTTATCGCGGTGAGCGTCTGAAGTTCGAGTATCAGCGCTGCCTGTCGCGTTTGCAGGAGATGCAGAGCGAAGAGTATCTTGCCCGCGAACACCTGCCATAAGGTTGGCGATAAGATGCGCAGGCATTGCGCATCTTATCTACAATAGAGAGAGGGAAATCTACACATTTTTCAAAAAAGGGTTCGATCTTTGCTGTGGACTTCTCTATAATCCTGCGACCCCACGTTACAACAAAGTTTTTTTCCCGAAACTTTATAGTGCCGGCAATGGCTATTCGAAGGGGTAGGTTTGCTGGACTGATGGTCGTGTGAACCTCCAATACTATTTTGTAAACTGTGTTTGAAAAAATGTAGTTTATAAAAACATATAGGCGTTTGGGTGTTCGCCAACGTGTAACTTAAATTGGGTATGCTTTTAATGAAAACTTTTACAGCTAAACCGGAAACAGTACAGCGTGACTGGTTCGTAGTTGACGCAAGCGGCAAGACCTTGGGTCGCCTGGCCACTGAACTGGCTCGCCGTCTGCGTGGCAAGCATAAAGCGGAATACACTCCGCACGTTGATACTGGTGATTACATCATCGTTCTGAACGCAGAAAAAGTTGCTGTAACCGGCAACAAGCGTAACGACAAGATTTATTACCATCACACTGGCCACATCGGTGGTATCAAACAAGCGACCTTTGAAGAGATGATTGCTCGCCGTCCTGAGCGTGTGATTGAGCTCGCGGTTAAAGGCATGCTGCCGAAGGGTCCGTTGGGTCGTGCAATGTACCGTAAACTGAAAGTTTACGCGGGCAATGAGCACACTCATGCGGCACAGCAACCGCAAGTTCTTGACATTTAATCGGGATTATAGGCAATGGCTGAAAATCAATACTACGGCACTGGTCGCCGCAAAAGCTCTGCTGCACGCGTTTTCATCAAACCGGGTAGTGGTAACATCGTAATTAACCAGCGTAGCCTGGAACAGTACTTTGGTCGTGAAACTGCCCGCATGGTAGTTCGTCAACCTCTGGAACTGGTCGACATGGTTGAGAAATTTGACCTGTACATCACTGTTAAAGGTGGTGGTATCTCTGGTCAAGCTGGTGCTATCCGTCACGGTATCACTCGTGCACTGATGGAATATGACGAAAATCTGCGTTCTGAGCTGCGTAAAGCTGGCTTCGTAACTCGCGATGCTCGTCAGGTTGAACGTAAGAAAGTCGGTCTGCGTAAAGCACGTCGTCGTCCTCAGTTCTCCAAGCGTTAATTTGCCTGCTGCTTCGGCAGTGGACTGGAACCTTGGTTTCGTCCTGGCACAACGCAACAAAAACCCGGTCTTGTACCGGGTTTTTTTTCGTCATTTGTTTAGTTTTTATTATGCTTTTATGTCAAAAATAAGTCTGAAAGCCGTTGTTTTTTCCCGCTAATTGCTCCCTGAAACACATTTCCATAGGAAATCGTCTCGTACTTCCCCACAGAACGACCAAAATCTGGTAAACTATCACACACTTTTGCGCCTGTTCGCCGAGCAGTGAACCTTGCTGAATTTGCTGGCTGTGTTTCCCCGCTTTGGCTTATCTACGAAACTGTGGGTTACAGGTGAGATGTGCCCGAACTACGATGGGCACGATTATTCAGGATAGCAGCCTGATAGTGGCTATTCGCAGTATAATTCTAGATAAACTTGGAGGTTTTCATGGCTGTCGCTGCCAACAAACGTTCGGTGATGACGCTGTTTTCTGGCCCGACCGACATTTTTAGCCATCAAGTACGTATCGTACTGGCAGAGAAAGGTGTAAGTGTCGAGATAGAGCAGGTAGAAATGGGTAACCTGCCACAGGATCTTATTGACCTCAACCCGTACCACTCTGTGCCTACGCTGGTCGATCGTGAGCTGACCCTTTTCGAATCTCGTATCATCATGGAATACCTTGATGAGCGTTTCCCGCATCCACCTCTGATGCCGGTTTATCCGGTTGCTCGTGGTGAGAGCCGTCTGATGATGCACCGCATTGAAAACGACTGGTACTCTCTGCTGCGCCAAATCGAGCAGGGTTCTGCTGCCGAAGCTGATGCAGCACGCAAGCAACTGCGTGAAGAACTGCTGGCTATCGCGCCAATCTTCTCTTACATGCCTTTCTTCAAAAGCGAAGAATTCAGCCTGGTCGACTGCTACCTGGCTCCGCTGCTGTGGCGTTTGCCTGAATTGGGCATTGAGCTGTCCGGTAGCGGCTCTAAAGAATTGAAAGGCTATATGACTCGCGTCTTCGAACGTGATGCGTTCCTGGCGTCTCTGACTGAGCCTGAGCGCGAAATGCGTTTGAACGGAGCCCGGGGATAAGTTATGGAGATGACAGACATGTCTCCTCGCCGTCCTTTCCTGCTGCGTGCGTTCTACGACTGGTTGCTTGATAACCAGCTGACCCCTCATCTGGTGGTCGACGTGACCCAGCCGGGTGTGAGCGTGCCAATGGAGTTTGCCCGCGATGGGCAAATTGTTCTGAATATTGCACCGCGTGCAGTGGGCAATCTCGAATTGGGCAATGCCGATGTGCGTTTTAACGCGCGTTTTGGTGGCGTTCCGCGTGAGGTGTTTGTGCCTATCGCGGCAGTATTGGCCATCTACGCCCGTGAAAACGGCGCGGGTACCATGTTCGAGCCTGAACCAGGCCTCGACGGTGAAGGCGTTTTTGAAGAGTTGGAAGAGCAAAATCCTGAGCCGACCATGTCCGTAATTGATGGCGACCTGCCTGACAACGCGGACGACGGTGATGATGAGCCACCGACACCGCCTCGCGGTGGACGTCCTGCTCTGCGCGTCGTGAAGTAAACACCTCCTCGACGCCGTTGCTGCTTAAAAGCGGCATAAAAAAAGAGACCGCAATGCGGTCTCTTTTCACATCTACGCTGCCTGAAAAATCAGACCTCCAGGAAGCACATGATGCCGTCTGCGGCTTTGCGGCCTTCTGCAATCGCCGTCACTACCAGGTCTGAACCGCGAACCGCATCGCCACCGGCGAAGATTTTCGGATTGCTCGTCTGGTAAGGATTGTCGCTGCTTTCCGGTGCCACAATGCGGCCCTGACTGTCCAGCTCAACGTCGTGAGCGGCCAGCCATTCCATCTTGTGCGGACGGAAACCAAACGCCATCACTACCGCGTCGGCGTCCATCACGTGCTCAGAACCTGCCACGATTTCTGCGCGACGACGTCCGTTGGCGTCCGGCGCACCCAGTTCGGTACGTGCCATTCTGACACCAGAAACACGGCCAGAGTCGTTCAGCTCAATGCTCAGCGGTTGCAGGTTGAACTTGAATTCAACGCCTTCTTCGCGGGCATTCTTAACTTCACGGCGTGAACCGGGCATGTTCTCTTCGTCACGACGATATGCACAGGTCACATCGGTCGCACCCTGACGAATTGAGGTACGCACGCAGTCCATCGCGGTATCACCGCCGCCCAGAACCACAACGCGCTTGTGTTCCATGCTGACGTAAGGTTCATGCTGCTGGGCTTCATAACCCATCAGCTGCTTGGTGTTGGCAATCAGGAACGGCAGGGCATCGTATACGCCCGGCGCGTCTTCATTCTCCAAAC
Source organism: Rouxiella badensis (assembly GCF_002093665.1). Classification (GTDB taxonomy): domain Bacteria; phylum Pseudomonadota; class Gammaproteobacteria; order Enterobacterales; family Enterobacteriaceae; genus Rouxiella; species Rouxiella badensis. The sequence goes on along the minus strand of NZ_MRWE01000003.1, from coordinate 57,572 downwards.
CACCGCGCATTGACTGGTAAGTTCCCACGCCCAGGAACACCGCGTCGTACTCTTCCAACAGGGCGTCCATGGTCACGTCTTTACCGACTTCGATATTGAGTTTGAACTCGATACCCATCTCGGTGAAGATCTCGCGACGCTTGGTCATCACGGATTTTTCCAGCTTGAACGACGGAATACCGAAGGTCAGCAGGCCGCCAATCTCTGGATGACGATCGAAGACCACCGCTTTCACGCCGTTGCGGGTCAGCACGTCGGCACAGGCCAGACCTGCCGGACCTGCACCGATGATAGCCACACGTTTACCGGTTGGGTGAACGTGAGACATATCCGGACGCCAGCCCATCTCGATCGCCTTATCGTTAATATAGCGCTCGATGTTACCGATAGTGACTGCACCGAACTCGTCGTTCAGCGTACAGGAACCCTCGCATAGGCGATCCTGTGGGCAAACGCGCCCACAGACTTCTGGCAGACTGTTAGTCTGGTGCGCAAGGTCTGCGGCTTCCATAATGCGCCCTTCGTTGGCCAGCTTCAGCCAGTTAGGGATGTAGTTATGAACCGGACATTTCCATTCGCAATAAGGGTTACCGCAGGACAGACAGCGGTCAGCCTGTGATGCCGCCTGAGTAGCCGAGAACGGCTCGTAAATTTCTACAAACTCAATTTTACGGATCTTCAGCGGCTTCTTTGGCGGATCAACACGCTGTAAGTCGACAAATTGATAAACGTTTTGACTCATCTTAACCTCTTACTGCGCTTGTACCCGCAGCTCTGCTGCGGAACGACTACGGTGACCCAACAATGCTTTAACATCACTGGACTTTGGTTTTACCAGGGCAAATTTAGGCGCCCATTGAGGCCAGTTCGCCAAAATCTCTTCACCACGGGTCGACGCGGTCAGCTGTACGTGTTCGGTGATCAAACCACGCAAATGCTCTTCGTGAATCGCCAACTCTGCCACATCAAGGACTTCGACCAACTCAGGGTTTACGCGTTTACGGAACTCGCCGTCTTCGTCGAGAACGTAAGCGAAACCACCGGTCATGCCTGCGCCGAAGTTAACGCCGGTACGGCCCAGAACGCAGACGATACCGCCGGTCATGTATTCACAGCCGTTATCGCCGATACCTTCAACCACGGTAATAGCTCCGGAGTTACGCACCGCAAAACGCTCGCCCGCACGGCCTGCCGCAAACATTTTGCCGCCTGTTGCGCCGTACAGACAGGTGTTACCGGCAATCACGGCTTCGTGGCTGCGATACGCCGAACCAATCGGAGGGCGAATTGCGATACGGCCACCGGCCATGCCTTTACCCACGTAGTCGTTCGCGTCACCGGTCAGCATCAGCTCAACGCCGCCCGCATTCCATACACCGAAGCTTTGGCCCGCGGTGCCGTTGAAGTTAATACGCACTGGGTCTGCCGACATCCCCTGGTCGCCGTGTTTCTCGGCAATGGCACCCGACAGGGTCGCGCCGACGGAACGGTCGGTGTTGCGAATATCGAAGTAGAACGCCTTGCTCTGCTTCGCAATAATGTGCGGTGCAGCCTGTTCCAGAATATCTTTGTTCAACTGGCCTTTGTCGAACGACGGGTTGCTCTCGGTGCAGTAAACCGCTTTGCCCGGATGCGGGGTCGCAGTCACCAGCAGCGGAGACAAGTCCAGCTTGTTCTGCTTGGCGGTGAAGCCGTCGAGCTCAACCAGCAGATCGGTACGACCAATCAGGTCTACCAACTGGCTAATTCCCAGCTCGGCCATAATCTCACGCGTTTCCTGAGTGATGAACTTGAAGTAGTTCGTCACACGTTCAGGCAGACCGTGGTAGTGGTTGCGACGCAGTTTTTCGTCCTGAGTGGCAACACCGGTAGCACAGTTGTTCAGGTGGCAAATACGCAGGTATTTACAACCCAGCGCCACCATTGGGCCAGTACCAAAGCCGAAGCTCTCGGCACCCAGAATCGCGGCTTTAATGATGTCTACGCCAGTTTTCAGACCCCCATCAACCTGCAGGCGGATCTTGTGGCGCAGACCGTTGGCAACCAGTGCCTGCTGCGTTTCAACCAGACCCAGTTCCCACGGGCTACCGGCATATTTCACCGAGGTCAGCGGGCTTGCACCCGTACCACCGTCGTAGCCGGAGATGGTTATCAGGTCGGCATAGGCTTTCGCCACGCCGGTCGCGATGGTGCCAACGCCCGGTTCGGAAACCAGTTTGACGGAAATCATCGCCTTCGGGTTCACCTGTTTCAGATCGAAAATCAGCTGTGCCAGGTCTTCGATTGAATAGATGTCGTGGTGCGGCGGAGGTGAAATCAGCGTCACGCCCGGCACCGAATAACGCAGCTTGGCGATGTATGGGGTGACTTTATCACCCGGCAGCTGACCGCCTTCGCCCGGTTTTGCACCCTGAGCCACTTTAATCTGAATGACGTCGGCGTTAACCAGATACGCCGGGGTGACACCGAAGCGACCGGAGGCCACCTGCTTGATACGTGACACTTTGTTCGTGCCGTAACGCGCAGGGTCTTCACCGCCTTCACCGGAGTTGGAACGACCCCCGATAGCGTTCATCGCTTCGGCCAGAGATTCGTGTGCCTCAGGGCTCAGTGCGCCGATAGACATCGCCGCCGAGTCGAAACGGGTGAACAGGCCTTCGGCTGGCTCAACCTGATCGACAGGGATAGGCTCGCCTTTAGGGGTGATCTTAAGCATGTCGCGCAGCATGGAGGCCGGACGCTCGTTAACCAGCTTGGCGTACTTTTTGTAGTCGTCGTAATCACCGCTGTTCACTGCCGTTTGCAGAGACTGCACGACATCTGGGTTGTAAGCGTGATACTCGCCGCCGTGCATGTATTTGAGCAGACCGCCGTTGTCCAGCGTCTTGCGTTTCAGCCAGGCGCGTTTGGACAGGTTCTGTAGATCCTGCTGGAAATCGCTGTAGCTTGCCCCGCCGATACGGCTGACAACGCCTGGGAAACAGGCAGTGCTCAGGTCTTTATGCAGGCCTACGGCTTCGAACAAACGTGCGCAGCGGTAAGAAGCAATCGTCGAGATGCCCATTTTGGACATGATCTTGTACAGACCTTTGTTGATGCCGTTACGGTAGTTCAGCATCACTTCACGGTAATCTTTGTCGATGACGCGCGCGTCGACCAGCTTGGCCAGTGTTTCATAGGCCAGGTATGGGTAAACGGCGGTGGCACCGAAGCCCAGCAGCACGGCGAAGTGGTGAGGATCGCGGGCACTGGCGGTTTCAACAATGATGTTGGCGTCGCAGCGCAGGTTCTTCTCAACCAGACGGTACTGCAATGCACCCACGGCCATAGGCGCAGGCAGCGGCAGGCGATTTGGCGCGATATTGCGGTCGGACAGCACCAGCAGAACGGCACCTTCACGCACTTTACGCTCGCCTTCGTCACACAGTTTCTGAACGAACTGCTCCATATCCATTTCGGCTGGATCGAAGGTCAGGTCCAGCGTCTCGGCGCGGTAGTACTTGCTGTCGAGCGTGGTCAACTGAGTAAAGTCTGAATAAAGCAGGATCGGCGATTTAAAGCTCAGGCGGTGTGCCTGACCTTCGGCTTCGCAGAACACGTTCATCTCACGGCCAATGCTGGTCGCCAGTGACATCACGTGTGCTTCACGCAGCGGGTCGATTGGCGGGTTGGTGACCTGCGCAAACTGCTGACGGAAGTAGTCATAAATAATACGTGGGCGGCTGGAAAGTACGGCAAACGGCGTGTCATCGCCCATTGAGCCGACGGCTTCCTGACCGTTTTCACCCAGCACGCGCAGGATTTGATCCAGCTCTTCGCTGCTGTAGGCGAACTGTTTCTGATAGGTCTCGAGCTGCGTGTCGTCCAGCTCGCGCTGACCCACCTGGTCGGCAGGCAAGTCTTCAAACGGCACCAGACGCTGAACGTTTTTCTCCATCCACTCTCTGTAAGGATGGCGGCTCTTCAGATCGTTATCGGTCTCGCCGGAGTGGTGAATTTTACCACTGCGGGTATCGATAACCATCAGCTCACCCGGACCCACGCGGCCTTTCTCAACCACTTCGTCTGGCTGATAATCCCAGATACCGACTTCAGAGGCGCAGGTGATCAGTTTGTCTTTGGTAATGACGTAGCGCGCAGGGCGCAGGCCGTTACGGTCAAGGTTACAGGCGGCGTAGCGACCGTCTGACATGACGATGCCCGCTGGGCCGTCCCACGGCTCCATGTGCATGGAGTTGAAGTCGAAGAACGCACGCAGGTCTTGATCCATGTCCGGATTCTGCTGCCAGGCCGGTGGAACCAGCAGACGCATAGCGCGCAGCAGGTCCATACCGCCCGCAAGGAACAGCTCCAGCATGTTGTCCAATGAACTCGAGTCAGAACCGGTTTCATTCACAAACGGTGAGGCGTCCTGCAGATCGGGGATCAGCGGGGTTTTGAATTTATAGGCACGAGCGCGAGCCCACTGGCGGTTACCGGTGATGGTGTTTATCTCACCGTTGTGCGCCAGATAGCGGAACGGCTGAGCCAGCGGCCAGCGTGGCACGGTATTGGTAGAGAAGCGCTGGTGGAACAGGCAAATGGCCGATTCCAGACGCAGGTCTGCCAGGTCAAGATAAAAGCGCGGCAAGTCAATCGGCATGCACAGGCCTTTATAGATGTTTACCGCGTTGGAGAAGCTACAGACGTAAAACTCTTTGTCTGGGTTTTCGCTCTCGCTGATGCGTTTTTCAATGCGGCGGCGCGCCATGTACAGGCGGCGCTCCATATCACGCGGACGCCAACCGGCAGGCGCGTTGATAAAAATTTGTTCGATGCGCGGCATGGAGGAGAGCGCAATCGAGCCGAGAACGTCTGGGTTTGTCGGGACATCACGCCAGCCCACAACGGACAGCGTTTCGTTCAGGATCTCTTCCTCGATGATGCGGCGGCTTTCAGCAGCGCGCTCCTCGTCGTTATTAAGGAAGATCATGCCTACGGCATAGTTTTTCGCCAGGCGCCATCCGCGCTCTTCGGCGATCATCCGGAAGAAACGATCCGGTTTTTGCAATGACAGGCCGCAACCGTCGCCAGTCTTTCCGTCAGAAAGAATTGCGCCACGGTGTTGCATGCGTGCCAGTCCATGAATGGCGGTACGTACGACCTTATGGCTAGGTTCGCCTTCAATATGGGCTATCAAGCCAAAACCACAGTTATCCTTCTCGTGGGATGCATCATATAACATAACGGAACCTCCCCAGGCTCTGCGAGACTCTCACACCTACTTCGAGGGAGCGTAATAACGGCTGATTCAGCGTTTTAGCGCACTCTATTGGTGCGTTTCTGGCTGACATCCTCCGTCAGTGGCCCCTCGTGACGGTTCTCACAAGTGGTATATGACTTGTTTTAATGAGGGAGTCTTCAATTACTGCATAAATATGACGAGTGGTATGCTCATCGATCTTAACTGATAAAGAGTGCTTCCAGCGGACTTCCAACTTAGCGAGAAAGCGCGGGTAGGTCAAATGTGGGTTGACCGACCGTAAAAAGGCACTTTTTGCGATTTAACTATTTGATAAATATCAAATAAATGGTTTTTTAGAAGCCATAATAACAGTGTGGGAGACGGGGGTAACTGTGAGCTGTCTCACTGTAGTGCAAGCTCGAAATCTGTGCACCATGCTAGGGCGGGGTGGTTTGCCAGCGTTTTATTCTGCGAATTATGCCCGCGATGTGCTTTATTGCTGTTTTTAATCATAGCGTAATAATGTGCTAACAGGGGACGCATAATAAGAATTATTCATAGTGTAAAGAATGACTTTATTTGCAGTAATACTGAATAGTTATTCTTTGTATTTGGCGCTGGGACAGCAAAGGGGAAATAAAGAAAAGATAAAAGCCTTTAAAGGCTGAGCCTTGGCGATTTAAGGCGGGGCGATATTTATAATCGCGCGGTCGGGATTAGTCAATAACACCCCCTTTTGATTCATTGCACCAACCCACGTTCCTGTAGGGTGCAAGCCCTAAAAATTCGGTCTCCAATGCGATTTTTTGGACAATCTCCCGGACACTGTTCGCGCTACTTGCGGTATGATTTCCCCCTACTTTATTCCGAATATGCTGGGATACAGACGATTTTTCTCAAGGAAAGGCTATGAAGCAAATCAGATTACTTGCTCAGTACTACGTTGACCTGATGGTTAAGCTCGGGCTGGTCCGTTTTTCGCTGTTGCTTGCCTCGGCGCTGGTGGTACTGGCGATGATTGTGCAAATGGCCGTCACCATGCTGCTGCGCGGCCAGGTTGAAAGTATCGACGTGGTCCGTTCTATCTTCTTCGGCCTGATTATTACGCCGTGGGCGGTCTATTTCCTCTCCGTGGTGGTAGAGCAGCTCGAGGAGTCGCGCCAGCGCCTGACGCGTCTGGTCGACAAGCTCGAAGAGATGCGCTATCGCGACCTGAAATTAAATGAGCAGCTGACCGAAAACATCGCCCAGCTGAATCAGGAAATTGCCGACCGTATCAAGGCCGAAGAGGCGCGTCTGGCGGTGGTTGATAAACTCAAGCTGGAAATGCAGCACCGCGAACAGGCGCAGATAGAGCTCAGCCAACAGTCTGCCTTGCTGCGTTCGTTCCTTGATGCTTCGCCGGACCTGGTTTACTACCGTAATGAAGACAAAGAGTTCTCCGGCTGTAACCGCGCGATGGAGCTGTTGACCGGCCTCAGCGAAAAGCAGCTGATAGGCCTGACGCCGAACGACGTCTATACCCCGGATATCGCCGAGAAGGTCATCGAGACCGACGAGAAGGTGTTCCGTCACAATGTGGCGTTGACCTACGAACAGTGGCTGGTCTATCCCGATGGTCGCAAGGCCTGTTTCGAACTGCGAAAAGTGCCTTTCTATGACCGCATCGGTAAACGTCACGGGCTTATGGGCTTTGGACGCGATATTACCGAGCGTAAGCGCTACCAGGACGCGCTGGAGAACGCAAGCCGGGAGAAGACCACCTTTATCTCAACGATCAGCCATGAGCTGCGTACGCCGCTGAATGGCATCGTTGGCCTGAGCCGTATCCTGCTCGATACCGAGCTGAACGACGAACAGCATAACTATCTGAAGACTATCCACGTTAGCGCCATTACGTTGGGTAATATCTTCAATGACATCATTGAGATGGACAAACTCGAGCGCCGCAAGGTTCAGCTCGACAACAACCCGGTCAATTTCACCGACTTCCTCTCCGAACTTGAGAACCTGACCGGCCTGCTGGTGCAGCCTAAAGGACTGAAGTTCGTGATGCAGCCTGACGTCCCGCTGCCGCACACGCTGATAACCGACGGTACGCGCCTGCGTCAGATTCTGTGGAACCTGATTGGCAATGCCGTGAAGTTTACCCACAAAGGGGAGATAGTGGTGCGGGTGCATCATGACCTCGCCGATCGCCTGTGCTTTGAAGTGCAGGACTCCGGTATGGGCATTCCTCAGGACGAGCAGGACAAAATCTTTGCCATGTATTATCAGGTCAAGGACCAGAACGGCGGCAAGCCTGCGACGGGGACCGGAATTGGTCTGGCGGTCTCCAAACGCCTGGCGCAGAGCATGGGGGGGGATATCACCGTCAGCAGTGAGCTGGGCAAAGGGTCGTGCTTCACGCTGACCGTGAGTGCACCGTCGCTCGACGAGCCGGAAAAAGAGATTGATGAAGACGATATCCTGCCGCTTCCCGCGCTGAATATTCTGCTGGTTGAAGATATCGAGCTGAACGTCATCGTCGCGCGCTCGGTGCTGGAGAAGCTGGGCAGCAGCGTTGAGGTGGCGATGACCGGCCACGAGGCGCTGGAGATGTTTGACCCGCACGAGTTTGACCTGGTGTTACTCGACATTCAGCTGCCCGACATGACCGGATTGGACGTGGCGCGTATCCTGCGCGAGAAATACGCCGCAGCGCTGCTGCCGCCGCTGGTGGCGCTGACTGCCAACGTGTTGAAAGACAAAAAAGAGTACCTCGATGCCGGTATCGATGACGTACTGAGCAAGCCGCTGTCGGTTCCTGCGTTGACCGCAATGATCCAGCAGTATTGGGATCACCTGCCGGAAGACGAATCCACCCCAGAGGAGTCAGAAGCCATGAAGACCCATGAAGAACTGCTGGATATCCCGATGCTGGAGCAGTACATCGAGCTGGTGGGCTCAAAGCTCATCTACCAGAGCGTGGACATGTTTGAACGTATGATGCCGGGCTACCTTGAGGTGCTGGACTCCAACATGACCGCGCGCGATCAGGACGGTATTGCCGAAGAGGCACACAAAATCAAAGGGGCGGCGGGTTCGGTTGGGTTGAAACATCTGCAACAGCTAGCACAACAGATTCAGACGCCTTCACTTCCAGCGTGGTGGGATAACGTGCAGGATTGGGTTGATGAGTTAACGCTTGAATGGCGCAACGACGTGCAAACATTACGTGACTGGGCAGCGGAAGCTGAAAAAAAATAACCCCAGCCTAGGCCGGGGTGCGCGAATACTGCGCCAACACCAGGGAAATTGTTAACCCACGTATTGTTTTACTTAGGGTATTAATCGCAGGTCTTGGTAATTCAGTAGAAGTAAGTGTAATACAACTTTATCTACTCAACATAACAAATATCAGCGAATCTGTTACGAGAATCATTAAAAACTGTGATGTAGATTAATCTTTGTCTATACAAAAGTTCAAGCGTTAATCGCAGGAATTTTTCAATAAGGTCAATCTCATCTACAGGGTGACTACTCAATAGGGTGGATTTTGGAGAGGGTTCATAGTTTGAGCGACCACTTTTCATCCTTCATTGTCTGGTAATTACTGTTTTTGAAGCAGAATGTATCGTGAAAAATGCCGCGCAACTTACTGTAATAAATGGCATAAATTTGATATCACCGGCTGAATCGCGTCAACAGGTTACAAGGTGGAAATAGCGCGGTCAGGGTGAATTAATTTCATTTTTGATTCTGCTTCGAAGCAGGAGGATTTGGCAGGGAGGAAGTGACATTTAAGGCCGAATTTGGCGATATAGTCACCTTTTGAAACGAACCAAAAGGAGCATGAATGATTAGCGTTTGTTCATTTTCCAAAGGTCGATACATTAGAAACGTAAATATATTGATTTTGGACGTGGTCCAGCTGTACTAGTCATTTAACAGCCAAAAAAGTGTCATTAGAAGCAATGGGAAACCCTTTGGAAAATCTGGAACTCTTTGATGCCATTGGGCAGCGAAAACGTTTGTTGCGCAACAAGTGCTGATTTTTCTCACACAATACCCGCATTGTTAGCATGTCATGAGTAAAGAGAGCTAGCCTTATACGCGGATTCAGTGTGGATATTGATAAGTTGGTCAGATGAGTCATGGATTGTATCGAATGCTTAAATCTTTTAAAAAGACCCGGTTTTATCGGCCCTTTATCTGGTTAAAAAGAGGCATAATTGCTTTAGTTAGCCTCTGGTTAGTCGGGATTGTATTTTTCAAGTTTTTGCCCGTGCCGTTCTCCGCCGTCATGGTGGAAAGACAGGTTTCAGCCTGGCTAAGCGGAGACTTTGGTTACGTTGCTCACTCCGATTGGGTCCCGATGAATGAAATATCTTCACCTATGGCGCTGGCCGTCATGGCGGGTGAGGATCAAAAATTCCCTGAGCACTGGGGATTTGACGTGGGTGCCATTCAGGCGGCGCTCACGCACAATGAGGATGAAGACGCTAATATTCGTGGCGCTTCGACGCTTTCCCAGCAGACCGCCAAGAATTTATTTTTATGGGACGGGCGCAGTTGGTTGCGTAAAGGTCTCGAGGCAGGGCTGACGGTAGGGATTGAAACGGTATGGGGCAAAAAGCGCATCCTGACTGTCTATCTCAACATCGTCGAGTTTGGTGACGGTATTTTCGGTGTTGAGGAAGCGGCCCAACACTTCTTCCACAAGCCTGCCAGCCGCCTGACACCTTCACAGGCTGCGCTGCTTGCCGCAGTATTGCCGAATCCGCACCTGTTCAAGGTGAATGCGCCGTCCGCCTATGTGCTTCGACGCCAGCAGTGGATCCTCAGGCAGATGAGCCAGCTCGGCGGCGATAGCTTCCTGACCGAGCACTCGCTGCGTTAGGCCTTTTCCCAAGTTATAAAAAAGGACAGCCTGCTGGGCTGTCCTTTTTATTGCTCGACGCGAGGTTATTTCACGTAGGTAAAGGCCGTCGTGACATGCTTGACGCCGCTGACGCCAGCGGCAATCTTAGCCGCTGCCTGACCCTCTTCCTGAGTCACCAGACCCAACAGGAAGACTTCGCCGTTTTCAGTCGTCACTTTCACGTTCGACGATTTAACCTGATCGCTGGTCAACAGCTGAGAACGCACTTTGGTGGTTATCCAGGTATCCATCGAGGCCGTTCCCAGACTGACCGGGTTGCCGAGGCGGATTTCGTTATAGACGTCTGTTGCGCCGTCTACCTTCATCGTTATTTGTTTGGCAGTGCTAGCCATATCTGCGGTCGGTGCCTGACCGGTCAGCAACACCTTGCCCGAATAGGCGGTCGCCACGATACGGGCTTTCTTTTTCAAATCTTGATTGGCATTGATGGCGTTGGAGACGCGTGCCTCTAGTGTGGTGTCATCAACCTGAGTTCCCACGGTGCGTGGGTCGGTACCCGTTTTTGTTGCTACGCCAGCCACGCCGACAACGGCGGCGGCCACACAGCCTTGTAACAAAAGGGCGCTAAGCACTACAGCAAAGAGGTAACTTGCCTTCATTGGATCTCCTTAATCGTCCTGGTGTGGAAATAGCGTGTTATCTATTAAGTCACAGAGGCAATTAACGGTAAGCATATGCATTTCCTGAATGCGCGCGCTCCGATGAGAAGGTATACGGATCTCAACGTCATGCGTGCCCAGTAATCCTGCCAGCTCGCCGCCGTCATAGCCGGTAAGAGCAACGATGGTCATATCCCGTGTCACCGCTGCTTCTACTGCCTTGACGATATCACGACTGTTGCCACGAGTTGAAATCGCCAGCAATACGTCGCCAGCCTGTCCTAAAGCACGGACTTGCTTGGCATAAATTTCTTCATGCAGGCGATCGTTGGCGATAGCGGTCAAAACAACGTTATCTGCAGAGAGTGAGATTGCAGGAAGGCTCGGACGTTCAGTCTCAAAGCGATTTATCAGACAAGCGGCAAAATGCTGAGCGTTGGCTGCCGAGGTTCCGTTCCCACAGCAAAGGATCTTGTTGCCGTTAAGCAGCGACTGCACAAGCGTCATCGCAGCTCTCGATATGGCATCAGGTAAGGCTTCTGCTGCTGCAATCTGAGTTTGGATACTTTCGGTAAAGCAGGCTTTGATTCTTTCCAGCACGTTGTTTTCTCGTCAGTCAAAGGTGTTGGCACGCAGGGTAAGTCCCCTACAGGTGTCCATCAGTCTTGGTACTATCCTTGCGCATTGAATGCATCTGGCAACCATTCTAGCTGGCGCCCTGTGATGGCTAAAACATCAAAACGGCAAGATGATGTGTCAAAGCTCGCATTGTGTTGCGCAAGCCAGAAGGCCGCAGCGCGCAACAGGCGCTGCTGTTTAGAGTATGTCACGCTGGCCGCCGCACCGCCGAAATTCGCGTTACGTCGGTAACGTACTTCAACAAACACCCAGGTTTGCTGGTCCCGCATGACAAGGTCGAGCTCACCGGCACGACAGGCTACGTTCGCGGCAACAAACACCAGGCCCGCGTGCTCAAGATAACGTCTGGCCTGATTCTCGTAATTCGCGCCAACCTGACGGCGAGTGAGTCTAATTGCATTCATTGTACGTCCTTGTACTTCAAATACTTCTCCGCTAGAGAAATATCATGATACAGGAACTAAGGTGCCCTGACGGTATTGTAACCAAGGTAGCTGGCGATGTATCACACAATTGCTGTTGGCAGACAGATTCCCGGTGGTGCCGGAGAGCTGGAAGCCAGGCGATTGACGGATTTGGGTAAAGTGATTCGCCAGATTGAAGGCGTCAACGCCCATCGCGTAGAGGCGTACCAGAGAGTAGTCGTTATTAAACTTGCTGGTCGCCTGCTGCATCAACCCTGGGTTGGAACCTGCCAGCAGCGGGATATCGCTGAACTGCATACCTTCCATCTCGAGACGGTAATCCGGACCCGCACCCGCCTGATAGCTGCGTGAGCTGGCATAGAGTGACGGTTTCACGCGCGTATTGATAGACAAATCAATCATCGGCTTGATAAGCGTCAGCTGATCCTGCGACGCGACGATGTAAATCGCATCGACGCTGCCTGAGGTATCCGAAGAGCCCGCAGTGACCTGTGCATCGGTTGGCGGTGACGGAATGGTAATGCCGCCGATGGTGACGCCTTCAGACGGAGCCGGGGTGCTGCTCGCCAACGTGACCGGGGTACCGCTCAGACGCAGACCGCCGCCGCGGCTCACCTGCTGCTTGAGGTCGGCATAGGAACCAATGGTCTGCTTCAGCACGGTTTGACCGCCTTGCTTTTGCCATTCATCGGCAAAGGCCTGCGCGATACGATCGCCAAAATCACCGCCAGGTACCATCAGCAGCGGCGTTTGCTTGTGCTGGGCAAAGATATGTCGCGCCGCGTCGCGGGCTTCATCTTCCGGTGAAAGCGCAAAATAGCAGATGTTCGGGCTGTTCGGCGCATTCTCTGGCTGATTTAGTGCCAGCACGTTCAGCGTAGTTTGTGAAGAATTCAGCGAAGTCACCTGATCTTTCAGCAGTGGACCCACCACCAGCGTTGCGCCGTCCTGCTTGGCCTGCGCAAGCAGGGCAGGAAGCGGTTGGCTGCTGGTGTCGTACACCTTCACCTGAACGTTGGTGTTTGGCGGTGAGACGACCGCAGCTGCCGGTGCAGGTATCGCTGCCGGAGCGGGTACAGCAGGGGCGGCGGTTGGCGTGCCCTGTGCGGCGGTGACGTCAGGAGACGAGGTGCTGACGGCGGCATTGGGGTCGGTCGCTGGCGCAGCCGCGGGTGCCGGTGTGGCGGCAGGCTGAGCGGGTTGAGAAGGAGCTGGTGGGTTCGCCTGGCCGTTAACCGCAGCATTAAAGCCCTGCTCAATCGCGTTGCCGTAAACCTGTGCCGGGCCACTCAGCGGCAGCAGCAGGGCGATTTTTTCAGTTGAGCCTGGCTTGAAGTTGACGACGTTGTTCAGCGCCGTCGGCAGCGTTTTGGCGGCCGGGTTGTACGGGTAGCGTTTCTGCCAGTCCTGGATGCCGGCTTTCAGCAAGGCGGGATCTTGTTTGTTGGTCTGCCATTGGTTGAGCAGGTCGAGCCAGCCCTGCAGCACATTTTCGTTGGCGTTGATCACGACACCGTTGACGTCCTGGGTTGAAAGCTGGGTGAGCGACAGCCAGGTGGCGTCGATATTGTTTTGATGCGCCTTGCCCTGCAACAATGGCTCCTGTGCAATATAGGCACGGATGAGCGGCAGGCTGGCGTGGCCCTGACTGGCGGTAATCAGCGCCTGATAGTAGCGAGACTTCTGGTCATTGGATAAACCCTCGACGTCGATTTTGCCCAGTGCGCTACTGGCAGCCTGATAGTTTTTCTGCGCCACCAGCAGCTCTGCGCCGAGCAACTGCTGTTCACGCAGCTGGCTGGCATTCAGGCTCTGCTGCGGCAGATTTGCCAGTTGGCTGGCGGCTTCCGGCACGCGGCTTTCGCGCAACAGGGCACGAATCGCAAGTAATTGCCAGTTAGCCTTGTTATCATCACTGCTCTGCTGTGCCTGTTTCAGATAATAATCGGCGCTGCCGGTACCGGCATCCTGCACGCTTTCAGTCGGCGTCTGTGGTGCCTGGCTCGCGCAGCTGGCAAGTAACATCGCCACAATAATGGCAGGGATCAAACGCCCCGAGCGGGTACGAAAAGTAGTTGAGGAAGGCATGCTGTTTCCAGTGATGTTTTTTTCAAGATGCTCAATATTAAATCGGCAATCCGGATGAAACAATGAATCAACACGATCAAGCAGATATTTCTGCATCAACGCTGTATGTGGTACCGACTCCAATCGGCAATTTGGGAGACATCACGCAGCGTGCTTTAGCCGTGCTGAGCAGTGTGGATTTGATTGCCGCCGAGGACACCAGACACACCGGATTGCTGCTCCAGCACTTCGCTATCAGCGCAAAAATGTATCCTCTGCACGACCACAACGAGCAGCAAAAAGCCGACCATCTGATTGCAAAACTACAGGAAGGTCAAAGCATTGCGTTGGTCTCCGACGCAGGTACGCCGCTCATTAATGACCCAGGCTATCATCTGGTGCGCCGCTGCCGCGAGGCCGGTATTCGCGTTGTGCCTCTGCCTGGCGCCTGTGCGGCAATTGCCGCGCTGAGTGCGGCCGGTTTGCCATCGGACCGTTTTTGTTACGAGGGTTTTCTGCCGGCCAAAACCAAGTCGCGTAAAGACACGCTTCAGGCACTGATTGAAGAGCCACGTACCCTGATTTTCTACGAATCGACCCACCGCCTGCTCGAAAGCTTGCAGGATATGGTCACCGTCTGGGGACCTCAGCGCTACGTGGTACTGGCTCGCGAGATAACCAAGACCTGGGAGTCGATTTACGGTGCGCCGGTGGGCGAACTGCTGGCCTGGGTGCAGGAAGACGAAGTCCGCAAGCGTGGCGAAATGGTGTTAATCGTTGAAGGCCATACTCCAGACGCAGAAGCGTTGCCCGCCGAAGCTTTACGTACCCTGGCGCTGCTGCAAAAGGAGCTGCCGTTGAAGAAGGCTGCTGCACTGGCGGCAGAAATTCACGGCGTGAAAAAGAATGCGCTGTATCGCTACGCGCTTGACCTACAGGGTGCGGATGAGGCCGAAGAAGAGTAAGGTTTGAACGATAGGTAAGCCTATCGCGACATCGGCCCTATACATCGGCGCGCGAACCCCCTATAATCCGCGCCGGAGTTGACCAGACAGTCGCCGCTTCGTTGCCGTCCCTTTCGGGGGAGACAGATGAAGGGGAGGAAAGTCCGGGCTCCATAGGGCAGGGTGCCAGGTAACGCCTGGGAGGCGCAAGCCTACGACAAGTGCAACAGAGAGCAAACCGCCGATGGCCCGCGCAAGTGGGATCAGGTAAGGGTGAAAGGGTGCGGTAAGAGCGCACCGCGCGGCTGGCAACAGTCCGTGGCACGGTAAACTCCACCCGGAGCAAGGCCAAATAGGGGTTCACATGGTACGGCCCGTACTGAACCCGGGTAGGCTGCTTGAGCCAGTGAGCGATTGCTGGCCTAGATGAATGACTGTCCACGACAGAACCCGGCTTAACGGTCAACTCCACTCATCGAATAAGACCCCGCGTCATAAAGGATATTCATCCGGCATGGCGCGGGGTTTTGCTTTTTAGGATCGCCGCCTACACCGGCAGGTCAATCAGCAAGGCCTGAAGCGGGGTACGTGCGATGATAGTGAGTGTCTGTTCCTGATGAATAAAGGCACCGTCGCCACAGACCAGACTCTGCCTGGTATCGCTGTTGCCACCCAGCGCATCGGCCTGACCGTGAATCGATTGCAGGTACGCGCGCGGTCCGTGAAGCGTAAATTCCTGCTTTTCACCGGCTTTCAGATTGAGATGATGTATCCATACCTGCTGACGCAATTGCAGGCTGTTGTCATCGCCGGTCGGTGAAGCCAGCAGCAGATGGCGTTGATTGCCCACTGCGATTTTCTGAATCAGCGGATTTTCATGCTCCGGGCAGGCGTCCAGCCAGAGTTGCATCCGCGTGAGCGGCTTGTTTGCACTCAGGTTATGCTCGCTGTAGCTGACGTTCGGCTGAGTCGATAACAGCGCCGCCTCACCGACGCTGACGCGCACGCTGTTGCCTTCGCTGTCGCGATACTCCGCCTCACCCTGCAATACCAGATTCAGTACGTCCACGCGTGGATAAGTGCGCGGCTGAAAGCTGGCACCCGGTGCGAGGATCTCCTGATTCAGGACACGAAGAGACGCGTAGCCCATCAGTTTGGGATCAAAATAGTGCCCAAAGGAAAAGGTATAACGTGCCTGAAGCCAACCAAAGTCGGCTTTTCCGCACTCTTGTGCTGTTCTGCTCTTAATCATGGCCGGTGGCTCAGTTAAATAAATCGATAGATAAATGGTAAGCGTCTGGACGCATGATTGTTAGCCAGTTAATCTGGTCGCTATATTCAAATTTCCTGACAGAGAAAAATAATGGCTAAGGATCGAGCGTTAACTCTTGAAGCATTGAGAGTTATGGATGCAATTGACCGTCGAGGAAGCTTTGCCGCGGCGGCAGATGAGCTCGGACGCGTACCCTCTGCGTTGAGTTATACCATGCAAAAGCTCGAGGAAGAGTTGGATGTCGTGCTGTTTGACCGTTCAGGGCATCGCACAAAATTCACCAACGTCGGCCGAATGCTGCTTGAGCGCGGTCGCGTATTGCTTGAAGCCGCAGACAAACTGACCGTTGACGCCGAGGCGTTGGCGCGCGGTTGGGAGACCCATATCACCATCGTGTGTGAGGCACTGGCCCCCGCGGCTCAACTTTTTCCGCTGATTGAGAAACTGGCCCTCAAGGCCAATACGCAGGTCTCGCTTATCACCGAAGTGCTGGCGGGCGCATGGGAAAGGCTAGAAAACGGCCGTGCTGATATCGTTATCGCACCGGATATGCACTTCCGCTCCTCGTCTGAAATCAACAGCCGCAAACTTTATAAGCTGATGAGCGTTTACGTCGCGGCCCCGGACCATCCTATTCATCTCGAGGCGGAACCGCTTTCCGAGGTAAGCCGGGTGAAATATCGCGGCATTGCGGTTGCGGATACGGCGCGAGAACGCCCGGTCCTTACCGTACAACTTCTTGATAAACAACAGCGTTTGACCGTCAGCAGCCTGCAGGAAAAACGTCTGGCGCTGCTCGCCGGGCTCGGCGTGGCGACGATGCCTTACCCGATGGTGGAACAGGATATTGCCGAGGGGCGTTTGCGGGTTGTGAGTGCAGAATACAATCGCGAAGCGGACATCATCATGGCCTGGCGTCGCGACAGCATGGGCGAGGCAAAGGCTTGGTTCTTAAGAGAAATCCCTAAACTACTCGCCACCCGATAAACGTTTCCCCCCACAGTGCCGTGGGGGAAACGGGTTAACCAAACCGCACATCGCGCCCGTGGGCTGCGTCTAAATCCTGCGCCGGTCCCGTAGAAATAATGCCGTAGGGGTTAATCGTTGCGTGGCTGCGGTAGTAGTGATTGCGGATGTGCGCGAAGTCCACCGTCTCGGCAATGCCCGGCATCTGATAGATATCACGCAGGAATCCGTACAGGTTCGGGTAGTCGCTGATACGGTATCTGTCGCACTTGAAGTGCGTGACATACACCGGGTCAAAGCGCACCAGCGTGGTCCACAGGCGCAAGTCGGCCTCGGTCAGCTGATTGCCGGTGAGATAACGCTGCTTCTCGAGAAGGGTCTCAGCACGTTCCAGCGCGGCAAATACGCCGTCCACTGCGTCGTCATAGGCCTCCTGACCGGTCGCAAATCCTGCCTTGTAAACGCCATTGTTGATCTGCGGATAGATCCACTCATTGACCTCATCAATCGCCGATCGCAGCGAGGGTGGGTAATAATCGCCTGCACGCGCGCCCACAGCATCAAAAGCGCTGTTGAACATACGCATGATATCGGCTGATTCGTTGCTAACGATGGTTTGCAGCTTCTTATCCCACAGGATAGGCACCGTGACCCGGCCGGTGTAATCGTTTTGCGCGCGCAGGTAAATCTCGTAGGCATAGTTGAGGTGGTAGAGCGAGTCGCCTGTCGCTGCCGGGAAATCGGTGGCAAAGGTCCAACCGTTTTCGAGCATTAAAGGATGTACCACCGAAACAGGAATGAGATGTTCGAGGCCTTTCAGCGAACGCATGATAAGCGTGCGATGTGCCCAGGGGCAAGCCAGCGAGACATAGAGATGATAACGGTCTTTTTCGGCAGTAAATCCTCCCACGCCGTGTGGGCCAGGTTCGCCGTCAGGCGTTATCCAGTGACGAAACTGCGACGTCGAGCGTTTAAAGTGCCCACCGGTTGATTTGGTATCGTACCAGACGTCCTGCCATTTACCTTCGACCAGTTGTCCCATGGTGACTCTCCTCTTGGTCCCGAAGCCGTCGGGCTATCACTTTGATAAAAAGCGAAAATAAAATCTAATAAAGGCGAGGTGAAAATTCACCTCGCCCGAGATAATGCCTGCCGATGATTCACTGACTCAAGTATAGCCTGTCATTTTCTTCACCGGCTTTAGGCCGTGCGGAGCTTACCAGTTCTTTTTCAGCAGGCGGTCGATGCTGTAAGCGCCTGGACCTGAAGCAAACAGCACCAGGAAGCCGCCTGCGATGCTCAGGTTTTTCATGAACATCATCTGGTTAACAGGAACCGAGAAGTCCACGTGGAACAGCAGCGCCGTCAGAATCGTGAAGATAGCCGTAATAAGCGCGGTGGTACGGGTAAAGAAGCCAAACAGAATCGCCAGACCCCCCCCAAACTCGAGCAGGATGGTCAGCGGCAGGAAGAAGCTCGGCACGCCTGCTGTAGCCATGTAGGCCGCAGTGGCAGAGTAAGCGTGCATTTTTCCCCAGCCTGCAACGATAAACAGGATTGGCATCAGGATACGGGTGACCACCAGTGAAGCGTTTTGTACTTTGTTCATTATCATTGACTCCGATTAACACCAAAAAAATTGGCTTTAATATTAGGTTTTTTTTAAGGCTCAACCGGTTTGTATCCCTTGTTCAGCCTTGTCTGTGTTGATGGAGTTGATAATAAGGGGGAATAATTCACTTTGTTAGCAAGTAAAACTGTCTTTAGTCATCAAATAAACTGAATTAGTTTGCTAATGATTTTTGGCGGGCATAAAGCGGCACAGGTAAATATTTAATAACTAAATGAAATAGTTTCGGGCAGTTAGCCCGTTGGCCAATCTGCCCAGAGAAGAAATTGCGTTTTGTGAGAATAATTGATGATTCGGAAAGAGATGAGGTGAAAAAGAGCGTAGGAATCAGTTTTTGGAGAAGGTTTTTTGGAACAGACGCACCGTTCCCCATAGGCTAAAGGCTCTTTTTGACCAGCGGATAAGGCGACTAGGGTGTCGGATACTGTAAATAGCCAACGCGCTAGAAGCGACGACCAGATACTTACGCGCATCGACAACTTTCACCCAAACTTGATCGAGCTTGGTGGTTGCTATCAGCCATTCTTCTTTGGCGACCGCAAGATCGGCGCGTTCGCGCTCGATCTTGCGTAGCAATCTGGCTTTTTCGATTACCGGCGAGGGTTTGCTCATTCGAGGTCTTCCTTCTCCAGTAAGGCACGGTCAATCTTGAGCTGTCTGCGAGACGCGCTGAGCAAGGTTGAACGGCGAGCTTTACTGATAGTCCAAATGCCCAGAATAATCGCCAGCAGCAGCAGGACTGCCGTGGTGGTGCCCATTGCCATGAGTCGATAGGCCGGATCAATCGCCCAGAATAAAACAACCAGCAGGCTCATCAAGCCAAATGCGGTGAAAATCAGGGTAATGCAGGCCATTAGCAGCAGCTGAAAAAGATTGGCTTTCTCTTCCTCAAGTTCTACAACGACCAGCCTCAGTCGCGTTTCAACCATCCCGACTAAAATCGTCACGATGCGCTGAGCGCTGTCGAGTATGCCCCTTCCCGGACCCTGTGGTGGCGTTTTTGGAGTCTCAGCCATAATTAACGGCGAGCTATAAGAACGCCAATGACAAGGCCGACTGCTGCGCCAATGCCAATGCCGGTCCACGGTTTGTCGTGAACGTAATCGTCAGCTTTGCCTGCAATCTCTTTCGTTTGACTGGCAAGTTTTTCGCCGGTATCACCCAGACGTGAACGTGTATCTTTCAGTAAGCCTTCTGCTTTGCTGCGCAGTTTGTCTAGCTCGGCTTTTGGCTTATCCGTGGAGCTTTGGAGCACTTCTTCAAGCGTATCTGCCAATGATTTCAGTTCAGCACGCAGATTGTCGGACGTTGAGTTACTAGCCATAATTCGTCACTCCATAACTTTATGATAAGAATATTAAACATAGCGGATTTTAACGGCAGTGCAAATGCGATTTCTCTGGGTAATCGGTTAATATAGAACGATTAACGTGTCGAAACCTCATTGAGTTCGTGCAGAGATTCATCTAGCTTCTTCTGCTGTTTAGCAATTTTGTCTTTGTCGCCAGTGGCCTGCGCTTTTTTCAACTCTCGCGTTCTTTCGTTAACTTTTTCCTGTTTTTCGGCGATTTTTTGTTGTTTATCTGCCTGCAAACCGGATTCCGTGCAGTGCTCCTGGCTTTCAGTCAACGCTTTTTGCAACCCCGCGATCTGCTCTTTGTTGTTGTGCTGATGGGCGTATTCCAGCTGCTGTTTTATTTCTTGCTGTTTAGTCGCACAGGTTTGTGGGGGCGTTGACGCATAGGCTGAAGTGGCCAGCGCGATCGCCGGTAAGGCCAAAAGCGTCGCTAAAGTGGTTTTCATCATGTCTTATCCTTGTTAGTAAAAATCCTTGCAGGCCAGAGGCAGTCGTTTTGGTAACGCCCATACGCCGGGCCGAACGGTAAAAACGATTTTGTAAGGTAACTATAGTGAGGGGGAGGCGAATTGGCTATTAAGCGAACTCTTAAACAGAAAGAAGTGAGAAATTATAGGGAAATTGATTAACCGAAATGGGACTGGTCACGGTTAAATTTATTGGCCCACTCATGGGAAGGTTCATGACTGTAAGGTTGAATTTTATAGCCAGAGGGCAGAATCGACTTCAGGGTTTCCTGCGCCAAATGCTGCTGTATGGAGGAGTGAAGCTTCACAACCAGGCTGCCGTTGGCAGGCGTGATACTTTCGATCTCCACGCCGCGTTGGCTCAGTCCCTGATACAGCGTAAAGCCATCGGGTAAGTCTTCACCGGTATGAGCAGGGCTGATTTTCAGCGCGTCGCTGTTTTCTGGAGTTTTAGGAAACGCAATAACACCGACCGTTGTCAGCATCAGCAGAACCAAAAATGTCAGTGGCCAGAGGATATAGCCTTTTGAGAACGCGAATTTCAACATGCGTAAAATCCTGTCAGGCGCTGCGAGTTCATGCATTTTTGCCTTTAGCCACGCGATTGGCCTTTTTCTTTTTCCATAACACCACCACCGAGCCTAAGAGACCGACGACCAGTAACAGCAGCGGGAGCAGCATCAGGCAGAGCATTAGTTGGTCTTCATACTTCCTAAACAGCGGCGTTTTGCCGATGGCATAGCCAAGACTGGTCAGAATCGCTATCCACAGGAAGGCGCTGATCCAGTTAAAAAACTGAAAACGTGCGTTACTGAGGCCGGATAATCCGGCAATGGTCGGCAACAGTGTGCGAACGAAGGCTAAAAAACGCCCGACCAGCAGCGCCGACAGTCCGTGGCGATGAAACAGCTGATGCGCGCGTTCGTGATACTGTACGGGCAGATGCGCTAGCCACCCCTGCACGACGCGGGAGTTGCCGAGCCATCGGCCCTGAATGTAACTCAACCAGCAGCCCAGACTGGCCGCCGTGGTCAGCAGGACGAGCGTCAGTGGAAAACTCATCGCGCCTTTGGCAATCAGTACGCCAACCAGAATCAGCAGGCTGTCGCCCGGCAGGAAAGCCGCTGGCAGCAGGCCATTCTCAAGGAAAATAATCGTGAACAGCACGATATACAAAGTCCAAACCAGCGAGGGGTTGGCCAATGTCTCGTAATCTTGCTGCCAAAGGGCATGCATGAGTGAGCTGATAATTTCCATGTGGCTAAGAAACTCCGTAATGCACTAAGCCCGGGATCCAAGAATGCCCGCGATTCAAGAATGTTGCTTTCGCCAAAAGGCCGTAAGAAAACTGGTCTAACTGTAACAAAGTATCAATCATCGAAACAGGCAATTCTGGCGAATAGTGGGCTTTGGTTTAACTTTTGAGGGGGTTTTTACACAGGCTGACATTACTGCACGAAGTTTGACAGCCTGAGGGCCGCGAAGTAGACAGCAGGCGGCTTTCAGAAAGCCGCCGCTAACAAAATGGAAAGTGAAATACTTGTTGCGGGAGAGTGCCGTTTAGGCTTTTTTCTGACCGAGTACCGTAGAGTCGAGATGCACAACCGGGTTCTCGGTGTAAAGATAGCGGTCGACGTTGAATTCGAAATCGTCGCTGGTGGCGCGAAACAGCATTTGCTTGGTATTTTCGAGATGTTGCCACATTGCCAGTTTGGCAGCATTGGGGTCGCGGCGGATGAGCGCCTTCAGAATAAGGTCGTGATCCTCACACCAGCTTTCAATCGATTTTTCATCAATATGCTCGTGCAGCTTGCGCCAATAGGGGTTGTGCAGACGCTGGCTCCACATCTTCTCAACAATGCTTGCTAACGCACTGTTCTGCGTGGATTGCGCAACCTGAATGTGAAACTGCAGGTCCCATTGTGAATCGCGGAAACGGTCTTCCTGACGCGCCTGCTCCTGAATCTCCATCAGGCGTATGATGTCCTGTTTGGTCACCTGCGTTGCCGCGAACTCGGCAATATTGCTTTCGATGAGCTGACGCGCCTGAAGCAGTTCGAACGGGCCCGCCGACGCAAACTCGCCTTCCGAGTCGGTCACCACCAGATTTCGTTGCTGGTTCGACATCACGTGTATGCCTGACCCCTTACGAACCTCAACGTAGCCTTCCACTTCCAGCATGATGATCGCCTCGCGCACTACGGTACGGCTGACGCTCATCTCTTCGGAGATCAGGCGCTCGGCGGGAAGTTTCTCGCCCACGGGATAGACGCCTTTCTCCACGCGGTCTTTTAGCGTGGCAGCAAGCTGTTGGTAAAGACGTCTGGATTCGGTCGGTTCCATGGTTAAGGCTCTTTGGTTAGCAAAATAAGAATAAGGAGAGGTTGTGACCACTTGTTATACCAGTATACGAGCAATTGCGTCATCGGGGAAAGGGAATGCCCGTCCTGACGCCATCTCTTCATAGAAGACTCAGGAGATTAAGACGGGCTAAGAAAAAACTCAGGCTTTTGCCGCGTGCATCGGTACGGATACCGGGTTAACGGCGGAGCGATTTTGCAGTACGGTCCAGATGATGATAGCGCCCAGCAGGTCGAAGACCGAGAGGGCGGCGAACAGCGGGCTGAAGCCAATGGTGTCGGCCAGTGCACCGACCACCAGCGCAAACAGCGTACTGGCTGTCCACGCTGCCATGCCGGTCAATCCGTTTGCCGTCGCCACCTCATTGCGGCCAAACACGTCTGAAGAGAGCGTGATAAGCGAGCCTGACAACGACTGGTGGGCAAAGCCGCCGACGCAAAGCAGGGCGATAGCGACGTAGGGACTGGTGAACAAACCGATCAGGCCTGGGCCAATCATCAATACCGCACCCATGGTGACCACCAGTTTGCGGGACACTATCAGGTTAACCTTGAAGTATTTTTGGAACAAAGTTGGCAAATATCCGCCGATAATGCAGCCAAGATCGGCGAACAGCATGGGCAGCCAGGCAAACATCGCAATCTCTTTCAGGTTGAAGCCGTAAACCTTGAACATAAACAGCGGGATCCAGGCATTGAAAGTCCCCCACGCAGGTTCTGCCAGAAAGCGTGGCAGCGCGATGCCCCAGAATTGACGGTTGCGCAGTATTTCCCGGACTGACATCTTTTTCTGATTGGTCGTGTGATGCTGAGTTTCCTGACCGCCGAGAATGTATTCACGCTCTTCTTCACTCAGCTTTTTCTGGTCTTTCGGATGCTTGTAGAACACCAGCCAGCACAGTGCCCAAATCAGGCTCAGTGCGCCGGTGATAATAAACGCCAGCTGCCAGCTGTGCATCACAATCGCCCACACCACCAGCGGTGGCGCAATCATGCCGCCTATGGAAGAGCCGACGTTGAAATAGCCGACGGCTATTGAACGCTCCTTGGCGGGAAACCATTCGCTGCTGGCTTTGAGACCGGCGGGGATCATTGCCGCTTCTGCCATACCTACTGCGCCGCGTGCGATAGCCAGTCCGCCCCAACTGCTGGCCAGCGCCGTGGCGGCGCAGAACAATGCCCACAGAATGGCGAACATCGCGTAGCCGACCTTGGTGCCCATGATGTCCAGCACGTAGCCGGCAACGGGTTGCATGAGGGTGTAGCAGGCGGAGTAGGCGGCGATAATATACGAATACTGTTGAGTGGTGACATGAAGTTGATCTTGTAACGTGGGTGCCGCAACGGCAATAGCGTTGCGTGTCAGATAACCCAGAATGGTACCAACCGTCACGAGCGCGATCATGTACCAGCGTAACCCTTTGATCTTACGCATTCAAATCTCTCCAATAAAAGAAGCAAGCTGTGGATTGCACGTCTGCAGGTCTCGTCGTCAAGGGGACAACCATGCCGCGTGAACCGCTGAACGTTGTGGCAAACGATCACAACTTGATCTTCACAGGGCGAAATCAAGATAACTTGTCATACAGATTTAAAATTTGAGTGACATCACAAAATCACTTTTAAAGAGTGTGGATAATAGCGCTCAGAATGATTTATGTGACAAAAATATCAAAATCAGTGATTTATGGGTATTTTTGTGATCTGTTTCGCAATTATCACGCCAGCAAAGGCCATAAATAGCGCTGGACTGTATCTTAAATTGGTGTGATAACTTTGTTTAACGCAGTGATAACTCAGATCGAACTCAGGACTCAATCAGGTCTTTATCAGATCGCAATGGAACAAGAGGAAGCCAACATGTCGCAGTTTTTACCGGAAGATTTCCTGCTGGACACTGAAGTTGCCCGTCGCCTGTATCATGAATACGCCAAAGACCAACCGATATTTGATTACCATTGCCATCTGCCGCCTGAGCAAATCGCGCAGAACTATCGTTTCAAGAATCTGTATGACATCTGGTTGAAGGGCGATCACTATAAATGGCGTGCGATGCGGGCTAACGGCGTGGCGGAATCTCTGTGTACCGGCGACGCAACCGACAGGCAAAAGTTTGACGCCTGGGCTGCTACGGTTCCTCACACCCTGGGTAATCCTCTGTATATCTGGACTCATCTCGAGTTACGTCGTCCTTTTGGTATCACAGGCAAGCTGCTTTCACCGGCGACGGCGGATGAAATCTGGGACAAAACGCAAGAGCAACTGGCGCAGGACAGCTTCTCGGCGCGTGGGATCATGCAGCAGATGAATGTCAAAATGGCGGGCACTACCGACGATCCTGTTGATTCGCTGGAACACCACAAGGTCATTGCTGATGACCCCTCTTTTAAAATCAAGGTATTGCCGAGCTGGCGGCCTGATAAAGCCTTTAACATCGATGCTCCTGGATTTAATGACTATCTGCAGCGCCTGTCGCAGGTTTCTGATACCGAAATTTCCCGTTTTAGCACCCTGTGTGACGCCTTGAAAAAACGCCTGGATCACTTTGCGGCGCACGGTTGTAAGGTGTCGGATCACGCGCTTGACGTGGTGGTGTATGCCGAAGCCGATGAGACAACGCTGGACGGGATTCTGACGCGTCGCCTGAGCGGCAAGCTGCCGACTCAACAAGAAAGTGCGCAATTCAAGACCGCTGTGCTGCTGTTCCTGGGTTCTGAATATCACCGCCGTGAATGGGCGCAGCAGTACCACATCGGGGCGCTGCGCAATAACAACACCAAAATGCTCGAAGTTCTGGGTCCTGACGTTGGTTTTGATTCCATCAACGATAGGCCACTGGCCGAGCCACTGTCCCGCTTGCTGGGCGCACAGGGCAAAAACGGTGGCCTACCGAAGACCATTCTTTATGGGCTTAACCCGCGCGACAACGAGGTTCTTGCCACTATGGCCGGCAACTTCCAGGGCGAGGGCGTACGCGGCAAGATGCAGTATGGCTCCGCCTGGTGGTTTAACGATCAAAAGGACGGCATGCAGCGTCAGATGTTGCAACTGGCGAACATGGGTCTACTGAGCCGCTTCGTCGGTATGCTGACCGACAGCCGCAGCTTCCTGTCCTATACGCGTCATGAATATTTCCGTCGCATCCTGTGCCAGATGATCGGTCGCTGGGTTGCAGAGGGGGAAGCGCCGAACGACATCAACCTACTGGGCGAAATGGTCAAAAATATCTGTTTCGACAATGCCAAAGAGTATTTCGGCATCGAACTGAATTAGTCCCGCACGTCGGTACTGAATATCGAGAGAACATCGTGGAATGCGCGCAGCAGCTACGGCAGAGGGTTAAGAGGTTGTCTATGAAAAGTACGATTCAAATTCATTCCACAGATAATGTTGCCGTTGCGCTGCGTGATTTGGCCGAGGGGGAACAGATTGAGGTCGCCGGTCAGGCGATTCAGCTGGTTCAGCCGGTAGTGCGTGGCCACAAATTCGCTCTTCGGGTCATCGACAGCGGAGAGAACATCATCAAGTACGGTTTGCCGATTGGCCATGCGCTTAGCGTAATAGCCGCCGGGGAGCATATCCATTCTCAGAATGCCAAGACGAATCTCAATAGCCTGGATGAATATCAGTACCAGCCTGCCTTCAATCAGATTCCCGGGCAAAAGGCTGACAGAGAGGTCTCAATCTATCGCCGAGATAATGGCTTGGTCGGTATTCGCAACGAGCTATGGATAGTGCCAACGGTGGGTTGTGTAAACGGCATCGCCCGTATGATCCAGCAACGTTTCCTTAAGGAAACCGCGCAGGCGGAAGGGATCGATGGCGTACATATTTTCACTCACCCGTTCGGCTGCTCACAGTTGGGACAAGATCATGAAAATACGCGCGTTATGTTGCAAAACATGGTCCGTCATCCTAACGCCGGTGCGGTGCTGGTGATTGGTCTGGGCTGTGAAAACAATCAGGTTGACGTGTTCCGTGAGACCCTCGGTGAGGTCGACGAACAGCGCGTACGCTTTATGGTGTGTCAGAAATTTGATGATGAAGTCGAGGCGGGCGTTGAACGTCTGCACGAACTCTATCAGGCGATGCTGGTCGATAAACGCACGCCGGGGAAACTCAGCGAGCTGAAGTTCGGGCTGGAATGCGGCGGATCAGACGGGCTGTCTGGGATCACTGCGAATCCGCTGCTCGGTCGTTTCTCCGACTACGTGATAGCTAACGGGGGGACTTCAGTATTAACCGAAGTGCCAGAGATGTTTGGTGCCGAGCGCATTTTGATGAGCCGCTGCCGTGATGAGGCGACTTTTGAGAAGACCGTCAGCATGGTCAACGACTTTAAAAAGTACTTCATTGCTCATCAGCAGCCGATTTACGAGAACCCGTCGCCGGGCAACAAGGCGGGGGGAATAACGACGCTTGAAGAGAAATCGCTGGGCTGTACGCAAAAGGCCGGTCAGAGCCAGGTGGTGGACGTGCTGAAATACGGCGAACGTCTTCGCCAGCCTGGGCTGAATCTGCTTAGCGCACCGGGTAACGACGCGGTCGCGACCAGCGCACTGGCCGGAGCAGGTTGCCATATGGTGTTGTTCAGCACCGGTCGTGGTACGCCTTATGGCGGCTTTGTGCCGACCATCAAACTGGCGACCAACAGCGAGCTGGCCAACAAGAAACCGCACTGGATTGATTTCGATGCGGGCCGTTTGATCCACGATACGCCGATGGATCAGTTGCTCGACGAATTCGTCTCGTTGATCGTAGAGATAGCCAACGGCAAACAGAGTAAAAATGAGCTCAATGATTTTCGCGAATTAGCCATTTTTAAAAGCGGGGTCACATTGTAACAATTGTTAAATAAGGCTAGCATAATGCGGCGTTTTGTTAAAAAACGCCGCAGCTTTCTGCCTGTCGTCCCCCGCAATCGGTACACAAACAGAAGGTTTTTTCCGGGTATCACGGGGACGTCGCACTATGTCGCTTTACTGGTTCGCTCAAGGTGTTGGTTTACTCGCTTTTTGCGTGGGTATTACCATGTTTTTCAACCGTAGCGATCGCCGTTTTAAACAACAGCTTTCCGCCTACAGCGCCATTATCGGCGTGCATTTTATCCTGATGGGGGCCAATGCCGCAGGCAGCACCGCGCTGCTCAACGCCGTCCGCACTCAGCTGGCGCTACGCACCCGCAGTCAGTGGGTGATGCTGGTCTTCATCTCGCTCACGCTTATCTTCGGCCTCGGCAAGGCCAAACACCTGATGGAGCTGCTGCCGGTTATCGGCACGGTGGTGAGTACCTGGGCGCTGTTTCGCACCAGCGGCATGAAAACGCGCTGTATCATGTGGTGCTCAACCTGCGGCTGGGTGGCGCATAACGTCTGGCTGGGATCGATTGGCGGTACGCTGATCGAGGGCAGTTTCCTGATAATGAACGGTTTTAATATCGTACGTTTCTATCGGATGCAGCGGCGCGGCATCGATCCTTTCGCGGTCGAGACCCAGCTGGAGAAGAAAGAAGAGGCACAGGCCGAAGCAGCCTGAAAAAACGGCCCTCAGCATGAAGGCCGTGCAACACGTCAGTTATCGAGCTTTAGCGGCGGCAGCTGGGCAAAAATGCTCAGCAATCCTTCGCCCCAGCCTTTGCGGATCATGGCGAAATAGGGATGATCTTCGGTGATACGGTATTGCTGCGCGGTGCTGAAACTGTCCTTAGGATAGATCATCACGTCGAGCGGCAGACCGACCGAGAGGTTGCTGCGCAGCGTCGAATCCATCGAAATCAGGGCGCACTGCATCGCTTGATCCAGCGCCGTATCGTAGCTCAGCACGCGATCGATAATCGGCTTGCCGTATTTGCTTTCACCCACCTGAAAATACGGCGTATCGTGCGTGGCCTCAATAAAATTGCCCTGTGGATAGACGTGGAACAGGCGCAGACCTTCGTCCTTGATTTGCCCCCCGAGCAGCAAATTACAGCTAAAGTCGGTCATTCCCCCCTGATTGGCACCGCTGTCGCGAGCTATCACTTCCCGCACCGTTTCTCCCAGCAGGCTCGCGGCGTCGTACATTGACTCCACGTTAAGCATATTGGGCATCTGCGGATCCAGACAGCGACGATGCAACAGGCTGAGAATGCTCTGTGTGGTCGCCAGATTGCCGGCACTCTGAATCACCATCACGCGTTCATCGCTCTGATGAAAGACGTGCAGTTTGCGGAAAGTGGAAATATGGTCCACCCCAGCATTGGTTCGCGAGTCCGAAACAAAAACCAGGCCAGAGGACAATCGCATGGCCACACAGTAAGTCATACCAGTTACCTATATTCAGTCAGGGTTGTGATGGATCAACGGCTATTTAGTGAGACTTTGTTCTTAAGTTATTGGGGAACATCGAGTATCTGCACCGCCGCAATAGTGTGCATATCTTCGCAGCCGCCCCCTAACCGAATGCCGCGCACCGGGCAGGCATCAAGATAATCTATACCGATAGCGAGTTTCAAATGTTGATTGGGCTGGCAAGTATTATTGGTCACGTCAAAACTTTGCCAACGCCCGTCGAGCCAGGCCTCTGCCCAGGCGTGGGTCGCCACGTGTTCGCTGTCCTGGCTATAGAGATAGCCGCTGACGTAGCGCGCCGGAATTGCCAGACTGCGACAGCAGGCGAGGAACACGTGGGTATGATCCTGACAGACACCCTGCTGGGCGCTAAACGCCTGCGCGGCGCTGTCTTTCACCGTCGTGGTGCCCGGACTGTAAGGCATCTTGAGCAGCAGTTCACCCATCAGGTTGCACAAGCTTTCATGCTGAGCCTGCGGACGGTAGTAGCGCGAGGCGAAGTCACGAATCGCGCCGTCGGCGTGGGTCAGCGGGCTGGTGCGCAGAAAGACCAGCGGGGAAAGATGGCCGAAGTTATCGTCCTCGGCGTTGTCCTCAATCTCGACCACGCCGTTGGCTTCGATAGTGATCGCCTGATGCGGCTGGTCGAGGGTCAATACGTGCAGCACATTGCCATAGGCGTCGGTGGTGCGCGTGGCGTATTCAGGCAGGCTAAGCTCCCAAGTCAGGATTTTCTGGTGGCTCGAGTTCTGCGGCGTCAGGCGCAGATACTGGGTGCTGCGTTTGACCTGCTGAGCATAGGTGTAATGCGTCTTATGACTGACGTTAAGTTTCATTGTGCCTCCAGATAGGTATGGTGAATGCTCTCGGCAATCGCATTAGTTTGGCTGAGGAAATCGTTCAACCATTGGCTGAGCCCAATTTCCTGAATTTCGGCGAGCGTTGAGAAGCGCAGTTGGGCATGGAGGGTATGAGCACGACGGCGCGGCAGATTGCCCGCGGTGCCGCCGATGAGTTCGAGCTGTTCGGTGATAACCTCGACGCAGGCCAGCAGCGAGCGAGGCAGTTCGCGGCGCAGGATCAGCAGGTCAGAGATGGTTTCTCTGCTAAGCTGCTGTTTATAAAGGCTATGAAAAGCCTCGCGGGCGCTGACCGCTCGCAGCAGTGTGTCCATCCGATAATATTCACGCACCGGATCCTCGTCGGCGTCGAGCAGCTGGTTTTTCGCTTCGAGCAGGCGTGCGGTACTGTCCGCACGCTCCAGCATGGTACCGAGACGAATAAAATACAGCGCATCGCTGCGCAGCAAGGTGCCAAACATCGCGCCACGAAACAGGTGGGATCGCTCTTTGACCCAGTCAAAGAAGCTGTCCGCACCGGCGGATCCCACGCCCTGACGGCGGATCTGTTTCATCTCGATCCACGAGGCGTTAATGCTTTCCCAGACTTCGGACGACAGGCTGCCGCGCACCGCGTGGGCATTGTTCCAGGCCATCTGCATGCAGCTGAAAATGCTGCTGTGGTTATTACTGTCGAGCGCAAAGAAGTGCAGCAGGTTATTCATGGTGACCTGCTGATAGGTTTCGTTGAACAGCGACTGGGTGCCGGTCAGGAACAGCGGCACCATCAGGTCATGGTTGCTGTCGCGAATCGACATCATCGACAGTTTGTTGGTGACGTCCATCAGGCGAGCAATGTTTTCTGCGCGTTCCAGATAGCGGGCCATCCAATAGAGTTCACTGGCTGTTCTGCTTAGCATGCGTCATCCTCCAAAACCCAGGTATCCTTGGTGCCCCCACCCTGAGACGAATTTACCACCAATGAGCCTTCGGCCAGCGCCACGCGGGTCAGGCCGCCGGGAACCAATCGAATTTCTGCACCGGTAAGCGCAAAGGGACGCAGGTCGATGTGCCGCGGTGCCAGTCCTTCCTCCACGAAGGTCGGGCAGGTCGAGAGTGCCAGCGTATTCTGGGCAATATAGTTGTCCGGTCTGGCCTTGAGCAGCTCACGAAAGGTGGCGATTTCCGCCTGCGTGGCTTTCGGGCCGATCAGCATGCCGTATCCGCCAGCGCCGTGAACCTCTTTAACCACCATGTGTTCCAGATTGGCCAGCACGTAGGAGAGATCTTTTTCTTTACGACACTGCCAGGTTGGCACGTTGTTGAGGATAGGATCCTCAGACAGATAGAAGCGGATCATCTCCGGGACATAAGGATAGATAGACTTGTCGTCGGCGACGCCGGTACCGATGGCATTGGCCAGCACCACGCCACCGGCGCGATACACCGACAATAGTCCCGGCACGCCGAGCATCGAGTCGGCGCGGAAGGCCAGAGGATCCAGGAATGCGTCATCGAGGCGGCGATAGATAACGTCAACCTTGCAAGGACCAGCGGTGGTACGCATAAACACGGCACCTTCCTTGACGAACAGATCCACGCTTTCAACCAGCTCGACGCCCATTTGCTGCGCCAGGAAGCTGTGTTCGAAATAGGCGCTGTTGAAACGGCCCGGCGTCAGCACCACGACGGTCGGATCGTTCACCGGCGTGCTTTCACGCAGCGTTTGCAGCAGGTGGGAAGGATAACGGGAAACCGGCGCGATCCGCTGTTCGCTAAACAATTCAGGATAAAGCCGCATCATCATTTTGCGGTTTTCCATCATGTAAGAGACGCCGGACGGGGTGCGCAGGTTGTCTTCGAGCACGTAATACTCGCCGTCACCCCCGCGAACCATGTCAGTTCCTGCAATGTGCGCGTAAGTATTCCGATGTAAATCAACACCCTGCATGCAAGGCTGATACTGCTCGTTGGCCAATACCTGTTCGGCAGGCACCAGACCCGCCTTGAGGATCTTCTGGTCGTGGTAGATATCATGCAGGAAGCAGTTCAACGCCTGCACCCGCTGGCGAATGCCTCGGTCGAGCATTTGCCACTCTTTGGCCGGAATAATGCGCGGCACGCTGTCAAAAGGGATCAGGCGTTCTGCGCCGTCATCGTCCCCGTACACGTTAAAGGTAATCCCCACCCGGTGAAACAACAGCGCGGCTTCCTCTTTCTTGCGCTGCACGGCCTGTTGGTCGGCCTGCTGTAACCATTGCCAGTAGGCTTTGTAATGACTGCGGTGTTGCCCTTCAGCCATTAACATCTCATCAAAAAAGGGTGAATCGGAAAGGTCAATATTGATCATCATCACCTCACTGACATTACAGGCTAGGGTTGGTGCACAACTTCCATTTTGGTCAGGCCCTAATCACTGATGGGCCAAAACATTAACGCGGCAAGAATTAATACGCATAAAGTGTGCCAGCGTGCAAAAGCGGCCGAAAATCGTTGAAAAGGAGGGAGTATCGCGCTTTTTTAGTGCGCATCACGGCGCGCTTTAGCTAAAAATGAGCAAAAAAAGTGCACCATTTTTAAGTATGGTCGTTGATGAAGCATTCACAAGTGAATGAAAGAGGAGGGCGAGGACAAAAACAAAAAAGGCCAGCGCGGAGGCTGACCTTTTTAGAAGCAATGAGGCTTAGCGACGAATCGCGATCGCTTCAATCTCGATGTTCACGTCTTTTGGCAGACGCGCAACTTCAACGCAAGAGCGAGCAGGGAAAGGCGCATTATGCTCGGTGAAGAACGCTTCGTAGGTGGCGTTGACGGTCGCAAAATCGTTAAGATCTTTCACGAAAACGGTAGTTTTCACGATATCGGCCACTTTCAGGCCTGCGGCTTCAACGATAGCCTGCACGTTCTCCAGTGACTGGCGTGCCTGAGACGCGATGTCTTCCGCCACGTTGCCGGTTTTAGGATCGACAGGAATCTGGCCGGAAGTGATGATCATGCTGCCGAGATCGACGCCCTGAACATAAGGACCGATAGCTGCAGGGGCATTTTCTGTACTGATTTCGCGAGACATATGAGTTCCTTGTTGAATTAAAAAGCCGAGTCGTGATGAAAAATCATCAGGACAGTATAAGGAGCGGGGAACAATAAATCATCCCCGATTCTTCGCGGCCTATTCGTTATTCAGGACCACCTGATGCTCGAACTCTTTCTCGCAGTACTTGCACTGCAAATGCACTTCATTGTGACGATTCTTCACCGAAAAACTCGACGCGACCGGCTCGAAGCGACTGATGCAGTTGCCGTTAGGGCAGCGCAGCACGCCTTCGATACGGTCCGGCAGGCTCGGTTGCAGCTTCTTGACTACCACGTAGTCATCGATGCGATTGACCGTCGCGTGCGGCGCGTACACCGCCAGCTGATTGACCTGTGACTCGGTCAAAAAGGTGTTCTCAATTTTGATGATGTCTTTGCGGCCAAGCTCGTTGGACGGCAGATTCAGCCCGATGGTAATACGCTGGTCTGTCTCGGTCAGTTTGAACAGAGACAGCAGCTTGAAACCTATCTGCGCCGGAATATGGTCGATTACGGTGCCACACTTGATGGCTTCTACCTGGAGTTTGTTGTCGTGGGTCATGATGCGCTCCTTATTCGCCTGTCTCTGCGTTGAGTACCAGTGCCAGCAAGGCCTGGCGTGCGTAAATCCCGTTACCGGCCTGCTGGAAGTACCAGGCGTAAGGGGTGCTGTCGACGTCGGTAGTAATTTCATCGATACGCGGCAGCGGGTGCAGTACCTTGAGGTGCGGCTGGGCATCGGCAAGATCGGCAGCGCGCAGGATGAACTGGGCTTTCACGTTGGCGTACTCTGACGGGTCCAGACGCTCTTTCTGTACGCGGGTCATGTACAGAATGTCCAGCTCTGGCACCACCTCGTCGATACTCTCGTGCAGGCTGTACTCGATGCCTTTCTCTTCCAGCAGGTTGAGGATGTATTCTGGCATCGCCAGTGCGTCCGGCGCGATGAAGTAGAAGCGGTTGCCGTTAAACTTCGCCAGCGCCTGCGCCAGGCTGTGCACCGTACGGCCGTATTTCAGGTCGCCGACCATCGCGATTTTGATATTGTCGAGACGGCCCTGGGTTTCCTGAATGGTAAACAGATCGAGCAGGGTTTGCGTCGGATGCTGGTTGGCACCGTCGCCAGCGTTGAGAATTGGAATACCGTGCGAGAACTCAGTCGCCAGACGCGCCGCGCCCTCCTGCGGGTGACGCATCACAATCGCGTCGACGTAGGTCCCAATCACCGAGATGGTGTCGGCCAGGGTTTCCCCTTTCTTGCCAAGCGAGGTATTGCTGCCGTCGGCAAAGCCGACTACCGATGCGCCGAGGCGATGAATAGAGGTCTCAAACGACAGGCGGGTACGGGTTGAAGCTTCAAAAAAGCAACTGGCAATCACCTTATGTTTCAACAGTTCAGGCTGCGGATTGGCTTTCAGGCTAGCGGCGGTGTCCAGCACTAGCTCCAGCTCTTCGCGGCTGAGATCGTTAATTGAAATAATGTGTTTTTGATACAGCGGATTAGCCATTGTCGCTCTCCTTTACGATGATAGACAAAAAAAAGCCCCTCAATGAGGGGCTTTTTGCGATCGATTAAAAACAGGTAATACCATTGGGAGAGGCAACGGCTGAACGCCGCCGACAGGCACTGGGTTCGGTGAAGCATCGAAGCGCAATGTGGTGTTGATCATGTCATTCTCCCGGCAAATTGTGGCGCATTATACGCGCACATATGCTGCCTGCAAGAGGGTGACTTCACCTTTTTGCTTTCTTTGTTCGGCCGGTGAGCAATCGATTGGCATCAGACCTTTTCAGCGAGATGAAAATCTTTTTACGCCAGCGCCGCAGCCTGCCCAGACGTTCGGGGGCCTTGAGTTTGTGTTCAATCCATACCACCTGCCAAGGCTGGAGGCGCATCTGCCCGCTGAATGGCTCTCCGCTAATCAAGTCTTTGCCCTCAACGGCGAGCTTAAAGGGCTGCGACTGACTGCTGATATTAAAAATGCAGCTGATGCGGTTTTCCGATTTTGGATCGTAACGCTCGAAGGCGAAGAGTTTCTCGCTCAACTCAAAGATTCGCTGACCCGCCTGCGGGGAGAATGCCGGATGGGTGCGGCGTATTTCGATCAATCTTTTCAAGCCGTTGAACACTTCGGATCGTAGCGATCCTTTTTTCTCCAGCTCGGCTTCAACCTCGTCGAGATGCAGCTTCTTACGGTTGATACGGCGACTCAGGCCAGACTGATGCATCCCCTCGAGATCGTTCTCACTGCCGAGCAGGCTGTGAATATAAATCGCCGGAACACCCATAAATGCCAGCAGCAGCGACTGCGCCGCCAGAAATTTTCGCGTCTTGAGCTCGACGCTATCGTCCGCCTCTGTGATGGCGCTGAGATAGTTGATATTCAGCTCATACGGAGAATGCGTGCCGTCGCCGTTGTCTTTATAGGACACGCGGCCCTCCTTGCGCAGCGTTTCCTGGGCGAGATATTTTCGCTCGTCATCATCAAGGAAAGTCTCGGTAGGACGCAGGCCGATGCCGTCGTGGCTGGAAAGGAAGTTGAAATAGGTGGTTTTCGGGTAGTGCGCCTCCGCGTTTAGCCCCTGTGCCCACTGAGTCAGCTTGCGGGTGTCTTCGCGCAGGAAGGCGTGCAGGGTCAGCGGCGGCAGTGCGAACTGGTACACCATGTGCGCCTCGTCGCCTTCACCAAAGTAGCTGATGTTTTCATTATGTGGCACGTTGGTTTCGGTAATGATGCGGGTCCCCGGAATGACCTCATCGAGAATGGTACGCCACAGTTTGATGATGTTATGCGTCTGTGGGCGGTGGATACAGGTGGTGCCCATCTCCTTCCAGATATAGCCGATAGCATCGAGACGGATGGACTGCGCGCCGCTGGCCGCGTACTGCAATATCACGTCGATACTCTCGAGCAGTACCTGCGGATTTTTAAAGTTGATGTCTATCTGGTCTTCACTGAAGGTGGTCCACAGGTAGAGCTCGGTGCCGTCGGCCTTGATAAAAGGTGTCAGCAGTGGCGAAGCGCGCGGACGTACAACGCGGCTGTAGTCGAGCTCTGGGTTGGCTTCGATAAAGTAGTCATGATAGTACGGGTCATCTTTGATGTAGCCTTTCAGCCATTCGCTTGAGCGTGATATATGGTTGATCACGCAGTCAAACATCATGTTGAAGTTGGCAGAGAGATGATGAATATCACTCCACCCGCCCAGATGTTCATCGATACGGCGATAATCAATCACGCTGAAGCCGTCGTCGGAACTGTAGGGGTACATCGGCAGAATATGAATGTCGGAGATAATATCTTTCAGGTGTTTCTGTGCGAAATGATTCAGCGTAGCGAGCGGCGGTTTATCCGGCTGAGAAATAGTATCGCCATAGGTGATGAGATAGATATTGGTGCCGTCTACCCACTGCGACGACCGGTGTGCACCGTAATTCCATTTCTCACCGAGATGCAGAATTTTTTTAATCAGATCGCCAATGTGTTCTTTGGGATAGACCCTGCTCAGCAAGCTTTCCAGGCGAAGCACGAACTCGGGATTCACAGCACCCATAACAGTTCCCTTTTTTATTCACATGCTAAAAGGTTAGTTGATAAACAGGGTTGCCGAGGGGGAAAGCGGGTTAAAAAGTGCAACATTGCATAAAAAAATGCATAAATAACGCATAGCTGAAAGCCAGCCCGTCGGCACGACCAACGGGCTTACGCGGCATTAAGCAAATCGTGCTTACAGGGTGCCGAGCGTGGCGACCATCACCGCTTTTATGCTGTGCATACGGTTTTCGGCCTGATCGAACACCACGCTATGCGCGGATTCAAACACTTCATCCGAGACTTCCATACCGCCTTTCAGGTCGTACTCTTCGGCCATCTGACGACCGAGCGTCGTTTGACCGTCGTGGAAAGCGGGCAGGCAGTGCAGGAACTTCACGTTAGGGTTGCCGGTCTTGGCAATCATCGCCATGTTAACCTGATAAGGACGCAGCAGGTTGATGCGCTCTTTCCAGGCCTCCTTCGGTTCGCCCATCGACACCCAAACGTCGGTGTAGAGGAAATCTGCCCCCTTGACGCCCGTATCGATGTCTTCGGTCAGAGTGATCGAACCGCCGTTTTGCTCAGCCAGATGTCGGCAACTTTCGACCAGCTCGGCGTCAGGCCAGCAGGCGGAAGGCGCGACGAGACGCAGGTCCAGCCCGCACAGCGCGGCGGCTTCGAGCAGTGAGTTGCCCATATTGTTGCGCGCATCACCGAGATAGGCGAGAGACATTTGCGACAGAGTTTTACCCGGCAGATGCTCTTTCATGGTCAGCAGGTCGGCCAGAAGCTGGGTAGGATGGAACTCATTAGTCAGCCCGTTCCATACCGGCACACCGGCGTGTTCGGCCAATGTTTCAACGATTTCCTGACCGAAACCGCGATACTGGATACCGTCGTACATTCTTCCCAGCACGCGAGCGGTGTCTTTCATCGACTCTTTATGGCCAATCTGGCTGCCGCTTGGGCCGAGGTAAGTAACCTGTGCTCCCTGATCGTATGCGGCAACTTCGAAAGAGCATCGGGTGCGGGTCGAGTCTTTTTCGAAGATGAGCGCAATGTTTTTGCCTTTCAGGTAAGGCTTCTCGCTGCCGTTTTTCTTGGCAGTTTTCAAATCTGCAGAGAGCTTCAGCAGGGTTTCAAGTTCTGAGGGGGTAAAATCCAGCAGCCTAAGAAAATGGCGTTTACTTAACAGACTCATGTGTCTATCTCCGAAACTTATCCAATGAATTAAAATTCAATTTATATGTATGAATATGCAATTACAACCCCCAAGTAAAAACTTTATCGTTTATGTTGGAGGCAAGCCGTCTGCTGTGTGAAAATAGCGTCTAAACGTCATATTGATTGAGGACTGAGGCATGGCAAACCGTGAATTGCTAGACGAACAACGTGAAGAGACCCGCTTAATCATCGAAGAGCTGTTGGAAGACGGCAGCGATCCTGACGCGCTTTACACTATTGAGCATCATTTCTCCTCCGAGAAATTCGAAGTTTTAGAGCGAGCAGCGGTAGAGGCTTTCAAACTGGGCTACGAAGTGACCGATGCTGAAGAGCTAGAAGTTGAAGATGGCTCAACGGTAATGTGCTGCGACGTGATAAGCGAAGTTGCGCTTAACGCCGAGATAATCGACGCACAGGTTGAGCAGCTGGTGGCGCTGGCGGAAGCTAACGGCGTCAACTACGACGGCTGGGGCACTTATTTCGAAGACCCTAACGGCGAAGACGGCGACGAAGAAGAATACGACGAAGAAGATGAAGAAGAAGACGAGGCTGCGCCTAAGTCTAAAAGCATCGTCGATAAAGATGACGACGGCAAACGCCACTAAGTCTTTATATTACTCTGCTGCGCGTCGGTGATACGGCGTTGGAAGCGGGCTCGTCCTGGTTCAGCAGATGAAGAATGAGTCGTTAAGTTCAAATATAAAAAAAGCCGACGATGTCGGCTTTTTTATTGCTTAAACATTGTGTTACAGCGTTTTCAGCATGGTAACTTCGCAGTCTACGTGCCCGGTGCTGCCGAGCGCGCCGTCGATGTGTTCGAAACCCAAGTGTTCATACAACGCAATCGCCTGCGTCAGGCTGGCGGTGGTCTCGAGGTAACAGCGGGTAAAGCCCTGTCCTTTGGCGTGGGCCATGGCCTGAATCGCCAGACGTTTTGCCAGGCCTTTTCCACGCAGGCTGGACATGAAATACATCTTCTGTAGCTCACAAATGTCGTCGTCGGCACCCACTAATGGGGCAACACCGCCGCCACCGGCTATCTCACCGTTGAGTTCAACCACCCAGTAGGCGTGGCGTGGCCGGCTGTACATTTCACACAGCACGTCGAGATTGGGATCGGCAACCGTATAGCCTTTATCGGCGGTCAGGCCAAATTCGGCCGAAACGGTGCGAATGACGCGTGCAATATCGGCATTGTCATCACAGGTAATGCGGCGCACCACGACATCTTGCTCTGTTGAATTAATCACTGCTGTCGTCATAGATTCTTTGTCTAATGAAAGTTAGATGAGGTATCGCTTCGCTTTTCTTTTGCATTTAATACCGCGAGCGGGCGTTTTTTGCAATGCGAAAAAAAACGGCGGAGCTTTCACTCCACCGTTTTCTCGTCATTACCTTAGCGGCCAGAATTACAGCGCGGCGATGGTGGCCTGCTGTTCCTGAATCTTCACCTTGGCTTCGGCACAGGCCTGCAGTCTCTCGCGCTCTTTCGCGACAACCGCTTCCGGGGCACGCGCCACGAAGCCTTCGTTTGAAAGCTTGGCTTCGATACGCTCAACCTCTGCGTCCAGCTTGGCAATCTCTTTGCACAGACGTTCCAGCTCGGCTTCTTTATCTACCAGACCGGCCATTGGGATCAGCAGCTCTGCGCCCTCAACCAGCTTGGTGACAGAAACCGGACCTTTGTCGCCGGCAGGCAGCACGGTGATGGACTCCAGACGCGCCAGTGATTTGATGAAGCTCAGGTTCTGCTCCACGCGACGCTGTGCATCGGCGCTTGCGCCACGCAGCAGCAGTTCGAGTGGTTTACCCGGAGCAATATTCATCTCTGCACGCACGTTACGAATAGCGACGATCGCCTGCTTGATCCACTCGAGGTCGACCAGCGCGCTTTCATCGGCTTTATCCGCCGAGTACTCTGGGAAAGGCTGCAGCATGATGGTGTCTGCGGTAATGCCTTTCAGCGGTTTCACGCTCTGCCAGATGGTTTCAGTGATGAATGGAATGATCGGATGTGCAAGGCGCAGCAGACCTTCCAGGACCTCGACCAGCGTGTGACGGGTGCCGCGAAGCTGTGCTTCGGTGCCACCGTTCATCACCGGCTTCGCCAGCTCCAGATACCAGTCACAGAACTGGTTCCAGGTGAATTCATACAGAATGCTCGCTGCGAGGTCGAAACGATAGCCGTCCAACGCTTCGCGGTAGGCTTTCACCGTACGGTTATATTCAGCCAGGATCCAGCGGTCAGCCAGAGACAGCTGCAGTTCGCCGCCGTTCAGGCCACAGTCTTGATTTTCGGTGTTCATCAGCACGAAGCGGCTGGCGTTCCACAGCTTGTTACAGAAGTTGCGGTAGCCTTCGAGACGCTTCATGTCCCAGTTGATGTCGCGACCGGTCGAGGCCAGTGCCGCCAGCGTGAAGCGCAGGGCGTCGGTGCCGTGCGGTTCGATGCCGTTCGGGAACTGCTTCTCGGTGCGCTTGCGGATTTTTTCCGCCAGCTGCGGCTGCATCATGTTGCCGGTACGTTTTTCCAACAGGTCTTCTAGCGAGATACCGTCGATCATATCCAGAGGATCGATGACGTTACCCTTGGACTTAGACATTTTCTGCCCTTCGTCGTCGCGGATAAGGCCGGTCATGTACACCGTGTTGAACGGAACCTGCGGCTTGCCATTTTCGTCTTTCACGAAGTGCATGGTCATCATGATCATGCGTGCTATCCAGAAGAAGATGATGTCGAAGCCACTGACTACCACGCTTGAAGGGTGGAAGGCTTTCAGGTCTGGCGTTTCGTTTGGCCAGCCCAGGGTCGAGAAGGTCCACAGGCCGGAGGAGAACCAGGTGTCCAGCACGTCTTCGTCCTGATTCAGCACAACGTCTGCACCCAGGCTGTTTTCACGACGCACTTCTTCTTCGTCACGACCTACGTAGACTTTGCCTTCTGCGTCGTACCAGGCCGGGATACGGTGACCCCACCACAGCTGACGAGAAATACACCAGTCCTGAATGTCGCGCATCCAGCTGAAATACATGTTTTCGTACTGTTTTGGGACGAACTGGATTTCGCCTTGCTCAACCGCTTCAACGGCCACTTTTGCCAGCGGGGCAGTGCGCACATACCACTGGTCGGTCAGCATTGGCTCGATAACGACGCCGCCACGGTCACCATAAGGGATGGTCAGGTCGTGCGGTTTGATCTCTTCGAGCAGGCCAAGTTCGTCGAAGGCAGCCACGATGGCTTTACGCGCCGCGAAGCGCTCCAGGCCACGGAACTGTTCTGGAATTTCGTTGCTGCACGCATCGCTTTCTTCGCCCTTGGTGTCGAACACCTCGGCGGTCTGGCGGATGTCGCCGTCGAAAGTCAGGATGTTGATCATCGGCAGGTTGTGACGTTTACCGACTTCGTAGTCGTTAAAGTCGTGCGCAGGGGTGATTTTCACGCAGCCGGTGCCTTTTTCCATGTCGGCGTGTTCATCGCCTACGATAGGAATACGGCGGCCTACCAGTGGCAGGATAACTTCTTTACCGATCAGGTCTTTATAGCGTGGATCTTCCGGGTTAACGGCAACGCCAGCGTCACCGAGTTCGGTTTCTGGACGCGTGGTCGCCACCACCAGGTAGTCTTTACCGTCGGCGGTCTTGACGCCATCGGCCAGCGGATAGCGCAGGTGCCAGATGGAGCCTTTGGATTCGCGGTTTTCAACTTCGAGGTCAGAAATGGCGGTACGCAGTTTCGGGTCCCAGTTTACCAGGCGTTTGCCGCGGTAAATCAGGTCCTCTTTGTACAGACGTACAAACACTTCGCGAACGGCGTTGGACAGGCCTTCGTCCATGGTGAAGCGCTCGCGCTCCCAGTCCACGGAGTCGCCCAGACGGCGCATCTGACGCGTGATGGTGCCGCCTGATTCTGATTTCCATTCCCAGATTTTGTCGATAAAGGCTTCGCGACCATAGTCTTTACGTGTTTTGCCTTCTTCAGCGGCAATCTTGCGCTCTACTACCATCTGAGTGGCAATACCGGCATGGTCGGTCCCCGCCTGCCACAGAGTGTTTTTACCCTGCATGCGCTGATAGCGGATCATGGCGTCCATGATGGTTTGCTGGAAAGCGTGACCCATATGCAAGCTACCGGTAACGTTCGGCGGCGGGATCATGATGCAGAAGCTTTCCTTACTGGTATCACCGTTAGGCTTGAAGTAGCCCTGTTCTTCCCAGTGCTCGTAAAGCGGTTGCTCGATATCTTGCGGGTTATATGTCTTATCCATTTCGCTTCGTTAGTCTGTAGTCGTTGTATTGACGTCGGGCGGTGTCGCCGTGGTCAAATTGAAGCCGACGCTGCGATAGGCTTTGTAGCGTTCGCGCGCCAACTGCTTTAAAGAATCTTCGTAAGGAACGAAGTCTACCACTTCATGGAAAGCGGTGGCAAAATCTGCAAAATTCCCGAGCAGGCTAATCAGCAAATCTCGCGGCGCATTTCCGCGTTTTCCTGGCCAGCAAAGCTCGACGGGGGCACCAAATCTCGGGCCTTCTCCCGCCAGATTGTGCGGCACAAACTGGTCGGCATCACGTTTCCACAGCGCTTCATCCAGACGTTCCGCTTGTTTCTGGTCTTCGCAGGCAATAAGCACGCGTTGACCCGCACGGTAGCGCTGTGCCGCAATCTGGCACGCCAGTGCCTCGTGGCCGCTGAGCTCGCCTGCGACGTCCGGTGAGTCGAGAAGAAAAAATGTAGCCTGTTTCATGAGTGTCTTCCTAACGCCGTCCTCCGGCGTGAATCACAGCGAAGGACGGGTTTTACCACAATAGGCGATTAATCGTCGCCGTTGAGACCTGCACGGTTCAACAAGAACTGGGACAGCAGAGAAACAGGGCGACCCGTCGCTCCTTTGTTCTTACCTGAGCGCCATGCGGTACCGGCGATGTCCAGGTGAGCCCAGTTGTACTTGTCGGCAAAGTGAGACAGGAACATGCCTGCGGTGATTGCGCCGCCAGGACGGCCGCCAATGTTTGCCATATCGGCAAAGTTTGACTGAAGCTGTTCGTCGTACTCGTCGCCCATCGGCAAACGCCACGCACGGTCACCGGCCTGTTCGGAGGCGGTGATAAGCT
This sequence comes from Rouxiella badensis, assembly GCF_002093665.1. Classification (GTDB taxonomy): domain Bacteria; phylum Pseudomonadota; class Gammaproteobacteria; order Enterobacterales; family Enterobacteriaceae; genus Rouxiella; species Rouxiella badensis. The sequence continues at coordinate 14,588 of NZ_MRWE01000003.1, read as the reverse complement.
CGTGGGCCAGCGGGTTGTGGTTCGACAGCAGGCCGGTGATGTGATGACCCAGCGCGATGACGCAGGCGCCGGTCAGCGTTGCCACGTCGATAACCAGCTCAGGATCAAAACGCTCAACGTAGGTCAGTGCGTCGCACAGCACCAGACGGCCTTCGGCATCGGTATTCAGCACTTCAACGGTTTTGCCTGACATGGTGGTCAGAATGTCGCCCGGACGGAACGCGCGGCTGCCCGGCATGTTTTCACATCCGGCCAGAACGCCGACTACGTTCAACGGCAGCTTCAGCTCGGCAACGACGCGCATGACGCCATACACCGTGGCCGCGCCACACATATCGTACTTCATTTCGTCCATGTCGGCCGCAGGCTTGATGGAGATACCGCCGGAATCGAAGGTCAGGCCTTTACCGACCAGCACAATTGGCTTAGCGTCTGGGTTCGGATTACCTTTATATTCCATCACCGACATCAGCGACTCGTTCTGCGAGCCCTGACCCACGGCCAGATAGGCGTTCATTCCCAGCTCTTTCATCTGCTGTTCGCCGATGACGCGGGTGGTGATATTAGTGCTGAACGCATCGGCCAGCTGGCGAGCCTGTGAGGCCAGATAAGCGGCGTTACAGATGTTCGGCGGCATGTTGCCCAGATCTTTCGCGGCTTTAACGCCGTAAGAGATAGCCAGACCGTGTGCAATGGCGCGGTCACCGCTGTTAAGTTCGCGGCGGGTCGGCACGTTGAAGACCATTTTACGCAGCGGACGGCGCGGCTCGACCTTGTTGCTCTTCAGCTGATCGAAGGTATAGAGAGACTCTTTGGAGGTCTCGACGGCCTGACGCACTTTCCAGTAAGTATTCCGTCCCTTGACGTGAAGTTCGGTGAGGAAGCAAACGGCTTCCATAGAACCTGTTTCATTCAAGGCGTGAATAGTTTTCTGGATAACCTGCTTGTATTGACGTTCGTCGAGTTCGCGTTCTTTGCCGCAGCCTACCAGCAGAATGCGCTCGGACAGAATGTTTGGAACATGGTGCAGGAACAATGTCTGCCCCACTTTTCCTTCCAGTTCACCGCGGCGGAGCAGGGCGCTGATGTACCCATTGCTGATTTTGTCGAGCTGTTCAGCCATAGGAGATAGGCGGCGTGGTTCGAAAACGCCGACTACAATACAGGCACTGCGCTGTTTTTCCGGGCTACCGCTTTTTACACTGAACTCCATGCACTCTCCTGAATCTTAAAGACAAAGGCGGGGGGTACGGATAGAATGGGGCTTCCGTTACACTCTCCCGTCATTGATGTAATGACCTGTGTTAACCTATACGGCGTAGAAATTTTATTTTGGCGGCTATAAGCATCTTCCTATAGGTCACCTAAATTTACGGTGTTGTAATACTATTTTAGCTGTGAAGGTTGCCATATGATGAGAAAAAATGACGGATTAGCGATGAAATTATCGATTTTCCTGCAAAAAGACAAGTTTTCACAGGCGTATTCAGCGTGATCATCATTAGATATCTGGTTAGGGAAACCTTCAAGAGCCAAATTGCGATCCTGTTTATTCTGCTTCTAATCTTCTTTTGTCAGAAGCTGGTCAGAATACTGGGTGCAGCAGTCGATGGCGATATCCCAACAAATTTAGTCATTCAGCTTCTTGGGTTAGGTATACCCGAGATGGCACAGCTTATCCTGCCGCTGAGTCTTTTCTTGGGTCTGCTCATGACTCTGGGCAAGCTCTATACTGACAGTGAAATCACTGTTATGCACGCCTGCGGACTGGGTAAAAGGTCACTAATCGTTGCTGCCATGGTTCTGGCGGTGTTCACCTCTATTTTCGCCGGTATTAACTCATTTTGGGTCGGCCCCTGGTCGTCGAAGCATCAGGATGAAGTGATGGCCGAAGCCAAGGCGAACCCGAGCATGGCGGCGATGGTCGCTGGGCAGTTCACCCCTTCACAGGACGGCAGTTCCGTGCTGTTTGTGGGCAACGTGCGCGGTAAAGAATTCCGCAACGTTTTCCTGGCGCAGCTTAGGCCGAACGGCAACCAGCGTCCGTCGGTGGTGGTGGCCGAGAAAGGCCATATGGACCAGCGTCCTGACGGCTCCCAGCAAGTGACGCTGGACACCGGCACTCGCTACGAAGGTACCGCACTGCTGCGTGACTTCCGTATCACTAATTTCACCGACTATCTGGCGGTTATCGGCCACAAGATTGTCGAGCTAGACAGCAGCGACGTCGAACAGATGAGCATGTCTTCTCTGTGGCATTCAAAGGCTATCGAGGCGCGCGCCGAGCTGCACTGGCGTCTGACGCTGGTGGTTTCGGTGTTTGTGATGGCGCTGATGGTGGTACCGCTCTCGGTGGTTAACCCGCGTCAGGGCCGCGTACTGAGCATGCTGCCAGCAATCTTCCTCTACCTCATCTTCTTCCTGCTGCAAAGTTCGCTTCGTTCCAACGCAGAGAAAGGCAAACTCGATCCGATGGTCTGGATGTGGGCGACCAACCTTGCGTATCTGGCACTCGCCGTGGTGCTTAATATGTGGGATACCCTGCCAGCCCGCAGGATACGCGCACGTTTTAGAGGAGCGGCCTGATGTTTGGTGTTTTAGACCGTTATATCGGACGGACCATTTTCAACACCATCATGATGACGCTGTTCATGCTGGTTTCCCTTTCCGGGATTATCAAATTCGTTGACCAGCTGCGTAAGGTCGGACAGGGCAGTTATTCGGCGCTCGATGCCGGGCTCTATACCTTGCTGAGCGTGCCGAAGGATATCGAAGTCTTCTTCCCGATGGCCGCTCTGTTGGGTGCGCTGTTGGGCCTTGGCGCGCTGGCGACACGCAGCGAGCTGGTGGTGATGCAGGCCTCCGGTTTTACCCGTATGCAGGTCGCGACCTCGGTCATGAAAACCGCTATCCCGCTGGTCTTGCTGACCATGGCAATCGGGGAGTGGGTATCGCCTGCCGGTGAGCAGATGGCGCGCAACTACCGTGCGCAGCAGATGTTCGGCGGCTCGCTGGTCTCTACGCAAAACGGCATTTGGGCGAAAGACGGGCACGACTTCATCTTCATCGAACACGTGGTGGGCGACAACCAGATCAACGGCGTGAACATCTACCACTTCGACGGTAATAACAAGCTGCTGTCCGTACGCTATGCTACCTCTGCCGAGTACGAGAACGGTGGCTGGCAGCTGTCTCAGGTTGACGAATCGGTACTCGACAGCCCAACCAAGATCAGCGGTTCTCAGACCCTGAGCGGTGAATGGAAGACTAACCTGACGCCTGACAAGCTGGGCGTGGTCGCCTTGGATCCGGACTCGCTGTCGATAAGCGGTCTCTACAACTACGTTAAGTACCTCAAGCAGAGCGGCCAGGAAGCGAAACGTTACCAGTTGAACATGTGGCGTAAAATCTTCGCGCCGCTGTCCGTTGCGGTAATGATGCTGATGGCACTGTCATTTATCTTCGGACCGCTGCGCAGCGTGCCGATGGGCGTGAGAGTCGTGACCGGTATCTGCTTCGGGTTCCTGTTCTACGTGCTGGACCAGATTTTTGGCCCGCTCAGCCTGGTCTACAACATACCGCCACTACTCGGCGCGGTATTGCCAAGCGCACTGTTCCTTGTCATCAGCGTCTATCTGTTGTTGAAACGGAGTTAGCCAAGACCCCGAGGGATAAAAAAAGCAGCTCAATCGAGCTGCTTTTTTGCTTTCTGAAGCCTGAGAGTGAGGAGCTTAGATCTCGTTGTTACGCACCAGATCGGCCACCAGATCGTTCACGCCGTCGCTCATGTTCTTGAACTTGGTCAGCTCTGACCGGGTGACAACGATAAATACCCCTACGCCGCGCTGAGGCACCATCGCCATATAGGTAATGAAGCCCCCACCGCCGCCGGTTTTTTGAATGATGCGCGGCAGCAATGGCGTTGGCGCCATGGTAATCCAGCCCATGCCTAACTCATAGGCCTGCCCCGGAACGTCCATGCCTTTCAACGACACCAGGTCGGTACGACGGAAATACATCTTCTGCGCCAGCGCTGCGGTCGGCGATTGCTGGCCAGCGGCGTTAGGCAGGAACTGCTTCATCCAGCGACCCATGTCCGCCGGTGTGGAATAGACTCCGCCGCTGCCCTGTGCAGCAATCGTGTTCAGACAAGGGCTTGGGCGCAGGCCTTCCATCAGACGAGAGCACTGTGCCGCAGTCGGCGTGAAGGTGGTATCGACCATGCCGTTTGGCTGGGTTATTAACTGACGGAACAGCTGCGGATAAGGCTGATGCGCGGCGTCGGCCAGCGCGTCCGACAGCAGGTCAAAGCCCAGATTGGAATAGGAGGCGTGCGAGCCAGGCGGGACGGTAAGCTTGGCGGTTTGCAACCAGCTCCAGCGTTCCGCGCGATTCGGCCAGGTAAACACCGGACGATGCGGCGCGCCGCCCGGCTGTTCGCGTGGCAGACCGGCAGTGTGGGTGGCGAGGTTGAGCAAAGTCATCGGCGACGTCGGGCTGTAATACGGAACGAAGGCGTTGCCCGGCGCGTACTTACGCAGCGGATCGGTCACCTTGACCGTACCCTGTTCAGCAAGCTTCACCAGCACTTCGCTGGTCATTAGCTTGGTCAGCGACGCGATGCGGATCAGTGAGTCTTCACGAGGACGCTGACCCGATCCTGCCCGGGTTTCCCCAAAGCTTCTGAAAACCTGCTGATTCTTATCGACAACCACGAGCGCCATGCCCATGGCGCCGCTGCTATAGAAAATATGTTCTGCGTGTTCATCAACGACCTGAGAGGCCAGTTTTTGGGTCTGAGCCTGGCTCAGTACAGGCATACTGGCAAAAGCAATGGCCAGCAGCGACAGGGAGAATTTTTTCAACAAACGCGTATCCATTCTAAAAGCGGTGAGAGGGAAGATTGGATTTATCTTAATGGGATACGCGAAGAACCGCATGAGGAAATCGATGCTTCCGCAAAAAATTTACAGAGCAGGGGGAGGCAGAGGCATCAGGGCCGATGGCCTGAAAATGGTGTAAAGAAATTCCTAATAAAATTTGTGCTGATTATTTACTCACACAGGGCAATTACGCTGCTTTATTATTCGATTTATAACGACACGAAAATTAAATAATAACCTTACGGACAATACACAGTGTGGATTATTTAATTTACGAAGCTTCTAAAGCTAACTTTGTAATTAATTATGTCATTTTTGAACTTATTAATTTGACCGTTTTGATTATTTATTATCCTTAACGGGCTTTTTTAGAGTTTTCAATAATTCTTATTTTCCTTTGGTTACATCCTTAAACTAAATTGTCCGATTTTTAACCACAAAAAAGCGGTTAATGTGTGACCGTCGTCGCATTTAATGCTTTTCCGCCTACCACAGCTATGTTAAATATTTATGCGTGGTGCAACGCCATATTTCTTAAATAACAAAAATAAAATTGTTGGAGACAGGGTAAATGCGTAATTTAAAAGCGCCAATCATCGTTGGCGGAGTTATTTTATCGGTACTTTCAGCCAGCGCTCAGGCTGAAATCACCGTTTTAGATAAAAATAAGCAAAGTGATTCCTTACTGGCCCCGTTGAGCTTGCAGGTTGGCGGCAGTATTCGTCCTGAATGGATTTTCCAGAACACCAAGAATAAAACGCACGGTGATTCAAGTGGTCACGACGGCGGCACCCGTTTCCGTTTTAGCGGCGACTATGCCCTGACAGATCATACTTCTATTATTGGTAAGTATGAGCTTGGCGTGAACATGTATCACCTGTTGAACATCAAGTCAGGTTATGACGAAAGCAGCAACCTGCTGAAAAAACGTCAACTGTATTACGGATTCAAGGATGACCGTTACGGTACCCTGACTTACGGTAAGCAGTATGGTCCTTACTATGACATCGTCGGTAGCAAGAGTGACGTATGGGATAACGATGGTCAGGCAGCGGGCGAAGGCGTGGGTCTGTCCGGCGACTTCGACGGCGGTAACCGTCCATACAACAGCATCAAATACGTAAACACCATCGGTGCATTTACTATTGATGCCAACTACCTGTTGCCAGAAACTGAATACGATGCGGGTTCAGACTCTGCGGGTGATGATTTGCACTATCGTCGTGACGGCGGCGGCGGTCTGGGTATCGATTATGCGGTAACCAAAACGCTGACGTGGAGCGGTGTTTACACCCTCACCAACGCGCGTATGAAAAACGACAACAATGATTCCAAGCAGTATCACCAGCAGACCACTGCGACTGCTTTGACCTGGCAGCCGGGCGCATGGTACTTGGTGGCAACCGCCAACTACTATAAAGACTACGTGCCAAGTCATCAGGACAACGTGAACCAGAATAACTACTTCGCGGGCGACGGCTACGGTCTGGAAGCCTTCGCGGGTTATACCTTCACGTTTAATAAAGAGCTGCTGAAATCGGTACAGCCTTACGTTGCAGCTGACCAGCTGAAACTGAAAGGCAACGAAGACTACGATGCACACCACGTGTATCTGGGTACGGCGTTCGACTTCGGTCACCACCTGTCACTGTACGTAGAACGTACCCTGGCACGTGCTCCTGGCCAGTCTGACTCTACTGCTGTCAGCTTCTACTACAACTTCTAATCACCGACTTTTCTTGCAAAAAGTCGTGATAAAGAACAGGGCCGGTGCCGCAATGCACCGGCTTTTTTATGGCCGAAAAGTACGATGCCGCCAGTATTTTTGCCGCAATATCAATCACAATGTGCGTTTTAGCCGCTTTTTTCAGCACTTGGTGCAAGATTAAGGGGATAAGTATTGCGCGGGCATACGGTAGAGGTATAATGCACCCGTTTTCCGCATACTACTTTCAGTGCCGAAGTGGCGAAATCGGTAGACGCAGTTGATTCAAAATCAACCGCCGCAAGGCGTGCCGGTTCGATTCCGGCCTTCGGCACCAAATAGTAGTATGAAAAATTAAGTCACCCTCCGGGTGGCTTTTTTTTTGCCTGAAATTCAGCCTTTGTAAGGCTTCTGTCGCTTTTTTGACCTGTCCCCAGTAATAGATACAACCCTCAGTGAGTCATGTCGGTTGGTTTTTTCTTCATATTTCCCGTTTCGCCAGCTAGCTGAAAATTCAGACGGCGTGTGGTAATTCAGCGGTGAATGAGGGGGGCACTCGTTATAATCCTGATGCCATACACTGATGGTTTTCCTGGCATGGCTGACGTCGCTGAACCCGTGTTCATTCAGGCATTCATCGCGAAAGCGGCCGTTAAAACTCTCAATAAATCCGCTCTGCGTCGGCTTGCCGGGCTAGATAAGCCGCAGCTCTAGACTATGCTCATAAGCCCACTGGTCAAGTGCTCTGCAGGTAAACTCAGGCCCCTGATCGGTTCTTATCGTCGCCGGATAGCCGCGAAACAGCACAATGCTGTCCAGAATATGCGTGACCTGCACGCATGAAATCCCGAAAAAAGAGTGGGGCGGAATCTATCGCCATTTATAACGATGAACGACCCCACCAGTCACTGAAATTCAGCCTTTATAAGTCTGCATCACCTTTATTCCTGTTCATTCTGTCTATAGTTAATCCTTTATGTTTCAGCAGGCTATGTCAGCCCGCTTTACCTCTGAGGAGACTTGTCAATGCTATTGCCGTTCCGTCGTTCTTTATTTGCCTCATCGTTTCTCCTTGCTATCACCTCGTCCGCCTTTGCGACTCCCGCCGGTAATCTGCCGCTCATGCCTTGGCCGCAGCAGGTAGAGGTGGCTCCGCAGGCTGGGAAATGGAGGGTGGACAACAGGCTGTCGGTGGCCGTCAGCGGAGACAATCTTGGCCCTCTGCCGCAGCGCTGGCGCGAACGGATTGAGCTGCAAACCGGATGGACACTACAGCCGCAGCCGACCGACGCTACGCAGAGTAAAATTCAGGTGGTTATCAAACATAAAGTGGATGCCTTACCCAAGCCAGACAGTGACGAAAGCTATGATCTTGAAGTCACCCCGCAGGGTGCGATCATTAACGCGAATACCCGTTTTGGTGCGATACACGGCATGGAAACCTTATTGCAACTGCTGCAAAACGATGGTGAGAACACGTTCCTACCGTTGGTGAGAATTCATGATAACCCGCGTTTCGCATGGCGTGGCGTGCTGCTGGACTCTGCACGGCATTTCCTGCCGGTCAGCACTATCAAGCGTCAGCTCGACGGTATGGCTGCCGCCAAGTTGAACGTTTTACACTGGCATTTAACTGACGATCAGGGCTGGCGATTCGCGTCAGAGCATTATCCGAAGCTGCAACAATTAGCCAGCGACGGCGAGTTCTATACCGTGGCCGAGATGAAAGATGTTGTGGCTTACGCGACATCTTTAGGGATCCGCGTTGTGCCAGAAATTGACATGCCGGGTCATGCCTCGGCGATTGCCGTTGCTTACCCCGAACTGATTAGCGCACCCGGCCCCTTCAGCATGCAGCGCGAGTGGGGCGTGCATGAACCGACGTTGGATCCCTCTAACGAACAGGTTTACAAATTTGCCGATACCCTGGTCGGTGAGCTGGCCGCCATTTTCCCCGATCCTTACCTGCACATCGGCGGTGATGAAGTGAAAGATACCCAGTGGCAGAATTCCACGGCAATTAAGGCCTATATGAAGAAGAATCATATTGCCGATAGCCACGCGTTGCAGGCCGCCTTCAACAAGCGTTTGCAGCAGATTTTGCAAAAACATCATCGCCATATGGTTGGCTGGGATGAGATTTTCCATCCCGACTTGCCAAAGAATATTGTGATTCAATCCTGGCAGGGGCCGGATTCGCTGGGTGCCAGCGCGCAGCAGGGCTATTTGGGAATTCTGTCCACGGGTTTCTATCTCGATCAGCCGCAAAGCTCGGCTTATCACTATCGCAATGAAATCCTGCCGCAGCCGTTGGGCGTCGATCAAAACCTTGCCGAAGGTGAAAAAGCCCAGAGCTGGGCATTTTCTATGCCGCGTCTGAAAGGCAGTCCCGTTGAGGGAAGTTTTTCCCTGATTGAAGGGAAGCAGGGCTGGCGCGGGTTTATCGATTTCAAGGGGAAAACCCGTCGTGCGCTGCGTGATATTGTCTGGCAGAACAACGGTCAGGTCAGCTTCGCGGTGGATACCTGGATGGGCGACACACGTCCTGTCCTCACCCTCAAAGACGGTAAATTTGACGGTTACTTTGTGATTGGTAACGCGCGTTATCCAGCAACGGGCAACCCACTCAGCGAAATCCCCCAAGGCACGCCGCCAGTGGTGCCGGACGCCAGGGGAATGCAAAACATTCTCGGCGGTGAAGCCGCGCTGTGGCAGGAAAATATCACCTCAGAAATTCTTGACCTGAAGCTATGGCCGCGTGGGTTTGTGGTCGCCGAACGTCTGTGGTCTGCGGAGGATGTGAAAGATATCGACAATATGTATCAGCGTCTGGCGAAAGTGGACGCCTGGTCGGCAGTATCGGTAGGGTTGCAGCAGCATGCAGAAACCACTCGCCTGATGACTCGACTGGCAAACAGTAGTGACATCACACCGCTGCTGACGCTCTCTTCGGCGCTTGAGCCGGCACAGTATTACACCCGCCAGCACCTGAAGTTTAAGGCCGGGAACTACCAACAGTTTGAGCCACTGAATCGCCTGGTTGATGCGCTGCCAGCGGAAAGTAATGCCGTGCGTCAGCTCGATAATCAGGTAAAAGCCTTGCTGGCTGACGGTAAAGACGTACAGGCGGCGAGGGCAATTCGCAACCAACTGACGCTGTGGCGGGACAATAGGGCGCAGGTTGAGCCAATACTGGCGCAAAACTACGTCTTGAAACCCGTACAGCCTGTGGCGGAACAACTCAGCCAACTGTCGGTGCTGGGGCTGAAATGGCTGGATAACATCCAAAGAGGGGAACACATCACAGCGGAGGAGCGCCAGAAGGCGCAGACCCAGCTGGACAGTGCGGCACAGATTCAGGATGAGTTGGTGATTGCGGCGGTGTATCCGCTTCAAAGGCTATTACAAGGTGTGAAATAAACACCTTTTATCGCTTCAAGGTCTGTCGCTTCAGGCGGCGACTGTGCCCGAAGCGACGGCCAATAACTTCGGCACCTCAAGGGTGCCGAAGTCCTGCCATTGACCCGTTAAATATCGGCTACTCGTGATCTTCGCCATACAGCCCAATCAACCGGCGTACCACGCCGTTAGTCCAGCCGAAGCCGTCCTGTAGGGGATACTCACCGCCGCCACCTTCACCGGAGGCATCGCCCGCGATGTGGTATTTTTCGATTAGCTTATGGTTACGCTTATAAAACTGGTTAACCGTTTTCAGCCAGTTGCGGGCGATTTCGTCACCCAGCGCGTCATTGCCATACATTTTAAAGCCCTGAATGGCCATCCACTGTAGCGGTGCCCAACCGTTGGGCTTGTCCCACTGCTCGCCGGTTTCATATTCGGTAGTCAGCAGGCCACCGTCGGAAAGCAGGCGTGCGCGCACGGCTTCACCCAATCTTTCGGCCTGTTCGTGCGTGGCGAGACCCACGTACAGTGTCACCACGCTGGCGGCGGAGAAGAGCGCGAACTGCTTGCGGTGCCAGTCATAGTCGCGGAAACATCCCTGGTCTTCGTCCCACAGATAATGGTTAATGGCCAGGCGGCGTTCTTCTGCTTTCTGGCGATACAGCGCCTCGGTCTCACGGTCACCTTTTAGCGCCGAAATATTGGCAATCGTGCTTTCGAGCTTATAAAGGAACGCGTTGAGATCCACCGGAATATATTTGGTGGTGCGGATACTGGCGAGGCGATTGGCATCACGCAGCCAGCGCGAAGAATAATCCCAGCCTGATGCCGCACCGGCACGCAGGTCACGGTAAACTTCGTTTGCAGGGCGATTAGAGTGTTTGGCGGTTTCCACATCCTCGCGCCATGACTCATCGCGCGGCGTGTCCCTGTCGTCCCAATAACGATTTAACAAGGCACCATTCGGCATTTTAACCGCATGGCGATAGGCCTGATTGGCCCCCAGCGATTCCGCACCGTCCATCCAGAACTCGTGCTCTTTAATCAAATGATCGAGATAACGACGGGCACCGCGCACGCCATCTTCCTCAAACAGCTCTACCATCAGCGCAAATACCGGCGGCTGGGAGCGGCTGAGATAATAGGTCCGGTTGCCGTTAGGGATGTGGCCGTAGGTCTCAATCATCCAGGCAAAGTTGTCCGCCATGCTGCGCAGCAAATCGTGGCGGCCACTTTCGGCCAGCCCCAGCATGGTGAAATAGGAGTCCCAATAATAGGTCTCGCTAAAGCGACCTCCCGGAACAATATACGCCTGCGGCAATGACAGCAGTGAAGACCACGGAATATGTTGTTCTGGCTGGCGCGTTAATACCGGCCACAGCTTATCGATATGTTCTTTAAGCGAATCACCGGGATTAGAAACGTAATCGCTGCCGTAATGTTTTGGCATCCAAAAATGTTCGTCAACAAACTGCTTAAGATCGAATCCGGGATTATTTTTCTGGCGACGATAGCCAATCAGGATATCCAGCGGATCCATTTTAGGTGCGCAGTCCGGAAATGTTTTGCTGTCCTCGAAAATATGCGCAGACTGCACTGCTGCGAATAATTCAAGATAACGATCTGCAGGCGTTAGCGCATCGGAATGGGGCATCCCCTCAATCATTTCCGGTTCTGGCTCGGCCTCTAGCATTTTATCTAGTGTTAATTCAGAGGGTTCCGGTTCATATTTGCTGATTTTGTCGATGTCGAACTCCACTGATTCAGTAACGTCGTGTAATTTAGAGTTGTACATATAATGTCAAGCCTCTTCATTGCGTCGTTAAAATACGGGGGCTTCCCGCGTGCGAATTTCTAATAAGTGTAGACTTTTGCTTCGCCTATTTCAGTAAATCTGTGTAATTGCTCACATTACTTAATCGGCACATAAAGTGAAAAAACCTTATAAGCCGTTATTTAACCGTTGGAAAATAAAAGCAATTAGTCTCAGGATGCGGAAAATATTTACTTAATTCGTTTGCAACACTTTGTGAATAGCCCCGATTTTCGGGGCTAAAGGACGGGAGACGTCAACGTTATGGCGTGGCGGCTTTTGCCGTGGAGGATTTTTCAGAGCCACGTTCCGGCAGCGCACGAAGATCCTTAAGGTAGGTTTCTCCCCAGTGCGCAATATCGTTCTCGCGCAGTATCTTCATCATCTCGTTATAACGGGAGATACGCTCTTCACGCCCCATGGTCAGCGCCTGATCGAGCGCAGCGGCAACTTCATCGCGGTCATAAGGGTTGACGATGAGCGCACCCGTCATCTCATTAGCGGCACCGGTGAAACGTGATAAAACCAACACGCCAGGGTCTTCAGGGTCCTGTGCGGCGATATACTCCTTAGCCACCAGATTCATCCCGTCGCGCAGCGGTGTTACCAGCCCGACGTCGGTAAGTCGGAATATCTTCATCAGCAGGCGACGATCAAAATGCTGATTAAGGTAATACAACGGCGTGCTGTTTAAGCTGCCGTATTTACCGTTGATGCGCCCGACTTCCATTTCCAGCTGATGACGCAAGTCCTGATACGCCTGCACGTCACCGCGCGACGTCGGAGCAATCTGCGAATAACGCACTTTGCCGCGATGCTGCGGATAATGTTCCAGCAGGGCTTCAAAAGCCAGGAATCGCTCAGGTAAACCCTTGGTGTAATCCAGACGTTCGCAGGAAATAATGTTTTTCGCGTTACTCAGCTCGCGTTTCATCATGTCGATTTTCGGCGGCAGTGGACCCTCTGCCATCTGTTTGATGCTGTCCGGCGCGATGCTTATCGGATAGACCTCGGTCTTGAAGGTATGGCCAAAGGCGCGGTGGGTATTGGGTGCAACGTCTTCGAGGGGGGTCAGCTGGTCAAGGTTTTCAACGAACGCATTGCGGTCGGTTTCCGTCTGGAAGCCCAGCAGATCATACTCGCACATCATTTCCAGCAGTTCTTTATGGGTCGGCAGGGCGTTGAACACCTCTGGCGTCGGGAAAGGAATATGCAGGAAGAAACCTATGCGGTTCGTGACGCCGATTTTGCGTAACGCGGCGGCAAACGGCAGCAGATGGTAATCATGGATCCACAGAATATCATCGGGTTTGATCAGCGGCTGAAGCTGTCTGGCCAGCAGGTCATTGACGCGGCAATAGCCTTCCCACGCCTCGCGCTGAAAATCGACCAGGTCAATGCGGTAGTGGAAAGCGGGCCAGATAACAGCGTTGGAAAATTGGCAGTAATAAAGATCGTAATCGTTCTGATTAAGCGGCACGGTGGCGTAAGTAATGCCGTCCTTCTCGACGATATCAAGCTCTTCCTCTTCTTCTCCCGATATCTCGCTTATTTCACCACTCCAGCCAAACCACAGGCCTGACGTATTCTTGAGGGCATCCATGATGCCGACGGCAAGTCCACCCGCGCTCGATTTGGATTTATTAGGAATAGCGATACGGTTAGATACAACAACCAGGCGACTCATAATCTTGACCCCTTACCTACGTTATTATGTTTGATTTGTGAAAGCAGTTGTTCAAGCCAGTCATACACGTCGGCGACGTCATTAAGACGATAGTGAGCGTGGCCCGCCCCTTCACCGACTTTGACTGAAATACCCTGCATGGCGTTCACCGCCAGAAATCCTTTTTCATCCGTAAGGTCGTCGCCGACGAATACGGGAATGCGGCCCTTAAAGGGAAGTTCTTGCATAAAAGCTCGTATTGCTGCGCCTTTATCGGTGCCCTGCGGCTTAATCTCTACGACGCATTTGCCCGGTTGCAGCTGGAGGCCAGGGAATTTTTCTACCGCTGATTCTGCCAGTGCCAATACCTGATGTTCAAAAGCGGGGGCCTGGCGATAGTGCAACGCAAAGGCCATACCTTTGGCTTCCAGCAGGGTGCCCTGCATTGCCGACATGCCCTGTTGCAGCATGTTTTGCAACGGCGTTACCACCTTTTCGGAAAGCGTGACGCGATGCAGTTGAGACTCGGCATCACGTCGTTCTGCACCGTGAACGCCGGCGAGCGGGAAGCGATGTGGTGCGCTTAGCGCGTCGAGTTGAGCAATCGGACGGCCGGATACCAGCGCCAGCGCGCCGTCTGTGGCCTGCGACAGCGCCAGCAGACGATCGCGTACAATTAAGGGAATGCTCACGGCGTCGGGCTCTGCCTGAAGTGCAGCCAGAGTTCCGTCAACGTCAAAGAAAAAAGCGTACAGGCGTCCTTCCTGAAGGGGGGGAGGCGGTGTATCGGTGATATTTTCCGGTGCAACAGTAGTCAATCTTTTTCTCCTGTTTGCAAAGGGTTAGGCGAATTTATTCGCGATAGCATTAAAGCCTTAAGTTAAATTTCAGGACTCACCAGATCACAAGAAGTGTTTGATGCCGCTATAAAATAAGAAAAAATGGCATCAGAAGGGTGAATGAAATCCAGAAACCTCAACTCTGCATTTAATTTTGTAGTATTCAGTGTAGACCCTGCTGGATATTTTTCCAGGTATCTACTTAATCAGAACGTGCTGCATAAATAGTGAGTCTATAAATTAAATTTTTATTTCTATTAAATTAAAGGTGTATTCTTAT
>NZ_MRWE01000039.1 GCF_002093665.1 Rouxiella badensis | reverse complement strand
CCAATGAAAGCTTAATTAACCTGGGATTTATTCATTTATTTATAATGTTGCAGTGATATTATAATTCAGTACCCAACCACAATAATAATTAACCCACTCCTAACATTTAAGCCTGTGAGAGTCGTATTGCTATGCTCCTACAAAAGAAAACCACACGTCGTAAGTTCTTACTCGGATCAATAATGGCATTGCCCGTTAGCGCCATTATGATGAAAGGATTTACTGCCGCGCAGGCAGCAGAAATGGCCGCCCCCGAATTACTCGACTATAAACCGGTCTTTTTCAGCGCCGATGAGTGGCAGTTTATTATGGCCGCCGCGGACCGCCTGATCCCAGCGGGTGGCAAAGGGAAAGCCCCCGGCGCACTCGAAACCAATGTGCCTATTTTTATCGACCAGCAAATGCACGGCGAGTTTGGCAGTGAAATCTATATGCAAGGTCCGTTCAACGTGCACGCTCCCGCGACTATGGGTTACCAGTTGCCTTATCGCCCTCAGGAAATCTACAAAATAGGTATCCGCCTGGCAGAAAGTTGGTGCCAGCAGACACACCAGAAGGCTTTTCATCAGCTGTCTGAGCTGGAGAAAGACGACGTTCTGACCCAGCTTCAGAAAAACGTTATCAAATTCGCCGACCTGGGTGAGCAGTCTCTCGTTGCCTCGCAGTTCTTCAGCGAGCTGCTGTCGGATACTAAACACGGTTATCTCGCAGACCCGATTTACGGCGGTAACAAAGGCATGAAGGCCTGGATTGCCATCGGCTTCCCCGGTGCCCGTGCGAGCTACACCGAGTGGGTGAAACAGCACAACATCCCTTATCCACTGGGCCCGGTCAGCCTGACGGGTGCACGCGCCTAAGCCGAAACTGGCTGGATTTCCGTTTTCTGATGATTTGACAGGATTAATGATGGCACAAGTAACGAAAGAAGAAGTCGACGTCGTCGTCGTCGGCCTCGGTTGGGCAGGCTCATTGATGAGTATCGAGCTGGCGATGGCAGGCCTGAAGGTCCGCGCACTCGAACGCGGCGGTGACCGTAGCTACGAAGATTTTGCCTACCCCAAACCGGCGGACGAATACGCCTACGCGGTACGTAACAAGGTCATGGCTACTCCTGCAGAGGCAGCCGTAACGGTTCGCTACAACATGAGCGAAACGGCCTTACCGACCCGTAAATGGGGCGCGTTTGCACCAGGGACCGGCGTGGGGGGGTCTGGCCTACACTGGACGGCGGTACTTATCCGCCCGACCCCAACCGACTTGAAGCTCAAGACCTATGCCGATCGGGCTTATAAGCCCGGCATTTTACAGGAAGACATGCGTATCATGGACTTCCCCTTCAGCTGGGATGAGATCGAACCCTACTACACCAAGTTCGAGCATATTTGCGGTCAATCGGGTAAAACCGGCAACCTGCGCGGCCAAATCATGGAGGGAGGCGACCCGTTCGAAGGTCCGCGTTCAGAGCCGTATCCACTGCCTGCCCTGGAAGATACCCTCAACAGCAGTATGTTTGCCGACGTGGCGAAAAAGATGGGCTATCACCCCTTCCCGAACCCGTCCGCCTGCGTATCTCGCGCCTGGACCAACCCTTACGGTAATCAGATAGCACCTTGTAACTACTGCGGTTATTGCAGTAAATACCCTTGTCTCAACTACTCCAAGGCCTCGCCGCAGACGGCGGTGATGGACGCCTTAAAACGGAGGGAGAACTTCTCCTACGAAGTGCATGCCAACGTGCTGAAAGTCGTGTTGCACGATGACAAAAAAACCGCCAAAGGCGTTATCTACATCGACGCGCAGGGCAACGAGTGCTTCCAGCCCGCCAAGATTGTGGTGCTGAGCAGCTTCCAGTTCTGCAACGTACGCCTGATGCTGTTGTCGGGCATCGGTAAGCCTTACAACCCGATCACGGAAGAAGGTGTGGTGGGTCGTAACTATGCGTTCCTGAGTAACGGCGGCTCGACGCTGTTCTTCAAAGACAAAAACTTTAACCCGTTTGCAACGGCAGGCGCCACCGGACAGATGATCAACGACATCTCACCGGGTAACTTCGACGGTCCGGGATTAGGTTTCATCGGCGGCGCGAAAATTCACAGTTCTCAGGCCACAGGGACGCCAATCAGCACCTCTCTGCCGAAGGGAACGCCGAGCTGGGGAACCGGCTGGAAAGAGGGCATGGAAGAGTGGTACGGCCATTCGATGAAAATCAGCATCACCACGACCTGCCAGTCGTATCGCGATATTTATCTCGACCTGGATCCGAACTACAAAGACGAATACGGCATGCCGCTGCTGCGTATGACCTTCGACTGGAAACAGAACGAACTCAAGCTACAGCAGTATCTTAAAGAGATCGTGGGCAATATCACCAAAGAGCTAAACCCTGACAGCTACAGCGAAAGCTTCCTGCCGATGGACGCACACTTTGACCTGACCAAATATGTCTCCACACACAACGTGGGTGGCGCGGTGATGGGGGACAATCCGAAAACCTCAGCGCTGAACAAGTACCTGCAAAGTTGGGATGTGCACAACGTCTTCGTGCCGGGCGGCAACGCTTTTCCGCAAAACTTCCAGGCTAACCCAACCGATACTATTGGCGCTATTACGCTAATGGCTGCACAGGCGATTAAAGATCACTATCTGAAAAATCCCGGCCCATTGGTACAGGTATAAGTGACATGAACATGATGAATCTCAAGAGCTTCTTATTTGCTAACGTCGTCTTTATGGGAGCAGGCTTTATGGCACACGCTCAGGCCGATGACGCAGCGCTTATCAAACAGGGCGAATACGTTTCACGGCTGGGCGACTGCGGGGCGTGCCACACGACAGCAGGCAGGCCAGCCTTTTCCGGCGGACTGGCCATCAGGTCGAACTTAGGCACTATTTATTCGACCAACATTACGCCGGATAAAGACCACGGTATCGGCGGCTACAGCGAACAGCAGTTCTCCGATGCGGTTCGTAAGGGCGTATTGCCTGACGGTACGCGGCTGTATCCGGCAATGCCCTACCCTGATTACGCCAAAATTAACGATAAGGATATGCACGCGCTCTACGCCTATTTCATGCAGGGTGTAAAACCGAGTGCCGAATCGCCGCCAAAAACCGAACTCAGCTTCCCGTTCAGCCAGCGCTGGGGCATGCGCTTCTGGAACTGGGCTTTCACCTCTGACAAGCCTTTCCAGCCTATTGGTGGCGCATCGGCTGAGGTCAATCGTGGCGCTTATTTGGTCGAAAGCCTTGGACACTGCGGCAGCTGCCATACACCGCGTGGCCTTGGCATGAACGAGAAAGCACTCGACAGCGGCGATGCTCAATTCCTTGCTGGGGGCAGCCTTAACGGGTGGGAAGTCCCTTCCCTGCGCGGTATCGCACACTGGAATGAACAGGAAATTGTTGATTACCTGGGCAAAGGTCGCAACGACAAAGCCGCCGTGGGCGGTGAGATGACCTCGGTGGTAGAAAACAGCACCGCCTATATGACCGAGGCTGACCTGAAAGCGATTGCCGCTTACGTGAAGTTTTTGGGTGGAAACCCTCCGCTATCGGCGGAGGATACTCAGTCAAACAACGCAACCGAGGCCAGACTGACCGCAGCGAAAAACCTGAGCGTCGGCGAACGTTTGTATCTGGACAACTGCGGAGCATGCCATTTTGTGACCGGCAAAGGGGCGCCGGGCGTCTTCCCGCAGCTGAGTCAGGCGACAATTGTTAATGCGCAGGACCCTACGGGATTGATCCACACAATCCTCGCCGGTGCGCAACAGCCTTCTACCGCACGGGCACCGTCTACGCTGGCAATGCCAGGCTTTGCGGCACGCCTGTCTGACGACGAGATTGCCCAGCTCTCAACCTTTATTCGTCAAGGTTGGAGCAACAAGGCGCCGCCTGTGACGGCCGATGAGGTGAGTGAGGTACGAAAAAGCCTGCAACCTTGATCGGGCTCTGAATGACCAAAAGATGATTTTTGTCTGAAATCCCCTTAAAACCCTGACGGCTTCCTGACTAAGGAAGCCGTTTTTTATTTCCCCCTTGGCCAACGTGAGGTTGCTCACAAAGCGACCCTGTGCAGCAGATTTTTCTATGTTAGCAGCATCTCTTTACCGCTTTATGTGGATATTTAGCGCTAAGTTAATTCCACGACCCATTGGGGGGTAACGAGGTGAATCATGCTAAAACTCAATAATAATTATCTCATGTGTTGCCTGTTCTTTTTGTTCTTCTTTATTGGATGGGGAAGTTGTTATCCCTATCTTTCACTGTGGCTCACGGACACTATTGGCATTGATTATGCCGACGTTGGCCTGGTTTATTCCTTTACTGCCATTGTCTCTGTCTGCGTACAGCCTATTTTCGGGTTTGTGGCCGACAAACTTATATTTAGAAAAAATCTAATGTGGATGCTGGCGATTATTATTACGCTATTCGCCCCTTATTGGATTTGGATTTTTGCTCCACTGCTTAAATACAATGTCATACTCGGTGCCTTGGCGGGCGGCATCTATATTGGTTTTGCTTTTGGTGCAGGCTGTGGCGTGTGCGAAGCCTATATCGATAAAGTCAGCCGCATGACGGGATTCGAATTTGGTAAGGCAAGAATGTTTGGCGGTATTGGTGCGGCCATCGCCACCTTTATGGCGGGTATTCTCTACGGAATAGACCAGAATCTCATCTTCTGGATGGCAAGCTGTGCAGGGGTTATTTTATTGTTCATTGTGTGGAAGACCAATCCACGTGTTTCAATCAATGATGCCGCACAGGGGAGCCGACGCGCGCCCGTCACGCTCGAAGACGTGCGTAATTTAATGAAAATACGCAAGTTTTTGTTCTTCGCCCTCTACATGGTCGGCGTCGGCGCGGTGTATGAAACCTACGATCAGCAGTTTGCCATTTACTACAGCCATTTCTTTTCCAGTAAAGCACGCGGCGCTGAAGTTTTCGGTTATCTTTACACGGCACAGATATTTCTTGATGCCATAGTCATGTTCTTCTCGCCGTGGTTTGTGAATAAAATTGGCCCCAAAAATGCCCTAATCTACTGCGGTCTGATCATGAGTCTTCGTATCATTGGTTCAGCTTACGCGGTTGGACCTGTCTCAATTAGCGCCATCAAAATGCTGCATGGATTCGAAAGTTCGGTATTTTTAGTCGCGGGCCTAAAATATATCGCTAAAAACTTTAACCCATGGCTTTCGGCAACGGTGTATTTAATCGGCTTCCAGTTCTCAAAAAGGTTTAGCGAAATATTTCTTTCCAGCGCTATTGGCCATATGTATAAAAACTTTGGCTTTGCGGACAGCTATTTGGTTCTAGGGCTTATCGCCTTTTCATTTACGCTCATTTCCTACTTCACATTAGATAAAGCACGCGCTTTTATTCCTCAAAAGACAATCACTGAATAATATCAGGAGGCAGTATGTCGGCGATTTACTACGGTGTGGCCTATTATGATGAATATATGCCTGAAGACAGGCTGGCAGCAGATATTAGCATGATGAAGGATGCCGGTATTAACATCGTGCGTATCGCAGAATCAACCTGGAGTACGCTCGAGCCGCAGCAAGGAGAGTACTGCTTTTATCATATTGACCGCGTTCTGGACGCCATGCACGAGGCCGGTATTGCGGTGATTATCGGCACGCCGACGTATGCTATTCCCTCCTGGCTGGCGCGTAAACATCCCGAAGTGATGGTGACTACCCTCAAGGGAAAGGAAAAATATGGTCGCCGTCAGATTATGGATATCGTCAGCCCCGTTTTTCTGCGCTATGCGGAAAATATCATCCGCGTATTGCTAGAGCACGTGCACAAGCATCCGGCCATCGTGGGCTACCAGCTGGATAATGAAACCAAGCACTACGATAACGTCGGGCCAGTGATGCAGCAAAAATTCATCGCCCACCTTCGCGAACGTTATCCTGACCTTCACCAGTTGAATAAGGATTTTGGGCTGGATTACTGGAGTAACCGTATCGACCATTGGGAGGATTTCCCCCCCGTCGAGAACACGATTAACGCCAGCCTGGGCTGCGCTTTCTCGACCTTTCAGCGTCAAACAGTGACCGATTATCTGGCGTGGCAAAGCCAGATAGTAAAAGAATATGCGCGTCCGGAGCAGTTTATTACCCATAATTTTGACTTCGAATGGCGTGGTTACTCCTATGGTGTACAACCTCGGGTCGATCATTTCTCTGCCGCAAAGGCATTAACCGTTGCCGGTGTGGATATTTACCATCCTTCTCAGGAGCAGCTGACCGGCCGTGAAATCTCCTTTGGCGGTGACATTGCTCGAGCATTGAAACAGGGAGCCGGATATTTTGTGCTGGAGACCGAAGCCCAGGGATTTGCGCAATGGACACCTTTCCCCGGCCAACTTCGCCTACAGGCCTTCAGTCATATCGCCTCCGGCGCCAGAATGGTTTCCTACTGGCATTGGCACTCTATTCACAATTCATTCGAAACTTATTGGAAAGGCCTGTTGAGCCACGATTTCTCCCCTAATCCTACCTATCTGGAGGCCAAAACCATTGGCGCAGAGTTGGCAACGCTGTCGGATTATCTGGAGGACATGAAAATCGACAATGAGGTGGCTATTCTGGTGAGCAATGAGGCGATGGATGCGTTCAACTGGTTTAAACCTGGTGACGCGCAAAGCAACGTTTATAACAACGTTTTTCGCCGCTTTTATGACGCGCTTTACGACAGCAATATTTCCGTGGATATCATCAACGACGTCAATTCAGACACCTCGCGCTACAAGGCTATCGTTGTTCCAGCACTCTACGCCGCCTCTGACGCGCTCTTGCAACGAATCAACCACTATGTCGAATCGGGAGGCCATGCGCTTATCAGTTTTAAAAGCGGCTTCAGTGATGAAAACGTGAAAGTCAGGACCCAAAGCCAACCGGGTGTTATTAAAGCGTGCTGCCGAGTCAGCTACAGCCAGTTTGTTCTGCCGCAGGATGTCGGCCTGACCAGCCAGGTGGGTGACTTTACCCTTGCCGACGATGAGCGCGCCGAGTTATGGATGGAGCTGCTGACCCCCGATGACGCGGATAAAGTCCAGGTACTCGCCCGCTATCAGCATCCCGTTTGGGGAAAATATGCCGCCATAACCGAGTCGCAATACGGTAAGGGGTCGGCTATTTATATCGGTTGCCTAAGCAGTAAGCCGGTGATTTCACAGTTGGTCAAGCGCCTGACCCAAAAGGGCTCTTTGGCGTCTTGCCACACGGCTCACAGTTTCCCAATCATTGTTAAAAAGGCACTAGGCAGGGCGGGTAAAACACTGACATTCTTCTTTAATTACTCTTTAGAACCGCAGCAGATAACCGCGCCAGAAAACAGCGTTTGCCTGCTGGGCAATGCACCCGCGTCTTCTAACGGCCATCAGCCTATAGAACCCTGGGGAGTGCGAGTTTACCAATCGGAAGTCGAGTCCCCAAAGTAAAGTGCCATTAATCTCTCACTTACCGGCAGCCAGGCAGGGCAAATGGAATGGAATTGAATCAGCAAGACAGGGTGAGCTATTCACCATTGATGAAAAGTTTCACCTTCAATGCCTATCTGGTGGCCGGTTATACGCCAATATCACGCGCCAGCCCGCTTGATTACTACATAAACCGCCCCGGTGGCATGAAGGGTTATATTTTACATATGACCTTAAGAGGCGAAGGCAGGATAAAAGCCGGCAATCGATACATCTACAGTCGTATTAACGATCTGTTTCTCTTTCCACCCGATGTTGCCCACCACTATGGCCGCGCAGACAACAGCGAGCATTGGGATCATCTATGGATATATTTTCATCCACGTCCCTACTGGCTAGACTGGCTACGCTGGGACAGGCTTGAAGATAATATCGGCGTGACGTCGCTCAATAACCCAGCCTTAACGGGGCAGATTCAGGACTATTTTTGGGAGGTCATCCAGCAGAATGCCAGCAACGAATTACTCAGCGAGGCTCTGGCAATGAATGCGCTGGAGCGACTGATTATCTCGTGTTTCAAGCTGCAGCCCGCCTCAAATCACCAAAGCGTAGACCCAAGAATCAGCGCCTTATGCCATTACATTACCGATCATATTGCCGATGAGTTGACGATTGAACATCTCGCCGGGCAGGTATTTTTATCCCCTTCCCGGCTGGCACATCTGTTCAAAAAGGAGATGCAGCAAACCCTATTTTCCTGGCGGGAAAAGCAGCGCATCAACCGCGCCAGAAACCTTCTTCAGTCAACGCACCTGGCGATTGGGCAGGTTTCCCAGGCGGTAGGTTATGAGGATCCGCTCTATTTTTCGCGTATTTTCAGGCATCACGTTGGCGTGAGTCCACGGCAATATAAAAAGCGCTATGAGCAGAGAATCACTATTTGACGCGGCAAAGATTCACCCCCTTAAAAAGGTCGGGGTGTAATCGGAAAATTTGCAGATTGATATTTATAAAAAAAGCCCCGACTGTCTCCAGCCGGGGCTTTATCATTCAACCAAGCGCGAGCGCTTATTTGTTGTCTAGTGCGTAGGCAATAACGTAGTCACCGCGGTCTGGTGACTGGCGTGCGCCGCCTGCAGAGATAAGGATGTACTGTTTACCGGTTTTCGGTGAAACGTAGCTCATTGGGCCGCCGCCGCTGCCTACTGGCAGACGCGCTTTCCAAACTTCCTTACCGGTTGACTCATCGAATGCACGCAGGTAGTAGTCCTGAGTACCGGCGATGAATACCAGGCCGCCCTGAGTTGCCAGAGTACCGCCCAGAGTAGGCATACCCACAGGCATTTTAACCCGCATTTTGATACCGAATGGACCGGTGTCCTGAACAGTACCGGCCGGAACCTGCCAGACGATTTTCTGAGTATTCAGGTCAATCGCAGACAGTGTACCGAAAGGTGGTTTCTGACACGGGATACCCAGCGGAGACATGAAGCGGTCTTTGTTGACGCCGTAAGGAGTGCCTTTCAGAGGAACGGCGCCCATACCGGTGTTAACAGACTCGCCACCGTTGCTTGCAGCAACGTTGTTGTTGTTCTGCTTGATCATCTGTACCCACAGGCCCAGACGCATGTCATTAACAAACATATAATGGTGATTCGGGTCGAAGGACATGCTGCCCCAGTTCATCCCGCCCAGAGAACCTGGGAAGCTCAGAGACTTATCGGTATCTGGCGCGGTGAACAGACCGTCATAACGCATTGATTTGAAGCTAATACGACACATCAGCTGGTCGAACGGTGTCGCACCCCACATGTCCGATTCGGTCAGTTTCTGATTGCCAATTGAAGGCATACCTACAGAGAACGGCTGAGTTTTAGAGTACTGCTCGTTAGGAATATTACGCGTCTTAACAGGCAGTTCTTTAACTTCGGTCAGCGGCTTACCGGTCAGGCGATCGAGCACGAAGATCTGACCCGTTTTAGCACCGATGATAACGGCGGGTTTAGTCGTACCGTCTTTCATCTTGAAGTCGATCAGACTTGGCTGCATCGGCAGGTCAAAGTCCCACAGATCGTTATGAACGGTCTGATAAACCCACTTCTCTTTACCGGTCGTCGCATCAACCGCCAATACGGAGGCACCGTATTTGTGGTCCAGCGCGTTACGGTTTGCACCCCAAAGGTCAACAGATGGGCTACCCATAGGCATGAACACGGTGTTCATTGCTGGGTCGTAAGACATTGGTGCCCATGAGTTTGGCGTACTGCGAACGTAGGTCTGACCCGGTTGCAGCTTCGCGTTTGGATCTGGATTGCCTGGGTCGAACGCCCAACGCATTTGACCGGTGATAACGTCGAAACCACGAATTACACCACCCGGCATATCGGTTTGTACGTTATCCGCAACACGGCCGCCCACCACAACGGTGGTACCGGCAACAGTTGGGGCGGAGGTCAGCTGGTATTTAGGATCGCCTGCTTCACCCAGACCGGCTTTCAGGTCAACAACACCGTTGTTACCGAAGTCTGAACAGAACTCACCGTTGTCGGCGTTGATAGCAACCAGACGCGCATCAATGGTGTTCATCAGAATACGACGCTGACAGGTGTCACCGGCAGCCAGTACAGGCTGCGGTACCGGCGTAGAGTTTGGCACCGTTGGCTGTACAACAGGCTTAGTCGCATCGAAGTAGGCCAGACCACGGCAGCGGTTCCAAACCTGTGCCTGCGCGTTGATTTCACGCTTCCAGATTTGTTTGCCGGAATCGACATCGACAGCGATGACGTTGTTGTGTGGAGTACACAGGAATACTTTGTCGCCAATCTGCAGCGGAGTTTCCTGATCTTCTGCACCGTTTCCTCCTGGGCTGATTGGGGTATCGCCGGTGTGGAAGGTCCAGGCAACTTTCAGATCTTTAACGTTGTTACGGTTGATCTGATCCAACGCCACGAAGCGGTTACCGCCTGGGGTATTGCCCCAGTTGCTCCAGTCTTTTTGCTCTTTGGCTTTATCAACAGGTACCAGAGGCAGCTCATTACCATTAGAAGCAACGGTCGGATGCGGCTGGAACATCTGCACGAAGGTTACCACCATGCCCACGGCCAATACGGCAGTCAGGACGTAGGACAGCTTGGCGAAACTCGCCTTACCTTCTTTTTTACGCAGGATTGGCCAGGTAGCAAAGCCTAACAGCATAAAGCCCGTAGGCACCATCAAACGGGATACCAGTGGCCAGAAATCCCAACCTGCATCAAAGAATGACCAGATGAGGGTTCCAAGGAACACCAGAACGAACAGGACTACAGCAGAAGATTTACCACGGAAGTATTGAATAGCAGATAACACCATCACAATGCCGGCAATCAAGAAGTACCAGCTACCACCGAGAGAAACCAGTTTTCCACCTTCAATGGCGAAGAACAAGCCACTTACGGTAAGAATAACCCCTAAAATACAACACCATAGCCTGAGTATGAGGCTCGACTGGGAATTTAATCCAGACATGCAGGCACTCTCCAAAAAAATTTATTTTGATAGTAATTACAAATTGTAATAGTTACTACGGTCTTCTCAAGGATGAACAACTTAAATATATTTGCGTCAAAACATGAGCGCGGCATTGTACCACCTGATTCGTTTTAGTGTTAACGCTATAACTCTTTCTGACCAATTTATTAACAATTTTGTACAACCACCCTGCTAAAGATGCGGTTATTCAGTACGTTAACCCAAAAAACCTCAGGGTCGAATTTGTAACGGTGGTGTATGTCAGACCACACACTTAGCATGGACATCTGGTCATAAATTGACATGATTAAGCGTTTTTTCACGATGAAAAGCGGGATTTTGGGGCGCAGCAGGCACAATAAAGTGTTATACGAAACAAAATGTTAACTAAACGAACCAGAAAAAAACGGCGTTTTTTCGCTACAGTTTGAAAATAGTATGAATGCCTGCTCCCCAGGCCGCTTAGCCATACTTTCCTCTGCCAGTTTACTGCGGCGTGACAAAACCAATTTCTTTAGAAATACGCTGCGCGATGTCCTGCACCGCCTCGGTGAGCGCCTTCGTGCCGACCTGTTTGAGTTTGGCGGTCGGCAGAGAGACCGACACGCTGTATTTCACCTGCTGGTGCAGGTCGAAAACCGGTGCCGCAATGCAGGAAACCCCTAGCTCGTTCTCTTCGCGATCCATCGCCCGTTTAAACTGGCGAATATCGGCCAGTTCCTCCTGCATCTTCGACAGTTCGGTCAGCGTATTGCGGGTTAAAACCTGAATCTCATCCTGATGCGTTTGCCAGTAGTGGTCGGTGAACTGGCTCTGCTCATAGGCCATAAAAATCTTACCCATCGCCGAACAGTAGAGCGGCATGTGCTGCCCAATGTAGGCCCGTGTTCTCATCATGCCGGTGGTCGGCTCAAGCTTATAGATAAGCAGCACGTGGTCATCTTCACGGGTTGAGAAATTCACCGTTTCGCCGGTTTTCAGATTCAGCTGTTCAAGATGCGGTGCGGCAACGTGGATGATATTGAGCGATGTCAGCGCCTTCTGGCCGATAGAAATTAGCTTGGTAGTCAGCCGGTAACTTCCCGGAGAAGGCGCGGGCGTGACATAGCCGCTGGCGTGCAGCCCCTGCAACAGTCGATGTACCGTGCTTTTATTCATATCCGCCAGCTCGGCCAGATGGGCAAGCGGACAGCCGTTGGGGAAATTGCCCAGGATCTCTATCAGCTGAAGGCCGCGAAACAGACTTTGACTGCCCAGAGGTTTCTCTTTGCCCGATCTCTCTTCATCCGCTGTTTTGTGACTCATCTCATATTTCCCTCGTTTAAAAGTCTACTCATACGGCTTTTCAGCACGCTCACCAAACTGTGTTACCGGTCACATTTAAGCAACATTATTATTAACCTTATGATTTATAGAGTAAATAAAATCATTCACAACTTTGATTATTTCACTCAATGCGCATAGTATTTTTGAAATCAGGTTTCGCATATTGAAATTTATCGTGTGATTCTAGACCAGTCGTTTATCTCTTTCCATTTTGTTTGTTGGTAACTCAGCGTAGCGTTCAAAAGGGCGTAAAGATGCAAAGTGACAATCAAATCAGTGACGATCGGCCCATCCTCTCGATGCAACATATCGTCAAACGTTTTGGCGGCAACCCGGCGGTTAATGATGTCAGTCTGGAGGTGCTACCCGGCAAAGTGCTGGCGCTGCTGGGGGAAAACGGTGCGGGAAAATCGACGCTGATAAAAGTGCTGGCGGGAGTTTATACCCGCGACGGCGGCGACATCCTGTTTCAGGGCAAAAATATTCATTCGGCCAATGACCTCAAAAATGGATCCAGACAGCCGATCGCCTTTATCCATCAAGACCTGGGATTAATAGAATGGATGACGGTTGCCGAAAATATGGCGCTGGTGATGGGATTCCCGAGGCGTTTAGGGCTGATTAACTGGAAAGCCATTCGTCAGCGCGCGCTCAATGCGCTGAAAGAGGTCGGCATTGCCCTTGACCCCGACGCGCGGGTATTCGAACTGTCACGTACCGAAAAATCACTGCTGGCGATCGCCCGTGCGGTGGCAGTCAATGCCGAACTTCTGGTGCTTGACGAACCCACTGCCTCCCTGCCAGCCAATGATGTCCGCCATCTTTTCACTGTTATTAACCGACTGCGCGCCAAAAAAGTCGGCATGATTTACGTCACTCACCGTCTGGATGAAGTGATTGAGATTGCCGACAACGTCTGTGTGATGCGCGACGGCCGATACGTTGCCGGAGGTAAAACTTCTGACTATTCGCTGCGCGACCTTGTCAACCTGATAGTCGGTGAAAGCGTTGAGGATGACCAGCGCGAGCCGCTGCCTGTC
Organism: Rouxiella badensis; assembly: GCF_002093665.1. Lineage (GTDB taxonomy): Bacteria > Pseudomonadota > Gammaproteobacteria > Enterobacterales > Enterobacteriaceae > Rouxiella > Rouxiella badensis. The sequence continues at coordinate 33,118 of NZ_MRWE01000039.1, read as the reverse complement.
AATCAACCGCCGGTGCTCCAGCTCGATGACGTCATCGTTGGAGAAATTGGCCCGCTGAGCTTCTCGCTTCAACCCGGCGAAATGCTGGCACTCGCCGGGTTGCGCGGTGCAGGACAGGAAGAAATTGGCCGACTGCTGTTTGGCCTGCGCGAAAAAACCCACGGCAACATTACTTTTCGCGGCAGTCCGTTCAAAGCCAGTACGCCCGCCGACGCAATTGCGCGCGGTGTGTCACTGGTCGCCGGAGATCGCACCGGAGAAAGTCTGGTGATGACCATGAGCGTGCGGGAAAACCTGTTTCTCAACCCCTGCATCGCCGGACATCGGCTGTTCTCACGCTACAGCAATCGTCAAGAAACGGGCGCGAGCTGGTGGAAAGTGCAGCTGTTCGACATCCGCCCCAAAGACGTCAACACCACCGTCAGCGCCCTTTCCGGCGGTAATCAGCAAAAGGTGGTCATGGCGCGCTGGATGAACCTCAATGCACCGCTGCTGATCCTTGAAGATCCGACGGCGGGCGTGGACGTCGGTGCGCGCGCCGAAATCTATCATCTGCTTAATAAATCGCTGGCCGAAGGGGTTGCGGTGCTGGTTATCTCGACCGATTTCGAGGAAATAGCCCACATCTGTAATCGCGCGCTGGTATTTAATCGCGGCAACGTGGTTGGCGAACTCAAAAATGAAGACGTCACCTTTGCCAATCTTTTGGAGTTGGCGTCTGCCAGCACCGGGGAAATTCTTGCTACATCCTGAATACACTCATCTCGTTTCACTGTGTCCGGCTTAAGCGTTTAAAAGAACCATAAGGCGTCAATGTCATGTCGAAAACATCTATTAAATCAACCGCTCTCGAGCAGCGCGTCAGCCTTCGCCAGCACGGCGCAGGCGCATGGAGTATGCAAGTCCTCACCCGCTACGGCCTGCTGCTGTTGTGCATTGCGCTGGTGATCTTCTTTTCGCTCGCCACCCCGGCCTTCGCTTCGATGTTAACCCTACAGGCCATCCTCTCCAGCAAGTCAAAAATTGCACTGCTGGCGCTGGCGGCGACTATCCCGATGATAGTCGGCAAGATTGACCTCAACGTCGGGTTCGGCATCGTGCTGTGGCACATTCTCGCCATCACCTTGCAGGTGCAATACGGCTTCTCGTGGGAATTTGCCGTGGTGGCGGTGCTGATTCTGTCAGCGCTTTACGGTCTGCTGAACGGTATTCTGGTCGCGCTGGCCGACATCGACAGCTTCGTCGCCACGCTCGGCTCCGGCACCGTGCTTTACGCTATCGCACTGTGGCACTCGGGCGGACGGCAAATCGTCGGCGACCTGCCCGACGCGTTTACCGCCCTCCATCATACCGAAATCGCCGGTATCCCCATTGTTGCCTTCTACGTACTGCTGGTCGCGGTGGTGCTGTGGCTCATCACAGAACACACTCCGCTTGGCCGCTGCATGTACGCCGTCGGTGGCAATCCTGCGGCCGCGCGGCTGAACGGGATTTCGGTCAACCGTTACACCATCGGCGCGTTCATTGCCTCGAGCGTGCTTACAGGCTTCACCGGCGTGCTGATAGCCTCCGAACAGGGCGTAGGCCAGGCCAGCGTCGGCATGGATTATCTGCTCCCGGCCCTTGTCGGTGCATTCCTCGGCAGTACCACTATCCGCCCCGGCCGCGTCAACGTCTGGGGTACGGTAGTCGGCATTGCGGTGCTCGCCATCGGCATCGCCGGTATTCAACAGTTCGGTGGCGACTTCTGGGTCGAGCCTCTGTTTAACGGCGTGACGCTGCTGCTTTCCATCACCCTTGCCGGTTACGCCCAGCGCCGACGTCTGCTGAATCAAAAAGCGGTGCAGCGCAGTCAGGCGGTCACTAAAAAAGAGATGCCCCCTACACACGAAGCCGATCAACGCCCTTAAGTCATTTTGGAGAACAATAATGAAATCAAAAACTCTCTTGGCCGTCCTGATATCAGGCAGCGTTTTCTTAAGTTCGACCACAGCCTTTGCCGACGCCTATCTCGACAGTGCAAAGCAGGCCGTCGACAAGGCCGTCACGCCGGTTACCCAGTGGGACGGGCCGACCTCTGGTCCTAAATTGCAGGCCGGTAAACGCATCATCTTTATTGCCTCCGACATGAAAAACGGCGGCGTTCAGGGCGTGCAGCAGGGACTCAGCGAAGCCGCAGCGGCCGCAGGCTGGAAGCTTGAAACGCTCGACGGCGGCGGCTCAATAAAAGACCAGCTGTCTTCGCTCAACCAGGCAATTGCCCAGAAGCCCGACGGCATTGTCATCGGCGGCTGGAATCCTAACGTAGCCAAAATTCCGCTGAAAAAAGCCGTCAGCGAGGGCATCACTCTCGTCGCCTGGCACGCCGTGCCCGAGCCGGGTCCGATCGCCAAATACAACGTTTTCTACAATGTCACCTCTGACTCGACGCAGGTCGCGCAGATTGCCGCGCAGTATGCGGTGGTGAAATCCGACGGTAAGGCCAAGGTGCTTATCTTTACCGATTCGCTGTATCAAATCGCGCTGGACAAGGCCAACGTGATGAAGAAAGAGATAGAAAAATGCAGCGGCTGCCAGGTGCTAGAATTTATCGATACGCCGTTGGCGGACACCGCCAACCGTATGCCTTCCATGACCTTCAGCCTGCTGCAAAAATACGGCGATAATTTCCAGTATGCTTTGGCAATCAATGACCTGTATTTCGACTTTATGGCCCCGTCGCTGAAAACTGCCGGCAAAGGTGGCGAAAAAGCGCCTTATAATATTTCGGCCGGTGACGGCTCCATTTCGGCGTATCAGCGTATTCGTTCGGGCGACAGCCAGTCGGCAACGGTGCCGGAACCGCTAAAACTGCACGGCTGGCAGTTGCTCGATGAACTCAACCGCGCCTTCGCTAAACAGCCGCCTTCCGGCTATGTCACGACCCCGCATCTGGTCACCCGCGACAATATTTCCAGCGATGGCGGAAAGAACAATACCTTTGATCCGCAAAACGATTATCAGGGGCATTACAAAACAATTTGGGGCGTGAAGTAACGCGGGGATAAACCATGTCCGAACTGAACTGGCGGGAGAATAAACTTGAGAAACTGTGCTCACCGGCCATCTGGGCCGAAGGGCCGGTATGGTTGCCGTACCAGCAGGCAATTGTTTTTAGTGATGTAAAAGGCAATCGCATGTTTCGCTGGTCGGCCGAAGACGGCGTCAGTCTGTTTCGCGCGTCGTCAAATTTTGCCAACGGTAACGCCCTCGACGCCGATGGGCGTATTGTCAGCTGTGAACACGGCCGTCGCGGTATTAGCCGGACCGACGCACAGGGTGAAGTCACACTGCTCGTCGACCGGGTCGACGGCAAACGTTTTAATTCACCCAATGACGTGGTGGTGCGTTCGGATGGCACAATCTGGTTTACCGATCCCCCCTACGGCATTATTAACGACGAGGAAGGATTTAAATCTGAAAGCCAGGTTATCGGTTGTTATGTCTACTGTTTTAACCCAAGAACTCACGCCCTGAGCATCGCGACCAGCGACGTGCAGCGCCCCAACGGGCTGGCATTTTCGCCGGACGAAAGCCTGCTTTACGTGGCCGATATGTCGATAGTCGACTTTCCTACCCTCGGTCGCCGTGAGCTGCGCGTGTTTCCGGTAGAGGAGAACAGACTCGGCATCGGCCGCTTCTTCGCCGAGGTGGCTCCCGGCATTCCAGACGGTTTCTGCATCGATGAGCAGGGCAGGATTTTTTGCAGCTGTGAAGACGGCGTTATCATTTTTAATGCCGACGGGCAGCGTATGGGTAAAATCCCGGTACCTGAACGGGTTTCAAACTGCACCTTCGGCGGCGAGAACGGCGACGAACTGTACATCACCGCAACAACCTCACTTTATCGTTTAAGACTCGGCCAACAATAACCTCACCGGTGAGCGTCCTGCTCACCGGCCTTTTATTAATCTTGCTTACTGCGCCATAACTTCACATAAAAAAATCACAGCGTAATGTCATCCCGCCTTCACCTTCTCGTGACGCCCTGCCTGCTGCTTTCTGAACGACAAAGGTGAGCTACGTCACGGCGCAAGAAAAGAGCCAAAATCACCGCCTTTTTTGGTGATGTAACAGATCTGTGAATAGCATCCCAAATCCAGAATTTGAATGTTTTTTAATCTTGCGTGAAATAGTCACGGCACCTCATAATAAAACTACTTTACTAAAATAGGTAAAGTTGGAAAGTACATCACGGTCAATTTATAAAGGAAGACAAATGTCTGATCTCAAATTTGCTACCCGTTTAAACTCTTTTGCCTCTGGGGCACACCTTTACTGGCCAAACCAACAGGGCAAACCGTCGGTTATACAAATGATTGAGCGTGCTTCGACGGTTAAAGGGTTAACGCATCTGGATCTCAATTACCCACAACACATTACTACCGATATCAGAAGCCTGCGTCAGCGTATCGAAGACGTGGGACTGGCGGTCAACGGCATGCAAATGCGTTGGGACGCTCCAGAATTCAAGATTGGTGCCTTCACCAACCCCAATCCTGAAATCCGTCGTAAAGCTATCGAACTGACTAAACGCGGGATCGACGCGGGCCGGGAATTTGGCTCCAACCTGATGACCCTGTGGATGGGCCAGGACGGCTTCGACTATTGCTTCCAGGCCGACTATAAAAAGATCTGGGAAGACGCAGTAAGCGCGGTGCGTGAAGTGGCCGAATATGCGCCGGACGTGGATGTCAGCATTGAATACAAACCCAACGAGCCGCGCGCATACAGCATTTTTCCCAACGTGACGACCTGTCTGATCGCCGTCGAAGAAGCCGGATGCCCGAATCTGGGGATCACCCTCGATTTCGCCCACGTGCTCTACGCCAACGAGATCCCGGCCTACGCCGCGGCGATGGTTTCACGCCGCTCGCGCCTGCTGGGTCTGGACTGCAACGATGGCTGGGGCAAACGCGACGACGGGCTGATGGTCGCCTCGGTCAATCCGAAAGCCACGCTGGAATTCCTTTGGCAGATGCAGCGCGACGGTTATCAGGGTGCGTATTACTTCGACACCTTCCCGGACGCCAGCGGTCTGGACCCGGTGCGTGAGGCCGAAGCGAACATCGCGACCGTGAAACGCCTGCTCAAGCTGTGCGAAAAGCTGGACGATAACCAGGCGCTGCGTGCAGCCATCGGCGAGCAGGACGCGGTCGCGTCGCAGCTGATTATCAATGACATCATGTTTTCATAACCCTCATCCCTACACGGGGCGTGGCGTAGTGCTTCGGCGCGGCAAATCGTCCTGAAAACCTCATAAAAATAAAAGGATAGAACATGAAAAAGTTTCTTTTACTGGCCATCGCCTCCGCCCTGTTTAGCTCAAGTATTTATGCGGCGGAGCTGGCTCCCCTACAGTCCGATACCGAGCCGGACAGAACTGACTGGACCCAGCTCGATAGCAAATACGGCGCGATGCCTAAGCCCGATGCCAAGCTAAAAATCGGCGGCGTGTCCAAAACGCTGACCAACGAATACTGGCGCTCGCTGGGGCAAGGCTATAAAAACGTCGCCGATAAAGACGGCTTTACCTTCGCCTATCAGGCAGCGGCCAATGAAGATGACCAGCTCGGCCAGCTTTCAATTGCCGAAACGCTGATTGCTCAGGGCTTTAATGGTCTGCTGGTTTCCCCGCAGACCGACGCCAACCTGCAACCGGCGTATGACGTCGCACAGAGCAAAGGGATTGCGGTGGTTAACGTTAACGATGCGGTGATGCCAAACGCGGCGCACTACGTCGGCAACGTGCAGAAAGACAACGGCGTGCGCGTGGCGCAGTGGTTTATCCAGCACTATCCAAACGGCGGCAGCGTCGCAATTATCGAGGGACAACCCGGGGTTTACGCCGCCGGTCAGCGTACCAAGGGCTTTCGCGAGACGATAGCTGCCAACGGTAAATTCAAGGTTGTCGCTAGCGTACCGGCCAACTGGAGCCGAGAAAAAGCCTACGATGCCGCCTCGACCATTTTGCAGCAATATCCTGATTTAATCGGTTTCTACGCCAACAATGACGGCATGGCGCTGGGCGTAGTCGAAGCCGTTCGTTCGGCGGGTAAAAGCAAGCAAACGGCGGTGTTCGGCACCGACGGCATCTCCGACGCCTACGCCTCCATCAAGCGCGGCGAGCTGACCGGTACCGTGGACAGCTTCCCGGTGCTGACCGGCGAAGTGGCGATGGACGTGATGCTGCGCCTGATAGCTGGCCAGAAAATCTCCCGCGTGGTGTCCACACCGCAGGCTTTAATTACCAAAGATAACGCCGACGCCTTCTCGACCAAAGACAACGAGAAACTGCGCCAGCTTCTTGCACAACAAAAATAATAATTAAGGCAGCGGAGGGGGTATGGAAAATTATCGTTTAAACATGCAGGGAATTACCAAGATTTACGGAAACGTTGCGGCCATCGAAGGGATCAACTTTTCGGTGATCCAGGGCGAGGTGCATGCTCTGATTGGCGAAAACGGCGCGGGTAAATCGACGCTGCTGAATATCCTGTCGGGCGTTCGCGAAGCTAATACGGGTGAGATCATGGTCGACGGCGAGGTCGTCAAAATGAAGAACCCGCTCTCGGCACGTCAGGCGGGGATCGCCATGATCCACCAGGAGTTGCAGCATGTTCCAGAACTCTCCGTTGCTCAAAATATGTTTTTAGGTCGTCCGCTAACCAAATATAAAGGCCTATTTGTTAATAAGAAAGCCCAGCTTGAGCGCGCCAGAACAATCCTTAAGCAGCTGGATCCGTCGATTAATCCCGACGAACCTATCAAGAATTTAAAAGTGGCCCAACAGCAAATTGTCGAGATTGCGCGTGCGCTGCTCGACGATGCCAAGATAATTGCAATGGACGAGCCGACCTCAAGCCTGACGCCAACCGAGTTCGATCGTCTGGCAGAACTGATTTCGGACCTGAAATCGATGAAGGTATCGATAATCTATGTCTCGCACAAAATGAACGAAATCTTCCGCATCTGCGACCGTGCCACCATCATGCGCGACGGCCGACAGGTCGGCGTGGTCAACATCAGGGATGAGACCGAAGAAACCCTTGTCTCCAGGATGATTGGCCGCAAGCTCGAGAAAGTACAGCACCACTCCTTTATGACCGACAGAGATATTCTGCAGGTCGAGGGATTGGGGCGCGGCGACGACGTGTTGCCCGCCACCTTTAGCGTACGCGCCGGTGAAGTGCTGGGCATTGCAGGTCTGGTAGGCTCTGGCCGCACCGAACTGCTCAAACTGATTGCCGGGATCGACGCCAAAACCTGCGGCGGTATCCAGGTCAACGGCAGACCAATACATAATTTGAACGTCTCCAGCGCCATCAAAGCCGGGATCGGCCTGGTGCCGGAAGACCGCAAGAAAGAGGGCATTATCAAGCAGCGTTCCGTGGCGGTGAATATGGCGCTGCCGAAGATGCGCAATTACACCCGCGCTGGGATGTTGCAAAAGTCCAAACTGGATCAGGCGGCCCTAAAAGTGATGTCAGAGTTAAAACTGCGTCCGCTTGATACCGAAAAACATATCGGTCTACTGAGCGGGGGTAACCAGCAGAAGGTCATTATTGGTCGCTGGATAGCCGCCGACACGCAGGTATTTCTTTTTGATGAGCCAACCCGGGGAATTGATATTGGAGCTAAATCGGAAATTTATAATCTGATTGAGAGATTAGCCAGTGAAGGCAAGGCAATTATTGTTGTATCGTCAGAGATGCAGGAAATCATGCGTATATCTGACCGCGTATTAGTCATGCGCGAAGGAAAAATAGCGGCCGAATTAACGGGCGAAGATATCAGTGAAGAAAATATCGCGCAATACGCCATTAATGCCGTTTTCCATAAAAAATAACCCTGCAAAACTCTGCAATGCATTATGCAGAGAGTGAAAGACACGAGGCTAAAAAATGAATACTCAAGGAAAAACCATGCCGGCTTTACGCACATCTTCACTGCTTAAATTCAATCTTCGCGACACCGGTACGCTGATTGGATTATTGATTATCGTATGTACCTTCTCGGCATTATCACCGGTATTTTTTACCATACCTAATTTATTGAATATCTTGCAGCAGTCGTCAATTAATGCCGCTATCGCACTGGGCATGACGCTGGTAATTATTTCCGGAGGGATAGACCTGTCGGTCGGTTCTACCGCCGCGCTGTCGGCCATTTTCGGCGCAACGCTTATGGCCGCCGGTATTCCTGTCCCACTGGCCATCGTCGGCACGCTGGGCATCGGCGCGCTGTGCGGCCTGTTCAGCGGCGTGCTGGTTGCCTATGCCGGACTTCAGCCGTTTATCGTTACGCTAGGCGCACTCTCGCTGTTCCGTGCTCTGGCGCTTATCACGACCGGAGGCAGTCCGATTTTTGGCATTCCGGTGGAGTTTCGCAGCGCCATCACCGGCACGCTGTTTGGCATTCCCTGCCCAATCCTCATCGTGGTGGTCATCGCTATCGCGGCCTGGGTATTGATGAACAAGACGCCGCTTGGTGAATACATCCTGGCGGTGGGCGGTAACGAAGAGGCAGCCCGCGTCGCCGGGGTGCCGGTCAAACGCACTAAGGTCACGGTTTACGTTATTTCCGGCGTTCTGGCGGCATTGGCCTCGCTTATCCTGATCGGTCGCCTCGGCGCGGCAGAACCGACGCTTGGCAACCTGTGGGAACTTGACGCTATTGCGGCGGCGGCCATAGGCGGCACCTCGTTAATGGGCGGCAAAGGCAGCATTATAGGCACTATCATCGGCGCAATTATTTTAGGCTCATTGCGGACCGGCTTAACACTAATGAATATACAGGCCTTTTATCAATTGCTTGCAACGGGTCTCATCATTATTATAGCCATGCTGATTGACCGAGCGACACGAGGTAAGTAATGAAGCAAGACCCGCGAGCAATAGGTGCTCATATTAGAATGAGGTTGCCACAACTCACGCCATTAGAAAGAAAAGTAGTCGAGTCAATTACGTCCAAAAGTGATTTGTCAGAGCAGACGTCATTAAAAGAAGTGGCCGTGGAAAATGCCGTTTCAGAAGCAATGATCGTTAAACTGGCAAAGAAATTAAACTTCTCGGGATTCCGGGAATTCAGGACCAGCCTGATTTACTACAATAATTCTGATGTGGCAAACCTGCATTCTGAAATTGGGCCTAATGACTCGTCGGAAGAATTACTTGAGAAAGTTTTTCGCACCTCGATTCAGGCAATAGAAGAAACAAAAACAATTTTAGATATTTCCGAGTTTAATCGTGCAGCAGATATTCTCTTTAAAGCCAGACACATCGACTTGTACGGTGTTGGCGGTTCGGCGTCGGTTGCTCGCGACCTGTCGCACAAACTGCTGAAAATCGGCATTAAGGCGATGGTGCATGATGATGCACATATCATGATGATGTCGGCGGCTATTTTAAGTGACGACGATGTGGTGATTGCAATAAGTCATTCGGGCATGACTCGCGCGGTGATCGACCCGGTAAAACTGGCGGCCAGGAACGGTGCCAAGGTTATTGCTATCACCAATTATGCGCAGTCACAGTTGGCTAAAGATGCCCACGTGGTGCTTAATTCGACCTCGCAAGGGTCACATTTACTCGGAGAAAACGCGGCGGCGCGCATTGCCCAGCTCAATATACTGGACGCGCTGTTTGTCGCGATTGCTAAAAAAGACCTGAAGAAAGCGGCGCAAAATCTCAATAAGACTCAACAAGCGGTTAAAAACTTAAGAGAGTATTAGCATGAGTAAGCTCCTCGTCGTCGGCAGTCTGCATTACGATATTATGGTGGACGCGCACCACCGCCCTGAGAAAGGTGAGACGGTTATCGGCACCGGATGTTCATTCAAATTTGGCGGTAAAGGGGGCAATCAGGCCGTTTCTGCGGCTCAGGCGGGGGTCGAGGTGGTATTTTGCGGCGCAGTCGGCGACGATGAGCACGGTAAATGGCTGCTCGAGGTGTTGAAAAAAAATCACATCGATAGCCAACGGGTGGAGATTATTGCGGGTGTCGCCTCGGGTATGAGCGTGGCGACCACTGACGCCGAGGGCGATTATGGTGCGGTGGTGTTGTCCAACGCCAATACGCGCATCGACGCAGCACAGTTCTCGAATGCTGGCGTCTGGTCAAACGTTGGCATGCTGTTACTGCAAAACGAATTACCGGAAGAGGTCAATTTACAGGCGGCGAAAGCGGCCAGACAGCGCGGCATTCCGGTGTGCATCAATGCCGCCCCGGCTAAACTGTTATCGCCCGCGCTGCAAGGCTGCATTGACCTGCTAGTGGTCAACGCGGTTGAGGCGCGCGATATGTCGGGTATGACGGTAGAAAGTCTGCACGATGCCGCACTCGCCGCGAAATTACTCAATAAAGATTATCCTACCGTCATCGTAACGGCGGGTGGACTCGGTGTGGCGTACAGTGAAAATAAAGGCAATGTTCAGGAGATAGAAGCAGAAAGAGTTGAGCTGGTCAGCACCCACGGCGCAGGAGACTGTTTTATGGGTACCCTTTGCGCGTCAATAATGCGCGGCGAGACACTAAGCACATCGGTCATTAATGCGAATAAAGCCGCAGCTCTTCACGTATCGCGAAAACACTAGATACGGTGTTAGCCAATAATTAGATAACGCCTGAGTGAATCATCTGGATAACAATGCCTCCCAAAGCCAATAACTTATGGCTTTGGGCTGGCAGGGTTATTTAGACCGCCTGAGCAACTATCTGGTTGGTGAGGGTACCGATACCACCAATTTTTACCTCGATAGTGTCGCCGCTCTTCATAAACAGCGGTGGCGTTCTTTTTTTACCTACGCCGCCCGGCGAGCCGGTGATGATAACGTCACCCGGAGAAAGTGGGCTGAAACGAGAAATATATTCAATGATATCCGCAACGGTGTGGATCATATTTCCGGTGGTGTCGTTTTGCACACGCATACCGTTTAGATAGGTCTCGATTGGCAGAGCCTGGGGATCGGTAATTTCGTCGGTGGTCACCAACCATGGTCCGAAGCCGCCAGTTTGTCTCCAGTTTTTACCTGCGGTAAACCAGGTGTGTTGCATATCGCGCACAGTGGCGTCCATGAAACAGCTATATCCGGCGATATAATCCAGAGCGTTTTCTTTCTTCACTTCGCTCGCGTAACGGCCAATGACTACCGCCAGCTCACCTTCATAATCAAACTCATCGCTGGTAGCTGGTTTGATAAGATTATCTTTGTGAGCGCTGAAAGTGTCCGGGAAGCGAATGAACAAAGTCGGTGCATTGTTATTTTCTTCGAACTCTTTTCTCTTATCAGAATAATTCATCCCAACGCAGAAAATCTTTCCTGGGGTTTCAATAACCGGAAGGAAAACAATGTCATCTGTCGCGTAATCGGCAGGAGTTCCATCCAATTCATGCAGGATGTTTAATGCATTGTCATTTAAAAGAGATTGCAGCGTGGAATACCGATCGGAGAATCTTCTTCCGGCATCAATAACACCATGTTCAGTAACAATACCGTAAGACTTTTCATCTGACTGGGGGCGATAAAAACTTGCTAATTTCATACAATTCCTTAGATCAACATCATAAGCAGCCTGTCATTGCACGCCACCTATTAGATCTCTTTATTCAGCTAAAATGACCACCTGGTGTTAAACGACAGGATGGCGACCGAGCAAATTGCTGCAGCACATCGTGTGTGCGTAATTTTCTCACAGACCCAAAGATATTGCACAGTCAAACTGAAGATAATCGTACTATTATTAGCTAAATTAATGCAGTTATAGCATTTTTGTTAAAAATATATTTCAAAACAAATCAAAATAATTAATAAAGGTACGCAATCATTTAATTACGTACCCCGCACTAATCAGCTCAAAGTCTTTTTAATCATACTGTTAACCTCACTCCTCAGGCCGAGTAAGAAATTAGCCTGCCGAGGGTAGTGTTTAAAGGTGATACGCATTCCCGCCATGCGCTCGATCAGCGCTTCCACCTCCTCACGGCTGGTGACGGTTTCCAGCAGTTGCAGTGCGCGCAGATCCTGTAGCGCTTCCCTCAGCACCACGAGGCGCAGAGATTCTATCGGCTGATAATCCTCGCCGGGATAGACTACAAAAAGATCGCCAGAGGGGAAAGCGCCCTGCCCGTCGGTAATGGCAAAGGGATCGAGATGCTCAAGCGAGTGCCCGCTGTTGTAGAAGTTAAATCCCCAGTGCAGAAAACCGGTAATCGAATAAAGATAAAGCTGTACGCCTAAAATCCGATTGCGGTAAGAGGGCATAGAGAAGAAACGGTTTGCGACATCGAGCTTCTGCACGCAGCAGTAATAGGTCCAAAGATCCGGCACCTTATGTTGCAGAAACGGCTCTATGTGGTCACTCGCGGTCACCGGATTTTGCACCAGCCCCTGCTGATAGAACTCATAGTCTGACAGCGCATCCAATACTGGAAACCCTTTGATCAACGGGCGAATAAGTTCGCTTGCCCGCCGGTAGGCGTCGATATCCTCCATCTTGGGCTCGTCAGAGACGTGGAACCAGGCGTGTTTCTGCAACCCCCTTTCACGCAGCCAATCGCACAGTGCGGGCAGAAATGCCTGCAAAAAGTCGCGGTATTCGGGGCCCTGAGCGTCGGTCTCCCAGCCAAATGCCCGGCTCAGTCGCCCTTCTCTCTCGACCGTGATTTTTGGCGCATGATTAGCGCCCCACTGGGTAAAAAGATGTGAAATCTCGAAGGTAGTGATGCCTTCCTCTTGGCACAACTCTACCCATTTTTCCAGCTGCGTGAAATCAAACCGATAACCCTCGCCGACCTCCTGACTGACCCCCACCAGCTGCACCGTAGTGCGTTCACCGCCGATAGCCGTATCGAGTGGCGGGGTGAAAACGGGTGTCAGCAGCATATTGACGCCGTTGCGGACCGCACAGCGCACAAAGTTTCTCACCGCCAGCCACCACTCGGGGCTGAACACCGCAATGCGATAGACGTCGGCCAGGCAGTCGGCGTGAAACCACTCGGTGTGCAGCAACGTTTGCGCTGGAAGGGCCTGCGGTAAAACGTCAAGGCTAAGACTCGCGTCGCCCAGCGTCTTCCCACTTTCCACGTCGATAATACGCAGGCAGACCGCACTGTTTCCGGCAGGCAGGGTTTCGTTTTCTGGCGAAAGCGTTAGCCACAGGCTGCCATAATAATTGCCGTTCACAAAAAAGGTGTTATTCGGCAATGGCATCAGTGGATCGGGAAATAGCCCCGGTTCAACGGTCAAATAATCGTCATCAACGGTTTGATAGCAGGGGAAAAGACTGGGTACATGCCTGACCTGCCGCACCGATATGTTTTCTGACAACGTCCCCTGGATTTCAAAGCGCAATTTACGGCGAGGTTCATCATCTTCTTTATGCAGGCAGTAGACACACTGAAAAGAAATACTTTCATTGTTTAACAATGAAAGATGTTTAATCGATATAAAATCAGGACGTGATCTCTGATGAAATATCTTTTCCAGACTATGAGTAAAAGACAGTGAAAGATTCATAATAGTCAGACTCGCGGGGCCAGCGGAAAATATGAATATTTAGCCTGCCATTTTTTTAATCAACAGACAATAAGGGAATAAATTAAATCAGCAGTGGGTAGATGAGAGCAAGTCTCATTAATAATCTTCTTCGAATACCCATCTCACACTTTAGGCTCGCGAGAGATCATTTTTTTTGTTTAATGGCATCACAAAAATGAAAGATTTATCCGCATGCACAATAAAAGCTTTTTTATTCCCCATTGTAGTGCAGGGCTTGTGCGGCAATCTCCCGGTGTAACTGGCCCTGATACCGCTTGTTGTCTGGAAGTGAGACCCAAAATGTTATCGAAAAGTTACAACTCGGCAGGCTTTCATCTTTCGCTTTTAGCCTTTCGTTTTTAACAAGATCGAAAGCAATCCGCACTGATTTAGGGCAAAAGTCGTGATATTGACACACCGAAATTTAGGGGATAGAAAGAATGTACGTTACGACAATGTTTATTTTTCGAACGACCAAGGGGATGTCAATGTCACGAACAAAATGCACCGCCTTTTTATTTAAACCGGCTTTATTTAGCCGTAGCATGATTACCTCAGCGATATTATTACCCGCCCTGTTTTCTTTATCTGCCCAAGCTGCCGATCCGGTGACATTACGCTATGCCGTGTGGGATAAAAACCAACTGGCGGCAGAACAACAGATTGCTAAGAACTTCGAAAAAGAAAACCCTGATATTAAAATTGATATTGAACTTACTCCCGCCGCTCAATATTTTGTTAAATTAGATGCAGCAGCAGCCGGCGGTGTTGCACCCGATATATTCTGGATAAACATGCCGTACTTTATCCAGTATGCCAAGAATGGATTATTAGAGCCGTTAAATAGCGACATCGAAAAAAGCAAATTAGATATGAATAATATCGTCGCTAGCTCGGTTAAAGCCTATCAATATAAAGGACAGCAGTTAGCCATCCCGCGTGACGTCGATTCCATTGCGGTCTGGTACAACAAGAAACTGTTCGATGAAGCCAAGGTCAGCTATCCAACCAATGACTGGACCTGGGACCAGCTCAAGGCCAAGGCAACCCAGCTCAAAGCCGGCCTGAAAGGGGACGAATTCCCGCTGGTAATGGACCTCAGCAACGATGGTCAGGACAGTTATCTTAACCTGCTCTATCAAAGCGGCAATAACGTCGTGCCGACCGACGGCAAACCCACCGACATCGCCAACGACAAGTCAATCTGGGTCTACCAGCAGCTGCAGGAAATGATGAAAACCGGGCTGCTACCCACTGCGCAGCAGATGAGCGAAGTTAAAACCGAAAACATCTTCCAGTCAAACCGCGCCGCGATGGCCTACGCCGGATCCTGGCTTGCTGCACCGTTCGCCAGCAATCCGTTGATTAACGACCATATTGGCGTGGTGATCATGCCAAAAATCGATCGCCAATCTGGTGTAGCCCACAGTCTCGGATTTGCCCTGTCGGCCAAGAGTACGCATAAAGCCGAAGCCTGGCGCTATATTCAGTTTATGAGCTCGGAGCCGTCTCAGGAAATCCTCGCCAAGGCGGTTATCCCTGCCAATAAGACCGCTGCCAAAGCCTGGGCCGCCAACATCAAGAACGTCGACGTCACGCCTTATATCGAAACCCTTAACTTTACCAAAGCCTATCCAACGGCCGGTACCAACACACCGAAATGGCAAAACATGTGGATAGCCAGCCTGAAGCGCATCTTCATGGGCGCGGACGCCAAACAAGAGATGGACAAGTCGGTTAAGAAAATCTCACGGGTCATGGAAGAGTAACGCTTAGCTAAAAAGTCCCTAAACACCTTCCAGCCGCGGAGATGACACCCGGCTGGAGAAGGTTTTTGCACACGAACTGAGGTATTCACCATGTCGCTTGCAGAATCGGTTTCCGTTGCGGTGAAACGGCAAACCGCCGTTACCCAAAGCGTTGACGCCACGTCTACCAAACCCGCCCGCCGAGTGCTGACTCGCCTGGAGCGCGCCGAACGCTTTTGGGGCTGGGTGATGGTCCTGCCTTTGCTGATAGGGCTGCTGGTGTTTTACTTTGTCCCCTTCCTGCAAAATATCTTCTACAGCTTCACCGATCTCGATCAGTTCATGCACTGGACGACCTTCAATCTCGACAACTACCGCGACCTGTTTACCGACGACGATTTTTACTCGGCGATTTTCAATACGCTGTTTTATGTTCTGGTCTGCGTGCCAATTAGCCTGACGCTTTCACTGCTGCTGGCGATCGGTCTTAACCAGAATATTCGCGGCAAGGCGCTGTTCCGCACGCTGCTGTTCTTGCCCGCCGTCACCATGCCTGCGGCGGTTGCGATGGTCTGGCAGTGGCTGTTTAACAAAGATTTTGGCCTTATCAACTACCTGCTGCACTTCTTCAATGTGTCGGCTATTGGCTGGCTTTCGGACCCTGAAGTGGTGCGCCTCAGCGTTTCCATCATCATTATCTGGTCCTCGTTAGCGCTGAAAATCATCATTCTGCTGGCCGGGCTACAGAACATTCCAAAATCGATTTACGAGGCGGCGGACATCGACGGCATCGGCACACTACGCCGCTTCTTCTGCCTGACCCTGCCGATGATGGTGCCGACGCTGTTCTTCGTTTCAGTCATGAGTTTTATCGAAGTGCTGCAAATCTTCGACGTTATCTATCTGATGTTTAACCGCTCGATGGTTGAGAACGACACCATGACCATCACCTATTTGTTCTTCAAGAATGCGTTCTACCTGCAGGAAAAAGGCTACGCCTCCGCCATCACCGTGGTGCTGTTTATCGTCACCATGCTGATTACCCTCATTCAGATGGCCATCGGCAAACGCCTGAAAGTGGCATAAGGAGTAGGACATGAGCCTGTTTTCAACCGCCTCTCAAGAACTGCCCGGCAGCGCAATGGCAGCGAAGAAGTTCAACGCTCAAAAATGGGCGGTGTACGCCTTTATGCTGCTCGCCAGCCTCGCCTCGGTAGTGCCGTTTCTGTGGATGCTGATCACCTCGCTGAAAACCCAAGCCGAGAGCATTCAGATCCCACTGCAAATGCTGCCTTCGCACCCGAACTTCTCGGCTTATGGGCGCATCCTGCACGAGATCCCGTTCACCGAGTTCTATATCAACTCGATCCTCTCGACCTTTTTCACCGTCACGCTACAGATGATGATCGCCACCATGGCCGCTTACAGCTTTGCGCGACTGCATTTTCGCGGCCGCAACGTCGTGTTCGTACTGTGTATTTCGATTCTGATGGTGCCGGGTCAGGCGTTTTTGATCCCACAGTTTCTGGTGGTGCAGAAGCTCGGGCTGCTCAATACCCTAACCGGGATGATCCTGCCCGGCATCTTCAGTATCTACGCCACTTTCCTGCTGCGTCAGTTCTTTATGGCGGTGCCCAAGGAGATGGAGGAAGCCGCGCTGATGGACGGCTACAACCACTTCGCCATCTTCTGGCGCATTATGCTGCCACTGATCCGGCCCGGCATTATTGCCTGCATCATCATCAACGGCCTGTGGAGCTGGAATAACCTGATGTGGCCGCTGATCGTCAATACCAGCAGCGACAAACTCACCCTTCCCGTCGGCCTGGCGTCGCTGTCGAGCCGAGCGGGGGAAGAGTATCCGATGCTGATGGCAGGCGCGCTGATGGCCATTATTCCCATGCTGATGCTGTTCATTCTTTTTCAGCGCTACTTCATTCAGGGCATCGCCAGCTCGGGCGTCAAGAGCTAGGCCTTTTTATCCATCACACTATTAATGTAATGCCCTGAAGGGGGAGGACTGAAATATGACTGGAATACAGCTGCACAGCGTTGAAAAAGTGTATCCCAACGGTTTTAAAGCGCTCCACGGTATCGATCTCGAGATCCACGACGGTGAATTTATGGTGTTTGTCGGCCCGTCGGGCTGTGCGAAGTCCACCCTGCTGCGGATGATTGCCGGTCTGGAAAGCGTCAGCGAAGGGCAAATCGTGATTCAGAATCAGTGCGTTAACGATACCTTACCGAAAGACCGCGGCATCGCGATGGTATTTCAGAACTACGCGCTCTATCCGCATATGACGGTCTATAAAAATATGGCCTTTAGCCTGATTGGCAAGGAGAGCAAACAGGAGATCGACCGACGCGTGCGTGAAGCGGCCGAAAAGCTGGAAATCACCAGCCTGCTACAGCGCAAGCCCGGCCAACTTTCGGGCGGTCAGTGCCAGCGCGTGGCGGTCGGCCGTGCCATCGTGCGCAAACCTAAGGTGTTTCTGTTTGATGAACCGCTCTCCAACCTCGACGCCAAGCTGCGCGTCTCGATGCGCGTACAGCTGATCGACCTGCATAACCAGCTGAAAAAAGAAGGCGTCGGCGCAACGATGATTTACGTCACGCACGATCAGGTCGAGGCGATGACCATGGGCGACCGTATCTGCGTGCTCAACCGTGGGCAGATAATGCAGGTTGATAAACCGGTGAATCTCTACCATTCACCGGCCAATCGATTCGTAGCGGAGTTTATTGGCAGCCCGTCAATGAACCTGCATGACCTCGCGTTAAGCCGTCAGAACGGAGACATTGGCCTGCGTCTTGGCGAACACGCGCTGCTGACGCTGCCGCCAGAACTTCAGGCTCAGCTAGGCGGTTATCACCACAACGAAGTCTGTCTTGGCATCCGCCCCGAGTACCTGCGCCGGGTCGAGGCCGGGACGCCAAACGCCCTTGCCGCCACCATCATGACCGTTGAACGCATGGGCAATGAAGAGCTGCTGCACTGCGACATTGGCGGGTATCGCTTTATCACTCGCGTCGCGACGCGGCACGACTGGGATCCTTTGCTGGGTGAAAAAATCTGGCTGGATTTCGCACTCGACCGCGCGCACCTGTTCGACAAAGAAACCGGCCTAAATCTAAAACAGCGTCATTAAAAATTACGGCCTTTTGTTCGCCTGAAACAAGTGGAGAATCGCAATGTCATTAACCTCATCTTCAGTTAAACCCGTCAGTGTGTTGGTGGTCGGCGCCGGTGCACGCGGGGAAATTTATTCACGTTACGCGCTGGCGCATCCCGAGCTGATGCGCGTGGTGGCCGTGGCCGAGCCGCGTGACGTCTATCGAGAGCAGTTCGTCGCGCAGCACGATATTGCACCAGAGAGCGTTTTTAAAGACTGGAAAGACGCTGCGGCGGAAGAAAAAATGGCCGACGCGGTGCTGATTTGCACTCAGGACAGTATGCACCTCGAACCGGCGCTGGCCTTCGCCGCCCTGGGCTATCATATGCTGCTCGAAAAACCGCTTTCTCCTGATAGCCAGGAATGTCGCGATATCGTGCAGGCGGTGCAACGCGCCGGGGTGATTTTCTCGGTCGGCCACGTGCTGCGCTATACCCGCTACACCCAAAAACTCAAGCAGCTGCTGCGTGATAAAGCGATCGGTGACGTGGTTAGCATGCAGCACCTCGAGCCGGTCGGATACTGGCATCAGGCGCACTCCTTCGTACGTGGCAACTGGCGCAACGACCAACATTCGGCCTCAATGCTGCTGCAGAAATCCTGCCATGACATCGACTGGATCCGCTACATCATGGATACCCCATGCGAACAGGTCAGCTCCTTCGGCGGCCTGCGCCATTTTCGCGCCGAGAACCAGCCTGCCGGAGCCGCCGACAACTGCCTCGACTGCGGCGTAGAGTCACAATGCCCCTACTCAGCCAAAAAGATCTACCTCGGCGACACGCATAAATCGACCCAGGGTTTTCTGCGCGTACTCACGCCGGACGTCAGTCAGGAGAATCTCCTCGCTGCACTGCGCAACGGGCAGTACGGCCGCTGCGTTTACCGCTGCGACAATAACGTGGTCGATCATCAGGTCGTCAATATTCAGTTCGCCGGTGGCAAAACGGCCTCCTTCACCATGACCGCCTTTACCCGCCATGAAGACCGTAAAACCCAGCTGTTTGGCAGTCACGGCACGCTCGAAGGCGACGGTCGCTTTATCCGCATCACCTCGTTTATCGACGACAGCGAGACGGTCTATGACGTAGACGATATCGACAGCATCGACCCGGCGCAAAGCAGTACCATGAGCGGCCACGGCGGCGGTGACTACTACCTGATGGCACACTTCATCGACGCCATACGCCGCAACGATGCCAGCCAGATCCTCTCTGGCCCGAGAGAGACCCTGGAAAGCCATCTGATGGTCTTTGCCGCCGAGCGAGCACGCCGCGAATGTGCCGTTATCGCCGTGCACTCTGCCTGACTCGCGAGGAGAAAATGGATGCGCTATGGATTTGATATCGGCGGCACCAAGATTGAAATGGCGGCCTTCGACGACCGGCTTAACCAGGTATTTTGCCAACGCGTTAATACGCCGACCGCAGACTATCAGCAGTTTCTGGACTGTGTGAAAACGCTGGTCGCGCAGGCAGACATGACTCTGCATACGCGCGGCAGCATCGGCATCGGCCTGCCCGGCGTGACCGATCCCATCAGCCATAAACAGCTGTCGGTCAACGTGCCCTGCCTCTCTGGCCACTGCCTGGGAGACGACCTCGCTAATACGCTGGACCGCCCGGTGACCATTGAAAACGACTGCCGCTGCTTTGCCCTGTCGGAGGCCAGCACTGAACAGACGCGTGCGCACGATATCGTATTCGGGGTGATTATCGGCACCGGTGCAGGCGGCGGATTAGTGCTGAATCGGCACCTCTACAAGGGCAAAAATGGGCTGGCGGGTGAATGGGGGCATACGCCTATTTCTGCCCAGCTGGTGCAGCGCTATGACCTGCCGCTGTTTGCCTGTAGCTGCGGTCTTAGCGGCTGTTTCGAGCGTTACGTTTCAGGACGAGGACTGATGGCACTCAGCCAGCATTTTCATCATCAGGCCACCAGCGTACCGGACCTGTTGACGCACTATCGTCAAGGCTGCCCGCTCGCTCAACGACTGATCGCGATGTATATCGATATTCTTGCCAGCGCGTTGGCTAGCCTGCAACTGATGCTCGACGTCGATGCGTTCGTGTTTGGCGGCGGCCTGTCGAATATTGCGGAGATCTACCAACTGCTGCCGCAGGCGATGCGCGGCTGGCTATTCGCTCACAGTCAACCGGCAGCGATTTTACCGCCGGTGTATGGCGACAGCAGCGGCGTGCGCGGTGCGGCTCTGCTTGACGGATGAAGGGATAAATTATTTTCCGCCGGGCAAGCGAAAGACAAAACGCACAGCCAGAGGGGCCGTCTTTCACTCTGTGCGGATTGCACGGTGAAACAAATCGAAAGAACGGCTGATTCATAACGTTTTTGGCGCTTTATACGCCATATGTTGTGCTTTCGATTTAGTCTCAATCGAAAGAAAAAATAAAATTAAACATATGATATATAAAGATTTATTGTGAAAAATGACGTTGATTTTCAGTGTTCCGTTTGTTGTAATCAAGCCGAAACACTGAAAGCAGCAAGGTTGTCGTAAGCGGAAACGTGGCCGCTGCCTCGGGAGAATAAACGCCAATGATAAATACGCTAAAACGTCGGGAATTGATCATCGACCAGCTGTGCCGCGAGGGGTCAGTGCGGGTCGAAGAGCTCAGCGGGCAGTACGACGTATCGAGCGTGACCATCCGTAACGACCTGCGTTATCTGGAAAGAAGCGGCTGTGCCGTGCGCGCCTACGGAGGCGCCAAACTAAACAAACAGTTCGTATTTGACCGCCCGCTGCAGGACAAGGGACGCATTAATCGCGACGTGAAATACACCATCGCCTGCGCCGCCGCCGCGCTGGTCAATGATGGAGATTCGATAATCCTCGATTCGGGTTCAACCATCAGCCAGATGGTGCCGCAGCTGCAGGGCAAACAGGAACTGGTGGTGATGACCAACGCACTGAACATTGCGTTTGAGCTGGCAAGCAATGAGCAGGTCGACCTGATGGTGATTGGCGGCAGCGTGAGGCGCAAATCGTGGTCGCTGTACGGCCCATCGGCCGAGCAACACATTCGTCAGTATCGTTTCGACAAGCTGTTTCTCGGCGTGGACGGTTTCGATTTGGTCAGCGGCATCACCACGCCAAATCCCGGCGAGGCGCAGCTGAACCGTGCCATGTGCGACGTGGCGCGCGAAGTTATCGCCGTGGCGGATGCCAGCAAGTTCGGCCGCACCAGTTTCTGCATGATCCGTGAGATAGGTCAGATCCAGAAATTGGTCACCGACAGCGGCATTCCCGAGGAGTACCGCCGAAAACTGCAAAGTTTAGGGGTTGAGGTCATCATCGCCGACAGCTAAAGGGCCGGCGTATCCAAACATTCTGTCCGTTGAATATCCTGCTAAGGAGTTTTCATGCAACAACTACTTTCGCTGATCCAGCGCCATAAATCCGGAGAGCCGGTTGGCGTGTTCTCTGTCTGCTCGGCGCATCCCTGGGTTATCGAGGCTGCGCTGCGTCAGGCACTTCAGCGAGGCAGCGCAGTGTTAATTGAGGCGACCTCCAATCAGGTCAATCAGTTTGGCGGCTACACCGGCATGCAGCCGCATCAGTTTCGCGATGCCGTCTGGCAGCAGGCAGATGCGCTGGGGCTGCCGCGTGACCGCGTATGGCTCGGCGGTGACCACCTTGGCCCCAACGCCTGGCAGGATAAAGACGCAGAACAGGCGATGGCGCTCGCCGATACGCTAATAGCCGACTATGTCGCCGCCGGATTTCGCAAGATTCATCTCGACTGCTCAATGTCATGCGCAGGCGATCCCTTCCCGCTCGGCGACGAAGAAGTTGCCCGCCGCGCAGCGCGCCTGTGTGCCGTTGCCGAGAAAAGCTGGCAGCAGCACGGCGGTGAAGCACCGGTTTATGTGATTGGCACCGAAGTGCCGGTACCGGGCGGTGCGCAGGGCGAACTCGAGGAAGAAGAGATGCACGTCACCACGCCGGATGCCGTCGAAACCACGCTGGGCGTGCACCGCAGCGCGTGGATGGCACAGGGTCTCGCAGCGGTCTGGCCGCGTGTGATTGCCGTCGTGGTGCAGCCGGGCGTCGAATTCGACAACCACAGCGTAGAGCGTTATCAGCCTGAGCGAGCACGTCAGCTCACTCGTTTTATCGAGAGCTGGCCCACGCTGGTGTATGAGGCGCACTCCACCGATTATCAACCCCCGCAGGCCTACCGCCAGCTGGTGCGTGACCATTTCGCCATTCTAAAGGTGGGTCCGGCGCTAACCTTCGCACTGCGCGAGGCGCTGTTTGCCCTCGACCACATCGAGCGCGAGTGGCTCGGCGAACATCAGGCATCACACCTTTGTGCGACGCTCGAGCAGGTGATGTGCGAGCGCCCTGAACAGTGGCGTCGCTATTATCCCGGCAAACCGCATCAGCAGCATTTGTATCGCCAGTACAGCCTGAGTGACCGCGTGCGCTATTACTGGCCGCTGCCGGAGGTATCACAGGCCGTCGAGGCATTGCTGGAGAATTTGCGTCAAAACCCGGTCCCGCTGGCGCTGCTGAGCCAGTATCTGCCCGAACAGGCGCGCGCCATTAACGCCGGAACACTCTCTTCCGATCCCGAGGATTGGGTATTACATAAAATCAGTGAAGTGCTGACGGATTACGCCGATGCCTGCCAGCCCGCTGCGAAGGAGCACGTATCATGAGCCACTATTTTTCCTACAGCACAGACTGGCTGGAACAGCACAACGCGCTGCACACCGCACGCGAAATATGGAATCAGCCCGACCTGTGGCGTCAGTTGCATCAACAGCTCACCGAGGACAGCGGACAGTGGCAGCCTTTCCTGCGGCCGCTGCTTGAAAACCCGCGTCTGCAAATTGTGCTGTGTGGTGCGGGCAGTTCGGCCTTTGCCGGTCGGGCGCTCGCGCCCTGGCTACGCCAGCAGACCGGCCGCGACGTGGTGGCCTATGGCACCACGGATATCGTCGCCAATCCGCATCAGTATCTCGACCGTTCGCGTCCTACGCTGCTGGTATCTTTTGCTCGTTCCGGCAACAGCCCTGAAAGCGTCGCCAGCGTGGCGCTGGCCGATCAGCTGGTACCTGAATGTTATCACCTGATGTTGGTGTGCAATCCCGACAGTCAGCTGGCGCAGTATGCCGAAGGCCGCGACAACGTGCTGGCCGTAGTGATGCCGAAAGGCTCCAACGATCAGAGCTTCGCGATGACCTCGAGCTTTAGCTGCATGATGCTCGGCGCGGCCTTGCTGCTCGGCCCGCAGTCGCTCGATGAAGCCTACCCGCCGCTGAATCGGATGGTAGAAAGCGGCTACCGCCTGCGCGAAAGCCTGCAATCTCAGGTCAAGAAGCTGGCACACAGCGGCTTCACCCGCTACATCACGCTCGGCGGCAGCTGTTTTACCGGACTTGCGGAAGAGGCCTCGCTGAAGATGCTGGAACTCACCGCGGGACGTATCGTTACCCGCTACGACTCGCCGCTGGGCCTGCGTCATGGCCCCAAGTTTATGGTCGATGACCAGACGCTGGTGTTGATGATGTTTTCCGGCGACGGTTACGCGCGCAAATACGATCTTGACCTGTGGCACGAGCTGAAACGCGATGGCCTGGTGCAGCAGATGGTAGGGCTCAGCGGCGAAGCCGACGTACAAGACCATTCTGACATTCAGACCCTGCATAACGAACGCGAAGACGTGTGGATGATGTTCCCTTACCTGCTGTTCGCCCAGATGCTGGCGATGGAGACCTCGCTGGCACATGGCCTGACGCCGGATAACCCTTGCCCAACCGGCGAGGTGAATCGCGTGGTGAAAGGGGTCACGATTTATCACTATTCAAAACCCGTTAATCCGGCCAGTGCTTCCGCACTCTGACGGATATAGACGACGGTTTTTTTGCGCCAATTCAGGGAGTTTCCATGTATTTAGTCTCTAACCGCGAGATGTTAAATAAAGCGCAGCGCGAAGGTTACGCGGTGCCTGCTTTCAACGTGCACAATCTGGAAACGGTGCAGGTGGTGGCAGAAACCGCCGCCGAGATGGGCTCGCCGGTGATCATGGCCGGTACGCCCGGCACCTTCAGCTATGCAGGAACGGATTATCTGGTCGAGATCTGCCAGGCCGCCGCCCGACGCTATAACCTGCCGTTGGCTCTGCATCTTGATCACCACGAAGAGATGGGCGATATCGAGGACAAGGTCCGGCAAGGGATCCGATCGGTGATGATCGACGGATCGCACTTGCCGTTTCGCCAGAACATCGAGCTGGTGATGCAGGCGGTAAAACTCTGCCATCGATACGGTGCCAGCGTTGAGGCCGAACTGGGCAGATTGGGGGGGCAGGAGGACGATCTGGTGGTCGATTCAGCCGACAGTTTCTTCACCGATCCTTTGGCCGCGAAGGAGTTTGTCGAGGTGACCGGGATCGACTCGCTTGCGGTGGCGATAGGATCAGCACACGGACTGTATCAGGGCGAGCCTCGGCTCGATTTCGACAGGCTGGAGAAGATCCGCCAGCAGGTGGAAATTCCGCTGGTATTGCACGGCGCCTCTGGCATTCCCGAGGCGATGATCGCCCGGGCCATCGCGCTCGGCGTATGCAAAGTGAACGTTGCCACCGAATTAAAAATCGCCTTCGCCGATGCGGTTAAGGGCTATTTCAGTGAAAACCCTGACGCCAACGATCCGCGTAAATATATCACGCCCGGCAAGCAGGCGATGAAAGAGGTGGTGGCCGAAAAGATCCGCATCTGCGGCAGTGCGGGCAGGCTCTAATCCAATAGCGTGATGTTCAGCCCCTGGTGCCTGAACACATGCTGGCAGAGGATCTTATAGCTGTCGCGGTCAAAATGAGGCGTCGCGGTTTGTACGCCTTTGGCCGCCTCAAGCGTGCTGACGGTGCCCAGATAAAACCAGTTGTTCAACACGTGATATTCCGTCTGCTGGCCTGATTTTTCTTCGATAGCGATCCGTCCCGGATAGGGCCAACTGCGAACCTTCATCGCCTCAAGCGCCATTTTGAGGCGCGTCTGGTGCTCCACCCGCGTCTCTTTGCCACAGCACAGGCCGGCGCAGCGCCCCAGAGAAAAACGGAAGCAGGCTCGCTTGGCCGACAGTTTCTCCAGCCCCAGCGCGCCGTAGCAGAGCTTCTGCTCGTCGGCGATATCGCGCAGTTTTTCAATAGCCGCAAACTTGGTTTTAAACAATCCGAAGAGATCTTCCGAGGTCGAAAAGTCGAGCTCGTTGCTGAAAACAATGCCCGTCGTCTGATCATCAACCCGCAGCGAGCAGAGCTTGCGGGTTACGCGCAGTCGTTTATTAAACAGCGGCCGCCGGTCCTTGATCATCTTCGACTCAAGCAGCAGTGCGCCTATTTCCCCAACCGTTTCTACGTACTCGATATTGCAGGTCATGCGCAGTAGTTTCGCCTCATCCACGGCTCTGAAATGCGCCAGCACGCGGCTGCGGATATTAACGCTTTTGCCGATATACAGCGGAAACGTCTGGTCCTGCCCATAGAAAATATAGACCCCACTGCGCGCGGGCAGCGTCTCGAGCGTATGGCGAAGGTGTTCCGGATACTGGTAAAGCAGAGGCGTATTTTCGTTTGGCATAGGGCGCTTTTTAATAAGATAAACAGAGCTGCGAGGCGTTTTTTAGGGCAAAAAATAGACAATGCGGATTCTACTGAATATCTATACAGGGTTCAAGTCTGATTCCGTTCCATGAGTCTCCAGCATCGTGCAAACAGAGTCAGTGTAAATAAGGAAAATAATCAGCAGAACAATCTGAATATTTCAAAAAGGTAATTTTTTACACTAGGCTTTAGGTATGTTTAACCTAATGGAAGGAGCACACAATGAGCAACAAGCAAAATTCCCCCACCTCAAATATTCTGGGCAATGCTGAGTCTTATCCTGTTCCGCCGTTTAAACAGCAGAAACAACCTTTCCCGGGTCTGGTGAGCGAGATGTCTCCGCGCCCTGATCACGGGGAGAAATCCTATCGAGGCAGCGGTAAACTGACAGGTCGCAAAGCACTGATAACCGGCGGTGACTCTGGTATCGGCCAAGCCGTTGCGATTGCCTATGCCCGTGAAGGCGCCGACGTTGCTATCAACTACCTCCCCGCCGAGGAATCAGACGCGAAGGAAGTGATCGCGTTAATCAGGGAAGAAGGCCGCAAGGCGGTGGCCATTCCGGGTGATATCCGCGATGAAGCCTTTTGTCAGAAGTTGGTAAAACAGGCAGCGAGCGAGCTTGGCGGCCTGGATATTCTGGTTAATAACGCCGGTCGTCAGCAGTTCTGCGAGTCCATCAAGGATCTGACTACAGAGGCATTTGACGCGACCTTTAAAACCAACGTTTATGCGATGTTCTGGATAACAAAAGCGGCGCTCGACTACTTGCCGCGTGGTGCCTCAATCATTAACACCACCTCCGTACAAGCCTATAAGCCAAGCGAAATCCTGCTCGACTATGCGCAGACCAAGGCATCTATCGTCGCTTTCACCAAGTCTCTTGCTAAACAGCTTGGTCCTGAGGGTATACGCGTAAACGCCGTCGCACCGGGCCCTTACTGGACTCCGCTACAGGTTTGCGGTGGGCAACCACAGGAAAAAGTTGAAGTGTTTGGCGAAGAAGCGCCTCTTGCGCGCCCCGGTCAGCCGGCCGAAATTGCGCCACTTTACGTTACCTTTGCCTCGGCCGATAACAGCTACTCATCCGGTCAGGTTTGGTGTTCTGACGGTGGAACCGGTACCGTTTAAGCTTCTTTTCTCTCTCGATATTTTGTTGTTGCATACGCCTGTTTCAGGTTGTATTTCTTAAAGACCGACGGTCTTTACACAAGGTAAGGTATGTCAACGATAGAGCGAGAAGAGTCCTGGGCTGCGACCATGCGAGTTTGCATGCCGTGGCCCGGAATAATGGCTTTTTATGATGGCCGTATCGAAAATAAAAGGCTTTATAGTCAGGAAGCTAACTGGCTTGATGACGGTGCCTATTCTCTCGGCACCGCCACTTACGTGATTTATCAAGGCACTGAGGCCGTGGTTTATGACACCCACATGAGCCTTCGGCATGCCGCTTTCATTCGTCACACTCTACAATCCCAGGGTATTACAGACATTCGCGTCGTCATGAGTCATTGGCACACCGATCATGTGGCGGGCAATGGCGCGTTCAGTGACTGTGAAATTATCGCCTGTGACCTTACACGGGCGTTGCTCAGCGAAAATCGCGAACGCCTGGAGACCGGTAAGCCACCGATTAAGCCGGTGGTGATGCCTACCGCAACTTTTCACAATTGTTTGACTCTGCATGTCGGCACTATCGAGCTTGAGCTGAGGCAACTGGACATTCATAGCGCTGACGGTGTGGTGGTAAAAATCCCTTCTCTGGGCCTGGTTCTGGCCGGTGACACACTTGAAGATACGCTGACCTACGTGACGGAGCCTGATAGGCTCGACACTCATCTCAAAGAACTTGCCCGTTTTAAACAATGGCATTTCCAGTGGCTATTACCTAATCACGGCAGGTATGAAATCATTGAGCTGGGCGGCTATCCGCGTGAGCTTATCGATGCGACGGAAAAATATGTGGCCCAACTTATCAGGCTTAAAACCGACTCCAGCCTTGCCAATCTTTCGCTGAAGGAGTTTGCCGCAGAGTCTCTGGCAACCGGCGCCGTTGCCTGGTTTGAACCCTATGAAGCCGTACACCGGCACAACGTCGAACAAGTTTTGGCGCTCGAGGGCACTTACGTGGACTACTAAGGGGTAAATGCCCCTTTTTCCCTGCCATAACGATCCATCCCCGCTTAATTTTGCCTTTTACATCCGTTATGCGCCCTTTTGATTAATACACCGGACTTATAGAAAAAATGGGTCCATATTAGAACAGCGTTTAAAAGTCCACCGCTCTATATTAAACAATAATCTCCTTTTTATCGAAAAACCTCTTTCGATTGAGTTTTTATAATTTAATCGAGGCGGACGGGTGGCGTGAAAAACGCATGATGATATTTTATGAGTTATTAATAGAGTGCTGTTAGTTTAACCTAAAAATCATGTGTTTGAGATATTTAACGCAAGAGAACTTAGAATTACCTAACTA
Source organism: Rouxiella badensis (assembly GCF_002093665.1). Taxonomy (GTDB): domain Bacteria; phylum Pseudomonadota; class Gammaproteobacteria; order Enterobacterales; family Enterobacteriaceae; genus Rouxiella; species Rouxiella badensis. Next base: position 4,510 of record NZ_MRWE01000039.1, on the reverse strand, counting down.
TGATGACTCCCGGTGACCGCATTAAATTGCGACGAAAAGAGATGAAATACACCCAGCGCAAACTTGCATCGGTTGTGAAGGTCTCCCATGTCACAATTTCACAGTGGGAGAGCTGTGACACCACGCCCGGTGGCAGGAACCTGTTTGCTTTGGCTAGCGCACTCAAGTGTACGCCTACCTGGATTTTATATGGCGATACAGAGACTTCTCCCATCCCCATTGAATCCATTGCCCCGCCCCTGGCAGAGCGCGAGCTAGAACTGCTGCGGCTTTTCGCTTACCTGCCCGAGTCTGAGAAAGAACGGCACATGGCCGAACTGCAAAGTAAGGTCGACGAGTTCAATAAGCTTTTTGCCGAGCTTTTACACGCAAGAAACGAGCTCAACATATAAATATTCGCGCTAATTATTGGCCTGGATTATTATTTCATCGATTGTTAGGCCAACCTAACAAGGTTGATTGATTTACATTCAACAGTTAAATTTAGCTAACAATAAATATAAACCTTAAAAAACTTTATCGAAAATTTAATCATTTATTTACAAGATTAAATCATGAGCTCATGAAAGTTAAGGCAAAGCGCGACGCATTTAATTTTTATGCATCCCCTCTGTCAGTTAGAAACTTATCTCTTCAGATAGCCTGTTTAATAAATAATAAATGCTTAGTGTGCGGTAAACACAGCGTATTTTACCGTCACTGCCGAAAGAATGATGGAGACTGTCGCTCCCTGTAAAGCACATAAATCCGCAGGGTGCGCTGGAATCGAGGTTGAGTGCGGCGGTGTGACTTATATCTGGACGCGGCGACAGGGCCGGGAGTGTCTGAGCGATTCGCCCCTTCTTATTAACTGAAGGGGCGATATGTTAAACAAACATCAACGGAGACGCGCTAGTTAGTTCTTGATAACGACGTCAGGGAAACTCGCTTTAACGCAGCGAGTGTAATCCCCTTTGGTCAGCGCGCTAAAATCGTTTTCCTGCCAGTTAACAAGTTTACATGCATAGGACTTGCCACCTTTATTTTCAGCAACATAACTATCATCCTTCACCCAGAACAACGGCATGGCCGCTGAGCTGGCCTCGCTAAATTGTTTCATGCCTTTACAACCCAGCACTTCACTGTCAGGTACGGGTACCCCAAATTGCTTGGCAAATTCTTTGTAATACTGGATACGGTTTTGAGACTGTTGAACTTCCACGCTGCCGCCACATTCCACGCCACCGTTAATGATTTGGGTGGTGACACCAAAACCAGGAACCAGCCCATTAGCCTTGTCTGCCGCATTAGGCTGCCAGCTGCCATCCATCACTGCTTGCATGCTCGGTTTAGGGGGCTGTGGTTGAACATAGAAAAATATTGCACTGGCCAGGTTGAGCCAGGTGTCGGCTACGCGATGGGGTTCTTTTAGTAAAACGTTCACATCGCCAAACATGGCTTGTGAAAAGGCACCATAGTTGAAGTTATAGCTCAGTTGTTTCGCCCCGCGGCCAAAATAGCTCAGCGCATTACCTTGTTTGTCTTTTGCACAAGGCCAAGCTTTTCCCTGCCAGGTGGTAGGATCACAGGTAGCACCCGTGTATTTATCATAGGACGTTTCATTCAGGCCCATTTCCCGGACCCAATGCAATCCTTGTTGCCACTGCGCTACATCACTTTGGTTGGCATGTTCCCCGGTTTCCTGAACAAAGTGAGCAAACATGGTCGCCAGTGTCTTTTTACAAATCCCATCGGCGTCCTGCCCATTTTCGCTATCAGCACAAAGAACGGGGAATTTCCCGACTGCCTTCAAGAAGTTTTCATAGGTGTAAGCAGGGTCGCGGTGTGGGAAGAAGGTATTCCATTTCTCTGCCGTCACCAACTCTTCAACGCGTTTCACGTTGGAAGGATTGTTCGCCGCACCGGGTTTAATTTGCTCAACCTTTTCATTGCTCAGGGTGCGGATGGCTTTTTTCACTGCAACCAGTTGCGAGGTGTTTGTCAAAGCATCTTCACGCTCATTCAGCGCTTTCTGGGTGAGTTCCATACCCGGTTCAGGCGCGAGTCCGTGCAGACTCCACGCTGATTCCCATGCCCAGCCATCGCCTGGTGCATAGGCCGAAGGTTCCCCACTACACCAGTTAGCAACCTGACATTGATAATCTTTGCCTTTATTGCTGACAATCTCGCCCATTTTGTAATGTTTGCCTGACTGGTATTGCGGATAGTCAGAAGGTCCAGGCGTAGGGTCTGTATCCGGGTCCGTATCCGGGTCTGTATCCGGGTCTGGGCCTGGCGTGGGGTCAGTATCCGGGTCAGTTGAAGTGCCGATTTTTTTCCATACGTTTTCCCAGATATGGGCTACTGAGGCATTCGGTTTTTCACCTGGGTTGGCATACCATTGAGATTGATAATCACCCCCCTGATGGGTGACTTTTTCTCCGCCAGGATAGGCTTTTTTAATATCATATTTATCATAGGCATGTAGTTGGAATGACAACAACATGCTGGCGGTAAGGAGGGATAATGCCATCCCCTGGAGTTTGTGTGTTTTTTTCACTTAAGTGCACCCTTTTAAAAACGTAACAATGTGATTTTGTTCGTGGTGTAACAGAGGGCGCAAATGTAAACATTATTAACATGTTGAAATATTGTTTGATATCAAATTAGTTTTTTAGCTAGAGAGTTCTTACCTTTAAATAGAAATTTCTTGGCAGAACCCATGGGCGTGATGGAGGAGTGGCCAGTTAAATGTCATGCTCAAGTACGGCTTTATTAAAATCGGCCATCATCGGAGTCGGTTCACGACCATTAGCAGACGCTGATGAATTTTCCTTGCCTCTGCTCTGGATGAAAAAGTAGATAATGAGATATCCTAATTATTGTTTTAACCAGGAGAATGTATGGAAAGTCTGTTTGTTTACGGAACGCTGGGACCAGGCCGTCCTAACGCTCATATTCTCGAAAAGATAGGTGGTACATGGCGCGAAGGGCATGTCGCAGGCTCTCTTATCAATGAGGGTTGGGGAGCCGAAATGGGTTATCCCGGTATTATTTTGGATAACTCAGGCAATAGCGTACAAGGATTCCTTTTTACGTCAGAGAATTTACAACGTCACTGGCAAGTACTTGACGAATTTGAAGGTAGTCAATATGAGCGTGTGCCCGTCAATGTTACTACCGATAACGGGGAAATCGTCAGTTCCTGCATATACATGTTAAAAATATAATTGCCTTAAGCCTGCTAATCTGGCCTGCCCTCCGTTAATTAGTACACCCCGATTAGTAATGTCTTCTTTTTGACCCGCTCCAGCGCATCTGAGAGGGCAAAACGGCTCGTATACAACTTACCTTTACCAATGCCCACCCTGTCAATCTTCACAGTTTTCCAGTCCAGAAAACTATCATCCTAAGCGGGAATAGGTTTGGTGAAATATCGGATCAAAACACTTTTAACTCAAAAAAGCTGCCATATGGATAGCGTTTAAAATCTGGGTAAGCTTAGTAACAGGATAAGTCGTGAAGGTGGCGAGGCTTAAATCTAACGTTTTACGAGTAATGACTGTGAAGATGACGGACAACGAAAAAAGGGAACCCGTTTAAAGGCTCCCTTCTTGAAGTTGATGCTAAATCGTAACTCTGTGTCGATTTGAATTTTTGATTTTCACACCCACTTTCTAACGCCGGTCAAAAGACTTTTCTGACCCACGTTTTAAGAATGATGGTGCCGGACTCGGAATCGAACATCACTTTATTCCTATGTTTTAAATGAATAAAAATATCTATACTTCTATTTTACCAACTCACTTTTACCAACAAATGGCAATGCAAGTCAATTTAAATCAATAGATTACGGTAGTGAACGTCAGTGAACAATACTGAACATCAAACCGCATGAGACGTAAAGCTTATGGTCAACATCTTCACATCCGCTACCGTCGGGAAAATAGCACTTTTTGCTAAATAACCTAACCAACTGTTTTTAATTAACTTAGTTGTGATTTTAGATGCTGACACCTCAAATGCGATGAAAAATCCAGATATTTTTCGTAAATGTGCTTGATCGTCATAAGCGATATTCGAATAATACATTCCATCAAACGACGATGGAGAAATATATGACGCAGAAGAAAAAACTAATTCGCATTTCTGAAGTAATCAACCGGACCGGTTATGGTCGGACGTGGATTTATAACCTAATCAAAAATAATCGTTTTCCAACACCTGTTAGAACCGGTGAAAGAACTATCGCCTTTGTAGAAAGTGAAATCGATGCTTGGATTGATGAAAATATTTTTTCCTCACGGAATCAAGCCGCGTAAAAATCATTACTACCTACTATTAATATGATTCACGGTTTCTAAAGTACAACGTCTCAAAATCGCATACAGAGCATTTTAAGGCTATATATGAGAAATTTTATATGCTTCGAGTAAAGGCTGGATTTTATCCGGCCTTTTTTATTTATTCTTTTATCTAATTAAACATGGTTTTTTAAATATTTTTCATTCTCTATTGACGGGTAATATAT